>JADJWT010000001.1:3132500-3732500 GCA_016716225.1 Ignavibacteriota bacterium | reverse complement strand
AAAGTTATTTAATTTCTTTTTTTGCAAAAAATTTTACAGTTTAATATAACATTATTCTATTTTTTTCATGTATTCTATTCTTGAACTAATTGAACGTTCTGCGGATTATTTAAAATCGAAAGGAGTTGAATCCCCAAGATTAAATGCCGAATTGTTGCTTGCAAACATATTAAATTGTAACCGCATGGAATTGTATCTAAAATATGACCAACCTTTAAAAGATCTAGAAATTAACAAGTATAGAGAATTTATTTCACGGCGTGGAAAACGTGAACCGCTTCAGTACATTATTGGAAAAGTAGAATTTTATGGATTGAACTTTATTGTAAATGAAAATGTATTAATTCCACGACAAGAAACAGAAATCTTAATTGATACAGTTTTATTACAAACTGAAAAAAATAAAAATACTAAAATTCTCGATATCGGAACCGGCAGCGGAAATATTCCAATTTCTTTAGCAAAAAATTTTCCACATTCGGAAATTGATTCTATTGATATAAGCAATGATGCAATTGAGATAGCAAAACAAAATGCAAAAATAAATTCAGTTGAAGATAGAATTAATTTTATTGTAAATGATTTTAGAAATTTTAATTATTTAAAAAATCAATATGATTTGATAGTTTCAAATCCGCCATATATTAATTTGCGAGAATACAATTTGCTTGAAAAAGAATTATTAGAGTTTGAACCTAAAATTGCTTTGACTGATTTTAATGATGGATTAAGTTTCTATAAGATGATTTCGCAAAAAGCAAAATTGTTGCTCAAGCCAAAAGGAAAAATATTTTATGAAGTTGGAATTTCACAAGCTGAATCAGTGAAAAATATATTGAAAGAAAATAATTTTATAAATATTATGATTGCAAAAGATTATTTAGGAATTGACCGAGTTGTTGTAGGAGAATTAAATTGAGAGCTTTAGTTCAGCGTGTTTCTGAGGGACATGTTTATGTTAAAGAAAATTCTTATTTAGAAAAAATTAATCAAGGAATGGTAATTTTACTTGGAATAAGCGAAGACGATACTGAAAATGAAGTTTTATATATTTCCGAGAAATGTGCAAATCTTAGAATATTTGAAGATGAAAACCAAAAAATGAATTTATCAGTAAAAGATAATAATGGAGAAGTTCTAATAATTTCTCAATTCACTTTGTATGGAGATACAAAAAAAGGAAATAGACCAAGTTTTAATAAAGCTGCAAAACCGGAAATAGCGGAAAAATTATATAATTTATTTATTTTAGAAATGAAAAAACTTCTCGGCAGTTCAAAAATAAAAATGGGAATTTTTGGGGCAATGATGGAAGTGAAAATAATTAATGATGGTCCAGTAACAGTACTTGTTGAATCTAAGTAACTATATTTGTAATTTAAACTATTAAATTTATATAGAAGATTAAAATTTGCATTCAACGATTTTAATATTTCTTGATGGTGTTGGGATTGGTAAATCTGATCCCGAAATTAATCCTTTCTTCAAATATCCTTTCAAAACATTTACAGAACTTTTTGGTGAAACTCCATCTTTAGATAAACTAAAAATTTCGAAAGATGGAAGGTTTATTTTCCCAACTGATGCAGTAATGGAAATACCGGATTTACCTCAAAGCGGAACCGGACAAACTTCAATTTTCTGCGGAGTAAATGCTGCAAGAATTGTTGGGCATCATTTTGGACCTTTTCCACATTCAAGTTTGGTTCCAATAATTAAAATTCAAAACATTTTTACCAAGTTCAAAAAGAAAAAGAAGAAAGTAACTTTTGTTAATGCTTATCCAAAAGTATTTTTTGAATATATAGAATCCGGGAAAAAAAGGTTAAGTGTAACAAGCCTAAGTTGCTTGTTAAGCAATGTACCATTAAATGGTGCAACTGAATTAAGAAAAGGTGAAGCATTAAGTGCAGAAATTGATAATGATGGCTGGGTAAATAAACTTGGATATTCTTTACCGATTATAAAACCGGAAACTGCTGCGAAAAGATTATTTAAAATTGCATCGGAAAATCATTTTACATTATTTGAACATTTTTTAACTGATCATCTTGGTCATGGCAGAAATATTGAAACAATTGAAGAAAGATTAAATGTACTTGATCAATTTTTGTATTATGTAATTAAAAATGTTCCGGATAATTTTACAATTCTAATTTGTTCAGATCATGGAAATTTGGAAGACATCTCAATAAAATCACACACTACAAATCCCGCGCTTACAATTTCTGCCGGAAAATATGCAGAAAGATTATCAAACAGAATTACAAATTTATCACACATAAGGGATGCAATTCTGGAGCTTTATTAGTGGAAAAATTTCCTATAATAAAAATCGTAATTGTTTTTTGTTTAGGAATTACACTTCAAGAAATTTGCAATTTTAATTTTACCTTAATTCTCACAGCAATTATTTTCAGCGCAATTATACTTCTCATTTTTATAATATTTCCCAAAATTTTGAATCAACTATTAAATGTATTTTTAATTTTAGTTATTTCAATTATTCTGGGAATTTTTTCACTTTATATTCAAAAACTTACAATTGCAAAATATCCTTTTGAATCTCCTAAAATTACAAATGCAGAAATTGTTGCTGTAATTGATGATATTGAATTGATTAAGAAAAAGAAACTCACTTTTGAATTAAGCATATCAGAATTTAATAATCAAAAAATTTCCAATCAAAAATTTTTATGCAATTTCTGGAAAGATACTTTAAAAAATGTTGAAAAGATTTATGATGAAATAAAAATTGGGAATAAAATAAAATTTATCGGAACAGTTTCAAAAGCCAAAAATCAGAGAAATCCGGGTGAGTTTAATTATGAAGAATACTTAAATAATATTGGGATTTCCGGAGTAATAAGTTGTTATAATTATGATGATTTTGAAATTATCGACGATAGAAAATATTTTGCAACAAATTTAATTTATGAAGTAAGAAAATTAATTGATAGTAGAATTAAAGAATTATATTCTGAAGAATATTCATACTTTCTAAAGGGAATTTTACTTGCTGATAGATCCGATATTGATACGGAAACTAAAACTGCATTTACAAACACCGGAGTAATTCATGTTCTTGCTGTTTCCGGGCTTCATGTTGGATTTATTGCAATTATTATTTTTTTACTTTCTGGAAGAATTAATATTAAATTCAAATATTACTTTTCAATCATTGGAATAATTTTATTCTTAATTCTAACTGGTGGTTTGCCTTCTGTTTTTAGAGCTTCAATTATGGCAATTTTATTTTTCATTTCAAAATTATCCGGAAGAAGTACAAACGGATTTAATTCAATTGCAATTGCAGCATTTATAATTTTGGTTTTAAATCCAAGTGAACTTTTCAATCCGGGTTTTTTACTTTCGTTTTCAGCGGTTTTATCGATACTTATTATTTATCCATTTTTTTCTAAAAAATTAAAAACGTTTAGAATAAATAAAATTGTAAAAAATATTTTATTGTTTTTTTCAGTTTCAATGGCAGCACAAATAGGAACTTTACCATTCACAATTTACTATTTTAATAAACTATCAATTATATCATTATTTGCAAACTTAATTGTTATTCCGATGATCGGAATTATCGTAGCAGTTGCTGTACTTTCATTATTGCTTAGTATAATTTCGATATCGTTTGCATCAATATTCTCAGTGGCAAATTCATTTTTAATTTCTTTAATATTTTATTTTATAAAATTGCTTTCCAATTTAGATTTTTCATATATCAATATTTTTAACTTTTCAATTTATGATGGAATTATTTTTTACATTTCTATTATTTTGATTTTCATCACGTTTAAAAAATTAACTAAACTTAAAAAGTATATTTCAGTAACATCAGTAATTATTGTTGCAATTATAATTAGTAAATTTGATAATAAAAATATTCTTTCGGAATATGAATTAACAATTTTTACAATTGATGTTGGGCAAGGCGATTCTTTTTTAATTAAATTTCCAAATGAAAAAATCGCTTTAATTGATGCTGGAAATTCGACCGAATTTTTTGATTGTGGAGAATTTATAATTTATCCTTTGCTTAAAAGATTGGGGATTAATAAAATCGATTTTGCATTTATTTCACATTTGGATTCGGATCATTTTGGTGGAAGTATTTTTTTAATTCAAAATAATTTGATTGAAAATCTTTATAGACCGAAAACAAATAAAAATATTAAGGATGAACTTTATCAAAAGTTTCTTGATAAAAATAATGTGAATACTTTCTTTTATTCAGATACAACTTTTAATATTGGCGAAGTAAAAATTTCTTTTTTAAATGATACAACTAAATTAAATACATTGAATTTTAGCAGCAATGATAACAGTGGAATTGTGAAGATTGAGCATGGTGAAAATTCATTTTTATTTGTCGGTGATGCTGAGTTGGGAATGGAAGATTTTCTAATAGATAATTATTCTACAAAATTAAAATCTGATGTTTTAAAAATTGGACATCATGGAAGTAAACACTCTTCGAGCGATGAATTTTTAGAAATTGTAAATCCCAAAATTGGAATTATTAGCGCCGGAATTATGAATAAATTTAATCATCCGGCAAAAGAAGTTTTAGCAAAATTAAATGAAAAGAAAATTCAAATTCTTCGTACTGATTTAAGCGGTGCAATTATATTATCATCAAACGGAAAGGAAATAAATAATATTGATTGGAGAAATTTTTAATCAATGGAAATTTCTGAAAATATCTCTTTAAAAGATTTCAACACATTCGGAATTGGATATTCTGCAAAAAAGTTAATTAGATTTTTTAGTGAAATTGAAATTCAAGAATATTTAAAAGAAAATAAAATTATTGATGAAAATATTTTAATACTTGGCGGTGGAAGCAATATTTTATTTACACAAAATTTTAATGGAATAATTTTTCAGTCTGGAATAAGAGGAATTAAAGAAATATCTAAAACTGAAAACGATATTATTATTGAAGTTGGAAGCGGTGAAATTTGGGATGATTTAGTTAATTATTGTGTGAATAAAAATTATGGTGGAATTGAAAATCTTTCAATGATTCCCGGAACAGTTGGCGCAGCACCAATTCAAAATATTGGTGCTTACGGAACTGAGTTTGAAGAAGTTTTTGTAAGTTTAGAAGGAATTGATTTACACAAAAATGATAAAATAAAATTTGTAAAAAGTGAGTGTAAATTTGGTTACCGCGAAAGTATTTTTAAAAGAGAATTTAAGAACAAATTTATAATTACGAAAGTTGTAATAAAACTTAAATTGTCTCCTAAAATAAATCCAACCTATAAAGCAATCCAAGATGAAATTACAAAAGGTAATTATCCAAATCTTGATGTAAAATTGATTAGTGAAATTGTTAGAAAAATTCGCGCAAGTAAATTACCAAATCCAAATGAAATTGGTAATGCGGGAAGCTTTTTCAAAAATCCAACAATTAAAAAAAATCATTTCGAAAAATTAATTTTAGGAAATTCAGATTTAGTATTTTACAAGATTGATGAAAATAATTATAAAATTCCAGCTGGCTGGTTAATTGAAAATTGTGGATTTAAAGGAAAAAGAATTAATGATGCCGGAGTTCATGCAAAACAAGCTTTGGTACTTGTGAATTACGGAAATGCAAGCGGAAGCGAAATATTAAATTTAGCTGATGAAATAAAGAAGGTAGTTTTTAATAAATTTCAAATTGATCTTGAGTTTGAAGTAAACATAATTTAAGGGTGGGGTATGAGAGATTTATATGTTGTACTTGTCGGACTTTCAGTAATTCTTTACATTTTTTTTGTTTTAGGAACTGCAAGGTTAGCAATTCAAAAAAATCTGAATGCAATTTTGCTATCAACTTTTGCAGCAATAATTCCAATTGCGGTAATTTATTTTTTCGTAAATGAAGAAAATGCTTTTGTAATAATCTTAATAGCATTGGCTTTTCCGCTTCTTGCATTTTTGTTCGCATTTTTTTCCGGTGAATTTCAAAAATCGGATGACATAAAACAAACATTTTTTAATAATATAATTATGGAATTAACACAACCATTTATTGATTTATCAAAAACTTCTCAAGCTTTGTTTGGAGTAAATTTATCTTATGTTTTGGAAGGCTTAACTTATTTTGGTGTTGTTGGTTTACTTGCAATATTTTTTAATGATTATATAAATTTAGATGATATTGATGCTGGAAGAATGGTGGGAATTTTAACCGCCGGAATTACTATTGCAATGTTATTTCTTGGTGCAACGGTAGATTGGATCGGTTTAAGAAAATCGTTATTAATTGCACTTATGTTGATGTTAGTTGGAAGAATTATTTTAACACTTTCACCTCAAATTGGTATTCCGGGATTGTGGAATTCCGCACATATATATGCAATGTTGGGAATTTTAGGAATAGTTTTAGGTTATGGAATTTATCAACCGGCTTGCTATGCCGGTGTTAAGCAATTAACAAATGAAAAAACTTCAGCAATGGGTTATGCAATGCTTTACGCACTTATGAACCTTGGCGGATTTTTACCCGGAATTATTTCTCCGCCAATTCGTAAAGCATTTGAAATTACAGGTGTATTTTGGGTATATGTAATATTAACTGTTGCCGGAATTGCTGTAGTATATTTTATCATCACAAAAAAGGCAATGGCAAAAGCATTAGTAGATTTAAAATCCGATAAAAATGGAAAACAAGAAAGTAATCCTATGGCAGAAATGTCTGGTAAAGAAAAGTTTATATATTACTTGAAAAATTTTCCATTAAAAGATTTAAGATTCTTATACTTTGTATTTATTCTAATTTTCGTTCAAACATTATTTGCACATAATTGGCTTACAATTCCGCTTTATACAAGCCGCGCCTTTGAAGGATTTGTGGGAGAAAATTTCGAATTTTTTGTAAACCTAAACCCAATATTAATTTTTATACTTACACCAATGGTTACTGCTTTAACATCAAAAAAAGATACGTATACCATGATGATAATTGGAACATTTGTAATGGCATTTCCAACATTTATATTAGCATTAGGACCAACATTTGAAACACTTATGGCATATTTAATAATTATGACAATCGGCGAAGCAATGTGGCAACCAAGATTCTTGCAATGGGTTGCAGAAATTGCGCCAAAAAATATGACTGGTATTTATATGGGAATAGGACAGTTTCCATGGTTTTTAACTAAAGTAATTACAAGTCTTTATTCCGGTTGGTTTATTATGAAATATTGTCCGGATAATACACCAATTTCAGAATTAAATACAGAAACCATGTGGTTTATTTATGGAATAATTGCGATAATAAGTCCAATTGGATTACTTTTAGCAAAAGGCTGGATGCAAAAAGGTTTTAAAGTTAAACACAATGATTAAAAATTTATTTTGAGTATTAAATGTCAAAATTTAATAATGTAATTAAAAGAAGTGGTGCAATTGTACCTTTCACAAAAATTAGAATTGTTAATGCAATTTATAGAGCCGCAATATCTGTTGGCGGAAGAGATAAAGAACGTGCAGAATTTTTAGCTGATAAAGTAATTGAATATTTAGAAAATAAATTTCCGGAAAATCATAATCCGCATATTGAAGAAATTCAAGATGCAGTTGAAAAAATTCTAATTGAAAACGGACATGCAAAAGTTGCAAAAGAATTTATTTTGTATCGTGATGAAAGAAATAAAAGTAGAATGTCCGAAGCTAAAATTGCATCAAAACCGGATGAAAATATTCCTTGGGCAAAAATTTGGAGAGTTTTAGATTGGGCTTCAACACATAATTTAAATACTATCGAAAAATATAATTCAAGAATATCAAACAATGAATTTCCGCATATTGTTCATGAATCTGAAGCTGCGTATGAAGATGATTTAGATACTGCCGCAGAAATGATTTTAGAACGAAGTGATAAATTAAGAATGGTTTTTATAAGCGGACCATCATCTTCGGGAAAAACAACAACGACAATTAAAATTGAAGAACGACTCAAAAAAAATGGATTAAAATTTGCGACTGTTAATGTTGATAATTATTTCTTCGATTTAGAAGATCATCCGAAGGATGAATTTGGTGATTATGATTTTGAAACTCCGCAAGCGCTTGATTTGGAATTAATAAATAATCATCTGTTAAAACTTTCTCAAGGTGAAGAAGTTATGATTCCATATTATGATTTTAAATTAGGCAAAAGATATTTAAATCAAACGCCAATGAAACTTGGGAAAAATGAAATTATTTTAATTGATAGCTTGCATGGATTATTTCCGGCATTCAGCAAAGAAATTTCCGGGGATGTTAAGTTCAAATTGTATCTAGAGCCTTTGCTACAAATGAAAGATAAAAATAATAAATATATTCAATGGACAGATATTAGATTGATGAGAAGAATGCTACGTGATTCAGTTCATCGTGCTTATGATCCTTTGCAGACTTTGGAACATTGGCATTATGTAAGATCAAGTGAATTGAGAAATATTATTCCTTTTGCAAACTCTGCGGATTTTATAATTAATAGTGCAATGCCGTACGAATTATCTTTGTATAAATCAAAGCTTTTTACTCAGTTTAAAAATTGGGAAGAAAAATTTAAAGATAATCCGCTTAAAGAAGATGCATTTATTCGAGCAAAAAGAATTGCAAATTTTATGGAAGAAATTGTAGAAATAAGTGATGATTCACCAATTCCAAAAGATTCAGTCTTAAGAGAATTCATTGGAGGAAGTGTTTACAAATACTAATGATTAGTTTATAAAACTTTTAAAACATACGATTATAAAAAAAGATTATTACAAAAAATAAAGGAGGATTGGGGAACAATTTCTAGCAATTTAATCAAGAGGATAATAAATACAACAACAGAAAAAAGAGGAGGGGAAATGAAGATTATTAAAAATTATACAGTTTTAATAATTCTATTTTTATCAGCATCGATTAATTTATTTGCACAAGAAGATCAAGAATTTACAGTAAAAATGAGTGGTTTAGTACAAGCATGGACAAGTTACGGACAAATAAACGGAGCTGATACAAATTCAATTGGATGGGGAGTAAGAAGAGCAAGACTTGTTGCTACATCAAATTTTGGTTCAAAAATGAAAGGAACGATTCATCTTGAATTAACAAGTTTCAAACTTTTGGATGCAAAAATTGAATATTCCTTAAACAAAATGTTTTCACTTACTGCAGGAAGATTTATTGGTGCTGGTGTAAGAGGAGCTGGGTTAACTGGTGCTGGTGTGATTGATATAACTGAAAGAGCTTATTCTGCAGATACATGGGCCGTTCAAACAATAGGAGCTGATTTTAGAGATTATGGAATGGATCTTACAGCAAATATTGGTGAATTAAAAGCAAATATTACTTTACATAATGGAAGCGGAGCCGTAAATATTACCAATAAAGTTCTAGGAACACAAATACAAAATGGAGGTTTTGCTGTTAGCGGTATGTTAGTTTACAAGCCAGAGCTTTTAAAAGGATTAGAGGTCGGTGGTTATTATGGAATGGGTAATAAAGAAGTTAATGAATATAGCGCATATAATGCATATGCATATTATGATCCTGGAAAATTTAAAGTTAAAGCTGAAATAATTGGATGGTCAAAACCTTTTGGCAGTAATGATATAGCCTCAATGGGTTATTATTTACTAGGTGGATATAAAATTATGGATTGTGTTGAAGCAATTGCAAGATACGAAATTTATGATGCTAATACCGATTTAGACGAAAACGAAAGAAACTTTTTAACAATTGGTGCAACTTATTCTTTATTTCCAACGAAATGGAATGCTGGAAAAATTACTGCAGCATATGTTCTGACCGGTGAAGCAAAAGATCCTCAACATGATAATGATGTATTCCAATTGGTTATGCAATTAGCATTCTAAACAATAGAAAAATTTACTCCGATTTGAAAATTCAGATCGGAGTAATAATTAATTATCCTTCAATTAAAACAGCGGTTCCGGTTGCCGCAACCATTAACATACTTCCATTTGCTGCAATTGTTTCAAAATCTAAATCAACTGCAATAATTGCATTTCCGCCTAATGATTTTGTTTGTTCCATCATTTCTTGAATTGCAATTTGTTTAGCTTTTTTCAATTCGGCTTCATATGCAGCAGATCTTCCACCGATTATATCTCTAATTCCGGCAAATAAATCTTTAAAAATATTTGCCCCAAGAATTGCTTCTCCCGAAACTAATCCCAAATATTTTGTTATTTTTTTACCTTCAATTGTATTTGTTGTTGTAACTAACATTTTAACCTCAGTTTTGTTTAGTGAAATAAATTAATAATAATTTTTTGAAATATAATTATGAATTCAACAATAGCTGAAATAAATCTAAAAAATTTTATTTACAATTATAATATCATAAGACGAAAAACTAAAACAAAAGTTATGGCAGTTGTTAAGGCAGATGCTTACGGTCATGGTATGATTGAATGTGTTAAAGTTTTAGAAAAAGAAAAATTCTCTCCAGAATATTATGGCGTAGCATTATTGCAAGAAGGAATTGAATTAAGAAAATCTAAAATTACAGAGAAACCATTTTTGTGTTTTGCTCCAATAAACTTTCATCATATCAATTTTTATAAAAAAATAATTCCAACTATTACTTCAGAAACACAAATTAATGATTTGAAAAATATTAATTTGAATTTTAAACTTAAAATTCAAGTAAATATCAATACCGGAATGAATAGACTTGGAATTAGATTTGAAAATGCGATTGAAAATATTTTAGCATTAACAAAAATTAAAAACGTTATTGTTGATGGAATTTATACACATTTCGCAACTTCGGATGAAAAAAATAAAGAATTTGCAAATTTGCAATTAAGTAGATTTACTAAAATTATTGAGGAATTAAATATTAAAAAAATAAATTATGGAATTGCTCATTGTGCAAACAGCGGTGCTATTTTAGATATGCCTAATTCGTACTTTGATTTAGTTCGTCCCGGAATTTCACTTTACGGTTATTATCCTTCATTGGAAACCAAAGAATCAATTAGTTTAAAACCGGTTATGTCAGTCAAATCCAAAATTTCTAATATAATGGAAATTCAAAAAGGTGAAACTGTTGGATATGGAAGATTATTCAAAGCAAATAAAAAAATGTTGATCGGTACTTTACCAATTGGTTATGCAGATGGATTATTCAGAGCTTTAAGCAATAAAATTAAGGTAATTTGTAATAATAAATTTGCAACTCAATTAGGTAGAATTTCTATGGATAGAATTTCCATAAATTTAAATAAAAATAATAAATTAAATGATGAAGTAATTATACTTGGTAAAAACAATAAATTAGAAATTAATGCTTGGGATTGGGCAAAAATTCTAAATACAATTCCTTATGAAATTACATGTGCAATTAGTAAAAGAATTCCAAGAGTTTATATAAATGAATAAAATAAAAATTTTCCAGATTTTGTCTTCACAAAAATTCAATAATCAGTTTAAAATACTTATCTTTTGATAACAGAAATCTAACTTAAAGTAAATCTTTAAAAAGGAGAAGAAATAGTTTTATGGAATTATTTGCAGTCATTATGGCTGGGGGCGTAGGATCAAGATTTTGGCCAAGAAGCAGACAAGAAAATCCAAAGCAGTTAATTCAAATTTTTGGCAAAAATACAATGATTCAAGATACGGTTAGTAGGTTAGAAGGATTAATTAAAAACGAAAATATTTTCATTATCACAAATCAGATTCAAAAAAATAGTATTATAAACCAACTCAAAAATATTCCCGAAGAAAATATCATTGCAGAGCCGTTTGGAAAAAATACAGCTGCTTGTATTGGACTTGCATCAATCTTAATTCATAATAAATCAAAAGATGCAATAACAATTATTCTTCCGGCTGATCATTTAATTCAAGATCAAGCTGGATTTCAATCTACATTATTAAATGCGGCAAATTTTGCAGATAAATCTGATGGACTTGTTACAATTGGTATAAAACCAACACGACCCGAAACTGGTTATGGTTATATTCAAATAATTGAGAAACAAGTTGATAAAGAAATTTTTAAAGTACAAACTTTTGCGGAAAAACCAAATTTATCTACTGCAAAAAGATTTGTTGAAGCCGGAGATTTTTTGTGGAATTCCGGAATGTTTATTTGGAAAACTGAAGTAATATTAAATGAACTAAGTTTGTATTTGCCAGAACTTTATGAAGGTTTATTGGAATTAGAAAAAGTTATTTCAGCTGAAAATTTTAATGAAACTTTAACAAAAGTTTACGGACAATTGGCTAGCATTTCTATTGATTATGGAATAATGGAAAAATCCAATAAAGTGTTTTTGATAAAAGGAAATTTTGATTGGAGCGATGTTGGAAGCTGGGAAGAGGTTTATCAGCTTTCTGAAAAAGATGAAAATGGAAATGCGAAAATTGGAGATTTTTATGCAGAAAATTCTTTCGGAAGTTATGTTTTTAATCCCAAAAAATTTACTGCAATTGTTGGGTTAGAAAATATTATTGTTATTGAAACTGATGATGCGCTTTTAATTTGTAATAGAGATAACGCTCAAGATGTAAAACATGTTGTAGATTATCTGAAAATGAATAACAAAGATAATCTTTTGTAAAAATGAATAAAAATTAATTACCGAAATTGAAATTATTAATCTTTTACGAAAAGGTAAATTCAAATTAGAAGTTTCCGGTAATGAAATTTTTACTCCGGCTGCAAAAGATAAAATAAAAGAAAATTCTATTGAACTAATAAAAATTGATTTTAGTAAATCAATCGCAGATTCCTCACAAAAAAAAGATTGTAAAGTTAAATTGGCAATTGGATGTGATCACACCGGGTTTAAAACTAAACAAACTTTAATTTCAATATTAAGCAAAGATGGATATGAAATTATTGATGTTGGAACAAATGATGAAAACTCTTGCGATTATCCGGATTTTGCAATAAAGGTTGCCGAAGAAATAAAAAAAGGAAATGTTGATTTTGGAATTTTAATTGATGCAACCGGAATTCCTTCAGCAATTACGGCAAATAAAATTCCCGGAATTAGAGCAGCAACTTGTTACAATGAATTTTCTGCGAAAAGTTCAAGAGAACACAATAATTCTAATATACTTGTTTTAGGTGCAAAAACATTAGGCGAGGAAACAATTAAATCAATTTTAAATACTTGGTTTTCAAGTAATTTTTTGGGCGAACGTCATCAAAAAAGATTAAATAAAATTACAGATGTTGAGAATAAATATTCAAAATAATTTTAAGATGAGAAACTTGTGTTTATAGAAGATTTTAAAATTTATTCAAATATAAAAATTGCGGAAAACACTTTTGTGATTGGAGTTGAATCAAATCAAAAAGTTGATGATTTAAAACCCGGACAGTTTTTTAATATTCAAGTCTCAGAAAATTATTTTCCACTTTTACGTAGACCTTTCAGTATTTCCGATGTTCAAGGAAATAAAATTTTCTTCATGTACAAAATTGTTGGCGAAGGGACACAAATTTTATCTCAAAAAAAAATTGATGAAAAAATAAATTTACTTGGTCCACTTGGAAATAGTTTTAATCTTCAAGATGATTTTGAGAATTTAATTTTAATCGGCGGCGGAATTGGCATTGCACCGTTTCCATTTATGATTAAACAAATTCCTAATAAAAATTATAAAGTTTTGTTTGGTGTAAGAACAAAAATTGAAGCACATAATTTTGGATTGAAAAATGTATTGTATTCATCAGAAGATGGCACAATTGGAATTAAGGGAAATGTGATTGATTTACTTGATGAAGAATTAAAAAATTTGGAATTCGAAAAAACAAAAATTTTCGCTTGTGGACCAAATGCCATGTTTAGAGCATTACAAAAATATCTGAGTGATAAAAATATTTTATGTGAAGTTTCGATGGAATCAGCAATGGCATGTGGTTTTGGAATTTGTCAAGGTTGCCCAACTGAACATAAAAATTCCGATTCATATAAATTGATTTGTAAAGATGGTCCAATTTTTAACATTCGAGATATTGTGATATGAGCGAAATTGATTTATCTGTGAATGTTGGTTCGCTAAAATTAAAAAATCCAATTATGCTTGCTTCCGGCACTGTTGGCTATGGTAATGAAATATCAGAATTTATTGACTTGAGTCAGGTCGGTGCAATTATTACAAAATCAATTTCGCTTAAGCCCCGTAAGGGAAATCCACCTCAGCGAATTACTGAAACACCTTCCGGAATGCTGAATGCAATTGGATTGACAAATGTCGGCGTTGAAGAATTTATAAAAACAAAAATTCCTTTTTTAGAAAAATTAAACTCAACATTAATATGCAATATTGCAGCAAGTTCAATTGAAGAATATGTTGAGTGCGTTGAAATTTTAGATTCGCAAGAAAGTATAAAAGGATTTGAAATTAACGTTTCGTGTCCAAATGTTAGAGAAGGCGGATTGATTTTTGGAAATGATATAAACATGGTTGGTAAAATTACTAAAAAAGTTAGAGCAAAAACTTCAAAACCGTTAATTATAAAGCTCTCGCCAAATACATCAAATATTTTTGAGTTTGCAAAAGTTGTAAAAAAAGAAGACGGCGATGCAGTTTCAGCAATAAACACTTTGGTGGGAACATCATTTAATATTTATACAAGAAAGCCAAAAATAAAAAATATAACCGGTGGACTTTCTGGACCGGCAATTAAACCAGTTGCTTTAGCAAAAGTTTTGGAGATCAGCAGAAATGTTGATATACCAATTATTGGTATTGGCGGAATTATGGATTGGAATGACGTTGTTGAATTTATGATTGTTGGAGCTTCAGCAGTTCAATTGGGAACTGTTAATTTTATAAATCCCAAAGCGAGTATTGAAATAATTGATGGGTTGATAAATTTCTGCAAACAAACTTCACTAAATAAAATTTCGGATTTAATTTCTTCACGCATACTCGAATGAACATTGATTTAGCTTTAGAAAAAATTTTTTCACTTAAACAATTTCATGTAAAATTGGGATTGGAAAAAACAATCCATTTACTAAATCATATTGGAAATCCCCAAAATGAATTTAAATCTATTCATGTTGCCGGATCAAATGGAAAGGGAAGTACATGTTCATTTATCGCAAGTATTTTACAAGAACATGGCTTTAAAGTTGGATTGTATACTTCGCCGCATTTTGTTAGATTCAATGAAAGAATTAGAATAAATGGAAATGAAATTAGTGATAGTGAAATTTTAAAATTCCTTAATGCAAATAAAAAATTTATTGATAAAGAGCAACCTACATTTTTTGAAATTACAACGGCTTTAGCATTTCAATATTTCGCTAAACAAAAAGTTGATTTTGCAGTAATTGAAACCGGACTTGGCGGAAGATTAGATTCAACAAATGTTATCAATCCACTGATTTCAATAATTACGAGTATAAGTTTAGAACATACAAATATTTTAGGGAATTCATATTCTAAAATTGCTTTTGAGAAAGCGGGAATAATTAAAAATAGAATTCCAATTGTAATAGGAAAAATTCCTAAATCTGCAAAGAATGTAATTTCAAAAATTGCAAATGAAAAAAAATCAATTTTGATTGATATTCAAGATGAGATTAAAGTTTACAAAAATCATTTTACATTAAAAACGAAAAATGAATTTATTAAATTTGAAATTAAAAACTTATCCGGAACGCATCAATATTATAATGCTGGATTAGCAATAAAAAGTCTTGAAAAAATAATTCCAAAATTAGAATTTAAAGAAATTCAAATTGGTCTCGATAATGTTATTATCAACTCCGGTTTACAATGCAGATATGAAAGATTTTCTGAAAATCCACAAGTAATTTTTGATTCAGCTCACAATTTAGAAGGTGTTAAATCTTTCGTAAAGCAATTTAAAAAAGAATTTTTGAGTTTTAAAAACCGAAAATTGATTTATGGTGCTTTGAATGATAAAGATAATGAAAAAATGCTATCCCAACTGAAACCATATTTTGATAAAGTTTTTATTACAGAAGTTAATAATGAACGAGGTGAAAAGGCAAATGTATTATCCGTAATTGCTAAATCACTAAATATGGATGTAAGTATTAGCAAATATCCGGAAAAAATTATTGCAAAATTTTTTAATTCAAGGAATAATTCTGATAATTGTCTAGTTGTTTTAGGAAGCATGTATTTGTTGGGTGAAATTAAATTGAAGCTTTTAAAAAAATAACTTGACTTTATAACCGAATAAATTTTATTTTTGAATGTACCTCTTGGTCCATTCAGTTAATTCATAATTTAATAATTCATAAATTTTTTCAAAAACCCCAAAATAAATCTTGTCAAAAATTATTTTTCATGTTAAAACAAAATTAGTAGGTTCTTATGCCAATGGATATTTCCACCTTAAAGTCTAAAAAAATTGTTGACTTACTTCAAATAGCCAAAGAATACAGTTTAACCGGCGTTAATGATTTAAGGAAACAAGAATTAATTTTTAAAATCTTAGAAGCACAAACTAAAAAAGACGGACTCACATTTTCTCAAGGTGTGTTGGAAGTTTTAGCTGATGGTTATGGATTTTTAAGATCATCAGATTATAATTATCTTCCATCCCCGGATGATATTTACGTTTCGCCGTCTCAAATTAAGAGATTCAGTTTAAGAACCGGCGATCATGTAAGCGGTCAAGTTCGTCCGCCAAAAGAAGGCGAAAGGTTTTTTGCACTTCTAAGAGTTGAAGCTGTTAATGGAAAAGATCCGGAGGAAATTAGAGGTAGAACACTTTTTGATAATTTAACTCCGCTTTATCCTACAAAGAGAATAAAATTGGAATCTGCACCCGGTGAATATTCTATGCGAATTATGGATTTATTAGCTCCAACCGGAAAAGGTCAAAGAGGATTAATTGTATCTCCTCCAAAAACTGGTAAAACTGTTTTGCTTCAAAAAATTGCAAACTCAATTACAAGAAATCATCCCGAAGTAAAATTAATTATGTTACTTATAGATGAACGTCCCGAAGAAGTTACGGATATGCAGAGATCGGTGCAAGCAGAAGTAATAAGTTCAACATTTGATGAACCGCCGGAAAGACATGTCCAAGTAGCAAACATGGTTATTGAAAAAGCTAAGAGAATGGTTGAAGCCGGAGATGATGTTGTAATTTTATTAGATAGTATTACACGACTAGCAAGAGCCCACAATACAACTCAACCTCATAGCGGAAGAATTTTATCCGGTGGTGTTGATTCAAATGCATTGCATAAACCTAAAAGATTTTTTGGAGCCGCAAGAAATATTGAAGACGGAGGAAGTTTAACAATTCTTGCAACTGCTTTAATTGATACCGGAAGCAGAATGGATGAAGTAATTTTTGAAGAATTTAAAGGAACCGGAAACTTGGAAATTGTACTTGATCGTGCGCTCTCCGATAGAAGAATTTTCCCGGCGTTTGATGTTAATAAGTCCGGTACAAGAAAAGAAGAATTGCTTATGACCGAAGAGGAATTAAATAAGGTATGGATTTTAAGAAAACTTTTAAGTAATTATGATACTATTGAAGCTATGGACTTCTTATTAGATAAAATGCGCGGTACAAAAAATAATAAAGAGTTTTTGCAAAGTATGAATAGTTAATTTTACTGAAATTAAAGTCAATTAGTGAACTTAAAAGTTAGGAAAAAATTGAAGACAAGAATTTTTGTTTTATTTCTAATTATAAATTTTGCAGTTTATTCACAAGAAAAAGAAAAAAAAATTCCGGTATTTCTTGAACATCATTCACTAATTGTTGATGGAAATCAAAAAGAATTTTTAACTTATAAAATTCCTTACAATGTTTTGCTATTTACAAAAGTTGAGGATATTTACGAATCCAAATTTTCTATATCAATTGAATTTTATGATTCCACACTTTTTATTTTACGTGAAATAAAAACTTCAATTGCCCAAACTTCCGATTATGAAATGACAAAGAAAAATTCAATCTATTATCAAGATATGATTGAATTTGAAATCCTTCCCGGCAAATATAATCTCAATATTAATTTACTTATCGAAGGAGTTGATGGACAAATTGATCTTCCGCCATACAAAATAAATGTTGAAAAATTAAATGAAAAGAAAATTCATAATCCGATTTTTATTGAAAAAAATAAAACATTTTCGAATGAAAATATATTGTTAAATTTTTCAAACTCAATTCCACTTTCTGCAAATAACTATGATATGCTTGTAAGCTTTACTGATACTTCCATAAATAAAATAAATTATATAATCACTCAATTTGATAAAGAGATAATTAAAGATTCAGCAAAAATTTATTTTGATGGAGAATTAAAATTCATTAAGCAAAAAGATTTAATTTTCGTTTCTCAAAACAAATCAAATAAATCTCAAAATATTTTTTCCATTTCAAATTTTTCAAAATTGTTGAATGAAGGAAAGGCAGAAATAGAAATTTCATATAACAATCAAAAAGAAAAATTTCCTTTAGAAGTTACTTGGATAAATAAACCAAAAGTACTTGCAAGCCCGGAATATTCTATTAGACTTTTAAGTTACATTGAAGATGAAGAAGTAGTAAAAGACTTACTTTTTACGGATGAAGAAAAATATTATCAAAATTTAAAAGATTATTGGAGTTCAAAATTTTCCACCGATGGTATAAAATATAATTATGCAATGAATGAATATTATTTGCGCGCAGATTATGCAATTGAACATTTTTCATCTTTAAATTCCAATGATGGTGCAGAAAATGATCGTGGAAGAATTTATATAACTTATGGAAGACCTACTTCAATTGAAAGAAATTATTCCGAAAGAAATGAAATAATGGAAGTTTGGAATTATGAAAAGTTAGGAAGAGATTTCATCTTTAAAGATACAACCGGAACCGGAAAATTTATTTTAGTTAAATAAAGTATGAGAAAGTTTGCATTTACTTGTGGCGATGTGAATGGTATTGGTCCCGAAATTGTTATAAAATCTCTCAACAAATTAAATCCTAGAAAACAATCGCAAATCATTTTTATTTGTCCACATAATATTTTTATTGAAACTCTTAAAAATATTCCTGCAAAATTTGATTTTATTATTACGAAAAATATTTTTTCAGAATTGAATAAAAACAAAGTTCTTATATATGATTTAGGACATGTAAATTCTGATTTAGGCAAACCTACAGTAACTTCGGGAAAAGTTTGTTACAATTCAATTATAACTGCATGTAATTTTGCAAAAGAAAATTTAATTCAAGCAATAATTACGGCGCCAATTTCCAAATTAGCTTTACACAAAGCAAAAATAAATTTTCCCGGACATACAGAATTATTAGCTGATTTTTTTAGTGTTAAAAAATTCGCAATGATGTTTCTCAGCAATAAAATTAAAGCTGGCTTAACATCAATTCATATCCCAATAAAAAGTATTCCGAAAGAAATTACAAATAAAAAACTTTCTGAAATTTCGGAAATAATTCAAAAAAGTTTGCAAACAGATTTTAAAATTAAAAATCCAAAAATTGCAATGTTGGGATTAAATCCTCACGCTGGTGAAAATGGTAAAATTGGAAAAGAGGAAATTGAAATTATAAATCCACTTATAAAAAAAACTAAATATTTATTTGGACCATTTGTACCAGATGCTTTTTTCGGAAATCATTTATACAAAAATTTTGATGCAACAATTGGATTATATCACGATCAAATTTTAATCCCATTCAAATTAATGAATTTTAACAGCGGAGTAAATTTTACGGCTGGATTACCAATTGTTAGAACTTCACCAGATCATGGAACTGCATTTGATATTGCCGGCAAAGGAATTGCAAATCCTCAAAGTATGCTTGCCGCATTTAAGTTTGCAGAAATAATTTTGAAAAATAGAAATACAATTTTTTAATGATTGCAAAACCTTATACTCACTTCTCAGAACTTTATGCGTATTTAATGAAATCGGTTGACTATAAATTTTGGGCAAAATACATTAAAGAAATTCATAATACAATTGGAAACAAGCAGGATATTGCTTTGGAATTAGCATCGGGAAATTGCAAACTTTCTCAAGAACTGCAAACACATTTTCAAAAAATTTATGTAAGTGATATTTCAATTCAGATGCTCAAGCAAAATTCCAATTGCACTAATAAAATTTGCTGTAATATGATTTCATTACCGTTTAAAAATAAATTTGATTTTATATTTTCAACATTTGATTCTATAAATTATCTTTGCGATGAAAATCAACTAAATCTTTTTTTTCATAACATAAAAAATTCATTATCAAAAAATGGCAATTTAATTTTTGATGTAAGCTTAAAAAAAAACAGTTTAAAACATCTAAAAAAATTAAATAGAAAAGGTGTTTATAAAAATATTAAGTATGAACAAATTAGCACATTCGATGAAAAAACATTAATGCATGAAAATAAAATTATTTTCCAATTTAAAGACGGAACACAAATTACTGAAATACATAAACAAAAAATTTATGATTTTTATTATTATTTTGATGTTATAGAATCAAATAATTTATATGTATCTGAATGTTTGGAAGCATTTGATTTTATTAACGGTTCGCCGAAATCTGATAGAATTCAGTTTATTGTAAAAAGGAAAAAATAATGCTCACATTTACAAATGTAGAATTTAAATATTCAAATCAATCTATTTTTAATAATCTTAATTTATCGCTTAGTGAAAAAGATTTTGCATTTTTAATTGGTAAAAGTGGGGTTGGAAAATCTACACTTTTACAATTAGTTTATATGGATATTTTACCCCAATCGGGTTATGTACAAGTTGGTGAATTTAGCTCAGATACAATTAAATCAAATCAATTACCAAGTTTAAGAAAAAAATTGGGAATAGTTTTTCAAGATTTTAAACTTTTGGAAGATAGAAATGTTTATAATAATTTAGCATTTGTGCTTCATGTAACTGCAACTCCGAGAAAACAGATTAAAGAAAAAATTATGCATGCTCTGAAAGCTGTTGGACTAGAACATAAATATAAAAATATGCCAAATCAACTTTCTGGTGGAGAGCAACAAAGAGTTGCAATTGCCAGAGCAATAATAAATGAACCAAAACTAATTTTAGCTGATGAACCAACCGGAAATTTGGACCCAAAAACTTCAGAAGAAATAATGGCAATTCTAAAAAATATTAATGATAAAGGAACTGCAATTTTATTTGCAACTCACAATTATGATTTAGTGAAAAAAAACGATGCAAAAATATTTAAGATTGAAGACGGCAAAGCCGTAAAAGTAAAATTAAGAGCAAGTACAGAAAATTAATTTATTGCTTCAAAAATTTTAGTAGAGATTTCTTCAACAGATTTTGTTCCATCAACTTTAATTACAATATCTAATTTTTCAAAAAAATCTAAAACCGGTTTTGTTGCACTATGAAAAATTTGAAGCCGATTCTTAATAACTTCTGCTTCATCATCTTTCCGTTTAACAAAACTATTTTTACTTCCGCAAAATGGACAAGTTAAATCATCTTCTAATAAATTAAGATTAACAATTCCCTTACATTCTGTGCATGTTCGTCTTTGTGTAAGTCTATCTATAATAATTTCATCATCAGCCTCAAGACTAATTATTTGAATTTTTTCTGATGTAATTTTTTCAATTATTGGATGCAAAATTTCTGCTTGATGTAATGTTCTCGGAAATCCATCTAAAATAAATCCATTTTTGCATCTATCTTCTTTCAGCACATTTTCAACTAATTCAACCATAATTTCATCCGGAACAAGTTCACCTTTATCAGTAAATTTTTTTGCTTCCAAACCTAATTTGTTTTCTTTGCAAATTGCTTCTCGTAAAATATCTCCGGTTGAGATGTGCGGAATACTTAATTTTGAAGAAATAATTTTAGCTTGAGTTCCTTTTCCAACTCCCGGTGCTCCGAAAAAAATCAGCATTTTCATTTTTATTTATCTCCGTAATACATAAATTATTTATATAAAAGTTTCTTAATTAACGTTTCTCTTTTTTATAAAAAATGATTGCAGCAAATTTTTACTTTCTTCAGCATAAATTCCGGAAAAGACTTTAACATCACTATTATATTTGTTATTTGATAAGAGATTATAGATTGAACCGGCAGCTCCGAGTTTGCTTTCAAAAGCACCAAAATAAACATTTCTAATTTTTGATAAAAGAATAGCACCGGAACACATCATGCATGGTTCTACCGTTATATAAATATCACAATTATTTAAATATTTTTCTTTCAGATAATTTGAGGCGGCAGTTATTGCAATCATTTCTGCGTGTGCAGTTGTATCGTTTAGCATTTGTACTTGATTATGTCCGCGACCAATAATTTTATTTTCAAAAACAACAACAGCGCCAATGGGAACTTCATCTTTTTCGAAGGCAATTTCAGCTTCTTGTAAAGCAGCAAACATAAATCGATATACGTTTTCGGAGAAAAGCAAAACATTTATAATAGTTTGAGTTGTACGCCCGGAAGGATTTGAACCCTCAACCCTCTGATCCGAAGTCAGATGCTCTATCCAGTTGAGCTACGGACGCATAAAATATTTATACGCAAATATATTATTTTACCAAGGAATAAGAAAGTCCGATATTTAATAGAATTTGAAATAATAATAAAAAGTTTTGTAGATAAAGATTCATAAAAAATTCTTAAATTTACCGACTTTATTTAGTGGGTTAAAATGAAATATTATGAAAAAAATTGGGAGGAAAATTTTGAAATAAAAGCTTCAAAAATTTCCGGAGCTGGATTAGGAGTTTTTACCAAAAGAAATATCAAGAAAGGTGAGCATATAGGATTTTACACCGGTAAAATTCTTAATGCAAAACAACTAAGCAGAGAACCATATATTTCTTCACTATTTATTTTACAGATTACAAAAAATTATTTTATTTATGGTGAAGGAAAAGGATCAAATTTTGTAAGTTATATTAATCATTCTAATAAACCAAATGCGGAATTGGTAGTTTCAACAAGATGGAAAACCGCACGAATTGTTGCAATTAAAAATATTAAACAAGGTGATGAAATTTTTTATAATTACTCAGATGAATATTGGAAAATATTGGAAAAAACACCAAAGTAAATTGATATATGCAATTTAAAATGTAAAAAATAATTTTGTATATTTGAAAACAAAATTTGCACCCGTAGCTCAATTGGATAGAGCGTCTGACTACGGATCAGAAGGTTTGGGGTTCGACTCCCTACGGGTGTACAAATATTTCTTTCATATTTATCTCCAATATTTCTAAATCAAACAATTTTAATCACTTTACATAGAAATCAAGTTTAAAGTTTATAAAAATTTCAACCGAAAATTTTTTATTGATGTTATCTAATCTTTGACTTTCGAAGTAAAATTTTAATAAAAATCGAATTTTTTGAAACTAATTTTTTGTTTAATTGTATAGATTCACAAAAAATGAAAGAATTTTTATGGAAATAAATATCTGGTTTTGGATTGTTTTTAATTTATTTGTTCTTTTAATGTTAGCTCTTGATCTTGGAGTTTTTCATAAAAATACACATGAGGTTAATACAAAAGAAGCGCTTATATGGACCGGCGTTTGGATCTTATTGGCGATGTTATTTAACATTTTAATTTATAATTTATTTGGTGAAACTAAAGCTCTTGAGTTTTTTACGGGCTACATTATCGAAAAAGCACTTAGTGTTGACAACATTTTTGTATTTGTCCTAATATTTTCATTTTTCCAAATTCCATCAAAATATCAGCACAAGGTTTTGTTTTGGGGAATTATTGGAGCTCTCATAATGCGTGTAATTTTCATTTTTGCTGGCGTTGCATTACTTGAGAAATTTCATTGGACAATTTACATTTTTGGAGCAATTTTAATTTATACCGGAATTAAAATGCTTGTTCAAAAACATAAAAAAATTGATCCTGATAAAAATCCTATTATAAATCTTTTTAAGAAATTTATTCCAACAACCAGTAATCTACACGGTGAAAAATTTTTTATAACTGAAAAAAATAAAAAAACTGCAACACCACTTTTTATTACTTTAATTTTTATTGAATTAACTGATTTAATTTTCGCAGTGGATAGTATTCCGGCTATTTTGGCAGTAACTCAAGATCATTTTATTGTTTATACAAGTAACGTTTTTGCTATTCTTGGACTTCGTTCGCTTTACTTTGCATTAGCAAAAATTATTGAAAGATTTAAGTATTTATCGGTTGGACTGGCAATTATTTTAATATTTGTTGGAATAAAAATGGTGATAATTGATTATATAAAAATCCCAATTCAGTATTCTCTTCTTACAATAATTGGAATTTTAATTATTAGTTTATTGTATTCCGTATATAAAACAAATATTCCAAACAAAAATAAGTTTTGATTTGCATAATTCTTGAATAATCTTTTGTTAAAACTAATACAGTAATTTTTTTTAAAACTAATAAATAAAGTTTTATCAATTTTATAAATTATTATTACTATGATATAACAATTTCTTCAATTCTTTCCTCAAAAGAGTTTGTAACTCAATTTTAATTTTATTTCCCAATTTTTTGAATAAATTAACTAATATTATTATGGCATAGTATTAGAATATTAATTTCTAAAACAATCCAAATAAAATCATGAAAACAAAAATATTTTTTCTACTTATTTTAATTTTTTCACTTCCAATATTTAGTCAAAATAGAATTGAATATAATGATCAAGATTTATTCTTAAGCGGAACAAATTTGGCTTGGGTAAGTTTTGCAAATGATATTGGAAAGGGGAATTCAAACTTTGAAGAATTTGAAGAAATTCTGTTACAAATTCATGAAAATGGTGGAAATTCTTTAAGATGGTGGCTGCATACTAACGGAACTGTTTCACCAGAATTTGATAATTCCAATAAAGTTATTTCTCCCGGAATTTATACAATTCAAGATATTAGAAAAGTTTTAGATTTGGCTTGGGAGAGAGAAGTTGGAATTATTTTATGTTTATGGTCTTTTGATATGCTACGTTCAAATTTAAATTCTGAAAATTTAAATAGAAATTTGCTGCTTCTTACAGACACTTCTTTTACAAATTCATATATAAAAAATGCCCTAGTTCCCATGGTAGATTCTTTAAAAAAACATCCGGCAATAATTTCTTGGGAAATTTTTAATGAACCCGAAGGAATGAGTAATGAATTCGGATGGTCGGATATTGAACATGTTCCAATGAGTGATATTCAAAGATTTATAAATTTGACTGCCGGTGCAATTCATAGAACTGACACACTTGCAAAAGTTACAAATGGATGCTGGAGTATTCAAGCTATGACAGATGTTCCAACCATTAGTATACAAAAATTTTCTGGTGCAGAAATATCTGAAATTACTGAACAAATAAATTTAAAATATAGGTTTAATTTGTCTACCGATGCAGTTCTCAATTACTTTCAACAGATTTCGCAAAAAGCAAATTACAATTATTATTCAGATGAAAGATTAATATCTGCTGGTGGTGATGAACAAGGTTTTTTAGATTTTTATTCTGTACACTATTATGATTGGGCTGGAACGAAACTTTCACCTTTTCATAATACAAATAATTTTTGGCAATTAGATAAACCACTTGTTGTTGCAGAATTTCATATGAAAAATACTCTAGGAATTCTTAAAACCGATCTTTATAAAGTTTTATTTCAATCTGGATATGCTGGTGCATTAGCTTGGTCGTGGACTGATAATGCGGTTACTCATACTAATGATATTCTTTTGGGATTAAAATCTTTGTGGAATGATTATAAATCTGATGTTGATGTTTTAGGAATTGGCGGTGATTGGCCAAAAGTTACAATAATTTCTCCTGAAGATAATTCAATTTTTTCAGATACATCAAATGTTCAAATTAATATTGAAGCAACAGATGAAGATGGTGATATTCAACTTGTAGAAATTTTTGTAAATGATACAATTAAAATTACTGAATTAACAGAAACACCTTTTTTATATACATGGATACCATCTGAATTTGGAAATTATAAAATTCATGTACTTGCAACAGATAATAGCGGACATAAAAGAAAATCAAATATTGTTAGAATAATTTTCGGTAATCCACCATTCACAAGGTTAGAAGCAGAAGTTTTCACAATTCCAACTTCCGGATTAACTATAAAAAGCGATGCAACAGCAAGCGGTGGAGCATATTCTGAAATGCGCCAAACCACAAGTAAAATTATTTGGCAAATTAAAAATGTAAGTACAAATGGAAATTATGAAATAAAATTTGGTTACAGACTTTCATTTGATACACCAAAAGGTCAGTTTATAAATGTAAACGGAAATAGAATAACAGAACTTATGTTTGATGGAGTTGTAAATAAATGGCTTGAAAAATCTCTTAATGTAGATTTAATTTCTGGTGAGAATACAATTGAGATTGAACCATCTTGGGGATGGATGGATTTAGATTATATTGCAGTTCCAGCAGAAATTGTTACAAATATTGAAGATGAAACTGAACTTAAAAATAAATTTTATCTTTCACAAAATTATCCTAATCCATTTAATCCAACTACAAAAATAAATTATTCAGTATCAATTGTAGAGACGGGACGTATTCCGTCTCCACTAATTATTGTTTATGATGTTCTGGGAAGAGAAGTAACAACTTTAATAAATGAAAAGCAAAAACCAGGAAACTATGAAATAACTTTTGATGGATCAAATCTTTCAAGTGGAATTTATTTTTATACTTTCAAAGTTGGAAGTTTTATTAAAACAAGAAAAATGATTTTACTAAAATAAAAATTCATAATGGAAATTATATGAAAACAAAAATAGTTTTAATCCTAATTACAATTTTATTATTTCACTCAAACATAAGCGCACAAATGGAAAAACAAATATCTCAAATTAAAGTAGAAGGTAAAAACTTTATTAATGAACAAGGAAATACAATTATATTTCGTGGTGTTTCAACTTCTGATCCCGATAAATTACAAAATGAAAATATGTGGAATAAAAATTTATTTGAAGAATTAAAAAATTGGAATGTGAATTTAGTCAGATTACCGGTTCACCCAATTGCATGGAGGGAAAGAGGTGAAGAAAATTATCTAAAACTTTTAGATGATGGAATTAAATGGGCATCTGAATTAGGAATTTATGTAATTATAGATTGGCACTCAATTGGAAATTTGAGAACCGAACTTTTTCAACATTCAATGTATAATACAACAAAAACTGAAACTTTTCGGTTTTGGAAAACTATTGCCGCAAAATATAAAGGAAACCCGACTGTTGCTTTTTACGAATTATTTAACGAGCCTACAACTTACAATGGAACATTGGGTAAAATTTCTTGGCAGCAGCATAAAGAATTGATGGAAGAAATTATTGGAATAATTTATGCGCATGATGCAAATAAAATTCCATTAGTTGCCGGATTTAATTGGGCTTATGAATTAACCGATGTAAAGTATGAACCGATCGCATATCCAAATGTTGCTTATGTTACTCATCCGTATCCTCAGAAAAGAGAAAAACCTTGGGAAGATAAATGGGAACAAGATTGGGGATTTATCGCCGATCATTATCCAATAATTGCAACAGAACTTGGTTTTATGAAAGCTAATGGTCCTGGTGCACACATTCCGGTAATTGTTGAAGATGAAGAATATGGTGAAACAATAGTAAACTATTTTAATAAAAAAGGAATCTCTTGGGTTGCTTGGGTTTTTGATCCTTTTTGGTCACCGCAGTTAATTGAAAGCTGGAATTTTGAACCAACAATGCAAGGCAAATTTTTCAAACAAAAAATGATTGAGTTAAATAAATAGAAATTGCGTAATGAAAAAAGTATTTAATATTCTTTCATTATTTATAATTATTTCACCAAGTATTTTTTCTCAAGATGAAAAATTATCAAATGAATTATTTCAATCTTTGAAAAAAAATATTTTCGAAACTTGGTATCCAAAAACTATTGATACTTTGCACGGAGGATTTTTAACCGATTTTAATTTTGAGTGGAAAGCAGAAGGTCAACAAAACAAAATGCTGGTTTCACAAACACGGCATTTGTGGACTTTATCAAAAGCTGCTCAATTTTTTAATGATGAAAAATATTTAAATATTGCAAAACATGGATTTGATTTTCTGAAAAATAAAATGTGGGATTCAAAGTACGGAGGATTTTATTTTTACCGTGATCAAAAGGGAAATGAAATTCAGCAAATTGGAAATAACAAAACCACATACAGTAATGCTTTTGCAATATATTGTTTATCGGCATATTATAAAATTTCCAAAGATACTTCCGCGCTTAACTTTGCAATCAAAACTTTTAATTGGCTTGAGAAATATGCTCATGATCCAATTAACAAAGGATATTTTGATTTATTAAATCAAGATGGTTCACAACAAAAATTATTTACAGAAAAGAAAGACTTGCAATATTTTGTAAAACCAAAATGGAAAGATCAAAATTCTTCAATTCATTTATTGGAAGCATTAACAGAGCTTTATTCAGCTTGGAAAAATGATCTGCTAAAATTAAGATTGGAAGAAATGCTTTATTTAATTAGAGATAGATTAGTTACTCAAACTGGATATTTAAATTTATACTTTGATGAAAAGTGGAATCCAATTTCATTTAGAGATTCAATTGATGATGTTAGAAATGCAAATAGCTATTTGGACCATGTATCATTTGGACATGATGTTGAAACTGCTTATCTAATGTTGGAAGCAGAAGAAATTTTGGAAAATTTGGATAAATCAAAAACTTTATCAGTTGCAAAAAAAATGGTTGATCATGCTATAAAATATGGGTGGGATAATGACAACGGTGGATTTTATTATGAAGGATATTATTTTAAAAATGAAAATAAACCTAAAATTATAAATCCGAAAAAAGTATGGTGGGTACAAGCAGAAGGATTAAATTCTTTTTTATTAATGTATAAATTATTTCCTGATAAAAAAAAATATTATGAATTATTTTTGAAACAATGGGAATATATTGAAAAATATTTAATTGATCACAAACATGGTGATTGGTATGCTGAAGGATTAGATATATCACCAGATAATATATATTTCCCCAAGTCATATGAGTGGAAAGTTAATTATCATAATTCAAGAGCACTTATGAATTGTATTAAAATGTTGGATGACTGATAAAATTTATTTCGAAAAAAATAATTTTAGAGTAAAATATGAAAAGAAGAGAATTCGTAAAAACAAGTGCAGTATTAGGTTTCGCAGCTTTTAGCGGAATTCCGATTGAATCAAAATCTCAATCTAAAGAGGAGAATATGAATTTTTCAAAATATAAAGGATTTAACTTAACTCAAAAAACCGGCGGAGTTGGTCCACGAAGAAAATTTGACGAAGAAGATTTTGAAATTATGGCTGAACTTGGATTTAATTTTGCAAGAATTCCAATGTCATACTGGAATTGGTCGAAACCGGAAAATTGGTTAGAAATTAATGAAGATATATTTACCGATATTGACGAAGTAATTGAATTTGGGAAACAATATAAAATTCATATAAATTTAAATTTGCACAGAGTTCCGGGTTATTGCATAAACGGAAGGAATTTAGAACCAATGGATTTGTTTGAAGATACAAAAGAAAATATGCAAAAAGCTTTAGATGCTGTTGTGCACCATTGGATGTTTATTGCAAATAGGTATAAAGGTTTGCCAAATCAACAAGTTACGTTTGATCTAATTAATGAACCTCCCGGAAATACAAATGTTAAACGATACGAAGAAATTGTTCGTGCTTTAGTTAAAGGAATAAGAGAAGAAGATTCGGATCGTTTAATTGTTGTTGATGGAAAAGATATTGGACGATATCCACTTTTGGGAATTGAAGATTTAAATATTGTACAAAGTACACGCGGTTATGATCCGATGAGTGTTAGTCATTATACTGCAACTTGGGTTCCGAAAAATGAATTTGAAACTTTTAGTAAACCAACATGGCCTTTACAAGGAGATGATGGAAAACTTTGGGATAAAAATGCACTTAGAGAAAAATTAATAAATAGTTGGAAACCAGTTGTTGATAAGGGAATTCAAGTTCATGTTGGAGAATGGGGATGTTATAATAAAACACCGCATGATATTTGTCTTAAATGGATGGAAGATATTTTGTCATTATGGAAAGAAGCAAATTGGGGACAATCAATGTGGAATTTAAAAGGTGATTTTGGAATTATAAATAGTAATAGATCAGACGTAAAGTATGAGGGATATAAAGGTCACAAACTTGATAGAAAAATGTTAGAATTGCTAAAACTATTTTAGAATAATTATTTATTTAATCTGTAATTCCCCAGATTAAGATGGGATCTTTTAAAAAGTTCACATCTTTTGAATTTAAAAATATATGTGAAATAAAGATGTCATCTCAAAAGCAGAGTTGCTATCTTGGTGAAACATTTTAAGCATGACAGAAAAAAACATGACATTCCAAATTTCTTGTCATTCCGGTATGCTTTTAGCCGGAATCTAATATATTAAAAAATAGATTTCCGGTAACAACATTAGGAAATGACAATCAGAAAAATTATATAAGCCAATTCTAAATGTTTCTAATTCTAACCTAATTCTACTTCAACAAAATTCTCACTTCCTTTTTCTATAAATGGAATTAAATTTCCTTCAATAATTTTTCCATTCAACGAAATTTTTAAGACACCTTTTGAAACATGATTTGGATTAACAATTTCAAAATTGTAAATCGCATTTCTAAATTTTCTTACAATCTTAAAACCATTCCAATCATTTGGAATGCAAGGTTCTATTTTTAACCCATCATATTGCGGCTGAATTCCCAAAATATATTGTGTAACTGCATAATAATTCCACGAAGCAGTTCCGGTTAACCAAGAATTTTTTGCTTCGCCCGGTTTAAATGCATCTTTCCCGGCAATCATTTGAGAATAAACATAAGGCTCAGTTTTATGCAAATCACTTATTCCTTCTAAATATGATGGAGCTATTTTTTTATAATATTCAAACGCTCTATTGCCATTGCCCAAAATAGTTTCTCCAATCATTATCCAAGGATTATTATGACAAAATATTCCAGCATTTTCTTTATAACCAGCCGGATATGTAGAAATTTCTCCCATGTTAATATGATATTTTGTAAATGCCGGATTGTTCAAAACAATTCCGTATTCGCAATCCAAATATTTATTTACGGAATCTAGCGCAAGTTTAGCACGTCCATCTTCAACACCAATCTCTGCCATTGTGCAAATTCCCTGAGACTCAATAAAAATTTTACCTTCTTCATTTTCATTGCTGCCGATTTTTTCTCCATAAAAATCATACGCGCGCAAAAACCAATTCCCATCCCATCCATATTTATCAATCGCAATTTTCATTTCTTCAATATGAAATAAAGCACTATTTGCTTCATCAATTTTTTCTAACTTTTTGCAAAGATCAACAAATTCATTTCCATAAAGAACAAACATTCCGGCAATGAATATTGATTCGGCAACGCCACCTTTTTTATTTTCTGTAGTTTGAAATGATTCATCCGGATTTTTAGAAAAGCAATTTAAATTCAAACAATCATTCCAATCAGCTCTACCAATTAAAGGAAGTTTGTGAGGTCCCAAATTATTTACAACATGATAAAATGATCTTTTCAAATGTTCGAATAAAGATTGAGATTTCGTTTCATCATTATCAAATGGAACTTGTTCATCAAGAATTGACCAATCGCCAGTTTCTTTTATGTAAGTTGTTGTTGAAAGAATTAACCAAAGCGGATCATCATTAAAATTTCCGCCAATTGCATTGTTACCTTTTTTTGTTAACGGTTGATATTGATGATAGGCTCCGCCGTCTTCAAATTGAGTCGCAGCAATATCTAAAATTCTTTCGCGAGCTTTCTCCGGAATTTGATGAACAAATCCAATTAAATCTTGATTAGAATCTCTAAAACCCATTCCGCGACCAATACCGCTTTCAAAATACGATGCACTTCGCGACATATTAAAAGTTATCATACATTGATATTGATTCCAAATGTTTACCATTCTATCAAGTTTTTCATCGTGACTTTTTATTTGAAAATTTGAAAGAAGGAAAGTCCAATAATTTTGTAAATCGTTAAAAGCATTATTTACAGATTCCGAAGTTGAAAATTCATTTATCAATTTTACAGCTTTTTCTTTATCTATAATTCCTTTAGATTCCCATTTATTTTCTTCATCATTTTCAACATAACCAAGTATGAAAATAAATTCTTTTTCTTCATTTGGCGAAAGTGTTATTTCTATTTGATGAGAAGCAATCGGCGACCAGCCGTGTGCAAATGAGTTTTTTGATTTTCCTTCAATTACAACATCTGGATTATCAAATCCGTTGTACAAGCCGATAAACGAATCGCGATCGGTATCAAATCCATTTATCACGGAATTTACAGAATAAAATGCAAAGTGATTTCTTCGCTCTTTATATTCTGTTTTGTGATAAATTACGGAATCTTTAACTTCAATTTCTCCGGTTGAAAAATTTCTTTGAAAATTTGTTTGATCATCTTGAGCATTCCACAAAGCAAATTCTACGAATGAAAAAAGTTTTAAAGATTTTGATTTTTCACCCAAGTTGGAAATTTTAACTTTTTGAATTTCGCAATTATTTTGCAATGGAACGAAAAATAAAATTTCAGTTTGTATTGAATTTCGCGTACCGCTAATAATTGTGTATCCTAATCCATGTCGACAAGAATAGTTCTCAACATCAGCTTTAATTGGCTTCCAACCCGGATTCCAAATATCACCGGAATCATTTATGTAAAAATATTTTCCTCCGTTATCGATAGGAACATTATTATATCTGAATCTCGTAATTCTTCTAAGCAAAGCATCTTTGTAAAAACTGTAACCGCCGGCAGTGTTTGAAATTATTGAAAAGAAATTTTCACTACCCAAATAATTTATCCATGGATATGGAGTTTTGTAATTTGTTATTACGTATTCTTTTTTTTCGTCATCGAAAAATCCAAATTTCATTTTAAACCTTTATAAATTTTTTAAGAAATAATTTTATCAGAATGATAATTATATATCATAAGAATAAAAGGAAATAGTATCTTTATGGTTGTAAAATTCTTCTATCAAGATTTTGTTTTTGTGACAAACCAAAATTCAAATATTTTATTTAAGAATATATGGTATAAATTTTGAAATAATTTTCAATTAGAATTTTGTATAATCCAAATCCAAATTTCTTTAATAAGAATTGCAATAATTATTCCAAAAACAAAATGGCAGAAATATTATGAATGAAAACGGAAAATTAAGCTTTAAAGAAAAGTTTGCATACGGATTTGGAGATTTGGCTTCTGTCCTTTATTGGCAAACCTTTATGCTTTACCTAACATATTTTTATACAGATGTTTTTTTAATTCCCGCTGCAGCTGTTGCTTCAATGTTTTTATTTAGTAGAATCTGGGATGGAATAAATGATCCAATGATGGGAATACTTTCAGACAGAACTAACACAAAATGGGGACATTTCCGCCCATATTTATTATGGATGTGCGTTCCTTTTGCCATTGCTGGCGTTTTTACTTTTACCGTTCCGGATTTAGATGAAAGCGGAAAATTAGTTTGGGCATACGTAACTTTCTTTTTAATTATGATGTTGTACACATCAATAAATATTCCTTACACAGCTTTGTTAGGAGTAATTACTCCCAACTCAAATGAACGGACTTCAGTTTCATCTTTTAAATTTTTATTTGCATTTGCTGCCGGAATAATAGTTTCAGCAACTTTATTACCTTTAGTACAAATTCTTGGCAAAGGTAATGAAGGGAAGGGATGGCAATCTGCATTTATTATTTATGGAATTGCCGCAGTAATATTTTTCCTAATAACTTTTTTTGGAACAAAAGAAAGAGTTCTTCCGCCCAAAACGCAAAAGTCTTCTATCAAACAAGACTTTTTTGAATTGGTAACAAATGGTCCCTGGTTAATTTTATTACTTACTACAATAATGTTTATTCTTTTTGTGGCAATAAGAAGCAGTGTTACAGTTCACTACTTTAAATATTTTGTTGGAACTCAGGAAATTTCCTTGCCATTTTTAGGTAAAGCATCTTATGATTTTAATGCTATCACTTCAGCATTTAATACTGTTGGGCAATTTTCTTCTCTTGTTGGTGTTCTATTAGTAAGTTTTGTATCAAACAAATTGGGAAAGAAAAACACATTTTTCCTTTATTTTATTGTTGCAGTAATTGGTACAGCTGGTTTTTATATTTGCGCACCGGATCAATTAGGATTGATTTTCTTTTTTCAAATAATTGGTTCGCTTACCGGTGGACCCTTGAGTGTTTTAGTTTGGGCTATGTATGCTGATACTGCTGATTATAATGAATGGAAACGGGGAAGAAGAACGACCGGCTTAGTTTTTTCCGCTTCAACAATGTCTCAAAAATTTGGTTGGGCAATTGGATCCTTTGTTGCACTAAATTTAATGGCTCAAGTTGGATTTGAACCAAACCAAGTTCAATCACAAGAAAGTTTAGATGGATTAGTTTTATTGTTCAGTTTAATTCCCGCTGGGTTTGGAGTTTTAGCAATTATAAGTTTAATATTTTATCCATTAGATGAAAAGAAAGTTCATGAAATTGAAACTGAACTTAAATATAGAAGACAAATTGCAGAAAGTTAAATTTTATAGAATTATAAAAGGACAAAAATGGCTTCAACAATTATGGGTAAAAGTTTACCAAATATTCCATGGGAAGAAAAACCAAAAAACTGTAATGATGTTATTTGGCGATTCAGCGGAAATCCAATAGTAGAATGGAATCCAATTCCCAAAGCTGCAAGAGTATATAATAGCGCAATCACTCCTTTTAACGGAAAATTTGCTGGAGTTTTTAGAGCTGATCAGAAAAATGGCAGAGCAACATTATTTGCGGGCACAAGTGAAGACGGAATAAAAATAAATTTGGATTTGGATCCTATAAATTGGATTGATGAAAATGGAAATCATAAACCTACAAGTTATGCATATGATCCAAGAGTTGTAAATATTGATGGAACATATTACATAGTTTGGTGCGACGATATGAAGGGTCCATCAATTGGATTTGGCAGAACAACAGATTTTAAAACTTTTATTCGGATGCCTAATCCACTTTTACCGTATAATCGAAATGGAGTTTTATTCCCGAGAAAAATAAATGGAAAATATATGTTATTAAATAGACCGAGCGATACAGGTCATACACCTTTTGGAGATATATATTTAAGTGAAAGTCCCGATTTAATTTATTGGGGAAATCATAAACACGTTATGGGGAAAGGCGGACAAGGTTGGTGGCAAGGAACAAAAATTGGAGCTGGACCAATTCCAATCGAAACTACTGAAGGATGGCTCTTATTTTATCACGGAGTTTCTGGAACTTGCAATGGATTTGTTTACAGTTTTGGAGCAGTTATACTTGATTTGGAAAATCCGAGTAAAGTTCTTTACAGAACGCGGGATTATTTGTTAACTCCGGAAAAAAATTATGAAACTACCGGTTTTGTTCCAAATGTTGTTTTTCCTTGTGCAAATTTGTATGATGCAGAATCGGGAAGAATTGCGATTTATTACGGAGCTGCCGATACTTATACTGCTATTGCGTTTACTCAAGTAGATGAACTTTTAAATTATATTAAAAATAATTCAGAAGTCTTTTGAAGTATACTTTTAACTAAAATTAATTACAATTTTCTACTTTCTAAATTATTTATGTAATATTTTTGCAGCAGATATTTAAACACATCTAAAAATTACGGTAAATTCTTGAAAATAAAATTAGATCTTCTATACTTCGGGATATTATTGTCTTCGTTTTTTTCATTTTCATCAAAATATTATGCCAATTCAGATTCAGTATATTTTACCTCAACAAATGAAAAAAGAACCTATATTACTGAAAGATTAACTTCAGAAAAACCCAATATTAATGGTAAGTTTGATGATGAATGCTGGCAAGGGGGAAATTGGGCTGGTAATTTTATTCAATGGATTCCTAATGAAGGTGCTCAACCTTCTCAAGAAACCCAAATAAAAATTCTTTACGATGATAAAAGTATTTATGTTGCAATTAGAGCATTTGACAAAGAACCAAGTAAAATAAGCAGAAGATCAGGGCGAAGAGATGAATTTCATGGAGATATTGTTGGAATTAGTTTTGACAGTTACCATGACCACAGAACAGCATTTGAGTTTGATCTAACTGCTGGAGGTCAAAAAATTGATTTATTGTTATACAATCCAACAAATTGGGATGTTAACTGGAATGCCGTATGGAAAGGTGAAGTTGGTTTTGAAGATTCTGCATGGACTGCAGAATTTGAAATTCCATTCAGTCAATTAAGATTTAGTACTGAGCTGGAACAAATTTGGGGAATGCATTGTTGGCGATGGATTGACCGATTTCAGGAAGAAAGTGATTGGGAACCGCAATCATCAAAAGGTGCCGGAATTATTTATCAGTTTGGTGAGCTTCATGGTTTATATAATTTAATAAATAAACCTCCAATTGAATTGATGCCTTATATATTGGGAGAACTTAATACATTTAAAAAAGATTTAAATAATCCATTCAAAAAAAATGGAAGAGAATTTTTAGGCAATGCTGGTTTTGATGCTAAGATTGGGTTATCAAATAATTATACTTTGGATTTAACAATTAATCCAGATTTTGGACAAGTTGAAGCTGATCCATCTGTAATTAATTTAACTGCTTTCGAAACTTTTTATGATGAAAAAAGGCCTTTTTTTCTAGAAGGTAAAAATATTTTTGATTTTAATTTTGACGGAAGCACACTTTTTTATAGCAGAAGAATTGGGCACAAACCATCCTATTTCCCAAGTTTACAAAATGATGAATATATAGAATATCCCAAAAACACTTCAATTTTAAGTTCATTGAAATTGAGTGGAAAATCTGCAGATGGCTTGGCAATTGGAGTTCTTCAAAGTTTAACGGCAAAAGAAGAAGCCGAAATATCCCAAAATTTAAATGAAAGAAAAGTTGATGTAGAACCGCTTACCAATTATCTGCTACTTCGTTTGCAGAAAGATTATAGCGCTGGAAATACAGTTTTGGGCGGAATTGCGACTTCCACAAATAGATTTATTAATAGTGATAATTTGGAAATTTTGCATACAAATTCTTACACTGGCGGAATTGATTTTTTGCAATATTGGAATAACAAGGAATATTTTGTTGATCTAAAATTTATTGGTAGTTATTTGGATGGAAGTGAAGCATCTATTAATAACTTACAAAAATCTTCGGCTCGTTATTTTCAAAGACCAGATGCATCGCATTTAAATTTTGATGAGAATTCGGAATATTTATCAGGACATGGCGGGTATTTTAAAATTGGAAAAGGAAGCGGTGATCTTTGGCGTTATTCCGCTGATGTGTCTTGGCGTTCGCCCGGGCTTGAACTAAACGACATGGGTTATATAAATCTTGTTGATTTAATTAAAGAGAAAAATTCTATTTCATACTTCTCAGTAAAGCCCAATGCAATTTCTAGAAATTATAAAATAAATTTTAATCAATTTAATAATTGGGATTTTGGTTTAAATCATCTTTTTTCTGGCGCTGATTTGAGTTTATATTTTGAGTTCTTGAATAAATGGACAACTTTAACTTCCTTAAGTTTTACTTCGCAAAAATTAGATACTCGTATTTTACGCGGTGGTAATGCAATGATTTTACCGAGTGAATGGAGTGGTAGTGTCTTTATCAGAACAGATCCATCAAAAAAATTTATAGCTGATTTAAATTTTCAGTATTCAGAAGCAAATGAAAATAGATTCGAAAATTATTATTTACAGCCAGGAATTACTTTGCAGCCAATGAATACTTTGAAAATTTCTTTCAGTTTGAATTTTTATAAAAATAGAGATGAATTGCAATTTATTGAAAGCAAAAAAATTAATGAAGATGTTAAATATATTTTAGGAGAAATAAATCAGAGAAATTTTGGTGCAACTATTAGATTTGATTACAATATTACTTCAGAATTATCAGTTCAGTATTATGGAAGTCCGTTTGTATCTATTGGAAAATATTCTGACTTTAAAATTGTGGAAAATTCAAAAGCATCAAATTATAATAATAGAATTTCTAATTTAATTACTAATGCGAATGAAAATAATTATGATGTAATTAATTGTTCGTCAAATCAAGTTGAATACAGTTTTGAAAATCCAGATTTCAACTTTTTTGAATTCAGATCAAATTTGGTACTAAGATGGGAATATCGAGCTGGCTCGCAAATTTATTTTGTTTGGTCGCAAGAAAGAAATGATTATTTACTTTCCGGGAATCAATCGGTGAATAATGCTTTTGAAAATTTGGGTAAGTTATACCCCAGTAATATTTATTTATTAAAATTTAATTACTGGTTAGATATTTAAAATGAAACAATAAAATTAATTTGCAATTATATTTTTAATTAAAAATAATATGCAAACGTAAAATTTATTTTTGGATCACATTGAAACTTTATCTTATTCTTTTAGTAGTATTGATTTTTTCTTCTTGCACTTATCGGAATGAAAGTAAATTAGTTCAGGAAAAATTAGGCGTAAAACTTATTGATTCCAATGCAACTTTTGGAACAATTGCACTTTTTTATCACTTACAAAAAAATCATAAATCACAAATAATTTTTGGGCATCAGCATTCAACTGCTTACGGAATTGGTTGGCGAGATGAAATTAACAGATCGGATGTAAAGGATGTAACCGGAAATTATCCCGGATTAATTGGATGGGATTTTGCCGATCTAAATTATCAAAAAAATGAAAATCCGGATTGGCTTAAAAATCATGTTATTGCATCGCACGATAATGGTTTAATAAATATTTTTGCATGGCATCTTAATAATTTAGTAACCGGTGGAAGTTTTTATGATACAACAATTGTTGTAAAACATATTCTGCCCGGCGGAAGTCATCATGAAAATTATAAAAGTGAATTAGATAGAATTTCATACTTCTTAAAACATTTGATTGGAAAAGATGGAAAATTAATTCCAATAATTTTTAGACCGTTTCACGAATTTGACGGAAGCTGGTTTTGGTGGGGAGATCATTTTTGTACTCCCGAAGAATTTATTGAGTTATGGCAGTTTACGGTAAAATATTTAAGAGATATTCAAAAAGTAAAAAATGTAATTTATGCTTTTTCACCGGATAGAAATTTCTACAATGAAGTAGATTTTTTAGAAAAATATCCTGGTGATGAATTTGTTGATTTAATTGGAATGGATAACTATTGGGATTTTTCACCAGCTGGTGAAGGATTAAATGCTGCGGTAGAAAGATTAAAATTAATTTCTAAAATTGCTAAAGATAAAAATAAAATTGCAGCATTAACTGAAACCGGATTGGAAAAAATTCCCGATGAAAAATGGTGGACAGAAAAGTTATTGAAAGTTATTAAAAGTGATAGTGTAAATATTTCATTTGTTATGGTCTGGAGAAATGCACACATTAATCATTTTTATGCACCTTACAAGAATCATCCAAGCGCACAAAATTTTATTGAATTTAAAAATGATCCTAAAATAATTTTTGCAGATGAGCTTCCGGATTTATTCAATATTGATATGATTTTATCAAAATGATAAGTTGATTATTATTTAAAAGTTTCAAAATTATTCTTAACTCAAGTTTTATTAAATAAATTAGTGGCATCATTTTTGAAATTTCTCTTCAAAACCTCAAATGGAATTGACGATGCAGCTTAGCTTTATTGACCTTTCGATTATTATTGCTTACCTAATCTCAACAATTTTCTTAGGTATGTATTTATCCAAAAAAGCATCAAAAAATATTAATAATTACTTTCTTGGAGGCAACACAATTAAGTGGTGGTTTCTTGGAGTTTCCGATGCTTCCGGAATGTTTGATATTGCCGGAACAATGCTTTTAGTTTATTGGCTTTCTGTGTATGGCTTAAAGAGTATTTGGATTCCTTGGTTGTGGCCGGTTTTTAATCAAATATTTTTGATGGTTTATTTATCGCCATGGTTAAGAAAATCAAATGTTATGACCGGAGCCGAATGGATAAATACAAGATTTGGAAATGGAAAAGGTGCAACTCTTTCTCACATTATTGTTGTGATTTTTGCACTTATTAGTGTAATAGGATTTCTATCGTACGGATTTAAGGGAGTTGGAAAATTTGCTGCCGCATTTTTGCCTCCACTTGTTAGCGATCCAAGTTGGGTTCAACAATATCCGCAAATAAACACAAATTTGTATGCACTAATTTTGATGGCAATAACAACATTATATGTTGTAAAAGGCGGAATGTTCAGCGTAGTTTTTACAGAAGTTATACAATATGGCATTTTAACAATTTCATCGATTGCTATTGGAATTATTGCGATGTACAATGTATCTCCTGAAATGATTAGAAGTGTAATTCCTGATGGATGGAGTAATATATTTTTTGGCGCAGATTTAAATCTTAATTGGACAGCAGTTACTTCTTCGGTTGCGACAAAAGTTTCAACCTTTAATCAATGGATAATTACTGATGGTTACTCAATGTTTGGACTGTTTTTTGGAATGATGTTGTTCAAAGGAATATTTGTAGCTGCTGCTGGTCCGGCACCAAATTATGATATGCAACGAATTCTTTCTACAAGAAGTCCAGTTGAAGCAGCAAAAATGAATTCACTTGTAAGCGTAGTTTTAAATCCAATAAGATATTTTTTAGTAACCGGTTTAACAGTTCTTGCACTTACAAATTTTGATGCACTTTACAAAAGTTCAATATCAACTCCGGATTTTGAAGCAATACTTCCCGAAGTTTTAGCTAAATATGTGCCGGTTGGTTTACTTGGTTTGCTTATGACCGGCTTCATTGCTGCTTTTATGAGCAACTTTGCTGCAACCGTTAATGCAGCTCCGGCTTATATTGTTAATGATATTTACAAACGTTATATAAATCCGAATGCAGAACCAAAAAGGTATGTAACAATGAGTTATATATCTTCTGCGGCAGTTGTAATTGTTGGAATTACAATTGGATTTTTTGTTGAATCATTAAATCAAATTGTTTTATGGATTGTTGCTTCGCTTTGGGGAAGTTATACAGCAGCAAATATTTTAAAATGGTATTGGTGGCGATTTAATGGATTTGGGTATTTCTGGGGAATGTTTTCGGGAATTATTACTTCACTAATTTTAACTTTGTTAGAAAATTTAAATTTAATTCCTTGGCTTGATAATTTCCCGTTACAAAATAATCCAAGTATGAATTCATTCCCGATAATTTTCATAGTTTCAATTTTTGCATGTATAATTGCAACAATAAAAACAAAACCGGAAAATGATGAAGTATTAATTAAGTTTTACAAGCAAGTAAAACCTTGGGGTTTTTGGAATCCAATTCTTGATAAAGTAAAATTGGGTGAACCAAATTTTGAACCAAATAAAAATTTCAGAAAGGATATGATTAATATTGTTATTGGAATTGTTTGGCAAATTTCGCTTATGGCATTTCCAATATTTTTAGTAATTAGAGAATTTGAATCTTTAATTATTTCAATAATTGTTTTGGTAATAACTTCAACAATATTAAAATTTAATTGGTGGGATAAATTGGAAAGTTCTTACGGGGAAAATTCTTAATTTTTATCTATATAAAAAAATTGGTTAAGTGAATAATGAACAAATTGCAGTTTGATAAAAAAGTAAACATTCTTTTCAAAGATTATAAAAGTTTTGTAAAACAAAAAAATACAAAAATTAAAAAAGGTAACGGAATTTTTGATCGTTACAAAAATCCTATTTTAACTGCCCAGCACATTCCTCCATTTTGGAAATATGATTTAGATTTTAAAACAAATCCATTTCTAATGGAACGAATTGGAGTTAATGCAACATTTAATTCCGGAGCAATATTATTCAATAAAAAAATTCTTTTATCTGTAAGAGTTGAAGGAAATGATAGAAAATCTTTTTTTGCAATTGCCGAATCAAAAAATGGAATTGATAATTTTAAATTTTGGGATTACCCAATAGAATTGCCGGAAATAAATGATCCCGATATAAATGTTTATGATATGCGATTGGTTAAACATGAAGACGGATGGATTTATGGCTTATTCTGTACTGAAAGAAAAGATAAAAATGTATCATCTTCAGATACTTCAAGTGCAAATGCTCAGTGTGGAATTGTTAGAACAAAAGATTTTGTAAAATGGGAAAGACTTCCGGATCTTAAAACAAAATCTCCGCAGCAAAGAAATGTTGTTTTGCATCCGGAATTTGTTGATAATAAATATGCATTTTATACACGTCCTCAAGATGGATTTATTGAAGCAGGTAGCGGCGGCGGAATTGGTTGGGGTTTGTGTGAAAATATTGAAAAGCCAATTATTAAAAATGAAATAATTGTTGATGATAGACAATATCACACAATTAAAGAAGTGAAAAATGGATTGGGTCCGGCTCCGATTAAAACAAAAAAAGGCTGGTTGCAATTGGCACACGGTGTTAGAAATACAGCTGCTGGATTACGTTATGTATTATATTTGTTTTTAAGCGATCTTAAAAATCCCGAAAAAATTATTGCCTCACCCGGAGGATATTTTTTAGCTCCCGAAAATGAAGAAAGAATTGGCGATGTTTCAAATGTAGTTTTTAGTAATGGCTGGGTTGCAAAAGAAAACGGCGAAGTGTTTATTTATTATGCTTCATCCGATACAAGAATGCATGTTGCAACTTCAACTATTGATAAGCTATTTGATTATGTAATTAATACTCCAAAAGATGAATTAAGAAGTTTTGCTTCAGTTCAGCAAAGGAAAAAACTTATAGATAAAAATATGAAATTGTTGATGAGTAGAAAAAAGAAAGATTAATTTTTATTTGTGGAAATGATAATTTATCTGATAAATCTGTGTTCCATTTTTAAAAAATTAATTTCATAAATTCTCTGCAACCTTTTTCCAATGATTTATAAAATTATCGGATTCAATTTTCTTCTTTTTAAAACCTTCACTTAGTTTAAATAATTTAAAATTTTCATCTGCTAAAATCGAAATACAATTCATTAAAGCTCTTCCATTGTGATATGTTCCTTTCCAAATTCTTCCTTTGGGTTCAATTTTTTGAAAAGGTTCAATATCAATTCCACCCCAATACCAATCACCATTTTCGTGATCGATTATAAAATTTTTCACATAATCCCATTCTTTAAAAAATATTTCTAAGTACTTTTGTTCATTTGGAAAAATTTGCGACATAATTAAAAAAATATTTAAAGCTTCAGCTTGTGCCCACCAAGTTTTTGTATTCTTAATAATTTCACATTTATCTGAATTTTCAAAATAATATCCTTCATCAAAAAATCCGCCATTAATAATATCCCATCCATTTTCTAATGAATGATCAACCATTTTTTTTGCAATTTGCAAAGTTTTAATATCATTTTTTATTCCTAATGAATGAGAAGCTTCCAGCATTAAAAATGCTGTTTCATAATCGTGACCAAATGAAATGTGATCCAAACCATAATTACTTTCACGAATTTCTTTTGGTTCATTCTTAAAAGAAACCGAATTCCATTCTTCATCAAAAAATAATTGTAAATATCCTTTCTCTGTTGTAATTACATCTCGAGTTAAAAAAAGCATTTCGGTCAATCTTTCTTTAAGCAAATCAGATTTGTAAACATTGTAGAATTCAGTAAATGCTTCCAAAAGATGTATTGAAGAATTTTGATCTTTATATCCAACTTCATTTTTATCTGTGGCTATTGATTTATATTTACTTCCCCTATTAAAAATTTCACATTCCTCATTCAAAAATTGAAAGTAACCTTTGTGTATTTTATCATGTGCAAAAGTATCAATCCAATAAAAAACTTGTTTTGCAAAATTCAAAACTTTTTCATTTTTTGAAGTTTGGTAAAGTGAGGCTAAAGCAAATAATCCAAAAGCATTTCCGTAAGTTCTTTTTTCATTTTGCCAACCTTCAATATTAGAATAATTACCTTCGCGATTTTTAATTTGATAAAAACCGCCATTGGTTTTATCCCACATTTTATTGTGTAAAAATTGAAACCCGTATAATGCAAAATCCAAATATTCTTTTTCGCCAAAAAAATCAGCGGCTTTTGAAAGAGTCCATATATTTCTTGCTTGAGTTACAATCATTTTTTCTTGAGAACTTTCAAGAGTAAAATTATGTGAAAGATTTGAAAAAAATCCGCCAGCTTCAAAATCAATAACTTTAGGATACCATTTATCCAACAAATTATTTTTGAGTTGAAAACTCATTTCATCAAGAATTTTATTAATGTAATCCATATTAATAAGAAGTTTTGTTGAAGTATTTTTACAAAAATTGTGCTAATTATTAATGAACAATTTAAGTTAAAAATACTTTTTTACAGTTATTGAAATTATCAAACTGATAGATTTTTATTAAAATGATAACCCAATCAGTTTGTAAACTTTTTATAAATATTTCAACTACCGAAATCTTCATAAAAAATAACTTCTGTAGTTTTAGTAGATTCTGATTATTTGGCACTTTTGTTGAACTTTGAATTTTAACTAGAATTTATTTTTAGAAATTCTATTTAGTTTTTTTTTATTCGGAAATCCTAAAAAGATAATGTTAATGCAAACAAAAGAAAAATATCATTTAAGAGTAAATAACAAATTCTTTTTAATTGTTTCTATGATTTTGTTAATATTAGTAATAATTTTTAGATTACTGACATAGTTCGCAATTCAGAAAATATTTTATCTAAAAATTAGAACTCATAATTTATTCTAACATTTTAAAATTTTATCAGGTAAAAAAAATGAAAACAAAATTATTTCTTTTGGCGATTACATTATCAACTTTCAATTTATTTGCACAAATCGATTTACCTTCAATTTTCGGAAGTAACATGGTATTTCAACAAAATAGCGAAGCCGTTATTTGGGGCAAGGGAATTCCAAATTCTGAAATTTTAATTAATGCAAGTTGGGGAGAAAATGTAAATTGTAAAGTTGGGGATGATTCTCTTTGGTTGACAAATATTAAAACTCCAAATGCTGGTGGTCCTTACGAGTTAAAAATTAGTGATGGAGAAAGTAACGTTGAATTAACCAATGTCTTAATTGGTGAAGTTTGGTTGTGTTCGGGTCAATCAAATATGGAGATGCCTTTGGAAGGTTGGCCGCCGAGAGATATAATTCAAAACTCCGAAAGTGAAATTGCAAATTCTAAAAATAGTAATATCAGATTTTTTACGGTTACAAAAGATATTTCTGTAAAACCAAAAAATGATTGCGTGGGAGAATGGGTTGAAAGTAATCCGAACACTTCAAAAACATTTAGCGCAACAGCATATTTTTTTGGAAAGAAACTTAATGCAGAATTGGGAATTCCAATTGGGTTAATACATTCAAGTTGGGGAGGAACCCCAGTTGAATCATGGACGAATAATGAGTTTTTGTCAGATATTCCGGAATTCAAAGAAACTTTAAAAATGATTAATATAAGTGTTCCGGCTGCAATTGAGTTAAACAATTGGCTTCAGAAATTTGAAATATTAGATATGAGCAAAAAGGAGGGAGATAATATTTGGTCGAATTTAAATTTTAATGATTCGGAATGCAGCAAAACAAATTTTGATGATTCTAAGTGGAAATTGATGAAACTTCCAATACTTTGGGAACAAACGGATTTAGGTGATTTTGATGGAGCGGTTTGGTTTAGAAAAAATGTCGAAATTCCAGATGATTGGAAAAATAAAGAATTGCAAATTGAGCTTGGTCCAATTGATGATTTTGATGTTACATATATAAACGGTGAATTGGTTGGTGCGATTGAAAAAGATGGAAATTATCAAACAAAAAGAATTTATAAAATTTCGAAGAGTATAAATAATTTTGATAAAATATCAATTGCCGTGAGAGTAAATGATACAAGAGGCGGTGGCGGAATTTATGGAAATTCGGAAGAATTAAAAATTGTTAATTTGGAAAATAATTCTGCAATTTCACTAAGCGGTGATTGGAAATACCTTCCGGTTGCTGAATTTAAAGGAATGAAATATTATGTGTTTGGATCAAATTTAGACGCTTTAAATAGTCGACCAAATTTACCATTACAATTAAATTCAAATACACCAACTTTACTTTATAATGCGATGATTGCGCCATTGGTCCCTTTCAAAATTAAAGGAGCAATTTGGTATCAAGGAGAATCAAACGCTGGAAATGCTGAATTATATGAAAGACTTTTTCCAGCACTGATTAAAAATTGGAGAGATTCATTCAATCAAAATTTCCCATTTTATTTTACGCAGATTGCACCATATAATTATGGTGAAAATACAAGATCGGAATTTTTAAGAGATGCTCAACGAAAAACTTTATCGTTAGAAAATACCGGAATGGCAGTTACTTTAGATATTGGAGATACAACAAATATTCATCCGGCAAACAAAAAAGATGTTGGTCAAAGATTAGCACTTTGGGCACTTGCAAAAGATTATGGGAAAGATATAGTTTTTTCCGGTCCTTTATATAAAACTTTCTCAATTAAAGAAAACAAAATTGAAATTGAATTTGATAATATTGGATCCGGGTTGGTGATTAAAGATGGTAAAAATCAATTTTTAATATCCGGTGAAGATCAAAAATTTGTTAAAGCGAATGCAATAATAGAGAATAATAAATTAATAGTTTGGTGCGATAAAGTTAAAAACCCGGTTGCCATAAGATATGCTTGGCATAACAATGCAGAAGCAACATTATTTAATATTGAGGGATTGCCAGCTTCATCATTCAGAACAGATAATTGGTAGCATAGTTAATTAATTAGTTGACATGTCCCTTTATCGTTATAATAAATTTTATCAATTTAATAATTAAAGGGACGTAAATAATTGCATTATTCAGTAATAGTTTGAACATTATTTCTGGCATCATTTATGAATAATACATTTATTCAAATAATGACTATTTACAGTATTTAAGTCGTGAGGTTAAAATGATTTTTAATCATATCATCAAAAAGACTTTGCTCAGCTTATCAATTTTACTTCTCATCTTTTCTTATTCTAATATTTTTTCACAAACTGGTTCAATAAAAGGAAGGATTTTAGATAGCAGCACAAAAGAAGCTCTATTTGGAGCAAATGTAATTATTAAAGGAACCTCATTAGGTTCGGCTTCGGATTTAGATGGTAATTATATTATTAGAAATATATCAGTTGGAAAACAGAACTTAGAAATTTCTTATATTGGTTATAATCCCAAATCTATAGAAATTAATATTGTTGAAAATAGAATTATTAATTATGATGTTGAGCTTGATTACAAAGTTCTTGAAGGAGAAGTAGTTGTAGTAACTGGTCAAGTTGAAGGACAAATTCAAGCAATTAATCAACAATTATCATCAAACACGATTTCAAATGTTGTTTCAAAAAGCCGTATTGAAGAACTCCCGGATGTAAATGCAGCTGAATCAATTGGTAGGTTACCCGGAGTTTCTATTAGTAGATCGGGAGGTGAAGCAAACAAAGTTTCGATTCGTGGACTTTCCCCAAAATACAATACAGTAACAGTAAATGGTGTTCGTTTACCATCTAATAGTGGCGAAGATAGAAGTGTTGATCTTTCTTTAATTTCATCAAATATGCTTGCGGGTATTGAAGTAAAAAAAGCTAACACTGCAGATATGGATGCTGATGCGTTGGGCGGAACAATTGATTTAAGATTAAAGGAAGCTCCATCGAACTTTAAAGCTAATATTAATGCTCAAGGTGGATATAATAAAATGCTAAAGGATTGGGGTAATTATAATATCAATGGAAATGTTAGTAATAGATTTTTAGATAATCAATTTGGAGTAATTTTAGGATTTAATGCAGATCAATATAATAGAAGTGCTGATCAATATTCTGGAACTTATACAAGAAGAGATTCGCCTCAAGGAGTAACTGAAAATATTATTAATAATGTAATAACCAGAGATGTAAATACCATTAGAGATAGATTAGGTGCAAGTTTAGTTTTAGATTATAAAATTCCTAATGGTAGACTTTCTTTAAATGGCTTTTTTAATCAGTTAAGTTGGGATCAGCGAAGAAGAGAACAAACTTATAATTTAGCGGATAACCGTCATTATATTTTGTTCAGAGAAAATGGCGGGAAAACAAATATTTTTACTGCGGCTTTTGGATCAGAGCAAGATTTTGATTGGTTCAAATATGATTTTGGTGTATCATTAACTGGAACCGAAACATCTGCTCCAAATGAACGTGAATTTAATTTTGTTAGAGAGGGTGGTTCATTTGTTGGTGCAGTTACAGTTGATACACATCCGACAGAAATTTCACAACTTGCAACAAATGATTCAACTAGGATTGGAATTCAAGATGTTTATAGATATGACACAGATAGAAACGAAAATCAATCAACGGTACAATTTAATGTTCAGATACCGATAAATTTCTCTAATGATATAACAGGACATTTTAAAACTGGCGCAAAATTCAGATGGTTAGATAGAAAAAATGATCAGGAACAATACGGAAGGAATGGTTTATACTACGGGAATGGTAGTGGTCCAAACAATTTCTTAACTGTGCTTGGCGAAAGAATTCCCGAATGGGATGTTGAAGGATTAGTTGATCAATATGGAGTTCTTCCTATTTCTCATTTTCTTTCAAACTATTCTAGAGATAATTTTCTTGATAAAAAATTTCCATTAGGATTTCAGGCAGATTTTAATATGCTTAACAGAATGTACAATGCTTTAAATATGGTTACAGATAGCAGTGAATCTCAACTTGATAAAATTACAATTGGAAGCTTAGCTGATGATTACGAGGGGATTGAACATTACCAAGCTGCTTATGCAATGGCAGAATTTAATTTTGGTAATTTATTTACATTTATTCCGGGAATCAGATATGAAAACGATTATTCAAAATATACTGCTTTTGTATTTAGGGAAGTTACAATAAATAATACTCCTGCACCACCAGCAGATTTAGATACAGTTACTTCAATCCGTCAAAATGATTTTCTACTTCCAATGATTCATTTAATTGCAACACCAAATGATTGGTTGAAAATAAGATTGGCATATACTCAAACTTTAACAAGACCAGATTTTAATATGTATGCTCCAGTAACAAGAATAAATTCACAAAATAATTATATGAGAGCTGCAAATACAAAAATAAAACCTTCAGTTTCAACAAACTTTGATTTAGCAGTTTCAGTTTATGAAAACCATGTAGGACTTTTTACCATTTCAGGTTTTTATAAATCTATTAAAGATTTGATTTTCCAATACAATTATCCAATAAATGCAGATATTCCACTTCTTGAAGGTTTTTTGATTCCAGAAAATTGGACAAAGAATGTTCAGTATGGTGCTGATACTTATATAAATAATGAAAACCCCGCCTATTATAGAGGATTTGAAATAGATTGGCAAACTAATTTTTGGTTCATTCCATATATGGAAGGTGTTGTTCTCAATATTAATTACACAAGAATTTTTTCTGAAATGGATAAACAGAGATTTACTTTGGTTCAATCAGATAGAAGAAAACCAGGTGGTGGACCGCCAAGATACTATATGGATTTATCTGATACTGTAAGAAGCAGCAGGTTACCTGATCAACCTTCACATATTGCAAACATAACACTGGGTTATGATTATAAAGGATTTTCAGCACGACTTTCATTCTTATATCAAACTGATAAAGTAGCTTATATTGATCTAAATAAAGAATTAGATCAATTTTCGGGCGAATATTCAAGATGGGATTTTACTTTACAGCAAACTATTATGGAAAATTTACAATTATTCTGCAATTTCACAAATTTGAATGAAAGACCTGACGAAAGTTTTAGAGGGACTTCTCTTAACAATCCAACTTATATTGAATACTATGGGTTAACAGTTGATTTTGGTTTAAGAATTAAATTATAAATGATATTTAAAAATATCACATAAAATAATAGGAGGAATAAATGAGAATAATGTACAAGGCATTTTTAATGACTTTATTTTTAGGAGTCATTTTTACAAACACTAAAGCTCAATCAGAATTAGTTGTTGAGTGGGCTGATGCAAATGGAGATGTTGTTGTTAATGCATTATATGATGCTATTACAAATGATACACTAAGACCAGATGACCGTGTATATAAATTACGTGCCGGCGGTTATTACTGGAATTCAGAAAGAATAGACAATAATGGTTTTCACTTAAGAATTATTGGTGAGGAACCAGATCCAACAGATGAATTAAAAAATCCAGCAGTAATTCAAATGATTGCAAGAACAGATGGCTCAACTACAGATGGAATAATAAGAGGTTATAGTGATATCACTCTTAAGAATGTTTGGATGACTGGCGCATTTGCTGGAACAGGTACTCAAACAACTTATCAGCCATTTCAAATGGATGCTACAAATAGTACTTTCATTTTTGACAATTGTATTTTCGATAGAAGTAATTTTGCAATGATTGCTTTTACAAATAGTGGAAATGATATTACCATTACTAATTGTAAATTCAGAAATTTAATTGGAAGACCCAGCACTCAGCAATGGGAAGGTAGGGGGGTTTCAATTTGGGCAGATCAAAAAAGTGTTGTAGTTGAAAACTGTACCTTTTTTAATTTAGGATTTACAGCTATTCAAATTGAAAGTGGAGCAGCAAAATATGTACGAATAGTTCATAATACATTTGTTAATGTTGGTAGAATTATATTACAATCTAGTTGGTGGAGAGATGCTTATATAGCCAATAACGTTATTGTAAATGGATTCTGGCATGCAGAAGGTTATATTGATTATACTAGTGCTGGTCGTGATCCCCGCGGTAATTTCCCAGGATATTTTAATATATCTGCACTTCCATCTATGTACGGACCAGAAGAAGGACGTCGCTTCTTATTAACAAATACTTCCGCATATACTGCACCCGAATTTACTTCATATTATGCTGATTCATTATTAGTTGGTAAATATATTGGTGTTCCAGCAAAAGAGGATTTCATTGATAAATATGAAACGATGAGAATATTTGATACATTATGGGTTGATCCAGGTATGCCGACAAATACGACTGAAAATTATCCCAATATGATCCAAAATATTCAGGATTTAAGAGCAGGAATTACACCCGCTCATGAATGGTTCTGGAATCTACCAGTTTTTGAAGGCGTTGAATGTTATGAATGCGTAAGCTGGCCATTACCAGAAAACTTTAAGTACACAAATACAAGTTTGATGACTGCAAGTACAAATGGATTACCTTTAGGAGATTTAAACTGGTTCCCAGAATCTAAAGCTATTTGGGAAGCAAATCATGATGAGTATGTTTCATATATCGAAAGTCTTGCAGGTGAAGTTATAAATTATGATTTAGTTGATGAAGCTCAAGCTGAAGATGGAACTTTAACAAATGGTGCTGAAGTTGAAACTGCTCAAGGTTTATCATATTATGAAATGAATTCTGGATTTATTGAATGGACTTTTGATGTTGCAGAAGCTGGACAGTATGATATTAATTTGTATGTTAATCTTAAGGGACGAGGAACCAGTGGTGTAAATTTCTTTGTTAACGGATTTGAAATACATGATCCAAGAGGTTGGGGACAGTATGTATTTGGAAATGATGGAGCTAATACAACCGTTAATGCCGGGTTTGATATAAATAATTGGGGATGGTGGTTAGTAAAACAAGAGGAAATCAAAGAAGTAATTGATAATCCATCATTAACACCATTGTATCTAAATGCTGGTACAAATGTGATTCAAATTAAAGCTTCATGGTGTGATAATAAATTTGGTGGTTTTGAGCTCAGAAAAGCTGGAACTACTGATGTTGTACTATCTCTTAAGGGTGCTGATGTAACTGCATATTCTGTTGCTAAACCAGTTCTAGAAGGTGCTGCTTGGGCTCCACAATGGTTTAAGTCAGTTGCATTGAATGGTGGAAGTGCAACAGTTAATTTTAATGCTCCTACTGATGGTGATTATGTTATTCAGGCGTTTTATCAAAATTATAACGGTCCTTCAACTGGTAATGTTCTCGTTGATGGTACAGTTGCAGTATCATTTGATTATAATTCAGATCCAGATTCAGTTGGGTTATCAGGTTTATCTACTGCATTTCCATTAACTGCAGGAACACATGCGATAGGATTATCCGGCACTGGTGTAAACTTGGATTTAGTACAATTGATTAAAAAATCAGTCGCTGTTGGTATTGAAGAAGAAATGCTTCCAGAAGGATATTCATTAACTCAAAATTATCCAAACCCATTTAATCCAAGTACCCAAATAAATTTTTCAATTGGAAAAGCTAATAACGTAAAATTATTTATATATAATGTTTTGGGTCAAAAAGTTGCCACACTATTAAATAAGAATTTAAAAGCTGGTACACATACTGTAAACTTTAATGCTCATAATCTTAGTTCTGGTGTTTATTTCTATGGTATTGAAGCAGGAGAATTTAAGCTTTATAAAAAAATGATGTTACTAAAATAGTGCCTCCCACTAGGTAATGTAATAAGGTGATTAGCACTGAAAATTTGTTAATCACCTTTTTTATTTTTAAATAATTTTTTTTAGTAATTTAAAACAATCTTTACAAATCTTAAGTTTTGCAATTGTATAATTTTTATTAGAGAAGATGATTAGAATAAAACAAAAATGGGGTTTTACATTTCTATTTTTTATCGCACTAATTTATGTTATTATTTTTTTATTAGGCATATCAACTTCACATGAAGGCATAACAGAAATTTATTTTGCTGATAGAATTACAAAAGCTCATAAAATATTAATTGACCGTTATAATGATCTTAATAAAGGCAAAATAAAAGTTATCCCAATTGATTTTTCTAATTTTGATTTTAGTACAAATGATAGAAAAGAATTACTTGCAAGATCGCTTAGAGGAAGAGGAGATGGAATTGATCTGCTTGCTGTTGATATTATTTGGGTTCAAAGATTTGCAAGATGGTGCGAACCTTTAGATAATTATTTCACAAAAGAAGAAAAGGATAAACTTCTTGATGTAACTATGCAATCATGTTATTATGAAAATGATTTAGTTGCTGTGCCGTTTGATATTTCGCTGGGGTTAATTTATTATCGCGATGATATAATAAAATCTCTCCCAAATGGAAATAAAATTCTATCTTCATTGGCAAATATTACTTGGGAAGAATTTATTGAAATTGGACATTCTCTTGAAATTCAAAATCCTTTTTACATATTTCCCGCTGCTGATTACGAAGGATTAATTTGCGTTTTCATGGAACTGCTTTATAGCATTCAACCAAATTATTATGAAAAATACAAATTTAATTTAAATACTAATGAAGCGAAAAAAGCATTATCCCTACTTGTAGATTTTGTTAACAAATTTAATTTATCACCCAAACAAGTAACTGAATTTACTGAAGTTCCAAGTTATTCATACTTTCTAAAAAATGATGGTATTTTTATCAGAGGTTGGCAAACTTATAGAAAAGATTTTGAAGATTCTCCATTCGATATTGAAAAAGAAAAGAATCTAAAAACTATGCAAATACCTAACTTCAAAAACGGAAAAAGGACATCAACTTTAGGTGGATGGAATTTAATGGTTTCAAAATTTTCTGAACATAAAGAAGAAACAGTTGATTTCATTAAATTTCTGTTAAGTGAAAGTTCTCAAGAAGTAATTTATGATCAAGCCGGATTTGCGCCGGTTATTAAGAAATTTTATACAGATGAAAATTATCTTCAAAAATATCCGGAAATAGTAAAGCTTAAAAAAATTTATGATACCGGAATTTTTAGACCAGCACACCCGGAATACACAAAGTTCTCAAAAATTATGGCTCACTATTTTACTCTTGCAATAAAAAATAAAATCTCTGTTGAACAAGCTTTAACAATGGCAACGCAAGAAATACTTTATGATAAAATGCTTGATAAATAAGTGTTGTGCGAATGTTAAAAAATAAAATCAAAAATAAATTTTCCAAATATAGATTTGAAATTAGGCACATTACAATTTTTTTTATTGTACTTATTATGTTTCAAATTATTTTAGCTTTTATACAAAAATCTTCGCTTAACCAATATCTAAACGAAACTCAAAATTGGTATCAAAAACACTCTGCTGAAAGATTGGCAATAATTACATCAACAAGTATGGAATTACTTTTTGAAAATCTTATTCAACAAAAATTTTTGAATGATCTTGAAGAAAGAAAAATCATATCATCGTTTAATGTTATTGTTAAGCAGCAATTATTGCAGAAAAGTGTAAATGATATTTTTTTAATTCTGATTAAAGAAAATAAACTTTATATAATTGACTCCGGTAGCGAACTTCACAATTTTCTCAGGAATAAACTGGAACCGTTTGAAATAAACAAAAACAAATATACAGAAGAGGTAAGTTTATTTCTTCGTCATAAATCCGCAATGCAGAAAAATGAAATTATTTATAGTGAACTTCATAATAATGAAACATTTAATATATTAGTTCCTTTTGTACCGGATGGAGAATATTTAGGAGTTATGTTTATGAAAATTACTCCTAATTTTAATTTTATAACAAATGAAGTTGCAAAAAATTTTGATAATATTTCAATCATCTATTCCATATTAATTTTCATTGGTCTTCTCGCAATATTTTTGGTTTCATCCCAAGCAGTAAAAGAAAGAAATGAAGCTAGACAAAAACTGTTTGAAGAACATGAAGAAAATATTAAGAATCAAGTACGCGCTGAAAAAGAATCTTTGTTTACAAAAAGAATTTACCATACACATCATAAAGCTGAAAAAATAATTGGTTTTATTAAAGAAGACGTAAGAAGTGCCAACTCAGAAAATATTAATGAGTTAAAGAAAAAAATAATTACTTATTCAAATTTTATATCAAGAATAATTTATGATATGAAATGGTATGATCAAGCAATAAATACAATAATAAATCCAATGTTTAGAACGGATATAAATCAAGCAATTCAATTTATTATAGATAATATATTCTTAAGAATCAGTAGTAAAAATGATATGTTTGAATTTAAAGTAAATTTGGATGAGCGAATTCCCAAAGTTCATGTAAATGAATTTATAGTATGGGAAATAATTGAACCGCTTATTCAAAATAGTATTGATCACGGGAACAAAAAATTTATTAACATTTGTGTTTTAACAAATTATAATGTGGAAAATAATTTGACTACCATCATTATTGAAGATGACGGAGTTGGAGTTGAGAATGAATTATTACAAATTAGTGAGCAAGGAATAAAAAATATCTTTCTCGAAAACAAAACCACAAAAAAAATGGAAAATACAAATTCCGGCTATGGTTGCTATATTGCGTATCAAATGGCTGTTCAAAGATGTGGATGGAATTTAGATGTAAACAATAAAAAAGAAGGCGGATGTATTTTTACAATTAAAATTAAAAACTGAGGAATGAATGTCGGAAAAACCAAAGATAAATATTTTGCTTGTTGAAGATGAAGAATTTGATGTTAAGAGAGTTAAAAATACTTTGCGATATTATGAAAATAGATTATTTGTTGATAAAGTAGTTTCTAACGGCAAAGCTGCAATTGAATACATTAAAGAATTTCCGGATCGATTTGACGTTGTTATTCTTGATTATCAAATTTCCGGCGGGTGGAAAGGTGAAGAATTAATTCAAAAAATTAAAGAATGTGATCGGTTTATTCAAATAATTGTAATTACAAAAATGACAATTAACATAACGGATTATAATTTTGCTAACAGCCTTATAAAATCGGGAGCATATTGGTATTGTACAAAATTTCCGGGGAATATTGAAGAATATATTTATCAGCCAACGGATTTTATTTTGAGCATTTTTAATGCTTATGAAAAGAAAAAATTAGAGAAACAGAAAAGTAAATCAGATACAAGATTAAACAAAAATATTGAGTCCTTACTTGAATCGAAAAAAATTATTGGTGAATCAACTCCAATGATTGAATTAAGAAGCATGATTAAAAAATATGCAATGAGTGATGCAAATGTTTTAATTAGTGGAGATTCCGGAACCGGTAAAGAATTAGTTGCATGGAATATTCATTTAAATAGTAAAAGAAAACATGAAAATTTTGTTCCAATAAATTGTGGAAGCATCCCCGGTGAATTGCTGGAGAGCGAATTGTTCGGTTATCAAAAAGGTTCATTTACCGGAGCATCATCAAATAAACAAGGACTTTTTGAAATTGCGGATCATGGCACACTTTTTTTAGATGAAGTTGCAGAACTTCCTTTATCTGCTCAAGTAAAATTACTTCGTGTAATTCAAGAAGGCGAAATAGAAAAAATTGGTAGAACTAATAAAATATCTGTAAATGTTAGAATAATTGCTGCTACAAATAAAGATATAATAAATTGTGTAAGCGAGGGATCATTCCGAGAAGATTTATACTATAGACTTAATGTTGTTCCAATAGATGTTGTTCCTTTAAAATATCGTGGTAGAGATATCCTTGAATTGTTTTATCATTTCCTTGAATATTTTGCTGATGATTTGGAAATCCCAATGCCAAAACTTGACCTTGAAGCCGAAGAAATTTTGTTAAATTATAAGTGGCCCGGAAATGTTAGAGAATTAAGAAATGTTGTACAAAGATTAGTATTAAATACACAAGGTAATATAACTGCAAAGGATATAAGCAATCCGATGATTTTAAGAAATCATAGATTTATTAAGGAAAATAGAAATTTAGACAGCATAAATTTTGATAGAATTGTTCCGTTAAAAGAAATTGAAAAAGAATTTAGAGTAAAATACATCTCATATGTAAAAAGTATTTCTAATTCAGACTCAAGTGCTGCAGAAAAATTAGGATTGGCTCCATCAAACTTTTACAGAATGTGTAAAGAATTAGGATTAAAATAAATATATTTAAATGAATTTTGAGGATAATTAAAATGAAACAATATTTTCCACATGAAAACCGATATGAAAAAATGAAATATAACAGATGCGGAAGAAGCGGATTGAAACTTCCGGCAATATCTTTAGGGCTTTGGCACAATTGGGGTGGTTTTGATAATTTTGAAAATAGTAGAGAAATGTTAAGAACAGCTTTTAATTTAGGAATTACACATTTTGATTTGGCTAATAATTATGGTCCTCCATATGGTTCAGCAGAAGAAAATTTTGGTCAAATGTTCAAAAAAGATTTTTCAAATTTAAGGGATGAACTAATTATTTCAACAAAAGCCGGATGGGATATGTGGCCTGGTCCATATGGTAATTTTGGTTCGAGAAAATATTTAGTCGCAAGTTTGGATCAGAGTTTAAAAAGAATGGGCTTGGATTATGTGGATATTTTTTATCATCATCGTCCGGATCCCGAAACACCGCTTGAAGAAACAATGGGAGCATTAGATTTTATTGTAAAAAGCGGTCGTGCACTTTATGTTGGAGTTTCTCAATATAGTGCTGAATTAACACAAAGAGCTTATCAAATTCTGAAAGATATGGGGACAACACTTTTAATTCATCAACCAAATTATAATATTTTTGATAGATGGATTGAAAATGGATTGACAAATGTTTTAGATGAAAAGGGAATTGGCTGCATTCCGTTTTCACCCTTAGCACAAGGAATTTTAACAAATAGATATTTGGACTCAATTCCAAGTGATTCTAGAGCTGGGAAAAAATACGGCTATTTGAAAAAAGAGCAATTAACCGAAGTAAAAATGAACAAAGTAAAATTGCTAAATGAAATTGCAATAAATAGAAATCTGTCTCTTGCTCAAATGTCAATTAGCTGGGTTTTAAATAATAAATCTGTTACTTCAGCTTTAATTGGTGCGAGTAAACCTGAACAAATTTCTGAAATTGTAAATGTAATTAGTCAAAATAATTTAAGTGAAAATGAATTAAAACAAATTGATGATATTATAAATAATTAGTTTTATAATATTCTTATTTAATTAAAATCATTTTTTTTGTTTGATGAAAATTACCGGAGTTTATTGTGTAGAAGTAAACTCCATTGGAAAGATTTGAGCCATCAAATTCAATTGTATAACTTCCTGCAAATTTATTTTCACTTACTAAAGTTGTTATTTCACTTCCGAGAATATCATAAATTTTTAAAGTTGTAAATCCTTCTTTTTTTAGAGAATAATTTATAATTGTTGTTGGGTTAAAAGGATTTGGATAATTTTGTGACAATAAATATTCTGCTTCTATTAAATGATAGTGATTATCAATATTACTTAGGAAATCATATGTTAATATTATTGATGGATCACCAAAAATATTGATTTTTCTTTTCAAATTAAAACTGAAATTAGAGTAGGAATTATTTATTAAAATTTCACCTATTGAAATTCCACTATATAATTCACCCCAAATCTTACTCAAATATTCGGTAGTTTCATTTGCATATACTGCTCCAACTGGGTTAATTGCCGCTAAAGCACCATTTTCAGAAATGATAAGTTTGTTAAGCATGCTATTTTGATCTTTTGTTGAAAATTCTTGCCCACTTAGAAATGAAGTAAAAAACGGCATGGAGTTATTATTTAATTTTTCAATATCTAAATATGTAAATAATGATTCATGAGTAAAAATTTCATTGTTTGCATGCCCACTAAAAAAAACTGCTGAAACACCGGATGTTATTTTTTCAATAATAGTCTGTTTATTTCCAAAATACTTGGATGTATCAATGGGAATAATGAATTCTTTATTTAAAAAATTGGGTAAGTTATTTGCTACATTTTTGGCAAGATTGACAAATATTTGTCCATCAAAATTGTTACCACTTTGTTCGTCATCAGTTATAAACAAAGTATTTTTTTGCCATTCATGAGTCTCTAATAAATTATCGTAAGAAATCACTTTATTGAAATAATTAATAGCTTCGTTCGAATTAGAAGCAGATAGTCTTCCAATTGCAAAATTTAACTTAGTTGAATCTGAACTTTGCTTATCAATTCCGTAATAAAAATCTGAATATGATGTATCATTAAAATTTGGGAAATCTATTGAATTAAATTTGAAATTAGGAATGCTATCAAGGTTAGCTACAATAAAAAAGTATTTTGGGTTTGGTGATTTCCAATTCTTAGTAAAACTTATGAAGTCTCTAAAATTTTCTTGGACTGTTTGGTAATTTGAAAATTCATTTAAAATTTGCTCATTGGTTGTTACTAATACTGAAAAATTATTATGTTTTTGTTTATGTAATTTGAATGATTCACATTCATTTAGTAAGCTATTAAGAGTAATGATAACATAGTCATATTGATTGTTTGTATTTCTTAACGAATCATTTTTAGCAATAATATGTAAAGAAAGAATTATAAATAGCAAAACGGACTTTTTCATTTTAACCTCAATCTTAATATTATAAAGATGATTAATACAAAATAATAATATTGAAAATATTTAAATTGATAAAGTCAATTTAAAATGACCATTTGTTTGAAGCTATTTAAGTAGAATCATTTTTTTTGTTTGGTGAAAATTACCGGAGTTTATTGTGTAGAAGTAAACTCCATTGGAAAGATTTGAGCCATCAAATTCAATTGTATAACTTCCTGCAAATTTATTTTCATTTACTAAAGTTGTTATTTCACTTCCGAGAATATCATAAACTTTTAAAGTTGTAAATCCTTCTTTTTTTAGAGAATAATTTATAATTGTTGTTGGGTTAAAAGGATTTGGATAATTTTGTGACAATTCAAATTCATTTTTTACAATATTAATATTTTCTTCTATTTTTGTAATTCTCGGTAAATTTTCTTCAATCCATGTTATTCTTCTGCCAATCCATCCTTTTAATATTACTATTTCTTCTTCATATGTATTTGAAGTTATTACTCCATTCCATTTTTCAAAATTTCTGATCCTTGCTTCTTCTATGAATGAAACAAGACTATCAATTGTAGCAAATAAACCATCGTATGATAAAGTAGTTTCTCTTAAACTATACCATCGCAGAGAAATTTTTTCTTCAAATTTATCATGTTCAAATAATTTATTCCACCAAAATGGAACTCTAAAACCATCATATGGATAAACATAACTGTAATTTACTTGCCAGCCATCCGATCTATACAAATCTTCTTCATTCCATGCATCACCAAATGTTAAGTTAAAATCCCAAATTGGACCTGCAATAAGTTTTGAATTTTTACTATCCTTATCTTTATATAAATATGAGCTTAATCTATATGCATCAACATTTTTACAAAATTCATTAATTATAAAATGATCAACAAATGAATCGACATCAATAAATTCATCATAATTAGAAGTATTGGAAAACATCATTTCTTCAAAATCAAAAAAATAATTTTGGATATAATTTTTTTGTAATTCTGTAATGTCATCCGGTTTGGGATAATGATATTGATAAGGAGTTCCATACTGAGAATACCAAAAATCGATATTTTCGCCATCCATTTTATCTATTTTTACTATATAACCACCGGTTAAATCATCGCCTAAAGTATCATTTTCGGTAAGTTCAGAAATGTTAATTCTATTTTTATCGCGTTTAACAGTTTCAAGTAAAATATAAAGCCCTTGATATTCATTATTAAGAATCAATTCACAAAAAACTGATCTGCTTGCATATCTTCCTAATTTATTTGATAAACCATACGCAAGATAATTTCTGATTAATGTTTTATCATTATATGGTCCATTTAAAATCCAATCATTTTCTTTCGGCAATCCGCATAATGAAACATTTAGGTTTTCACCAATAGAATCAATAGTTTCAAATCTATATTGCTTTTTGGGATATGCCATTGATGAACTTCCGCGTAGTTCAATTGCGATATTTCCATCGTAATCATTAAATACATCACTAAGATAATTTCTATTATTTGGTCCGTTAAAAATTATTCCCATTTCTGCATTAATTCTATTTTCATCAACTATTTCATTTCCACCAGTATTGATAACAATTACTGGCAAATTTGAAGAAGTAAAATTTACTTTCGTTGGTGAAAAATTGCCGACTTTTTCTTGAGCATGAATTTTAATTTGACAAAATAAAATTATTATTAGGATAATAATTCGTTTTAAACAAATAGTGGTATTAGATTGAATTGACATATTTAATCACAAAGAATTTTAGGAAAATGATTTGTAAAACTACTTTAAATTTTATATCAAAAAAATGAAAATTATTTTAATAAATTTTTGATATTTCTTTCGTTATATATTATCGAATCGTTTTCAATTTCATCAAACTTTTAATTCACTGAAAAGATGTGTAATTTTATAATATAAAGTAATTTTAATCAAACCAATTCAATAATTAGTAGGATTATTAAATGGCGAACGACAAAATAATTTGGACGAAAATTGATGAAGCTCCGGCTTTAGCAACATATTGCTTACTTCCAATTGTGCAAGCTTTTACAAAAGGAACTGGAATTGAAGTTGAAACAAATGATATTTCTTTAGCCGGAAGAATAATTGCAAACTTTCCGGAAAATTTAACGGATGAACAAAAAATTCCGGATTTCCTAACCCAGCTTGGTGAACTAGCCAAAACTCCGGAAGCAAATATTATTAAATTGCCAAATATAAGTGCTTCAATTCCTCAGCTTCAAGCTGCAATAAAAGAACTGCAAGAAAAAGGTTACAATATTCCAAATTATCCAGAAGAACCAAAGAATGATGAAGAAAAAGAGCTTCAAAAAAGATTTTCAAAAGTTTTAGGATCAGCAGTAAATCCGGTTTTACGTGAAGGAAATTCTGATAGAAGAGCATCCACTTCAGTAAAAAAGTTTGCGCAAAAATTTCCTCATAAAATGATGAAACCTTGGCCGCAATCCGGTTCAAAAACCCGAGTTGCTCATATGAACGAAAAAGATTTTTTCGAAACAGAAAGATCATTAACAATTGAAAAACCAATAAATGTTAAAATTGAATTTATTGATGAAAATGGAAATTCGAAAATTCTAAAAGAAAAGTTATCTTTGTTGAATGGCGAAGTTATTGATATAGCGGTGATGAATGTTAGTGCATTAAGAAAATTTTATGCTGAACAAATTGAAGAAGCAAATAAAGATAATGTTTTACTTTCACTTCACCTAAAAGCAACAATGATGAAAGTTTCTGATCCGATTATGTTTGGTCATGCAGTTTCAGTTTACTATAGATCAGCTTTGGAAAAACACGCTAAAACATTAAAAGAAATTGGCGCAAACGTAAATAACGGATTGACAGATGTTTTAGAAAAATTAAATAAACTTCCGCTTGAAAAGAAAACAGAAATTGAAAATGATATAAATGAAGTATATAAGTATCAACCTCAATTGGCAATGGTTGATTCCAGAAATGGCAAAACAAATTTGCATGTTCCAAATGATGTAATTGTTGATGCTTCAATGCCTAATGTTGTAAGGGACGGCGGTAAAATGTGGAATAAAAATGATGAACTTCAAGATTGTATTGCTATGATTCCGGATAGATCTTATGCAACAATGTATAACGTAATAATTGAAGATGCAAAAGTTAACGGTCAGTTTGATCCCGCAACAATGGGAGCTGTTTCTAATGTTGGATTGATGGCACAAAAAGCGGAAGAATATGGCTCACATGATAAAACTTTTCAAGCTTCAAATAATGGAAAAATACAAGTTGTTGATTTTGAAGGAAATGTTTTTCTCGAACAAAAAGTTGAATCCGGTGATATTTTTAGAATGTGTCAAACTAAAGATGCCGCAATAAAAGATTGGGTTAAATTAGCCGTGAACAGAGCAAAAACTTCAAATACCCCAGCAGTATTTTGGCTGGATGAAAATAGAAGTCATGATAGTGAAATAATTAAAAAAGTTAAAAATTATTTAACAGAACATAATACTGAGAACCTAATCATCAAAATTCTTAAGCCTCAAGAAGCAATGAAATTTACACTAGATAGAACTAGAAAAGGTTTGGATACAATATCTGTAACGGGAAATGTTCTTAGAGATTATTTAACAGATCTTTTCCCAATTTTGGAATTAGGAACAAGCGCTAGAATGTTATCAATTGTTCCACTGCTAAATGGCGGCGGACTTTTTGAAACTGGTGCCGGTGGCTCAGCTCCAAAACATGTACAGCAATTATTAAAAGAAAATCATCTGAGATGGGATTCGCTTGGCGAGTATTCGGCGTTGGTTCCGTCACTTGAATCAATTGCACAAAAATCTGGAAATAAAAAAGCAGAAATCCTTGCTGAAACTCTTGATATTGCAATTGGTAAATATTTAGAAAACGGGAAAATGCCATCAAGAAAAGTAAATGAAATGGATAATAGGGGAAGTTCATTTTATTTATCGATGTATTGGGCTGAAGCGCTTGCTCAGCAAAATTCAGATTTGGAAATTAAACAGAAATTCGAAAAAATTTCGAAAGATTTATTTGAAAATGAAATTAAAATTGTTGAAGAATTAATTTCGGTTCAAGGAAAAGCTGCAAATATTGGCGGTTATTATCTACCGGATGAAAAATTAACAATGAATGTTATGAGACCTAGTAAAACATATAATTCAATAATCGATTCTATTTAATTTAGCGGAGATATTGTTCTTCATTTTATATTTTAAAGAATTTTACAATTTTATTTTATTGAGCTATTGAATCCGTCTATTGGCGGATTCAAAATATTAATTAGTATAACGCCAAATATAATTCAAATATTAAAAATGAATATTTGTTTAAAAGTAAAACAAATAATTTTAAAGGAAGATGTATTAGCCTTTAAAAATTTGATAGAATTTTTGAAATTTACAAATTGTAAAAAAGAAGCGGAAATTCGTTCGATGTTCTTTTCTTGCGGAATGACTCCGGGAAAATATGATTTATTAAAGCAAGAAGTATTGAATCGAAATTTGTAAAATGGCAAGCAAATTATTTTGAAAAATTCTTTTCAGGATAAAAATAAAGCTAAATTTCATTTTATTTATGAATAGTATTGTATTAAATTAAGCGTGCTATTTTAGTTATTGATAAACTGCTGATATATTTTTGTTAAAAGGAGTGAATGTTTATAAAAGATAAAAAATTAGTTTTAATATGGATTTCTTTTTTTCTAATATTTTATATAAATAATTTTTTTGCTCAAACAGCCACTATAAAAGGCGTAGTTGTTGATTCAACATCAAAAGAAATTTTACCTGGCGCAAATATTTTATTAGAAGAAGTAAATGTTGGTGCTGCTACTGATAAAGACGGAAAATTCTTAATTAAAAATCTTCAACCCGGTAACTATAAATTAACAACTTCTTATGTTGGTTATCAAGAAAATGTTTTACATCTCAATTTAAAAGTAAACCGAACAGTTGAATTAGTAATAAAATTAAAACTTGAAAGCATTGAAAGTAAAACAGTAACTGTCATTGCTCGTGCAAACAGTTCAATTGATGCAGTAAATAAGCAACTTTCTTCAGAACAAATTAAGAATATAGTCTCTGCAGATAGGTTGCGAAAATTGCCAAGCGGTAATGCTGCAGAAGTTGTCTCAAGAGTTCCTGGAGTAACTTTAATTCGCAGTGGCGGTGAAGGCGCAGAAATTGTTATCAGAGGATTAGCTCCGCAATATAATCAAATAACAATTGATGGAATTCAACTTCCACCCAATATTGCAGTAAATGGGGAATATACTCAATCAACTTTAGTTGGAGATAGATCAACAAATTTAAGTATGATATCTTCTGGAATTCTAGGTGGAATAGAAGTTATTAAATCAATTACACCGGATATGGATGCAGCTGTATTTGGCGGAGTTGTTAATTTTGATTTAAAGAAAGCAGCATTTGATAGTACAAATTCTCCTTCATTTGAATTCTTAACTCAAGGCGGTTATAATTCCATAGAAGATAATTATAATAATTATAGATTTTCAGGAACGATTCATCAACGCTTTTTTTCTCAAAACCTTGGATTTTTTATTCAAGGATCGGTTGAAAATAGAAATCCTGGTGGAAATACTTTAGGAGCAAATTATAATTTAACTGATAAACTTCACGGCGATTTAGGCATTCCAGACCTAACAAATGTTCAATTAGGTGATTATCAAACAAATTATGATAGAAAAGATTTAACATCAGTTTTAGATTTTGAACACAATTCTGGAGAAGTACAATTTAAAAATCTTTTTTCTAAGTATGATATTAAAAGAGAATTCAGAGGAGAATCGCTTAATTCAAATGGAATTACCTATTCTGCAACTGATATTAAAGATGAATTAATTTCAATTGTCAACATATTAAACGTAAATCAGAAAATTCCATATTTAAAAATGGATTTAAAAATTGCTCATGCATATTCAGAAAGCAATTCTCCCAAAAATCTATCTATTTATTTTAATCAAAGATATAATTTTGGTAACATAACCCGATTAACCCCAAAAATATTAGTATCCAAAGTTATTCCAAACGATAATGCAAGATACAGCGGAATATCAGATAATTCTAATATAGTGAAAGATAGAACTTGGACTGCAATGGCAGATTTTACTTCTGATTATTATGTATCTGATATTTTTACAGCTTATTTTAAATTTGGAGGAATGTTCCAAAATCGTGAAAGATTATATAATTTCGATCTATGGTCTGGACCAGCATCAACTCCTTCAGTTACAATATCTCAAATTTTAAGAAGTTATTGGGGTACTCAAGAAAATAGTAATTCTGTTATAAGAAATTTTATTGATAATGATTATTCATTTGGCGATTATTTTGATGGTGAATATTCAATTTATTATCCTGTTGATATTAAACTCTCTAATTTAATTTATGATAATTTTTGGTCGCCAACTCGCACCCTAAATGATGAATTTCGATCAACAATTCAAGATTATAATGGAACGGAAAATAGAAGCGCAGGATATTTTATGTCAAAAATTAATTTTGATGATTTATTGATTATACTGCCCGGTGTGCGCTTTCAGAATCTTGCAACATCTTATTTAGGATATAGAATTAAAATTACACTGCCACAAAATTATGATTATACAGTTGTAACCAAAGATGAAGAAAATGGATTTTGGCTACCAATGTTACATTTAATCTACAAGCCATTATCATGGTTTCAGATGCATTTTGCGTATACAAATACATTGAATTATCCGCCTTATTCTGCAATTGTTCCAAGTTATACAATCGATCAAACATCAATTACTTATAACAATTATGCACTAAAACCTGCCACATCAGAAAATTTTGATTTGGTATTATCATTTTTTAATAATGAAATTGGTTTATTTTCAATAAATGGATTTAGAAAAAAAATTAAAAATTTAGTATTCTCAAATCAAACTTTTGTAACAGAATTTAGTGCTTACCCAGACTTACCACAAAATAGTAGTCAACTTTATACTTTTAATACACATATAAACAACCCAATTCCTATTGATATTTGGGGTATTGAAACTGAATGGCAAACACATTTTTGGTATTTACCTCAGCCATTTTCATGGATTGAATTTACAATAAATTACGCGCATATTTTTTCTAAAGCAGCATATCCAAAAGGTGAACTATATTTTGATTATCGAGAAGATGGATCTTACACAAAAAAAATAATTAATGAATTCTATGAATCAAGACTGTTGAATCAGCCTAATGATATTTTAAATTCTTCAATTGGAATTGATTACAAGGGATTTTCTAGCAGAGTTTCAGTTGTGTATATTGATAACATATTTCAGAAAGCAGATTTTTGGCTGCAGAATAGAGTAATAACAGATAAATCAGTCAGATGGGATATTTCACTCAGACAATCTATTCCTTGGATATATGCACAAATTTATCTTGATTTAATAAATTTAACCGGAACAAATGAAACCACTTTAAATGAAAAAACAAATTATCCAAAATCAATTTCAAGATACGGGATGTTTGGAAACTTTGGATTGAGGTTAAATTTGTAAATTAACTTAATCAAATTACGTTTCATTGTTAACAGTAAGAAAATTTCAATTAACTAACACAAAATTTGATGAATGTGTTATAATCTGCGGAAAGAGAGGGATTCGAACCCTCGGTCCGCAATATTGCGGACAACGGTTTTCGAGACCGCCGCATTCAACCGCTCTGCCATCTTTCCGAATTTTAACATATAAATTTACAAAAGAATAATAAAATATTTTTGTAATAATTTTCTAATTAAATAGAAGAATCATATATTTACAGTTTCAAAAAAGGAGAGGTGCAGGAGTGGCTGATCTGGCTACCCTGGAAAGGTAGTGTACTCGTAAGGGTACCGTGGGTTCGAATCCCACCCTCTCCGCCATTTATCAATAAAAACAACTACATACAGAATTGTTGTACAAATTCTTCACAAAACATCTTAATTTTAATTGTTAACAAAGAAATTCACATTAAGACTTATCGACTTTGGAAGATCACTAACTTATTGATGATGGTTACATAGATATTGCTTTTAGAAATCTCAAAATTGAGTTAGATTATCACGCAATGCTAAGCTCATTTAAACAATTACCTTTCGTTTCTAAATATCTCTTAAACCTAATTTATTACTTTAATTTTATATTATTTGTTCGAATGCATTAAAGCATGTTCGGAGGAATAATGGTAACAAAAGAAGCTATTGAATCAGCCTTAAATGCTTATTAACTTTGGAAAAATAGATTATTAAAAGCAGTTGAGGAAGGTAAATCTGAGTTTCAAGTTGTAGATGTTCAAAAAGACAATCTTTGTGATTTTGGAAAATGGCTTTACAGTCTTCCGGAAAAGGAAAAATCAACAGTTGATTTTTCCAATGTTAGGCAACTTCATGCGGAGTTTCATAAATGCGCGGCTTCTGTATTAGATTTAGCAGTCAATGGTAAAAAAGAAGATGCACTTAACAAACTAAATTATGATGGTGATTACAGTAAACATACTGGGAAACTTATTTTAGCACTTACAAGTTGGAAGAAAAAAATTTAAAAATATTTCTTAAAACTTTATTTTATATTAAAATAAAATACTAACTATCCGATAATGAATAAAATTTTTCGGGGGAAAAAATGTTATCGTTAGAAGCAATAAATTCTGCAATAAATAATCACGCACTTTGGAAACGTAAACTTGTGAATGCAATAGAAACAGGTAAATCGGAATTCTAAATTGCTTCCGTTCAAAAAGATAATTTATGTGAATTTGGAAAGTGGTTAGAAAGCTTACCTAATATGGACAAAAATAGTGATGAATATAAGAAAGTAACTGAGCTCCATACTGCATTTCATAAGACAGCTGCTGTAGTTCTTGATCTTGCATTAAAAGGTAAAAAAGATGATGCAAAGGAAGCGTTAAATTTTAATGGAATTTTTGGTGAAGTTTCATCAAGATTAGCAGTTGCACTTGGTAAATGGAAAAAGAATTTATAAAAAAAAAATTTTCTTTTAAGTAAGTCATTTATAGTATAACATAATTTTTATTTACAGATATAGTTTATTGAGTTGTATAATTTTTAAACTCATTTTCCTTGTTTTTTCCATCTCTTCATATTTGTGTTTATCTGCTATTTTCAAATATCTTTGTATCATTCTGTAAGTTTTAATCCGGATAATACTAATTATAACATACGGGTTCATTCCGTGTTCATAAGAGAGGCTAATAATCGATTTCTTTTCCGTATTGATACTAATAATTTCAAATTTTGGAAAATCTCTTAAATCCTCTCAATTCCTCAGAACTTTACTTTTAAAAGTATTATATGAAGTATTTTCTGTAAATCCATTTTCAGAAGTTCAAATTATGAATGTTCTAAAAAATAGAATTGTTTTACGTTGTATTATTCAACATATTCTTATTCTGAGTAGAGAACGGATAAAACTTTAAAAAAGCATCTCAATTTTTCCATTTTTAAGATTGGACATATCACAATATTATTTTGATTAATTATTATTTAGCAAAGTTTGATTATATTCGCAGTAATATTTTGTTTGAAATTTTATTAAAAAAATACTTCATATATAAATCTTTGTTGCGTTTCAATTTTTAATATTTAAAAGGAAATTTTAGTAATTATGGAGATACAAAATAAATCCTATTCCTTAGCAAAAGAAAAAATAAAAATACTATTACTTGAAGGTTTGCATGAAAATGCCCCGAACTTTTTTTTGGAGCATGGTTTCAGCAATATTGAGTATTTAATAAAATCTCTTGAAAAAGAAGAACTGATCGAAAAAATTAAAGATGTTCATATTATTGGAATTCGTTCAAGAACAAACTTAACGAGTGAAGTTTTAGCTAATGCTAAAAAACTGGTTGCAATAGGCTGTTACTCAATTGGAACAAATCAAGTTGATCTTGATGCTGCAAGACAATTAGGAATACCCGTATTTAATGCACCATTTTCGAATACAAGATCAGTTGCCGAATTAGTTATAAGTGAATGTATTCTTCTAATTAGAGGAATTCCAGAGAAAAATTTTAATGCACATATTGGAAAATGGGAAAAAGATTCATCAAATTCTTATGAAGTACGAGGAAAAAATTTAGGAATTGTTGGTTATGGACATATTGGTTCACAAGTTTCCATTCTTGCAGAAGCAATGGGAATGAATGTTTATTATTATGATATCACAAAAAAATTGAATTACGGAAACGTAACAGCTTGTTCAACTTTAGATGAATTATTAAAAGTATCTGATATTGTAACACTTCATGTTCCGGAAAATGAAACAACAAAAAATATGATTAGCGCGCGCGAGTTATCTTTAATGAAAAATGGAGCTTTTCTAATCAATGCTGCTCGGGGAACAGTTGTTAATCTAAATGATCTTTACAATTCATTGGAGCAAAAACATCTTGCCGGTGCTGCGCTTGATGTATATCCGGATGAACCAACATCAAACAAAGTTCCGTTTATTAATCCGCTGCAAAAATTTCAGAATGTGATTCTTACACCTCACATTGGAGGAAGCACTTTAGAAGCACAAGCAAATATTGCTCTGGAAGTTTCTGATAAATTAGTTCATTATTGCGATGTTGGTTCTTCAATTGGAGCAACTAATTTTGTACAGATTTCATTAACTCCAAATGTTGATCGTCAGAGATATTTACATATTCATAAGAATCAACCGGGTGTTTTAAATAAAATTACAAATGTATTTACATCACGAAATTTGAATATTGCATCACAATATTTACAAACCGATCCTTATATTGGTTATGTTATTATTGATATTGATAGTAAGAATTATTCAGATGATATTATTAGAGAACTGAAAGCAATTCCCGAAACTATAAAAGCAAGAGTGCTGTTATAGATTAAGAATTTTTTTTTAAGAGAAGTTTTAAAAGAAAATAAAAACCGCTGTAATATACAACGGTCTTTATAAACTAAAAATCAAATTAAGATGGAACTTCTGTTTTTAGCAAAACATTATTAATTGCTTCAATTAAGGACGCTTTTGGTAATGCACCTTGAGCCATTTGTGGTCTTTCATCTTTTGGACAAAATAGCAATGAAGGAATACTTCTAATTCCAAATACAGCAGCTAATTCTTGTTCAACTTCAGTATCAACTTTATAAACGTTTATTTTACCAGCATATTCTTTACCTAATTCTTCTAAAATTGGAGCTACCATTTTACACGGCCCGCACCAATCAGCATAAAAATCTATAATACATGGAAGTTCACCAGCATAATTCCATTCTTTATTTTGTTCATAGTTAAAAACTTTTTCCAAAAAAGTTTGTTTGGTTAAGTGCTCAGTCATATTTCTCCTTTTTTTAAATCATAAGATGTAAATAAAAATAAAAGGATTCATTCTATTTAAATAATATACCTATACTTAAAAATATTTTGTTGAAATATTTATTATTATTTTTGCTTGGAATAAAATCAATTTAATCTAAAACGCAAATGATAAAATTCATTATCTATATTTTCATCATATTTACATTTTTATCATTTAACAATTCTATAATTATTTTTCCTCAAAATAAAAATTTATCTGTAAATGATTTCCGTTTTATCAAAATTGGTATTGAAGAAGGCTTATCACAATCATCTGTTTTATCAATATTACAAGATAAAAAAGGCTATATGTGGTTTGGAACCGCAAATGGTTTAAATAGATTTGATGGTTATGAATTTGTAGTTTATAATAATATTTCAGAAGATTCAAATTCAATTTCTGATAATGAAATTACTTCAATGCTTGAGGATCGTGAAGGATTTTTATGGATTGGAACTTCGAAAGGAATGTTAAACAAATTTAATCCCAAAACCGAAAAGTTTGAACATTTTGATATTGCAAGCTCAAGTGATTGGTATTTAATTGATGAAGAAAAATTTTATAATTATCCGTTAACGCTTTCTAGAAATCAGAACAGTACAATTACAACAATAGATCAAGATAATGAAGGCAATTTATGGATTGGAACTTGGGGAAAAGGATTAATAAAATTCCATCCTAAAACAAATTTGAAGAAATATTTTTATCACTTCCCGAATAGAATAAATTCTTTAAGTTCAAATAAAATTGTAAAAGTTTATGCTGATTCAAAAGGAATTATTTGGGTTGGCACTTTTGGAGGAGGTTTAAATAAAATTGTTAACTTAGAAAATTCGCAAATTAAAATTTTCAACAAAAATATTTATCCAATTAACTTTACTAAAATTGGAGAAAAAATTACTTCCATTTCTGAAGATGAAAATAAAAATTTAATTGTTGCAGATTATTCAAACGGAGTTTACAAAATAACATCTTCATCAAAAGATCTTATGCCGAATCGTTGGATAATTTCTCAAATAAATTTTGGGAAAAGTTTTACAAATAATTCGCGAAATATTATGACCGTTTGTTGTGATTTGGAAAATAATTTATGGATTGGAACTTATGGGAATGGACTTCTGAGATATGATGAAAAAAATAAAACAATACTACAATTTTTATCATCAAAAAATCAAAACTCGTTAAGTGAAAATGAAATTCAATCAATTTATATTGATAAATCCGGTATTATTTGGGTTGGAACTCAACTTGGTAAAGGAATAAACAAAGTTGAATCGAACAAAAATTATTTTAAAACAATTCCGGTTTTATCAAATGAAAATAATTCTATTAACGATAATATAATTTGGTCAATCTACGAAGACAGCAAAAATTATTTATGGGTTGGAACTTATCGCGGCGGTTTAAATAAAATTGATTTACAAAAAAATATTTATAAATATTTTAGTGATAAAAAAACCGGTGATCTTCATATACGATCGATAGTTGAAGACTATAATGGAAATTTTTGGATCGGTACTTTTTCAAACGGTTTAACTTTTATTGATGAAAATAAAAATATATTTAAAAATTATAAAATGGGTGAGGGAAATAAAGATTTACAATCAAATCAAATTCAATCATTATTCCTTGATAAGGATTCAACTTTATTTATTGGGACTTTTGGTGGCGGCTTAAGTCAGCTTTCATTAACTGATTATTATAAGAATATAATTCCGGAATTTCGAACTTTTAAACATAATCCATCGGATATTTTCAGTTTAAGCGATGATAGAGTTTACTGTATTTACTCTGATAAAAAAAATCAAATTTGGATTGGAACTCACGGTGGTGGAATTAATCGTTTTGATAGAAATAAAGAAATTTTTACAAATTTTAGAGGTGAAAAAAATCAACCAAACAACTTCCGAATTATGAAAATTACGGAAACAAAAGATGGTAATTTTCTTATTGGAACTTTTGGTGAAGGATTGAGTTTGTTTAATCCAAAGGAAAAGGCTTTTATAAATATTAATAAAATTGCAAACTTAGATTGTAATGATGTTTATGGAATAATCGATGACAACAATAGTGGTTATTGGCTTAGCACAAATAACGGAATTTATAAATTAAATTATAATCTAAAAACTTTTGTTCGTTATGGTTTATTAGATGGATTACAAAGTTTGGAGTTTAACGGTGGTTCTTATTTTCATTCAAAATCCGGCTCTATTTATTTTGGCGGAATAAATGGTATAAATTATTTTGATCCTAATGAAATCCGGATTGATAATTATTCTGCACCTATTGTGATAACAAAAATTAAGCTGTTTGATAAAGAATTAAAAGGTGAGAAAAAAGAATTAGTTTTTGAAAAAGACGAAAATTATTTTTCTTTTGAATTTGCTTCTTTGGATTATAAAAAATCTGGCAAAAATAAATACAAATATATTTTGGAAGGTTTGGATGAACAATGGACTTTTACAAATTCTGAAAATAGAAAAGTTTATTACACAAATCTTGCTCCCGGTGAATATAAATTTATTGTAACCGGAACAAATAATGACGGAATTTGGAGTTCGCAATTTGCATCAGTAAAAATTACAATACTTGCTCCGTTCTGGATGCAATGGTGGTTTATTTCATTTCTAATTTTATTGATTGGCGGAATTATTACATTTTTTATTAACCAAAGAATTAAATACTTAATTGCAATGGATAAACTGAAATCAAAACTTTCAGCAGATTTGCATGATAATGTTGGAGCCGGTTTAACGGAAATTTCTATCTTAAGTGAGATAACTGCAACCGAAGTTTCAGATACTTCAAATGCAACAAAAAATTTAACAAAAATAAGCGAACTTTCTCGGCAGTTGGTTGAATCTATGAGTGATATTGTTTGGGTAGTAAATCCAAATAGAGATTCATTATATGATTTAATTGTAAGACTTAAAGATTCTTATTCGGAACTTTTGTACGAACTTGGAATTACTTTACAATCTTCAGATTTAGAAAAACTTGTAAATATTAAAATGCCGATGGATATTAGGCAAAATCTTTATTTAATTTTAAAAGAATCAATAAATAATTGTATTAAACACAGCAATTGTAAAAATATTAATTTGGAAATTAATTTTACCGGAAAAAACATGCTAATTAAAGTTCTTGATGATGGAAAAGGTTTTAATTTAAATTCTGAAATTCATGGAAACGGTCTGGCAAACATTAAACAGCGTTCCGATAAAATTGGATGGAAAGTTTCGATAAAATCTGAAATCGGAACCGGTACAAATGTTATTCTTGAAGGAAAAATTTAAAATGATAAATGTGGCAATAATTGAAGATAACGTAATAATTAGAGATGGATTATCAGCTTTAATAAACGGAACAAACGGATATAAATGTGTTGGTTCATTTGGTAATTGTGAAAATTTTTTAAATGAACTACCAAAGTTAGAAATTGATGTTGCATTAATGGATATTGGACTTCCGGGAATAAATGGAATTGAAGGAGTAAAAAAAGCACGAGAAATAAAGCCCGATTTAAATATTTTAATGCTAACAATCTATAAAGAAAGTAAAGTTGTTTTTGAAGCATTGTGCGCCGGAGCTTGCGGTTATTTAGTTAAAAATACGCCGCCAAGCAGATTATTAGATGCAATCAAAGAAGTTTATGAAGGCGGTTCACCAATGAGCAGCATGATTGCTCGACAAGTAATTTCAGTATTTCAGCAAAATACACAAGTAACAAAATTTACGGAAGATTACGGACTTTCTGATAGGGAAAAGGAAGTTCTTTTAAAATTATCTGAAGGAGATAATTATCAGCAAATTGCAGATTCACTTTTTATTAGTGTTGATACGGTTAGACATCATATAAGAAATATTTATAAAAAGCTTCATGTACATTCGCAATCGGAAGCAGTTGCAAAAGCTATCCGCAAAGGAGTTATCTAAAAACTACATAAATAGTGCAAAAATTTTTGCATCTTAATCGTTCTTCATAAAAAACCGCATAAATGTGCGGTTGAATTCACAATCCGAAATGTTTATTTATCTATCAGAATTTCTAAATCTATTCTAATTAGGAGGTAAAATGTTTGAATATAATTCTAAAGCAAATCCAATACCCGAACTAATTAATGATGAAACTTACCATTTATTAAATAGTAGGGGATTGATAGATGAGAAATCTGTAAGAGATTATATTATAAAAAGAAGATTTAAGGATATGCGAGATTTGAAAGTTAGAGCTAGTGAAGCAATAGATTATCTCCGCGAAGAATATCCTTATCTGCAATTTGATACTATACGAAAAATTGTTTATCAATCATAAAGTTTGCGTTTGTACATTGGGAATGTGGTCACAGTAGTTAAATGTGACCACAAATTTTTACGACTTATCTAAATCATCCTTAATTTCATCATCTAAACCATCATAAATTTCAGGAATAGTTTTTTCGGTGGTTTCTTTTGCGGGTTCAACTTTTGTAAGATTTGATAATTCTTTAACTTTTTTATTCTTTTTGAAAATGATATAAACACTAACTAATATAATTACTGCAAGAAGCGCAATTAATCCATAAATAAATAATGATTTTGTTCCTCCAATTGTATTTCGCCATTCTGCAATTTTTTTATCAATATTATTTATTTGATCATTTTTTATAAGATTATTATTCAACAAAATTGGAACCCATTTAGTTTTTACTAAAGAATTCCATACGTTTTCTGAAAAGAAAATAAATTCACTATCGTCTTGCACACCAAGTTTGCTTGCATTTTTTATTTTCTCATCAATATATGAAATTATGTATGATTCAAATTCTTTTCCATTTAAGAATTCCGGAATTTTAATATTATTAGATTTGAATTCTTCGTGTATTGATCTAAAAATTGATTTATCTAACGCTCTATTCCAATTTACCATAAGCGAATCAATTTGAACCAATTTATCTTTATTTGCCGTATCAGAAGCATAAATATCAAATAGTTTTGGTCCAAAATGTTCCCATCTATCATCAAACTGATTATATTCACTTCGCAGAACATTTAAATCATCAGCGGTTAATAAACTTGCATTAAGAAAATCGATATTATCAGAAGCGAGATTGCTAATATTATCAATTAAACTTGTATTTGTTAATTTTGTTCTAATTCCTTTAAGTTCTGCGTCATTTAAGGTTTCCAATTTGTGTTCAGCCGACATGAAAATGTTATCCATAATTTCTTTAATTAAAGTATCGCGCTGAGCAATTCCTTGTCTAAGTTGAGTAATTACTTTGCTTAAAGAATCAATTTTATTTTTGTATGTTCCATAACCAGATCTTATTGATCTTAATTCAGCCATTAATTTTACATTTGTATTTCTGAGAGCATTAATTTCCGCAGTTAATTTTGCAAGCTCATCAGAAACTTGTTGATAATTTGTCTGAAGTGTTGTTACTTGTGTGTTTAAATTTGTGATCTCATCAATTTTTTTTCTTGAAAACTCAATTTTTTTGTCCAAAGATGTAAAAGATGATTCAAAATTGCTTGGATACAAAGCTCTATTTAAAAGCTCTTTATTTCCTCTAAATTCACTTTTAAATTCTTCAATTTCCTTTTGAATTTTATTTAATTCATCCGGAGTTTTAGCGTATTCAATTGCAATTTCAAAAGATCTTTGTCGACTTTTAAATTCTTGAGTAATTCTGAAATCAGATTGACCAAAAAGATTTATTGTTACAAAAGTTATAAAAAAGCAAAAAGCTAAATATTTAGCCAATTTCATTCTCCTTTTTTTCCTTCTGATGTTAAATAAGCAACATGTTTTTCGCCTTCAAGCAATTCTACATAAGGAACTCGCTGATTAAATGCCGGAAGATCCAATCCAAATTCTGCAACTTCAATTTTATTTTCAAGTGAAAAAGTTCCGTTATTTGCATTAAATACATAAACATTTTTAAATCCGGATCCGATCATAAAATAATATCCTTTGGAATCCCTAATAATTCTAACAGATTCTTTTTTATAAGAAGTTGAATCATTAAATTCTTCAAAAAATAAAGCTTTTACATTTGCAGAAAATGAGAATCTGGCTTCGTTTACAATTCCATCATCTGAAACATCCAATACGCTTTCAATTGGCCAAGAAAAATCAACCGGCTCCAAAACAATTTGTGAACAGCCGAAAAGAAAAACAAATAAAATTAGAATTCCGAATTTTTTCATAATGTTCCAAAAATGTTAGTAAAAATTTTTAATTCAATAAATTTAAAAGTTTATTAACAGTTAAATTTAATTGTATTATATTAATAAACAAAGTTAAAAATGTGTTAATAGTTTTTCAATTTTTACGATAATATAAAGCATAATTACGGTTTCTGAATTAAAATTTGATATTTTGAAAAATAGCGAAAATAAAATACAAGATGATTCTTTAGATAAATTACTTGTTTTGGAAGAAGCAAAACGACTCAAAACAATATTTTTAGATAATATGAGTCATGAATTGCGCACGCCGATTACAGTAATTTTAGGTTATGCCGGAATTCTTTATGAGGAATTGAAAGATCCCGATTTGAAAGAAATGGCAGAAATAATTCTTAAAAGCAGCAACAGACTTACCGAAGCGCTGAATTTACTTCTTGATCAATCTGATGTGGAATCTGAAAGATTAAAAGTTGAATTAAAGGAAGAAAACCTTTTCGACTTACTAAAAGAAACTGTAAATGTGTACAAACCCGTTGTAGAAGATAAGGAACTTCAAATAAAATTTAATTATAATTTTGAAAATGCAAAATGTAAACTTGATAAAAAAATGTTTACTAAAGTGATGACAAATCTATTAAATAACGCAATAAAATTTACCGAGAAAGGTTACATTTCAATTTCGTTAAAATTAGATAATGAAAAGCAAAACTATGTTGTTGATGTTGAAGATACTGGAATTGGAATTGCCGAAGAAAAATTATCGTTAATATTTGAAGCATTTCGTCAAGTTAGCGAAGGTATGAATAGACTTTATCAAGGAATAGGTTTGGGATTATCCGTATCTAAAAAATTTATAGAAATTATGAATGGTGATTTATCAGTAAAGAGTACTTTGCATAAAGGAACAATTTTTACAATTAAGATTCCAGTGATTAATTAAATTTACCTTTTAATTTATCCCAAATTCCTTTGCCAATTAAATTATCAACATTTATTAGAATTTTTTTTATCACAATCAAAATATCTAAATCGCCAGCCCAATTTTTTTTTATAATTTGCGGATCAATAGAATTTATCATTTCATTCAAAATATATGCGGCAATTGCAATATCATCCATATAACCGATTGGTCCAAGAAAAATTTCAGGCAATAAATCAATTGGTGAAATAAAATATGCAATTGCAGAAACTAATTTTACTTTTTTACCTTGCGGAACTTCGGAGTCTTGTACAAGTTTTATCAATAAATAAAAAATATCCGGAGCAAGAATAATAAATTCTCTAAACTTGTGATTGATGTTTGCTTTTTTATCCAACCACTTAGTGATGTTTGAGCGAAGTTTAATATAATATTTTTGTTCTTTTTCCATTTATAAAAATTTATTTAGAGATTCTGTTTAATCCATTTAATGCTGCAACTCTATAAGCTTCTGCCATTGTTGGATAATTAAAAGTCGTATTTATAAAATACATTAAAGTATTTGCTTTTCCTTCTTGAGCTAAAATTGCTTGTCCGATATGTACAATTTCTGCAGCGCCGTAACCAAAACAATGAACTCCAAGAATTTCCAAGGTTTCTCTATGGAATAAAAGTTTTAACATGCCGGTTGTTCTTCCGGTAATTTGCGCTCTTGCTAAATGTTTAAAAAGCGAATGACCGACTTCGTATGGAATTTTTTTCTCGGTTAATTCCTTTTCTGTTAAACCAACTGAACTTATTTCCGGTATTGTATAAATTCCGGTTGGAATAAATTCTACAAGCTTATGTTCGCAAAATCCGTAAACCAAATGTGTTGCCGCAAATCTTCCTTGATCGTAAGCAGCGCTTGCTAAACTTGGGTAACCAATTACATCTCCAACTGCGTAAATGTGCGGATGAATTGTTTGAAAATTTTCATTCACTTCAATTGAACCGCGAATATTTCCTTTAATTCCAATATTTTCCAAACCAATTAAATCTGAGTTTCCTGTTCTTCCTTGCGCCCACAATAAATAATCAGTTCTAATTTGTTTATTAGATTTTAAATAAACAGTTACACCTTTTTCATCGGCTTCAACTTTTTCATATTCTTCATTGTGGCGAATTAAAACTCCGTTTTCTCTTAAATGATAGGCGAGAGCATCAATTATTTCATCATCCAAAAAAGTTAGTAATTGATTTCTTGTATTGATTAAATTTACTTTTATCATCAATCCTCTAAAAATTGATGCATATTCACAACCAACAACACCGGCACCGTAAATAGTAATGCTTCTCGGATTATCTTCAATATTTAAGATAGAATCGCTGTCTAAAATTCTTGGATGCGAAAAATCAATATCCGGAGGATGATATGGTCTCGATCCAGTTGCTATTACAAAATAATCTGATGAATATTTCTTTTTCGAACCTGAATCATTTATTACTTGAATTGTATGTTCATCGATAAAAGTTGCAGTTCCATCAAGAATTTCAACACGATTTCTTTCATAAAAACTTTTTCTCAAAACATATTGTTGGTTAACAACTTTTTCAGTTGATTTCAAAATAATCTGGTATGAAATATCCTTAAGTGATTCTGTATCAGAAATTATTTGACTTGCATGTCGCAAAGCCTTACTGGGTATTGTACCTTTGTGAGTGCAGCTTCCGCCAATGTTTGAAAACTTATCACAAATTGCAACTTTTTTTCCTTCTTTAGTTGCTTTCATTGCAGCACCTTCGCCACCGGGACCGCTTCCAATTACTATTAAATCAAAATGATTTGTCATATTCTAAATTAGTACTTTTATTTGTTATTTCATTATCATCATTTTTTTCGAAATACTTCCGAAATCTGTTTTTAAAGTATAAATATAAACACCACTAACAAGTTTAGATGCATCAAACTTAAAACTATGAAAACCACTATTTAAAGTTGTTTTATTTAATACAACTCCGCTTTCTTCTCCCAATGTATTATAAATTCTTAAATCAACATTACTTTGTTTAGTAAGATTGAAAGAAATATTTGTAGTTGGATTAAACGGATTCGGATAATTTTGCTCTAAGTAAAAATTATTAATAATTTTATCATCTTCAACAGAAACTCCGGTTCTTTCCAAATCAAGAATAACAATTGGAAATTGTTCGCAAGTACTTCCATTTGTGTAGAGAACTTCTAAATCGGGATCAGAATCTAAATTTGCTAAATAAACAATATCATATCTTCCGGGATTTGCAGTAGGATAAAGAGAATCAATTACGGAAATTTGATAATTATTTGAATCGGAAATTTCACCGCCTTGATATTCCACACGCAAAATTGAAACTGCTGGATTTGCACTTCTTGTTCCGAAAACAAAGTCTAAATTTCCATCATTATCAATATCTCCAAACGCATCATGTCCGCCATTAATTCTTCCATCATTTGTAATTAAATTTCCAAAATTTGCAATTATGGTTGTTGTTAATTCTTGTGATTCATTTTCTTGAATTAATAAAACTTTATTTTGAATATTTGTGCTGTCTAACTGCCATCCGCCGATTACAATTTCTTCTTTTCCGTTATTATCTAAGTCAACTGTATTTGAAGATTTCCAAGATCCGCCAGGGATTATATTTTTTACATTTTCTAAAATTGTATAATTTCCGTTATCATATTTTACTGGAGTAACACTTCCATCCGAATGAAATAAATAAATTGTTTTTCCAATTTTTGCAATATCATAAATTGTACTTTCTGCTAAAGTTGTTCCCAAACCAGAAAATTCCATTTCCCAAACTTCGCTTCCATTTCCGTTATCCGGAATCGTTGAAACTGAAATTATCCCAAATCTGTAATTAACTTCTCTATCGGCAAAAATCAATTCTTCCTTTCCGTCTTCATCAATATCAAAAAGGAAAAATCTAAACGGACGAACTTCAAAATTATCTTGGTCTGTAATCGTCCATTTTGCGCTGGGAGTTTCATATCCAAAATTAAGTTTCCCTAATTTATCATTTCCGTTTGCTTCCCAAACCATAATTCTAACCGGATTTTCATTTCCTTCTGTAAAATTATTTGATGGCGCCCAAATAATTTCATGTTTCCCATCTTTGTCCCAATCGCCATGGGTTGTTGGAGCCCAGCTATTTTGCTGAAGAATATCGCGACTGTTTTCATCCCAAACAATTTGCCATTGAGATCCGTCATGTTCATATTTATAAATTCTTGGAATTAATTCATTTCCGCCAATATCATTCATGTTATTTACAGCATAAATTTCAACTTTACCATCGCTATCAAAATCAACTCCGGCAATTACTTCGCCAAATCCACAGTTTTCTATTTCCGGCACTAGGATGCTATCAATTCTATTAAATTTATCTGTTTGAGAAAAAAATATTTTTGAGGAAATAATCAAAACAAATATTGAATAAAAAAAACGTTTAGTTCTTTTCATAACAATCCTTTTAATTATAATTTGTGAAATATGTTTGAGTTGAATTTGAATATATTAAAAAAAAATTATGTTCACAAAATTTATTTGAGTATTTCAGATTCAGTTACCCAAAGAATTTCACAAGCTCCGTTTCCGGTATCGTTTCTTTTTAAAGAAGTTTTCCAGGTAAAATTTGAATCTTTGTCTTTAACGTTTACAAGAAATCCTTTAAGCAAAATTATATTCCCAATTTTAAATTCTTCAATTTGATCCTCAACTTCATCATTTACGGGAATTATATGAATATTTGAACTGCTGATTTCAATTTCTTTTCTTGGAATAGGGAATTGTTTTGTTCGCCAAACATACCATCTGTGTTGTTGTTTAATATCTAACTTATCAACAATATTTTGATCAGACATTTTTCCCCAGCCAACAGCAATATCAATCGGGGAGAAGTTACTCATTTTATCATTATTATAATTTTTTAGCTGCAAAACCTTGCAAGTTATTTCAAACTCTGCTATTGATGTTAAAACATAATCATTGTAAAGCCATATTTCTTTTTGAGATAAGTTTTTTTGAATTGGAGGATTTGGAGCTAAAATTCCGGGAGGTTGTTTTATTTCATCAGATTTGAATAAAAAATAAAGTCCGATAATTAAAATTATCGGACTAATTATTTTAAGAAACTTTTTCAAACTATTTTACGATACCCATTAATTCAATTTCAAAAATTAAAGCTGCATTTGGACCAATTGTAGGACCACTTCCTCTTTCACCATAACCTAATTCAGATGGAATATAAACTTCATATTTATCACCAACTTTCATAAGTTGTAAAATTTCTGTCCAACCTTTTATAACTCCTGATACTCCAATTTCTAATGGTTGTCCGCGTTTGTAAGAATTATCAAATTCGGTTCCATCTAATAATCTACCAGCATAATGAGCCTGAACTGTACTGTTCAAAGTAGGGGATTCACCATTACCACTTTTTAAAACCTTATACTGCAATCCGCTTGGCAAAGTTTTTACACCTTCTTTATTTTTATTTTCGGCAAAAAATGTTTCTGCTGCAACTTTATTTTTATCACCAACTTCTTTTTGTTTAGATTGCTGTTTTAAAACCATTTCAGTTTGAAATTTTTGCATAACTTTTTGTAATTCTTCATTTGTCAAACTGCATGTATCAGCAAGTCCATCTTTTATTCCGGATAAAAAAACTTCCGGTGTGATTGTTATTTCTTGTTGTTTTAAATTTGTACCAATATCATAACCAATGCTATAGCTTACAGAATCAGCTAAATTTTCCATCTTTGCATTTTTATCAGTTTGACTGCAAGCCGTAATTGAAAAGAAAACAACTAAAGAAAATATTAAGATTTTTTTCATTTTTAATCCTTATAATTATTATCATTTTTTAAAAAAATTGAACGATAAGTTACCGTTTATTTGCGTAGAATGAAAACTTTTATAGAAAATATTTCCCAGAAAAATAATCTAAAACTGCATTTTGTTGAAACAATAAAACTTGCGGTACCGGTTTCTATTGGTCAACTTGGGCATATTATGCTTGGTGTTGTTGATAGTTTTATGGTAGGAAGATTAGGAGCTGAACCACTTGCCGCCGCAGCTTTAGCAAATGGATTGTTTTTTCTAATTATGGTTTTGGGAATTGGAATGAGTCATGCAATTACAGTTTTAGTTGCAATTGCAAAAGGAGAAAATAAAACTAAATATTGCGGAGTTATTTTAAAACAAGCTTTAATTCTTAACATTGCGTTCAGCATTATTTTAACAATTCTTGTTTTAATTGCTGCAAATTTGATTGAATATTTAAATCAAGAAAAAGTAGTTGCAGATTTAACAAAATCATATTTATCAATTTTAGCAATATCTATATTACCATTTATGGTTTTCCAAACATACCGCCAATTTGTTGAAGGATTATCAAATACAAAACCACCCATGTATATTGCAATAATTGCTAATCTTGTTAATTTTATTGGAAACTGGATTTTAATATACGGCAATTTAGGTTTTCCAGCATTAGGCTTAAATGGAGCTGGAATTGCAACTCTTTCTACAAGAATATTTATGGCTCTTACAATGATGATATTTGTCTTGAATTCTACAAAATATAAAGTGTATGATACAAAATTAAATTTCAAAAATATTGATTTTAAATTAATTAAAAAGATATTTGATATTGGCTTCCCAAGCGGAATTACATATTCATTTGAAGTAGGAGCATTTGCATTTGCAGCAATTATAATTGGATGGCTGGGAAGTATAGCATTAGCTGCACATCAAATTGCGTTAAATTTGGCTTCAATTTCTTACATGGTTGTTTTGGGAATTTCCTCTGCAGCAACTATTAGAGTTGGCAATTACTTAGGAAGAAAAGATTTGTTAAATGTAAAGCGCGCAGGGTTTTCCGCAATATTTTTGGGAATGTGTTTTATGGGATTAGCCGGAATTACATTTGTTTTATTTAATAATATTCTTCCAACACTTTATATAAAAAATTCTGAAGTAGTAAAAGTTGCTTCATCACTTATAATTATTGCAGCTTTTTTTCAGCTTTCCGATGGAATACAAGCTGTTGGTATGGGAGCTTTAAAAGGTTTAGCCGATGTAAAAATTCCAATGGTAATTACATTAATTGCATATTGGATTATTGCATTACCAGCCGGATATTTTTTTGCATTCATTTTGAAATATGATATTATCGGTATTTGGATTGGACTTTCAATCGGATTAACCGTTGCGGCATTGTTATTTGTATTTAGATTTATGAAGAAACTAATAATACTCAAATCAGATGGAGAATAAACTCCATCTGATTTATGCATTCACTACTATTTTTTAAATCTTCCTCCGTTTTTCATTGGATCACCATTATACCCTAATTTTTTCCAATTTAATCTTTTTGTACCTTTTGTTCCATGGCAATCTGTACAAGATAAAGCATTTTCTCCGCTTACAACCATATGATTTATTGGCCAATACATTTCAGTTTCAACAAAATCAAATTTTCCGGAGTAAGCTAAATTTACACTTTTCATTCCAGTAGCAGTTGCTGAATTCCAATCAAATGTTTTCCAATATCCGCCTTCTCCAAATAATTTAGGAACTGCTAAATAATTATTCTCAGAATCAAAAATTTGCTTTCCTTTCATAACTTTAAAAGGTGCAATTTTAGATTTTGAATCTTTAATATTTCCGTTTAATGAATTTAATTTTACGATTTCTTTGGAATTTATTTTATCACCAATTTGATAATAATTCATTTGTCCGTTATGCCAGCTATATTCTGGAACAACATTTTTCTGCCAAATAAAATCACCTTTCATTTTTTCGTATTTTGACATTCCAAATTCATCTTTTTCTGCTGGTTTATCTTTTCCGGCAGTTGACCAATCCCACCAAGTTTTGGTTGGCATTTCTCTTGCAAATGTTGGAATGTGGCAAGTTTCGCATGCAACTGAAGAAGAGTGTGAATTAAGAATTTTTTTGCTGTGAGGAGTTTCTTTATGGCAATCAATACAATTTAAGTGATTCGTATTTTCCATCATTGAGCCGTGACTTGCACCAAGAATTTTATGATTTTCTCCAGCATGACATTCAGAACATTCAAAACCATTTCCACCCATATGAATATCAAGCTCTGCAGAAGGATTTAATAAACTTTCATCTAAATCACCATGTTTTACACCAGTTCCGCCACCCCCATTAAAATGACAAGTTCCACAATTCTTCTTTGAAGTTTTTCCAACACTTTGAGCAGCAACAACTAAATCAACTTTTGCATCAGGCATTCCAGCACCAGTTGGTGTTTTTACATAAGTTCCGGATTGATCATGACAAACTAAACAATCAATATTATCGCCATTTGTAAAATCAAAAGTATCATCTTTCCAACCATAACTTATATGACAACTTGTGCATCTCGGCCAATTTGATGGCACAGCTATACAAAAATTATTTATAATATTTCGTTTCCCAAATTTTACTTTCTCACCACGCTTGTTTACAAATTCATTACCAAGCCAATTCCAATGTCGTGTTTCCATTATTTCCGCATCAACACCTTCATGGCATTCAAGACATGTTGCCGTCACTTCTTGCGGAGAATTAAAAGGTCCTTCAATATGTTCCGTATGATCTTCTTGAGCATTTAATTTACTTACAAAATAAAGTATGATTAGAAGGATGATTATTTTTTTCATGTGTTCCTCTTAATAAGATATTTACAACTTAATATATTCTTTTAAAAGAATCAATTCTCAATAAAATATTAGTAAAAAAATATCTTAAATTGAGGCTTTCATTAAAAATGATTATTTTTAAAAAATTTTAAGGGGAAATTTTGGAAAGATTTGTAAAATATGGCGATACTATAAAGGTTCATTTTACCGGAACTTTGGATGACGGTAGTATTTTTGATTCTTCTGTAAACAGAAATCCTCTCAAATTTAAAGTTGGTGCCGGTGAAGTTATTCAAGGTTTTGATGAAGCTGTTATTGGAATGAAATTAAATCAAGAAAAAATAGTTAATATAAATAGTGATAAAGCTTACGGACCAAAAGTCAAAGAATTAATTGTTAATGTTGATAAAAATAATTTCCCCAGCACGTTAAAAATAAAATTAAACCAAAAATATAAAGTCCCAACAGAAAGTGGTGAATCAATGATTGTAAAAGTTACAAATATATCGGGAGATACTATCGAACTTGACGGAAATCATCCGCTTGCCGGAAAAAATTTAACTTTTAAAATAACTTTAGTAGAAATAGAAAATTAATTATTCTCAGTTTCTTCTTTTTTGTCATTATCTTCAACAAATTTTTTAATATCGTCTAAATATTCCAAAATAGCTTTTGCTTTGTTCAAACCAAATGTAAATGGATATTTTGTACTTCCGGCAACGGGTAAAGAAATAATTGCATTTCCTTTGTATTCGCCAACAGTTGCGGTAATTTTTTGATCTGACATAAAGTTTCTCCGGCAAAATTGTTCGTAAATAAATTTATATTAAATTATTAGAAAATTTACTAATTTGCAAATAAATAATATTCACTTTTATAAAAAATAATGCTAACAATTCTTGGTTACAATAATTCAGAAGACGTTTTATTAAATAAAATTCTTTTAGAAAATGATGTTGAATTCAAATATTCGTTAAGTGAAAATTTAATTACTTCTGCAGATAAAATTATACTTCCTAATCCACAGAATTTTAATTCTGCTTACAAAAGAATGCAAATGATGAATTTATTTAGTTTTTTAAGATTATTGAAAAAACCAATTCTTGGAATAAATGATGGATTTTGCTTAATGTGTGACGAAATTTTAGATAAATATAAATGTGGTTTAGGTTTTTTTCAGCTAGATGTAAATTCAAATTCTGAAAACATAATAAAACAAAATTTTGTAACCGGTAAAGTTTTTGTTAATTCTGATTCAAAATTGTTAAATGAAAATTTTAACAATTCAGAAATAAAATTCGATAAGAATTTCAGAATGAACGAATGCGAATTTAACTCATCAAAAATAATTTTTGGTGAAAAATCCTATTCATTAACTTGCGAACACAAAAATTATTTTTCTGTTGAAATGGATTTTGAACAAAATCCGGAAATTGCTGCAAATATTATTTTAAATTTTGTGAAATTATAATTCAAATTATTCAAACCAAGTTTCTACTAAATTAACAATACCTTTTTCATTTTTATTATAAAATTCATTTGTCGATGGATTATAAGAATAATCTTTTTCCCAATCAGAAATATTTTTAATAATTAATTTTAGTGAATTAATAATTAAGTAAAGTTCATCATTTGTCATTGTAGGGTGCAAAGACATTCTCACCCAACCAGGTTTTTCGGAAAGATCACCTTGCGAAATTTTTTGTGTAATTCTGTGAGAACGAGTTGGATCAACATGAAGCAAATAATGTCCGTAAGTTCCAGCACAAGAACAGCCGCCGCGAACTTGAATTCCGAATTTATCATTAAGAATTTTTACAATTAAATTATAATGAATATCTTCAATATAAAATGATAAAACTCCTAATCTATTTTGAATTTCCGAAGCAAGAATATGTATTTGCGGAATTTTGTTAATTTCTTCAAAAGCAATTTCTAAAAGTTCTTCTTCACGCTTTAGAATTTTTTCTACACACATTTTTTCTTTAAGCTGAATACAAAGTGCAGTTTTAATTGTTTGAAGAAATCCCGGAGTTCCTCCATCTTCCCTTAATTCAATATCATTTATATACTTGTGTTCACCCCAAGGGTTTGTCCAATCTACTGTTCCACCGCCGGGATGATCCGGAACTTTTGTATTATACAAATTTTTATCAAAAATTAAAACTCCGGATGTTCCAGGTCCGCCCAAAAATTTGTGTGGAGAAAAATAAATTGCATCAAGTTTTTCAAGAGGATTTTCCGGATGCATATTTATATCAACATAGGGTGCTGAAGCTGCAAAATCAACAAAACACAATCCGCCGTTTTCATGCATAATTTTTGCAAGTTTGTGATAATCTGTTCTTATTCCCGTAACATTTGAAGCCGCGGTAAATGCCCCAATTTTTGTTTTCTTATGTTTATTTTCTTGTAGTAATTTTTCCAAATTATCATAATTTACCAAACCCAATTCATTTGGCTCAACTATTTTTACATCAGCAATTGTTTCTAACCAAGAAGTTTGATTTGAATGATGTTCCATGTGAGTAATAAAAACTATCGGTTTTTCTTCTGAAGAAAATTTTATATGATCTCTAAATTTTTCTGTAATTCTTAATCCCAAAATTCTTTGCAATTTATTTACAACTGCAGTCATTCCAAATCCCGCAGAAATTATTACGTCATTTTTATCTGCATTTACATGTCTTTTTATAATCTGCTGAGCTTTGTGATAAGAATTCGTCATCAAAGTTCCGGTAATGCTGGATTCGGAATGCGTATTCCCAACAAATGGGCCAAAAGTTTTCACAATTTTATCTTCAATATCTGAATACAATCTTCCGCTTGCGATCCAATCTGCATAAATAATTTTCTTAATTCCATAAGAAGATTCAAATTCTTGGTCAATTCCTATTATTTTTTCTCGAAATTTTGTAAAATATTTTTCCAGTTCTGTCATTTAATTCACTTAAAATATTGTTTTAAAATTATACATTAGAATTGATTTTACCAATTAACTATTTTACAGTATAAATCAAAAAATAAAATTTGTTTGATATTTCGTTCTCTATGTCTTAATTTAACATTCATATTTTACAAAAATAAAAAGACATTTTAATTTGTTTTCTACATACCATTCAAATCTTTCAATAAATTTTAAGAGAAACGCATTATGGGTGTAATTAAGATAAAAAAGGGATTAAATCTGCCGATCAACGGTGAGCCCGCAGATTTTATCGATTCAACTAAGAAAGTTAGCAAGGTTGGAATTTTAGGAAATGATTTTGTTGGATTAAAACCAACTTTTTCTGTAGCAGTTGGTGAAAAGGTAAAATTAGGACAAGTATTATTTTCCGATAAAAAAAATGAAAGTATTAAATTTACATCACCAGCATCTGGAACAGTTTCGGAAATCAATAGAGGTGAAAAAAGAGTTTTTCAATCAATTGTAATTGATATTGAAGGAAATGATGAAGAAGTTTTTAAGAATTATTCAGAAACTCAAATTCCATCATTAACACGTGATGAAGTAAAAGAACAATTATTAAATTCCGGAATGTGGATTTCTTTGCGTGAACGACCGATGAGTAAAATTGCAAATCCGGAAATTGTTCCAAGTTCAATTTTCATTACTGCAATTGATTCAAATCCGCTTGCACCTAATGTTTCATTTATTCTCAAAGGAAAAGAAAATTCATTTAAAAATGGTTTGCGTGTTTTAAGCAAATTGACCGATGGCAAATTATTTTTATGCAAAGAAGAGAATAGTGAAATTCCATCCGTACAATTACCAAATTTAACAGAGCAAGAATTTTCAGGATTGCACCCAAAAGGTTTAGCTGGAACTCATATTCATTTTTTAGATCCGGTTAGCAGAGCGAAAAAAGTTTGGTATATAAATGCTCAAGATGTTACCGCAATTGGAAATTTATTTACCACTGGCAAAATTGATACAGAACGAATTATAACTTTAGCCGGACATTCTGTAAAAAATCCAAGATATATTAAAACAAGAATTGGCGCATCAATTTCTGAAATTTGTAATAATGAATTGGACGAAAAAGAAAATAGAATTATTTCGGGGTCAGTATTTTCCGGAAGAAAAAATACAAAAGAAGAAAATTTTTTGGGAAGATATCATCAACAAATTTCCGTAATTGAAGAACACAATAGTAGAGATTTTTTAGGATGGATGAACCCCGCACAAAAACAATTTTCAGTTAAGAATGTAATGTTTACAAGTTTAAGTAAAAGTTTGAAATATAATTTTTCTACATCGCTAAATGGCGGAGAAAGAGCAATTGTGCCAAGTGGAAGTTATGAAAAAGTAATGCCGCTCGATATTTTACCAACTTTTTTACTAAGAGCTTTAGCTGTTGATGATATTGAGGATTCAGAAAAATTAGGATGTTTGGAATTGGATGAAGAAGATTTAGCACTTTGTACTTTTGTTTGTCCGTCAAAAATTGATCATGCACAAAACTTAAGAAGAAATTTAAATTTAATAGATAAGGAAGGATAGTGAAATTTCTTAGAAAAATTTTAGATAGTTCTGAAAAGCATTTTCACAAAGGGGGAAAGTTAGAAAAGTTTTTTCCACTTTATGAAGCTGGTGATACATTTCTTTTCACTCCGCTTACAAGAACAAAACAAGGCTCTCATGTTAGAGATGCTCTTGATTTAAAAAGAATGATGGTAACAGTAGTTTTTGCTTTAATTCCAGTTGTACTTATGGCATTATATAACACCGGTTACCAGGCAAATTTAGCAATTTCAAAACTCACCAATTTTGAAATGACAAACTGGCAGCAATTTGTTTTAAATGCACTTGGTGTTGGTTTTAATCCGAATAGTATTTTTGCAAATATAATTCACGGGGCTTTATATTTCTTTCCGGTTTACATAATCACACTTGCAGTTGGCGGAACTTGGGAAGCGATTTTTGCATCTGTAAGAAAACATGAAATTGCAGAAGGATTTTTAGTTACAAGTTTATTGTTTCCATTAATACTTCCTCCGGATATTCCTTATTGGCAAGTTGCAATAGGAATTTCATTTGGTGTTGTGATTGGTAAAGAAGTTTTTGGTGGTGTTGGAATGAATGTTCTGAATCCAGCACTTACTGCACGTGCATTTTTATTTTTTGCATATCCCGCAGAAATTTCAGGGGATAAAGTTTGGATTGCAGTTGATGGAATCAGTAAAGCAACACCTTTAGCAGAATTAAAAGATGCAACAATGCAGATTTCTGTTAGTTGGTGGGATTCTTTCGTTGGTTTAATTCCTGGCTCAATGGGCGAAACATCAACCTTAGCTTGTTTAATTGGAGCAGTAATTTTAATTGCAACCGGAATTGGTTCTTGGAGAATTATGTTTAATGTTGTATTGGGAATGGTCATAATGTCATCAATATTTAATTTGATTGGAAGCTCAACAAATCCAATGTTTGGAGTTTCTCCATATTGGCATTTGGTTTTAGGCGGGTTTGCGTTTGGAACAGTTTTTATGGCAACTGATCCGGTAAGTGCTGCAATGACTGAAAACGGAAAAATAGTTTACGGACTTTTGATTGGTGTTTTAGTTGTTTTAGTTAGAGTTGTAAATCCAGCATTTCCGGAAGGAATGATGCTTTCAATTTTATTTTCAAATATGTTAGCTCCAACCATTGATAAGATTTTTATCAATGCAAATATAAAGAGGAGGATTGCAAGAAATGTCATCCGATAGTACAAAAAAAACAATATCAGTTGCATTAGGAGTTTGTTTAGTTTGCTCGGTTTTTGTTTCCTCGGCAACTGTTGCGTTGGATTCAATTCAAAAGCAGAATAAAAAATTAGATAAAATGAAAAATATTCTTCAAGCTGGCAATTTGTCATTTAGCACAAACAATGCTGAAGAAATATTTAAAGAAAAAATTGTTCCAATAATTATCGATTTGGAAAATGGATCAGTAATTGACAAATCGAAATATACTGATGAATTAAATCCCGACGCATTCAATATAAAATCTCTAAGTGAAAGTAAAAATTTTGGAACAGAAATTTCTCCAGAAAAAGATTTAGGAAATATTAAAAAACGTCCTAAATTTATGCTCAGTTACGAAGTTATGAATGAAAACAAAGAAATTGAAAAATATATATTCCCAGTTTTTGGTAAAGGACTTTGGTCAACAATGTATGGTTTTTTAGCAATTGGTAAAGATTTAAAAACAGTTGAAGGAATTACATTTTACGAACATGGAGAAACTCCTGGTTTAGGTGGTGAAGTTGATAATCAAAATTGGAAAGCAAGTTGGAAAGGGAAACAACTATTTGATCAAAATGGTGATGCAATTTTGGAAGTTTTGAAAAGTAAAGTTGATCCAAATGATCCGAATAAAAACAGTCAGATTGATGGACTTTCCGGAGCAACGCTTACTACCCGCGGAGTGGATAATTTGATAAAATATTGGATGGGTGATGATGGCTATGCTAATTTCTTGGGAAATTTAAGGAAGGATATTTAATATGAATAAATATAAAGAAGTATTATTTGATCCAATTTTTAAGAATAATCCAATTGCACTTCAAGTTCTTGGGATTTGTTCTGCTTTGGCAGTTACATCAAAATTAGAAACAGCAATTGTAATGTCTTTAGCTGTAACTCTTGTAACGGCATTTTCTAATTTTTCAGTCAGCTTAATTAGAAAACATATTCCAAGTAGTATCAGAATTATTGTAGAAATGACAATTATTGCGTCTCTTGTAATAGTTGCAGATCAACTAATTAAAGCTTTTGCTTACGATGTTAGCAAACAACTTTCGGTTTATGTTGGGTTAATTATAACAAATTGTATTTTGATGGGTAGAGCAGAAGCTTATGCATTGCAGAATCCTCCGGTAGCAAGTTTTCTCGATGGAATAGGAAATGGATTGGGATATTCATTTGTACTTTTAGCTGTTGGATTTGTAAGAGAATTAATTGGTTCCGGAAAATTATTAGGATTTACAATATTTACTTTGAATACTGAGGGTGGATGGTATGTGCCTAATGGTTTATTTCTACTTGCTCCAAGTGCTTTTTTCCTTATTGGACTTCTAATTTGGGCAATTAGAACTTGGAAACCAGATCAAGTTGAGGAGGGTTAAAATTTATGTTAGAACATTATTTAAGTTTATTTGTAAAATCAATCTTTATTGAAAATATGGCCTTGGCATTCTTTCTTGGAATGTGTACTTTCCTAGCTGTTTCTAAAAAAGTTGAAACTGCGGTTGGATTAGGAATTGCGGTGATTGGTGTTCAAGCGATAACAGTTCCCGCTAATAATTTTTTATATCAACACGTTTTGAAAGAAGGCGCCTTAAGCTGGGCTGGCTTAGGAAGTGTTGATTTAACCTTTCTCGGTTTGATTACTTACATTGGTGTTATTGCAGCTATTGTTCAAATTCTTGAAATGACTTTAGATAAATATGTTCCATCACTTTATAATTCATTAGGAATTTTCCTTCCATTAATTACAGTAAACTGCGTTGTTTTAGCAGGTTCGCTTTTTATGGTTGAAAGAAATTATAATTTTGCTGAAAGCGTAGTTTATGGATTTGGTTCCGGAACCGGCTGGGCTTTAGCAATTATTTCTTTAGCTGGAATAAGAGAAAAAATGAAATATAGTAACGTTCCAAAAGGATTGAGAGGTCTAGGTATTACATTTTTAACAGCCGGATTAATGGCAATTGCATTCATGCTGTTTTCTGGAATTCAATTATAGAGGTTTTTTAGATGAGCGGATTAAATCTGATAATATTAGGCGTAATAATGTTTACGCTTATTGTACTGCTTTTAGTAGTAATAATATTATTTGCCAAATCAAAACTTGTGGCAAGCGGTTCAGTAAATATAAATATTAATGATAGTAAAAAACATTCAATATCAGTTCCTATTGGTGGAAAGTTATTAAACGTTTTAGCTTCAAATAATATTTTTTTACCTTCAGCATGTGGTGGCGGTGGAACTTGCGGAGAATGTAAGTGCAGAGTTTTAGAAGGCGGCGGTGATGTGCTTCCCACAGAAACTTCTAAATTAAATAGAAAACAAATTAGAGATCATTACAGATTATCTTGTCAAGTTCCAGTTAAGAACAATTTGAAAATTCTTGTTCCAGAAGAAGTATTTGAAATTAAAAAATGGATTTGTACTGTAATTTCAAATGTTAACGTTGCAACATTTATAAAAGAATTAAAACTTCAATTACCGGAAGGTGAAAGTGTTGATTTTAGAGCCGGCGGTTATATTCAAATTGAAGCTCCGCCTCACGTTGTTAAATATTCTGACTTTATTATTGAGGATGAATATCGCGGCGATTGGGATAAATTCAATATGTGGAAATTTGTATCCAAAGTTACTGAACCGGTTTTAAGAGCATATTCAATGGCTAATTATCCCGAAGAAAAAGGATTAATTATGCTTAACGTTAGAATTGCTTCACCTCCTCCAAGAATGCCTGATGTGCCTCCTGGGCAAATGTCATCATTCATTTTTAATTTAAAACCGGGTGATAAAGTTACAATATCTGGTCCGTATGGCGAATTCTTTGCAAAAGATACAAATGCTGAAATGGTATTCATTGGCGGCGGTGCAGGAATGGCGCCAATGCGTTCACATATTTTTGATCAGTTAAAAAGAATTAATACGAATAGAAGAATGTCATTCTGGTATGGTGCAAGAAGTATGAGAGAAGCATTCTATAATGAAGAATTTGATAAACTTGCAGCTGAACATCCAAACTTTAAATGGCATTTAGCTTTGTCTGAACCTTTACCTGAAGATAATTGGAAAGGTTACACCGGATTTATTCACCAAGTTTTATTTGAAAATTATCTCAAAAATCATCCAGCTCCAGAAGATTGTGAATATTATATGTGCGGTCCGCCAATGATGAATAACGCTGTAATTCAAATGTTAGAAAATCTTGGCGTCGAAAGAGAAAATATTATGCTTGACGATTTTGGCGGTTAAACTGAATATAAATTATAACTAAATTTAGGGGGTCAAATGGATAACTTTTCTGGTTCAAGTTTAAATCAAGATCTTCCTCAAAATTCCGGTTACACAAAAGATGAAAGAATGTGGGCAATGATTGCTCATTTAAGTGCAGTTGTTGGGTTCGTAATCCCATTCGGAAACGTAATTGCACCACTACTTATTTGGATTCTCAAAAAAGAAGAATCCGCATTTATTAATGATCAAGGGAAAGAAGCGCTGAATTTCCAAATTAGTGTAACAATTTATGCCTTCATTTGCATTGTTCTTATAATATTGTTAATTGGTATTGCATTACTTATTGCATTGGGAATTTTTGCACTTATTTTTATTATAATTGCATCAATAAACTCTTATGATGGTAAAGCTTATAGATATCCTATGACCATTAGATTGATTAAATAAAAATTTAATAATTACATATTAAAGGATATTTTAATAAAGGAGTAAAAAATGATTACAGCCGCTGAAATATTAGAAAATAAAGGTGGAAAACTTGTTTCGGTAAATATTGAATCGACTGTTGCTGAAGCATTACATATAATGATTGAAAAAAGAATAGGTGCAATTCTTGTAAAAGATGGTGAAGAAATTAAAGGAATTTGGACCGAAAGAGATTTAATGAAAAATGTAATAACTGAAGGTTTTTACTCCAAAACTACAAAGATTAAAGATGTTATGTCAACAAATTTAATTTTTGCCGCTCACAATGATTCACTCTATCAGCTAATGGATAAATGTTTAGGAATGCGTTTAAGACATTTGCTGATTGAGAAAGATGGAAAATTTATTGGATTACTTTCTGCCGGAGATTTAACTCGGGCAAATTTAATTCAAAAATCTAAAGACTTAGAAGAACTTAATAAAATGGCTGATTGGGATTATTATGAAAATTGGAAATGGAATAAAAATCAGTAAAAAATTTATTAAGTTAAACTTTTTCGCAAGTCTATTATTTTCGCTAATACTTGTTAGTTGCAGTTCTCCAATTCAAAGAGATGTTTATTCTCTTGCCGGTACAACAATGGGAACAACATATTCTCTCAAAGTTATTGAACCGCAAGAATCTAAAAAGTTAATTCGCCTTGATAAAAAAATTGATAGTGTTTTAGTTGATGTTAATAATAAAATGTCAACTTACATTAAAACTTCTGAATTATCTTTATTTAATCAATCTCAATTAACCGATTGGATCAATTTTTCTCCCGATTTGTACCATGTTTTTAGTACTGCAAAAAGAATTTCACAAGAAAGTAATGGAAGTTTTGATATTACAGTTGGTCCACTTGTAAACCTTTGGGGATTTGGTCCAGCTAAAAAAGATAGTTTAATTCCTAGCGAAGAACAAATTATTGAAACTCTTAAAAATGTTGGAATGGATAAAATCCAAATTGATATTGATAATAATAGAGTTATGAAAAATAATGTAAATGTATATTGTGATTTATCTGCTATTGCAAAAGGTTACGGAGTTGATAAAGTTGGGTTATTTTTAGAAAAAGTTGGATTGAATGAATATATGATTGAAATCGGCGGGGAAGTAAGAACAAAAGGAAAAAATAAAAATAATGAAAATTGGAAAATTGGAATTTCTTCTCCAGCATCAGATGGATTACAGAAAGTTTTAGAAATTTCAAATTATTCAGTTGCAACATCAGGAGATTATTTTAATTATTTTGAAGAAAAAGGAATTAGATATTCTCATACAATTGATCCCAAAACCGGGAAACCAATTACACATAAATTAGCGAGTGTTACAGTAATACATAAAAATTGTGAAAATGCTGATGCATATGCTACTGCTATTGATGTTTTAGGACCGGAAGCCGGATATGATTTTGCATTGAAATTGAAACTTCCGGTATTTATGATTGTTAGAGAAAATGAAAACTTTATTGAAAAAATGACGCCTCAGTTTGAGGAATTTGTTAGAAAGGAAAAATAGTAATGTATCAGTTATTAATTATGATTGGATTTTTTAGTTTGGCAATTTTAATTTTTGCAGTTGGTCTTCAATTTAGCAAATATAAGAAAAGGGAAAATGCTGGATGTTGTGGTGGAGGACATTGTGATTCCGGTGGAAATCATCATACATGTTATTCTTCAAAATCAGAATTTGTAGATAACTATGAGAAAATTAAATCCGGTGAATTAAAAGTTAAATAATGTTTTATAATATTTTGAAAAGTCCAAAAAAAATTGGACTTTTCTACTTTAAAAACTCAATTGTTAATTTTCAACTTGTTTAACAAATCCTTCAATTCCCTTAATCTTTAATTCATCTCTTAGATTTGTAGCTTCATCTTTATCAGTAAATAATCCAACATAAATTCGAAAATATTTTTCGCCGTTTACAATTGCTTCTTCAACTCTGGAATTCTCAATTTCAGAGCTTACTTTTATTGCATCATTTTTATTTTTGAACGAGCCTACTTGTACAGAAAAATGTGGAACTTTTATATCATTTGGCATTTTAGAATTTGGTGATTTATTTAAAAGTTGTAACTCAACTTTTGCTGAACCATTACTAATCATTTCAATTTTCTGAGCTGCTTTTTGGGATAAATCAATAATTCTATTTTTTGCAAATGGGCCACGATCATTTATTCTTACAATTACATATTTTCCATTATCTAAATTTGTAACTCGGACAATGCTTCCAAATGGTAAAGTTCTATGTGCTGCAGTAAAATCATTTTTGTTATATGTTTCACCATTTGCAGTTGATTTGCCATGAAATTCAATTCCGTACCAGCTTGCAATTCCGTCTTCAATCAAAATTCCTTCTACATTATCATATTCAGAAAATTCTCTTGATGACGAACACGAAATTAAATTAAGTGAAAATAAGATAATATAAAATATCTGTAAAAATTTCTGCAGCATAATTTAATTCCCAAGAATTGATTTTTTTGTAAGAGTTTTACTTATTTGATTAATTTCCATAAGTGCTGCAGTTCCATACCAAGGAATTAATTCCATAACTAAACTTCCTTGCTGAATTGCCGGATCAGTCTCGGTTAATTTTTTTGCATCATCAACATTTTCAACATCAAAAATATATATACCTCTAATTTCACTTTCTCCAAAAAAAGGTCCAGCTAAAACTAATTTTCCTTCATTTGCTAATCTAAAAATATTTTGCAAATGCGCCATTTGAAGTTCAGCAGATTTTGCAGAATCCAAATTTCTGTTTGGTCCTCGTTTCAAAAATGCCATTACATATTTTTTCATTCCATAATCATCTGCACCATATTTTTTAGCTTTTACACTATCATACACAACTTCAGTATTTGTTTGTGCAAAATTTGTTGAAATCACAATTGCGGATAATAACAAAACATTTATTATAATTTTCATAAAAGTTCCTTATTTATTTTGTTCTAATTTAAATCTAATTCTCAAAACTTCATTTTCAAAACTTGTAGAAATTATTTTGAATTTCCCAATTTCGTTTGTGTTAGAAACATGCTGTCCAATACATGGACATGCATCATAATCACCAACTTTCACAATTCTAACTTTTTCAGTTACATCATTTGGTAATTTTTTTAGATTAAATTTTTGTTCAGCTTCAGTAAAATCAATAATTTCTTCAGTAATATTTATATTCTGACTTATTACCTCATTAACTTTTCGTTCAATTTCCAAATTTTCAGATTCAGATAAATTTCTATCAAAATGATAATCACACTTGGATTTTTTCTTTTCTAAATGAGCAGAAAATGATCTTCCTTTATCAAACATTCTAACCATTGTTTGATTTAAAATATGTTCTGCCGTGTGCATTTGTGGATGATATTCTTTTGCCATAATTCAATAAAATTAGTTAAACATAATCTTTATAATTTGATATTTTTGTTATAAATATAAAATAATTTTTTAGAAAATAGGAATTTTATGATAAAAGTAATTTTTGTTTGTATGGGAAATATTTGCAGATCACCAAGCGGAGAAGCTGTTATGAATAAATTAGTTAAAAAAGCCGGTTTGGAAAATGAAATTCATTGTGATTCTGCGGGAACAATTGCATATCACGAAGGCGAACAAGCTGATGCGCGAATGAAACGCCATGCAATTAAACGAGGTTACAGATTGACAAGTATTGCACGCAAATTTAGAAATATTGATTTTGATAATTTTGATTACATAATTGCAATGGATAATGAAAACTTGAGAGATTTAAATTCGTTTGATTTTGATAAAAAAAATTCAAATAAAATATTTAAAATGACTGATTTTTCTTCCGAAAAAAAATATAATGAAGTTCCCGATCCGTATTATAGCGGTCCGGAAGGATTTGAATTAGTTTTGGATATTTTAGAAGATTCTTGCGAAGGATTGTTAAACAAAATTATTTCTGATAACAATCTTGTGAAAAAATAAGTAATTAAGATGACATCTTTTATAAGATATCTGCTTTTTAAAATTCTTTATTCAACTTGTAAATTTTATTTATGAAATGTGGAAAAATAATTTAGAAAATTTTCTTCAGGAAAAAATTATATCTTCACAAAATATTGGCGGCGGTTGTATTGCAAATTCTCAAGTTGTAAAATTTGAAAAAGGTAAAAAGTTTTTTGTTAAACAATATTCAAATTCTAAAATAAATTTTGCTGAAGCAAACGGATTGTTAGAAATCGAAAAATCAAAAACAATCCGAGTTCCAAAAGTAATTTTTGTAAATGAAGCAATTTTAGTTTTGGAATATATTGAACAAAAATCAAGAATGAAAAACTTTAGTGAAATTTTTGGAAGACAACTTGCACAAATGCATAAATTTTCTTCAGATAAATTTGGATTTTATGAAGATAATTTCTGCGGTTCAACTCCACAAAAAAACTTACCGATGTGCGAAAATTGGATTGAATTTTATTTAGATAACAGATTAAAATTTCAATTCATTCTTGCAGAAAAAAATGGTTATGTAAATTCAGAATTTCGAAAAGAATTTTCTGCAATAGAAAAAAACATTCACAAAATTTTAGAAGGAAGTGAAAATATTCCTACATTACTTCATGGAGATTTGTGGAGCGGAAATTATATTTCTGATGTAAACGGAAATCCATGTTTGATCGATCCCGCAATTTATTATGGAAATAGGGAAGCAGATTTGGCAATGACAAAATTATTCGGCGGATTTGATTCAACTTTTTATTCTGCTTACAATGAAGAATTTCCGCTTGCTGAAAATTGGAGTTATAGAGAAAATATTTACAAACTTTATCATATCTTAAATCATCTTAATCTTTTTGGAATGGGCTATTATTCGCAATGTTTGGAATTAATAAAAAGTTATAGAATTTTGTAGAAATTAAATGAACAAATGAAATGTTAATTTTTATTTGAAGGGATTTATAATTTTTACTCCCAAAATGTTTTGTCCCGAATTCAAATCTTCCGTATAAATTTCCGAGCATTTTGAAAATTGTGCCGAAACTATAATTAGAGAATCCCAAAAAGATAACATATTTAAAATACTGCAATCAATTGCGTTATTTATGAAATCAAAATTAACTGTAACAATTTCAAAATTCTGAAATGAATTAATTATACTTTTGGCAATAATTACATCAACATTTAACTTTTTAGTTGCTGTTATATAAAACTCTTGAATAACTTGAGTAGAAATTACTAATTGATGATTTTTTATTAAATTCTTTAACATATTTCTTGCGGAATTCTTTTTGGTTTCATCACTATTATCTAAAGAATAAATTAAAATATTTGTATCAATAAAAATTTTACTCATTATATAAATCCTCGCGGTTCCATTTTTTACCATATGAATTTGCTGAACTTTTATCCATTACTTTAAAGCAATCATCTAACCAATTTGTTGAATCATTTTGAACGGTTTTTGTAAGCATTTCGCGAATAAGTGTATTTAAAGAAATTCCTTTTTCTTTTGCGTATTTTCTACTTTTGTTAAGTAAATCTTCATTAAATGACAAAGTTAAGTTTGGCATTTTTATTCTCCACATATTATGTGTACAATATAATGTGTAAATTAATTTTTGTCAATAAAAACTTGACAAATTTAAAATTATAATATAACTTTATGTCAAATAATAACTAATAGTCAGTAAATATAATATAAGTCAATTTATGGGGATTTCAGAAAGAAAAGAAAGAGAAAAAATTCAACGCCGACAAGAAATAATTCTTGCCGCAGAAAAAGTATTTTTCTTAAAAGGATTTGCAAATACAACAATGGACGATATTGCCGCCGAAGCCGAATTGAGCAAAGGCACTTTATATCTATATTTTAAAAGCAAAGAAGAATTGTTTAAGGTTTTTGTAAAAAGGGGAATTACAAAACAGTTGGAAATGTTTATTGAATTTTCTAAAAATCAACCTAACGGACTCTTAAAAGTTAAAGCAATCGGCGAAGCTTATATAAAATTTTATTATGATTTTCCCAATTATTATAATGCTTTAATGTTTGAAGAAACTCAAAAAGTCGGTGAAATTGAGACAGATTCGGAAGATGAAAATATTCTTAAAATAAAAATGGAAACTAATAAAATTTTTGTCGAAACTATAATTGAGGGAATGAAAGACGGTTCAATAAGGAAAGATTTAGATCCGGAAAAAACAGCTTTAATTCTTTGGGGAGAATCGCTTGGAGTTTTGCAATTGGTAACTTTGAAAGGTGACATTTTATGCAATAAAATGAGTTGTACTTCTGAAGAATTAATTTCCTACTTTTTTGAATTTACTTATAACGCATTAAAAGCATAAAAATTTTGTTAAATAATGACTGTTAGTCATTTAATAATTATTGTTTAGTGAGGTTTTATGAAAGTAAAAATAATTTTAACAATTCTAATTTTTTCGTCAATAATTTTTCCTCAAAACGAAACGATTGAAAATTATGTAAAATTTGGATTAGCAAATAATCTTGCACTAAGGCAAAAACAGTTTGATCTTGAAAAAAGTTTAAGCTCGTTAAATGAAGCTGAAGGAATGTTTTATCCATCAATAGGAATTAACGCAAGATATACAAGAGCCGGCGGAGGTCGCGAAATTATTTTCCCAATAGGAAATATAGTAAATCCAATTCACGCTTCTTTAAATTATTTAATGCAGCAAAATTTATTTCCCACAAATATTCAAAATGAAAATATTCCATTTCTTCGTGAACAAGAACAAGAAACAAAAATAAGTTTGGTTCAACCAATTATTCAACCGGCAATATTTTTCAATTATAAAATTCAAGATGATCTTGCGGAAATATCTTCGCTTGATAAACAAATTTATATTCGTTCATTAATTGCTCAAATTAAAAACTCATATTATAACTTTTTAAAGACAGAGAGTGTAAAAAAAATATATGAAAATACTTTAGAATTGGTAAATGAAAATTTACGTGTTTGCGAGAGTCTGCACAAAAATGATAAAATTACCGTTGATGTTGTTTATCGTGCAAAAGCTGAAGTATCTGAAATTGAGCAAAAACTTCTGGAAGCCAATAATAATAGGGAGTTGGCGCAATCATATTTTAATTTTCTTCTCAACAAACCTTTGGAAAGTGAAATTATTTTTGACACAAATTCAGTTGCGAAAAATTCACAACTTAATTTTGATCTAACACATTCCAGCGCAATAAACAATAGAGAAGAAATTTTGCAGTTGAATTTTCTAGCTAATGTTTATGAAAATAAAAAATCAATATCAAACGCAAATTATTTCCCATCGCTAATTTTTGCCGCAGATTACGGCTTTCAAGGAGAAGATTATAAATTCACCGATAAAGATGATTACTGGATGGCGTCTTTGGTTTTACATTGGAATTTATTCAACGGATTTCAAGATGCATCAAAAAGTGAGCAAGCTGAATTAGAAAAGAAAAAAGTTGAAACTCAAATTGAAGAAATAAAAAAACAAATTTCGCTTCAAGTTTTGCAGAGTTACAAAAATTATGAATTAGCGGAAAAGTCAATAAAATCAGTACAAGAAATGCTTAATAGTATGAAAATATCTTTTAGAATTGTTGATAAAAAGTATAAAGAAGGAATGATAAATTTTGTGGAATATCTTGATTCGAGAAATAAACTTTTGCAGACAGAAATAAATGAAATAATTACCAAATATGATTTACAACAAAAAATATCGGAGTTAGAAAAAACTTCTGCTTTAATTGAATTGAAAGATTTCTTAGAAAAATAAATTTTGGAAGTAAAAAATGAAAAATCAATTATCAAATTTTAGGAATAAATATGAAAAATAAAATAAGTGTTATGAGCTTAATTTTATTGGGAATAATCACATTTACAAATTGCAGTGAAGATAAACCAGAAATTAAATCGGAGGAAATAATTCCGGTTAAAGTTGAACAAATTATTGAGGAAGAATTTTCATTACCAATTCATACAAGCGGAATATTAAAGGCGGAAAAAGAAATTTCACTTGCATTTAAAACCGGCGGAATAATTTTAAATATTTTTGTTGATGAAGGCGAATTTGTTAAAGAAGGACAAATTTTAGCAAAATTAAAATTAGATGAAATTGATGCTCAGTTTAATCAAGCAAAAATTAATTACGAGAAAGTGTTACGTGATTTTAATCGAGTTGAAAATTTATACATTGATAGTGTTGTAACTTTGGAGCAATATCAAAATGCCAAATCTGGATTGGAAGCTGCGAGTTCCGGTTTAAATATTGCGAAATTTAATTTAAAATATTCAACAATTACTGCTCCTTTCTCCGGAAAAATTTATAAGAAATTAATTGATGCAAATGAAATGGTTTCACCCGGAACACCAATATTCATAATGGGTTCAAAAGATTCACAGTGGATAATTGTTTGTGGAATTACGGAGATTGATTTTCATAAAATTAAAATAGGCAATAATGCAAAAATAAAATTTGATTCGTTTGAAGAGGAATTTTCTGGAGAAGTCACACAAATTGCCGGAGCTGCAAATCCGATGAACGGCTTATTCGAAATTGAATTATCATTAAAAAACTCTCACAAACAATTTGTATCTGGAATGATTTCAAGTGTGGATATTTTTTCGTCTGAGAAAAATAATTTTAAAAAAATCCCAATGAAGTCATTAGTCGATACGGAAGGAAAAACTGGTAATATCTTCATTATTCAGAATAACAAAGCTGTTAAGAAGGAAATTGAAATCGGTGAGATATTTAGTGAATATGTTTTAGTAAAAATTGAAGACAAAAGTATTCATGAAATTATTACTGATGGTGCAGAATATTTGAAAGATGGAATAAAAGTAAAAATTATAAAATAAGTGTTAGGAATATCTAATGAACTTATCAAAATTAACAATAGAGAATCACCAATTTTCAATAATAATAATTCTAATTTTTTTGTTACTCGGAATTGTTTCATTTTTTACAATGCCGAGATCGGAAGATCCACAAGTATCACCTCCGGCAACATCTGTAATTGTAGTTTATCCTGGAGCAACTCCAAGCGATGTTGAAGAGATGGTTATAAATCCAATAGAAGAAGCGCTGAATGAACTTGATGATATTAAAAATATTAAAAGTTATGCTCGCGATGGATACGGTGTAGTTGATATTGAATTTATTGCCGGAAATGATGCCGATGAAAAATATTCCGATGTTACTCAAAAAGTAAACAGTATTAGAAATAAATTACCAGAAGAAATTTATGATATCGATTTATTAAAATGGTCAATTTCCGATGTGAAAATTCTACAGTTAGCATTAATTTCAGAGACTGATGAATATTCTAAATTAGAAAAGGAAGCAGAACATTTAGAAGATATTTTGAAAAAAGTAAATGGAGTTAAAAGTGTACAAACCGTAGCATTTCCAAAACAAGAAATTAGAGTTGAAATTAATTTAGAAAAATTATCAAAGTATAAAATACCTTTATCCAAAATCATTCAAATTTTGCAATCTGAAAACGCAAATATTCCCGGTGGTGAAATTGATTTGGGTGGAAAAAACTTCAGCATTAAAACAAGCGGTAGTTTCAAAAATATAAATGAAATTAAAAACGTAATAATTAATGCTTTGAACGGAAATATTCTTTATTTGAAAGATGTTGCAAAAGTTTCGAAAACTTATGAAGATGAAAATTACATTGCTAAATTTAATCAAAAGAGATCTGTGTTTATTACTGCAGATCAAAAACCGGGAACAAATATTTTTGATGTTTCAAATGGAATGAAAGAAAAAATTGAGGAATTTAAAACTTCACTTCCGAGTTCAATGAAATTGGAAACAGTTTTTGATCAATCGCAAAGTGTTGAAATTAGATTGACCGGATTTTTTCTAAATCTATTACAAGGTTTATTGCTTGTCGGAATTGTAATGTTTTTGTTTGTTGATTTAAGAACAGCTTTAATTGTTATGTCAGTAATTCCAATTGCAATTATTATTGGTATTGGATTTTTAGATTTATCAAATTACGGATTGGAGCAAATGTCAATTGCCGGCTTGGTTATTGCGTTAGGAATGCTTGTTGATAATTCAATTGTTGTTACAGAAAATATTGCAAGATATATTTCACTTGGATTATCAAATATGGAAGCAGCAGTAAAAGGAGTTTCACAAATTACTTGGCCAGTTATCAGTTCAACATTAACAACAGTATTTGCTTTTATTCCAATGATGTTGATGCAAGATGTAACCGGAGATTTTATAAGAAGTATGCCGATTACTGTAACTTATACATTATTCGCATCATTAATGTTAGCTCTAACTTTAACTCCATTATTATCAAAAAACTTGATGAGTATTAAATCAATTTCTCATGAAAAGAAAATGCGAAAAGTTGTAAATCATGTAATCCATAATTTGTATAAAAAAAGATTAACATTTGCTTTGAATAATCCAAAATTAATTATCGCAATATCTATCATAATATTTTTGTTAAGTTTATCCTTAATTCCATTAGTTGGAGTAAGCTTTTTCCCAAAAGCAGAAAAGCCTCAATTTATGATAAATATTAATTTACCGGAAGGTTCAAGTATTGAAAGAACATCTGAATATGCTTTAAAAGTTGAAAATATTTTGAAGAATAAAGATGAGATTCTAAATTTTACGACAAATATAGGAAATGGAAATCCAAGAATTTATTACAATGTAGTTGGAAAAAGAAATGCTAAAAATCACTCACAAATTTATGTTGAATTAAAATCATATAATTATTCTAAGTTTAATAATTTTTTAAATGAATTAAGAAACGAATTTTCCCAAATTGCCGGAGCAGAAATTGAAGTAAAAGATTTTGAGCAAGGTCCGCCAATTGAAGCTCCGATTGCAATTAAAATTTTAGGTGAAAATATTTCCGAATTAAGAAAAGTTTCTTTGGAAGTTGAGAAAATATTTAAGTCAACAAAAGGTACAGTAAATATTAATAATCCATTAAACACAACTAAAATGGATTTATCAGTTAAAATAAATAAAGAAAAAGCTGCAATTTTAGGAGTTCCGATAGCAGAGATTGATAGAACAGTCAGAGCTTCAATAAATGGATTAACAATTACAAATTTTAGAGATGACAACGGAAAAGAGTTTAATATAATTTTGCGTGCACCAAATATACAAAATTCAGATTTTGCTAAATTTGATAGAATCTTTGTTTCATCAGTAACCGGCGAGCAAATTCCCCTTAAACAATTAGCTAAAATTGAATTTGCCAAAACTCCTTTGGCTATTAGTCATTTTGATCTTTCACGAACTGTAACAATAACTTCAGATGTAATTTCAAATTATTCTGTAAATACAGTAACAAATGAAATTATAAAAAATGTTGAAAATATTCCGCTAAAAAAAGGTTATACATTTTACGTCGGTGGTGAAAAAGAAAGTCAGCAAGAATCATTTGGAGGAATGGCAAAAGCAATGATTATTGCAATTGTAGGAATTTTTGGAATTTTGGTTTTACAATTCAAATCGTACAAACAACCGTTTATTGTTTTCTCTGCAATTCCGTTAGCAATAATTGGATCAATAATAGCTTTACTAATTACCGGAAATACATTTTCATTTACGGCATTTGTGGGCTTAACAAGTTTGGTAGGAATTGTTGTAAATAATTCCATCATTCTTGTTGATTATACAAACCAATTAAGAGTAGAAGGAATGAAAATATTTGATGCATTAATTTCTGCATGTGAAGTTAGATTTATGCCGATTTTATTAACTACAGGAACAACTATTGTCGGACTTTTTCCTTTAACATTAAGCGGCGGAACAATGTGGGCTCCAATGGGTTGGACAATTATCGGCGGATTATTAGTTTCAACAATTTTAACATTAATTGTTGTTCCCGTTCTTTATAAATTATATACAAAATGATATGGAGAAAAGTTTATTTACTTAAAATTGTTTTGATTTCTGAACAAATATTTTGATTTATTTATTTCTGAAAATGTAAATTTGGATTATGCAAATCATAGAAATTTTACAACAAGTTGAAGTAAATAAAAACTCCGCATTTTTTTACACTCCAAATATTTATAAAGATGGAAAATCTTTCTTCTTTAAAAATCCAATAGAAATTTTAAAAGGCGCAACACACAATGAAGTAAGTGCAATTCTTGAAAAAGTTGATCAATTAATTCAAAAGAAAAATCTTTTCGGATTTGCAACAATTCCGTATGAAATTGGTTATTACTTTCAACCAAAAGTGATTAAAAAATCTTACATAAATCACGAAGAAATTCAATTTTATTTTTATGAAAAAAAGAATCTAGAAATTTTTAGATCAGATGAAATACAATTTGATGAAGTTCAAAAATTTATTGGGAAACAAAATATTCAGAATTATAAGATGGATATTTCCAAAAGTAATTATGTAAAAAAAATAGAAAAAATAAAAAATTATATTGCCAAAGGTGATACTTATCAAATTAATTTTACTTCGAAAGCAAAGTTTAATTTCATTGGAGAAATAACTTCACTTTTCTTAAATGGAATATTTAATCAATCTGCAAACTATTCGGTTTTAATCAATACAGATAAGGAGTTTATACTTTCTTTTTCACCGGAATTATTTTTCAAAGTTGAAAGTAACAATATTATAAGTAAACCAATGAAAGGTACGTTAAAGCGAATTGTAAATCCAAATGATGATGAAAATCTTGTTAAGAAAATAAAAAATGATGAAAAAAATTTAGCCGAAAATGTTATGATTGTGGATTTGTTGAGAAATGATATTGGAAAAATATCAAAAACAAATTCAGTAAAAGTTGAAAAGTTATTTAAAGTTGAAAAATATGAAACTCTCAATCAGCTTACATCTACAGTTGTTGGCAAACTAAATACAAATAAATTAAGTGAAATAATAAAAAATATATTTCCAAGCGGTTCAATAACCGGCGCGCCTAAAATTAGATCAATGCAAATTATTGCAGAGTTGGAAAAATCACCAAGAAAATTATACACTGGTTCAATTGGAATTATTTCACACAAAAATTCCATTTTTAATATTCCAATTCGAACAATTGTGATTAGCAAAAAATCAAAAATTGGGGAACTTGGTTTAGGAAGCGGAATTGTTTGGGATAGCGATCCATTAAAGGAATATGAGGAAATATTACTTAAAGGAAAATTTATAAGTACCAAACCAAAATATTTTGAATTAATGGAAACATTATTATGCGAAAATGGAAATTATTATTTACTAGAATATCATTTAAAAAGGTTACAAAAATCTGCAAAATATTTTCTGTTCAAATTTGATAAAGAATTAATTGAAAATGAATTACAAGAATATAAAAATAATTTTGATAGCAATAAAAAATATAAAGTAAGAATGCTTTTAAGCAAATGGGGAAAGGTGAAAATCACTTCTGGTGAAATTAAACAAAATAAAAAATTTGCAAAAATAATATTTAGTAAAAATAAAAGAAATGTTGATGAAAAATATTTATTCCACAAAACAACACTGAGACCTTGGGATAATGAATTGAAAAAATATCAACAAAAGAGTTTTGATGAAATATTATACGTAAATGAAAATGACGAATTATTAGAAGGTGCAATTTCGAATATCATTCTTAAAATAAAAGGAAAATTATTTACACCTCCAGTAAAATTGGGAATTCTAAATGGTTGTTACAGACAGAATTTAATTGATAAAAATAAATGTGAAGAAAAAATATTGACAATTAATGATTTACACTTTGCAGAAAAAATTATTTTGTGCAATTCTGTAAGGAAAGAAATGATTGTAAACGAAATTTATGATTCAAATTATATTCTATTTAAAAAGTACAATTCATAAAAATATTTGTAAAAAATCCTACCAGTAATCTTATAATCAAATCATTCTTTTACAAAAAGAAATATTTTCAAGTTTTTAAAATACAATTATAAAATCTACTATTACCTTGTTTTAGAAAATTGTTAGGGAACAATTGCTTCTGTAAACATTAATGAAAAACATGCCGGAATATTTGCATTAGAAACGGATAAACTAGATATTTCAAAATTTTTAGTTGAAGGTAAAATAAAATTGAAGTTGAAGTTATTGGTAGTTTAAAAATCTACATGGACCTCATCACAAAAATCCTATATCAAGTTTGGTTAGTCCATGGCATTGTGGCGTGGAACAGAATACTATCCTTCCGACAAAGATTATCAAATGTTGGATTATGGATTATTTGGAGATTTAAAATTATTTAAGGCAAATTAATTCTTTTTTGAGATTACTTTAAAATTGTACATAAGATATTTTGAAGGAGAAAAAATTAGCTTAAATCATTTTTATAAAAAATTCTTTTCCGCTTAAGATTAAATATATTGGAATACTTTTTCTCTATTTTTTTGTAAATATTTTTTTGAGACAGTTTGTTTTGAATTTAATTTTTACTTTAATTGCATAATCATATTCCTATTATAAAGTTTTAGAAAGGGGTGAAAAATGGGAATGATTGTTAAGAAAATAGAAAATTTAGATAATATTATTATCAACTGGATGTTTAGAAATGGAATTTTTCTTTTAAGAATTAGTGTAGGCATAATTTTTTTTTGGTTTGGTATTTTAAAATTTTTCCCGGGGTTGAGCCCGGCACAAGAACTTGCAGTTAGAACAATAGATCAAATTTCATTCGGAATTATTTCGTCAGAATTTTCAATCATTATTCTCGCTTTATGGGAAGTGCTAATCGGCATTGGTCTTCTTACTGGGTTTGCTTTAAGATTTACTCTTCTGTTACTTTTTTTGCAAATGTTAGGAACCTTAACTCCAATTTTCTTTTTCCCAAATGAAGTTTTTACAAAAATACCATATGCTCCAACTTTGGAGGGTCAATACATTATTAAAAATTTAGTAATAATTAGTGCCGGAATTGTATTAGGTTCAAATGTTAAAAGAAAATTATTCTTTAAATAATCTCTTACTTATTCTCAATTTCTTTTTTTTGAAACAAATATTTAAAACATGTTTTATTATAATTTTACTAATAGAATTGATTTCAAACCTTTTAAAAATTTTTAGACATTTATAAAATATTTTACTAATTTTATCATACAAGACTTTTTGTCCTATTATAGTAGTTTTGTATTCATTTCAAAACTGTGATGATTTAAGTAATATATTATATATATAAATTTATTTCAGTTTCATATTCAAGATACAATTTGATAAAAATTACCCCAAAATTTTTATTTGTATCTTGATAATATTTTATTATCAAATTATCGAAGAGAAAATATGCAAGAAAACGAAAAGTTTTTTATTGTTGCTATTGGCGCATCAGCGGGTGGTTTAAAAGCAATTGAAGAATTATTTTCAAGTTTGCCTTCAAATACGGGAATGGCATTTATTGTAATTCAGCATTTATCTCCTGATTATAAAAGTTTAATGGTTGAATTGCTTTCAAAGAAAACACAAATGAAAGTTTTAAGAGCTGAAAATGAAATGACTATTAAGCAAAATTGTGTTTACCTTATTCCGCCAAAAATGAATATGACAATTTATCATAATCAATTGATGTTATTTGAACAAAATCATAAACATGGTTTGAATCTTCCAATTGATATTTTCTTTAAATCCTTAGCGAAAGATGCTGGAGAAATGGCAGTTGGAGTTGTCCTTTCCGGAACTGGGAGCGATGGAACAAGCGGTTTAAAAGACATTAAAGAAAACGGTGGATTAGTAATTGTTCAAGAACCGGAAACTGCACAGTTTGATGGAATGCCGAGAAGTGCAATAAATTCTGAATTGGTTGATTTTATTCTTCCACCAAACGCAATTGCGGAAAAACTTAATAGTTACGCAAATGGGTTATCGTTTGATTTAGAGGAAAAATCAAAACTTTTTACTTCAAAACAAGATGGAATTTTGAGAATATTTTCAATCATTAGAGATACTCACAAGATTGATTATTCAAATTATAAAATTAGTACAATGGTTAGAAGAATTGAACGACGAATGTACTTAAACCAAATTAATGATCTTCAAGAATATATTAAATATTTAGATGGAAATGCCAGAGAAGTAAGTACGTTATCCCGCGATCTTTTAATTGGAGTTACAAGTTTTTTTAGAGATGAAGAAGCATTTTCAATTTTACAGAAAGATATAATTCCGCAATTAATTCAGAAAAATCAAAAGAAAGAAATTAGAATTTGGGTTGCTGGCTGCTCAACTGGAGAAGAAGCATATTCAATAGCGATTTTATGTTATGAATTTTTAGAAAAAATTGGTAATAAAATTCAAATTAAAATTTTTGCAACCGATGTTGACCATGAAGCAATTATAAAAGCAAGTAATGGATTATTTGTTGACAGCATTGTTAATGAAATTGATGAAAGTAGAATTAGTAAATATTTTATTAAGCAAGATGTAGGTTTTAAAATATCACGAAAAATTAGAGAGATGGTTGTTTTTGCAAAACACAATTTAATTAAAGATCCGCCATTCCCAAATATTGATTTAATTACGTGCAGAAATCTTTTAATCTACTTGCAACCTTCGTTACAAAATAAAGTTTTCGATTTTTTTAATTTCTCACTTAATGAGGGCGGATTTCTTTTCTTGGGTTCAAGCGAGTCAATTGGTGATTATTCAGAATATTTTGACACAATAAATCACAAATGGAAAATTTATAAATCAAAAGGTAAACCATCAATTATTGATTTACACAAATTAAGTATTCCTATGCAAACACATAGAGTTGGTTTAACTGAAAAACCACGTAGAAATAATAATTTAAATCAACATGATGAAGAGAGAATTTTAAACAGATTTTTAGAAAGTGCTTATGGAAGATTTTTGCCTCTAACAATTATTGTAAATGAACATAGTGAAATTTTACACATAATTGGAGATGCTTCAAAGTTTTTAAAATTTCCTACGGGAAAACTTACAAACAACATTACAAAATTAATTAACAAAGATTTAGAAGTTCCAATTTCAACAGCAATTCAAAAACTATTTATAAAATCAGAAGAAATTATTTACAAAAATATCAAAATTAAAGTTGGTGATAATGTTGAAATTTATTCGCTCAAATTTATTTTAATTGAAGGGAAAAAACATCAAGAACAAATTGGAGCAATATTTTTTGAAAAATTTGCCGAAACAAAAGAAACTGAAAATCTAAATGTTTTGGATAATTTAGATATCGGTGAACAAGCGCTTCAAAGAATTTCTGATCTTGAACAAGAGCTTCAATTCACAAAAGAAAATCTTCAAGCAACGATTGAAGAATTGGAAACTTCCAACGAAGAACTTCAAGCAGCAAACGAAGAACTTTTAGCTAGTAATGAAGAACTACAAAGTACAAATGAAGAGCTTCAATCGGTTAATGAAGAATTGCATACAGTAAACTCAGAACATCAAACAAAAATATTAGAACTAACAGAATTAAATAACGATATTGAAAATTTAATCAACGGACTTCAGCTTGCTGTTGTATTTTTTGATGATAATTTAGAGTTAAGAAAGTTTACGCCAAAAGCTCAAGAAATTTTACGAATAAATGAAAATGATTTAGGCAAAAGTTTTGAAGATATTCTTTATCGTTGGGAAAAACCAAATCTCTGCGGACTAATTGAGCAAGTTCAATTTACCGGCGAAATTTTAACTACAGAATTTTCATTAAACAGTCATTATTATATTGTTAGTGTTAGACCATATTTAATTTCAAAAGATTCACAATCTGGTGTAATTCTTACACTTGTTGAAATTACTGAACTTCATGGAATTGAAGATCGATTCCTAAAGAATGAAAAATGGTTATTGCAAACTTCGCAACTTGCTAAAATTGGTGGATGGGAAATTGATCTGAATGATAATTCAATTTTTTGGACAAATACAGTTTATGATATTTTTGATATGAGAAAAGATTCAAGAATAAATTTGGAAAATAGTCTGAAATATTATGTTAAAAATGATAAAGAAATTATCAAAAACGCATTTTCAGATTGTTTAAATCTCGGTAAAGATTTTGACCATAATGTTAAAATTATTTCAGCAAAAAATAATGAAAAAAATATTCGAGTTATTGGCAAAGCAGAAATTGTTGAAGATAAAATAATGAGAGTATATGGAGTAATACAAGATATTAGTGAATTAGTAAACTTCCAGAAACAGATTGAAGATGCTGAAATTTATGTAAACCAAATATCTGATATAATTCAACAAGAAAGCAATAACTTAGATGAAAATTTTAAAGAAAAAATTAGATCAATAAATTCTAAAAGTGAAAGGAGAAAAAAGAAGTAATAATGGAAAGTACTGTTGATTCAGCGAAAAACTCTATATCTAATGATTATGCTGAAATTGAAAAAAATCTAAGAAACATTGATACTAAAACGGGTGAGAAAATTCGTAAACTAATTAACGAATTATATGTTCAGCAAATTGAATTAGAAAACCAAAATGAAGAATTAAGAAATATTCAATCAGAAATTGAAATTATTAAAAATGAATACTTTGATTTATATAACAATGCGCCCGTTGGTTATTTAGTTTTAGATGACAAAGCAATTATTCACAAAAGCAATATTTGTTTCCAAAATTATTTGGATTTATCTGCTTCGGATATTTTGAATAAGCCTTTAAATAATTTTATTGTTGAGAAAGAAGATTTTCTAAGTATATATCACTCTTTCTTTAATCATCCAAAAAATAAAATATTTGATTACCAATTTATTAGTGCGTCAAACAAAACATTTTACGGAAGAATTATTGGTAGTGATTTTAGTAATTCTGTATTTGTAAAAAATAATACAAAAAAAATTTTAGTTATCGTTAATGATATTACAATTCAGAAAATATTTGAAAAGAAAATGCAAGAATTTGTTTTGAACAAATCCAAATTTATTTCAAGTATTGCTCATGATATCAGAAATCCGCTTAACTCAATTTTAGGATATTCAAAATTTTTGCTTGATGAAAAAGACAAATTAAATGAAAATGAAATACATGATTGTCTTATTTCAATAAATTCTGTAAGTAAAAATTTATATCATTTTATCGATAATTTTCTTGACTTATCAAAAATTAATTTTGATTTGGAAAATATTACGTTAACAAATCTTAATCAAAATTTAATTATAGATGAAGTTTTAAATCTTACAAGTAAAGCTGCAATATTAAAAAATATTACAATCAATTTTCATCGAAAGGAAAATTTTTACTGTCTTTGCGATAAATTCATGATTTCTACAGTTTATCGTAACGTAATATCCAATTCAATTAAATTTACTAATTACGGTGGTGAGATTAATATTCATTGCGAATATAAAGATAATCAAGCTTCAATTACAATTTCAGATAATGGAATTGGAATGAATGATGATGTTTTAAAAAGCATTTTTGAAAATAGAAAAGTGGAATCAACAGAAGGAACCAATAATGAAATTGGATCCGGATTGGGTTTAAAGATTTGTAAAGAATATGTTGAAAAAATGACTGGAAAAATTTCAGTTTTTAGCGAAAGTAAAAAGGGAACAAAATTTACAATTATTCTTCCAACAAGAAAAATAAAAGGCTAAGAAAATGTCCAATTCCGAAAATGATGAATTAAGAAAAATTGCTTTAAATAAGCTTAGTGAAAAAGATTTTGAATTTGACTTACTCAGTCAAAAAGATTTTAAAGAAATTATTCACGAATTAAAAGTTCACCAAATTGAGTTGGAAATTCAAAATGAAGAATTGAGAATTGCTCAAGAAAAGTTGGAAGAAAGCAAACAAAATTATTATCACTTATTTAATAATGCTCCGATTGGCTATATCCTTTTAGATTCTTCCGGAACAATTCTTAATGCAAATTTAGAAATGCAAAATATTCTAAATTTGAATTTATCCGAAATTAAAAATAAACCTTTCAATTTATTTTTAACAACTGGAGACTCAAATAAATTCTTAAGTATTTATCATGCATTTTTTAAACGACCAGATAACAAAGTTTTTAGATTTCAAGCAAAAGAAAAACAGATTCAAATATTTGGAAAACATCAAGAAATAATTCATGATAATAAAAATCAGCAAGTACTTTTTGTTAACGTTGTTGATATTACAGAGCTTGAAAAAGCTCATGCTAAAATTGCCGCAAATGAATTGAAATATCATGAAATTTTCAACAATGCAAATGATGCAATTTTTATTAGCGATCCTAAATCATTTCAAATTATTGAGTGTAACGATATTGCCAGTAAAATGTGTAATTATTCTAAAGAAGAATTTAACAAAATAAATCTTACAAATTTTTTTACCGGTCAATTTAAAAATCAAATAATTAAAAAGTATAAAGACTTGCCAATTTTAAAAAGATTTGAAAATCAACTATGTAACGCAATTAATAAAAATGGCACTAATATTCCGCTAGAAATTAGTGCAACATTAGTAAAAATTGATCAACAAGAATTTGTTTTATCAATTGCAAGAAATATGACCGAGCATGAAAAAATGATAAAACAAATTGAGAAAGATGCTGAGTTATACAGCTCAATAATTCATTCATCTCTTGAAGGATTTTTAATTTTTGATATAGATAATAAAATTCAAGATTTGAATAATGCAGCTTGCGAAATGCTTGGTTATACGAAATCAGAAATTATTGGAAAAGAAATAAATTCCATAATCTCAGGAAATGAATTAAATAAAATTTTTAACGAGCAAAAAAATAAAGCCGTTGAAAGTAAATTTCAAATCTATCTTGTACGAAAAGATGAAAATTTAGTAAATGTTGAAATAAGTATTTCATCAATTAATAATGGTGAATCAAAAGTATTTGTGGCTTTCTTACGTGATATTACTATTGAAGTTATTAATAAAAATATATTTAAGAAGAGAATTGAACTTTTTGAATATGCAGCAAACCACACCATTGATGAAGTAATGCAAAAAGCACTCGATTATTCCAAAGAACTTACAAATAGTAAAGTATCATTTTGGCATCATATAGATGAAAATGAAGAAAATGTTCTTTTACAGCAATGGTCCACCAACACAAAAGATCAAAATTGTTTGGTGGATAAAAAACATCATAATACAAATTTAAGTAAAGCTGGAATTTGGGCTGATTCAATTAAGAATAGAAAAACAATTGTAATAAATGATTATAAAAATATTAATCACAAAAGTGAATTACCGGAAGGACACACTGATTTAATTAGACAATTAATTGTTCCGGTATTTAAAGAAGGAAGAATTGTTGCAATTATTGGAGTTGGAAATAAACCTACGAATTATATTGATCAAGATATAACTGCATTAGAATTATTTGGAAATGTAATTTGGACTATTTATGAAAAACAATTTGCAAAAGAAACTCTTATAAAAAGTGAGCAAAAAAATAAAGCTATTGTTGGAGTTTTACCTGATTTACTTTTTGAATTCAGCAATAATGGTGTTTTCATAAATTATAATTGCAGTGATTATTCTAAACTGTTTCTTCCACCGGAAAAATTTATGGGTAAAAATATCAAAGATGTTTTACCAAAAGAAATATCCGTGCTTTTACAAAATAAAATCGATGAAGCTTTCAATTCGGAGAATATGATAAGTTTTGAATATTCTAACTTTGTTGAAAATGTTTACCAATATTTTGCAGTTAGAATGGTAAAATTCACACCTAATTCAGTTTTATGTTTTATGAGAGATATAACGGAAAAACAAGTTGCAAAAGAATTAATTATTGAATCCGAAGAAAAATTTTCTAAAGTATTTTTCAACAGTCCATTGATAAAAACAATCATAGATATAAAAACAGATAAATTTATTGACGTGAACAAAAGCTTTGAAAAAATTACCGGTTTTTCGAAAAAAGAATCAGTTGGCAAAACAGCTTTAGAAATTGGTTTAATTAAACTTGAAGATAGAAAAAAAATATTTAGAGAACTAGATGTAAAAGGTAATGTTAGAAACTTACAACTCAATTTATTTAGAAAAGATGGAACATCATTTATTTGTAATTATAATATTGAGATAATAACAATTGCCGGAAAAGATCTTTTCTTAACTTTAGCTGAAGATATAACTGAAAAAATAAAAGCTGAAACTGAGTTAGAATTATATAAAAACAATTTGGAAAAAATGGTTAACGAAAGGACCGAACAATTAAAAGAAGCAAATTACAAATTGGAAAATGAAATTAAGAAAACAAAACATGCAGAAAAAATTGTTTTAGATGCTTTAGAAAAAGAAAAAGAATTAAACAGGTTAAAATCGCAATTTATGTCTATGGCTTCGCATGAATTTAGAACTCCGTTAACAACAATATTCAGTGCTTCGGAATTGATTGAAACATACATTAACAATAATGATACAGAAAATGTGATTAGGCATACAAGAAAAATTCAAGAATCAGTTGATAAAATGGTTGATTTACTTGGAGAAATATTAACATTAAGTAAAAATGATAAAACAAAAATCGAACTAAATTTATCCTTAACAAACATTAAGGATTTATTGGAAAATATTATTTCGGAAGCTGAATATAAAAAGAGAAATGAACAAAATATTATTTTGGAAAATAATCTTTCAAAAAACGAATATAATATTGATGGTAAAATAATTAGTCACGTTCTTACAAATCTATTGACAAATGCAATAAAATATTCCAATAATAATTCAACAATAAACTTAAATGCTTCTGAAAAAGATGAAAAAATTTATCTAACCGTTTGTGATAATGGAAACGGAATTAATAAAAATGATTGGAAATTAATTTTTGAGCCATTTTATAGAGGAGAAAATGCTTCAAATATTGATGGAACCGGACTTGGCTTAAGTATTGTAAAAAGTTTTGTCGAAATTCATAAAGGTGAAATTAATGTTGAATCAAATTTAAATGGCGGAGTTTGTTTCCAAATTATTATTCCAACTAATTTATAGAAAAAATTTCAGTTAATAAAGAAAGTACATTTTAATGCAAAATAAAAAATATTTTATTCTAATTGTTGAAGATGATAATGATGTTAGAGAATCTTTAAACGAAATTTTATTATTAAATAATTATCAAACACTTCTTGCGTCAAATGTAAAAGAAGCATTACAAAAAATAGAATCAGTAAAACCAGATCTGATAATTTCCGATATAATAATGCCGGAATATTCTGGCTTAAACTTTCTCCAAAAAATTAAAGCTGTTCCGGAGTTTTTTAATATTCCGTTTATTTTTCTTACTGCACAATCCGAAAAAGATGATATCAGAGAAGGAATGAATTTAGGTGCCGATGATTTTATTTCGAAACCATTTAAAACTTCTGATTTATTAAAATCAGTTAAACTTCGCCTTGAAAAGAAAACTTATTTAGATGAGAAAATTGATTTAACATTAAAGGGAATTACCCAATACGTTCCTCACGAATTAAGGACTCCATTAGTAGCAATTCTTGGTTATCCCCAATTGCTAAAAGAAAATTATGAAGAATTAGATAAAACACAAATTTTTGAATTACTTGATAATATTTATTATGGAGGAAAACGACTCTTAAATACATTAGAAAAGTTTATAATTTATTCAGATATTACTTCGAATAAACTTAAAGAGAATATTGATGAAAATTCTCTAACTACTAATTTGGATTTTTTAATTTCAAATGTTTTTGATCAACTTATTTTAGAAAACGAAAGAAAACTAGATTTTAATCAAACAATTGAAGAAAGCATTTTGGAAATTAATAATATTCATCTATCAACTATACTTAAACAACTTGTTGAAAATGCATTTAAATTTTCTGTTAAAGGTGAAAAAGTAAATGTTGTTGGGAAAATAATAAATGACAAATATAGATTTGAAATTTACGATCAAGGAGTGGGTATACCAAAAGAATACATTCCTAAAATTGGTCCGTTTGTTCAATTTAACCGCGCTCAAAATCAGCAGCTGGGTAACGGACTCGGATTAGCAATTGTTACAAATTTGCTGGATCAATATGAAACTAAAATTAAATTTGAAGATAATTCGCATAAGGGAACAAAAGTAAGTTTTGAAATAAAAATTGCCAATTAAAAAAAAATTAAAACTTTTTATTCCACTGATTTAATTCATTATAAACCAAAAAAAATAAATCCCTCATATTTTGCAAAATTGAATAAATATTATTTTATAATTGTAATAACTTTAAATACTACATTTGTATAAATTAAATATTTTTATTGGGCAAACGATGTTTAAGTTACCACTCTTTTCAGTATTACTTAGTGTTTCAATCATTCAAATTAATTTATCTGCACAAACCAAAATTGATTTAAGCGGTACATGGCAATTTCAAATTGATTCATTGGATATTGGCATAAAAAAAAATTGGTATTCAAAAAAATTTAATGATACAATTGAACTCCCGGGTTCAATGGCAGAAAATAATAAAGGTGAACAAATATCATTAAAAACAAAGTGGACTGGCGATATTGTAGATTCATCATTTTTTAAATTACCTAAATATGAAAAATTCAGAAATCCAAATAATTACAAAGTTCCTTTTTGGTTACAGCCAAAAAAATATTACGTTGGTGCAGCTTGGTACAAACGTGAAATTAATATTCCAAATAATTGGAAAGATCAAGAAATTGAAATTATATTAGAACGATGTCATTGGCAATCAACTGTTTGGGTTGATAATTTATTGATCGGAAATGAAAACTCATTAAGTACACCGCATAAATTTAAAATAAAAAATCTTACCGTCGGTAAACATTTTATTACATTTAGAATTGATAATAGAATACATGAAATAAATCCCGGTGTTAATTCACATAGTATTTCGGATCATACTCAGACTAACTGGAATGGAATTATTGGCGATATTACAATCAATAAAATTAGTGTTGTGCGTATTGAGCAAATTAAAATTTATTCGGATTTATCAAACAAAGAAATTAAGATTGAAACAATTTTACAAAATGGAACAAATGAAACTGTTGAAGGCAAATTAATTTTTGAAATCAACAATGTAAATGATTCAACGGATCAAGAAATAATCGCGGATTTCACTTCAAATATAGTAATCCATCCAAATACTGATACAATAATTACTAAATATAATTATTCGAATAAACTTTCACTTTGGGATGAATTTTCTCCAAACATTTATAATCTTTCAGTTAAGCTTGATGGAAAAAGTTTTCAAGATTTGAAAGAAGAAAACTTTGGCTTGAGAAATATTACAACAGATAAAACTCAATTTAGAATTAACGGAAATTTGACTTTTTTGCGCGGAACTTTAGAATGTGCAATTTTTCCTATAACGGGATATCCTCCAACTGATTTAAAAGAATGGGAAAGAATATTTAAAGTTGCCAAAAGTTTTGGATTAAATCATATCAGATTTCATTCGTGGTGTCCTCCTGAATCTGCATTTGATGCAGCAGATAAAATTGGCATTTATTTACAAATTGAAACTGCATCTTGGGCAAATCAAGGAGTAACAATTGGAGATGGAAAACCAATTGATGAATATATTTATAAAGAAAGCAAAAGGATTTTAAACGAGTTTGGAAATCATCCATCGTTTTGTTTTCTACTTTACGGAAATGAACCTGCAGGTAATAATCAAAACGAATATTTAAATAAATTAATTTCGTTTTGGAAAAAGTTTGATAATCGCAGACTTTATGCGGGAGCTGCAGGCTGGCCGGAAATTGAAGAAAATGATTTTATAAGTTCTTATGAACCAAGAATTCAATTATGGGGAGCAGGCTTAAGTAGTATAATTAATTCTGAGCCACCAAAATCTAATTATGATTGGGAAAAAATTATAAATTCAAAAAGTAAACCAATAATTAGTCATGAAATAGGGCAATGGTGCGTATATCCCAATTTTAAAGAAATTAAAAAATATAATGGAGTTTTGTATCCCGAGAATTTTGAAATATTCAAATCTTTTTTAGATGAAAATAATTTATCAAATTATTCCGATGAATTTCTTTATGCCTCTGGAAAATTACAAACTCTTTGCTATAAAGCAGATATTGAAGCTGCCTTGCGTACTAAAAATATGGGAGGATTTCAGTTATTAGATCTACATGATTTTCCCGGACAAGGAACCGCATTGGTTGGGGTTTTAGATCCGTTTTGGAATGAAAAGGGTTATGTATCATCAAAAGAATATAGCCAGTTTTGCAATTCAACAGTACCGCTTGCTAAATTTCCCAAATTTATTTTTACTTCAAATGAAACTTTAAATGTTCCTATTGATGTTGCTCATTTCGGACCAAACGCGTTGGAAAATATAATTCCAACATGGAAAATACTTGATTTACAAAACAAAGAAATTGCAAATGGAAAATTTGAAAAAAATATTATCCAAATTGGAAATTCATTTGGAATTGGAAAAATAGAATATGAGCTTAATAAATTGAGTTCGCCAGCAATTTATAAGCTCCAAGTGAATGTTGCCAATTATGTAAATTCTTGGGACTTTTGGGTTTATCCTGAAAAACAAAATATTGATTTAAATAGTGAGATAAAAATTGTTCAAGAAATTAATAAAGAAATTTTTACTCACATTGAAAAAGGCGGAACGGTTATAATAACTCCTAAAAAGGGAAGTATAAAAAATGAAAAGGGAGGAAATATTGCTGTTGGATTTTCCAGCATATTTTGGAATACAGCGTGGACCAATAATCAACCTCCTAACACTTTAGGAATTTTATGTAATCCTAAACATCCTTTGCTGAACGAGTTTCCAACGCAATCTTTCAGCAATTTTCAGTGGTGGGATGCAATGAGTAATTCCAATGCAATATTATTAAGTGAACTAGGAAAAAATATTGAACCCGTTGTTAGAATTATTGATGATTGGTTTACTGCAAGATCATTGGGACTTATTGTTGAAGCAAAAGTTGGTAAAGGAAAAATTATTCTTACCGGCATTGATTTGCTCACTAATTTGGAAAATAGAATTGAAGCGAAACAGTTATTAATAAGTATGTTAAAATATGCTAAAAGTGATTTTTTTAATCCCAAGAATGAAATTCAAATAAATAAAATTTTACAGTTATTTAACAAGTGAAAAATTAGTAAGATTTTAAAATATTATTTGTAATAAAAAAATCATCGTATAATTTTAATTGAGAATTAGAATTTCCCAAAATCCTTCCTAGACAAATTTAATCTTAATAATACGTTAATATATCATATGGATAACATATAATTAACAATTCCTTAATATTAAAAAATGTAATTTTTGATTTAAATGAAATGTTTAATTATTATTTGTACAAAACAAAAACTTATCACATTTGAAAAAAAAATTATTTGAATGCAAATTTTATAGAATTATAAATTTAATTTTATTTGAAATACAATAATTAATGAAAGGATAGAATTTTTTACTTATTTCTAAATAATATTTTAGGAAATTTTATGATATTAAATAAAAATATTGGAATAATAGTTGGCTCTTTATTTATAATCACAATTATTGCCGGCATGTTAGATGCATATTTGGTTGCACCACTTCTTAAAACACCACTTGAAAATATTTTAGATAACGAAAATTATTTACATTTCGGAGCACTTTTAATTTTAGTAATGGCAATAGGTATTGTTGGCATTGCAATTTTCTTATTTCCAATATTGAAAAAATACAGTGAAGTAATTGCTATAACCTACTTAAGTTTTAGAATATTAGAGTGTGTTCTGTTACTTATCGGAACAGTAATATATTATTTGATTATAAATTTTAGTAAAGATGTTATTTTCACCAATAGCGTAAATCCAAATATTTTGATTGATCTATTTGTAAAATTGAGATATTTAACTTATCAAATCGCAATGGTAATTCTTGGATTGGGAAGCATATTTTTATGTTATTTATTTTACCAAACAAAATTAATTCCAAGATTTTTATCAGTGTGGGGAATTATTGGTTATTTGTTTTTGTTCTTAAGCGGAATTTTAGATTTAATGGGAATTATTGATACTGTAAATGGAAGCGGAAGTATGTTTTATATTATTGGAGGAATTTGGGAATTATTTTTATTCCCGGTATGGTTGATTTTAAAAGGTTTTAATGTGGAAAAGCAAATTGAAAAAGTTAGTGATAATATTTAATCTAACTTTTAAGAAAATTAATTTCTTATCAATACACATATTTACAAATTTTAATTTATTAATATCTTAAAATAATTTTTAGAACAACACGTTTATTTATTTTATCATTCAATTCTTAAAAAAAAATTATCAAAAAATGCTTAATGTAAAATTGTGCTTGCGTAGTTAAATAACTTCATATATATTTGTAGTCATATAACTACATAAATATTTTACAAAAAAAATGAATTTACGAAGAGATATTTTTCAAGCAATTGCCGATCCTACAAGAAGAGCAATATTATTATTGTTAACAACCCAAACAATGACAGCTGGTTCAATTGCTATAAATTTTAATACAGCTAGACCAACAGTTTCCAAACATTTACAAATTCTTACTGAATGTGAGTTGCTTGGATATGAGAAAAATGGCAGAGAAATTTATTATCATCTTAATCCAAGTAAAATTAAGGAATTAGCTGATTTTATTGAACCATTTAGAAAATTGTGGGACGATAGATTTAATAAATTAGAAAACCTAATGAAAAACTATAAATCAAAATAAATGAAAGAATAATTATGGAATTAAAAACAAAAATTGAAGCTCAAGATGGAAAACAAGAATTGTTTATCCATAGGGAATTTGAAATTCCGATTGAATTACTTTTTAAAGCCTACATTGAACCAGAATTAATTGAACAATGGATGGGAACGAAAGTTATAAATTTTGAATGTAAAAAGTTTGGAGGATATGTAATTGAAACTTTGGATGATAAGGGAAAAGTTGCATTTCAAGCTAATGGTGTATTTCATGAAATTATTCATAACAAAAAAATTTCAAGAACTTTTGAAATGGATACGATGCCGTTTGGAGTTCAACTCGAAATTTATGAGTTTGAAAAAATATCAAATGAATCAAGCAAACTTAAAATTCATACGATTTTTGAATCTGTTGAAAAGAGAGACAATCTTCTCAAACTTCCATTTGCATTTGGGTTAAATATGGCTCACAATAGAATTGAAAAATTATTCACCAATATGAAAGAAGCAAATCAATGAAAAATAAAAACAAAATAATATTTTGGATTGCAACAATTTGGCTTAGTTTGGGAATGTTATCAACCGGAATTGTACAAATAATCCACTTAGAAGATGAAGTAATAAAAATGAAAAATTTAGGATACTCAGAATATTTTTTAACAATTATTGGAGTATGGAAAATATTTGGAGTGTTGGCAATTCTGTTACCAAAATTTCCTTTGGTTAAAGAATGGGCATATGCGGGATTTTTCTTTGTAATGTCTGGAGCAATATTTTCACATTTTGCAGTAGGTGATACTTTAGCTGAATTTTTTGGTCCAACTCTTTTATTACTGTTAACAATAATTTCTTGGTATTACAGAACTGAGGATCGAAAAATAAAAATAATTAAGGGTTAAATATGAATATCAAAGTTGATAAATATCTTATTGATGGTTGTATGCAATGCAAATTGGGCGGAACACCGGAATGTAAAATTCATAATTGGCAAAGTGAATTAACATTACTAAGAAAAATTGCACTTGAATGCGGACTAACGGAAGACTTTAAATGGATGCATCCGTGTTATACTTACGAAAATAAAAATATTGTTTTAATGCATGTATTTAACAATTATTGTGCTCTTTTATTTCCAAAAGGAGTTTTACTGAAAGACAAAAGGAAAATTTTAATTCAGCAAACAGAAAATAGCCAAACCGCCAGACAGATAAGATTTACAAATTATACAGAAATTGTAAATCTTGAATCAACAATAAAAGAATATATTTATGAAGCAATTGAATGCGAAAAAGCTGGTTTAAAAGTTACATTTAAACAAACTTCTGATTTTAAAATTCCGGAAGAATTACAACAAAAATTTAACGAAATTATCGGTTTTAAAGATGCATTCTATTCGTTAACTCCCGGTAGACAACGTGGTTATTTAATTTATTTTTCTCAACCAAAAAAAGCTAAATCTAAATTATCAAGAATTGATAAAAGTACTCCAAATATTTTTAATGGAAAAGGATTAAACGATAATTACAAATAATTATAACTTTTGTAATTATTTAGGAAAATTTTTTTAAATTCTAAAAAATTAATAAGTTTGAAATTATATTTCTAAAATTCTAGAAATTAAAATAATGTTTAATCCATTTGTACTTAAGAAAAATTCAACGATATGTACTTCTTAATATTATTTCTCTTATAAAAACAATCTTTAAACACAACCAATGCAAACGAATTTTTGTTAATCAATCTAAAAATACATCGAAATTAATATTACCCCTTTGTGTAGTTGAGTTGAGTCTTTTTCAAACATAAATTTATCAATAAAATTGATAAATTTATCAGAGGTTGAAGTGAGCCAAAATCTCAAACTAAAATATTATATAACTCGAAAAAAAGAATCAATTAAATATGATCACACTATTACTTTCTCAATTTTAATTTTGATAATTCTTATTTTTTCATTCGTTCAAATTTCAGCTCAAGAAGAGAAGAAAAATAAAATAGAAGAAAAAATAAATTCAGATAAATTAAATTTACCAACTGCAATCGGTGATGCTGTTGTATTAAAAGATGAAAACTCAAATTTACTTTTCAGATTTGTTGATGAAGGTTCTTTTGGTTCGTTTCAAATGAGTTCTGGGATACCTACAAATACGTACTTCAAACTATATAACAATAATGGTACACTATTTTTTAATGGTACGGAATTAGGCAGTGGAAGTTCTTCAACAATTAATGATTTGGATGATGCAAAATCTGACAATTATAGCTTATTTATTGGATTGAATTCAGGTAATAGTGATGATGGCGATAACTATAATGCTTCTTTTGGTGTTAGTTCACTTTTTGCTAATACTTCGGGTTATTTTAACTCTGCATTAGGTTTTCAATCTTTATACTCTAATACATCTGGTTGGAACAACACTGCAATTGGTTATCAGTCCTTAAATTCAAATACAATTGGAAATCATAACACTGCAACTGGAGTATCTTCTTTAAAAAGTAATACTAACGGTATTTACAATACAGCAAATGGATTTGGTTCACTTTATTCAAATAATATAGGTAGTCAAAATACTGCTGTTGGATTTGAAAGCCTTTATTCGAATGTTTCTGGAAATAGTAATACTGCTCTTGGTTATCAAGCACTTTATTCTAATTCAACTGCCGGTTTTAATGTTGCTATTGGTAGTTTTGCATTATTAAACAATACAATTGGTATTCATAATTCAGCTGTAGGTTACGTCTCGCTAAATTCAAATACAAGTGGGAATTATAATACTTCAAACGGATCAGCTTCGTTAAAATTTAATACAATAGGCATAAATAATACAGCAAGTGGAACTTTTTCACTTTATTCAAATACTTCGGGAAATAATAACACATCTTTTGGATTTGCATCCCAATATAAAAATACAATTGGTACAAACAATGTTTGTATTGGGAATGAGACAAATTATTTTAATGAAGAAGGTTCTAATAATACAATTATTGGTCATCAAGCTGGAAAACAATTCGCACAGCACAATAAAAGTGGAAATATTTTTATTGGATATCAGTGTGGATATCATGAAACCGGAAGCAATTTACTATATATCGAAAATTCGAATAGTAATACTCCTTTAATATGGGGTGATTTTACAACTGATTTTGTAGCAGTTCACGGAAAGCTTGGTATATCTACGAAAATTCCTACTTCAAAAATAGATATAGAAGGTTCTTCTGGATATAATCAATTAAGATTAAGAGATTCTTATACTCCAACAAGTTCAACTGACATAAATGGTAATGTTGGAGATATAAGTTGGGATGATAATTATTTTTATATAAAAACAAACGCTGGATGGAAGCGTGTATCTTTAACAACTTTTTAATTTAATATTGAGGTTTTTATGTTTCAAAAAAAAATAATTTACTTATTATTTCTTATAATTATAATCAATATTAAATCATAAATGACAAAATATTATTGAAAAATATATTGTAATTCAAAAAATAAAATTCAAGCAACCGGAGATTTTATAGAATCGAAAAACGATGAAATAAATGTACTTTAAGCATAAAAAATATTTTGTGATTTTCAGATTATGTTAATTACTTAATTCCCAACCTCAATTTTTTGCGAAATGCTATTCATTTTGTAAAGTCAAATCACAGCAATTTAGAATAATTTTATTTACTTTATTCTAAATAATTCATGCAAATAAAAATATGAAGAAGTTATTTATACTTTTAGTAATTATTTATTTTCAAACAATATTTGCACAAGTAAAAATCCATAATTCAATTTCGCTTGAAGATGGATTAATTCAAGGTGAAATTACATCCTTATTCCAAGATAGCAAAGGATTTATATGGATTGGAACTCTTGGCGGTTTAAGCATTTGGGATGGAAATAAATTTAAAAATCTTAATGTTTATAACGGACTTCCAGCATCACAAATTATGGATATTAAGGAATCACCAGATGGCACAATTTATTTGGCTGCTTACGGTGGTGGAATTTTAAAAATTAAAGAAAATAAATTTGATACAATAAATGTTGAAAATGGATTATTAGATAATAATGTTACACGAATTTTAATTCTTGCAGAAAATATAATCCTTTTCTTTGGAAATGGAGGAAAAATTTCAAAACTGGAAAATGGAAAATTTTCAGATTTTAGTTCAAAGATTAATTTTCCCAAAACAGATATTTGGGATGTTCATATTTCAAATTCCGGAATAATTTATTGTGCTACTTCAAACGGTCTCGTAACAATTAAAAATAATCGTTGTGAAATTTTTAACTCAAAGAACGGTCTTTCATCAGATCTGCTTTGGAGTGTTAACACAATTGGTGATAGTATTATTTATGTTGGTACAAATTTAGCCGCAAACAAAATTACTAATTGGAAAATCACAACTCTAAAAAAAAATACAGCTATTTATAAAATTCATATTTCTGATAATGGAAAAATTTTCTTTGCTACAAATGCTGGAATTTTAATTGAGCAAAATGGAAATCTTAATGAAATAAAAACTGAAAACGGTTTGGTAAGTAATGATATTTGGACTTTAACCGAAGATAAAAATGGTTTACTTTATTTTGGCACAAATGGCGGTGGAGTAAGCATTTACAATCCTAAAGAATATTTGGTTAATTATAATTCTTCTTATGGATTTATTGATGAAAAAATTCTTTCAATTACTCAAGACAATTATGGTAATCAATTTTTAGGAACAAAGTCCGGATTATATAAATTAAGTGATTTTAAAATTCAGTCTTTCATTAAAGCAGAAGATGAAAGAGGAAGTTTAATTAACGTACTCTATAAAAAAAAAAATAGCGAAGTTTTAGTTGGTACATATCACGGATTGAAAATCTTAAAAAATAATTCACTCATAAATTTTGTTAATGATACACAGATTTTAAATAATGAAATTTATTCGATTGCAGAAATTGATGATAGAATTTATGTAGGAACTTACTTTGGTGTTTATTCTATTAAGGAAAAAAAAGTTAATAAAATTTCTTACTTTGATAAAATTGAAAGCAATTTTATAATTTCAATTCTGCCAATTGATTCAAACAAAATTTATTTCGGAAGTTTTGATAAAGGAATTTTTTATCAAAATGGAAATGAATTTATAAATCTTACAAAGAAAAATGGCTTGAGCGAAAATGTTATAAATTGTTTATTTAAAAGAAATGATGGTTCAATGTTAGTTGGTACGCAAAATGGATTAAATATTTTAAAAAATAATATTGTTATTGATACAATTGATATGAATGACGGATTAAGCAATAATGCAGTTGTTGGAATTTCGGAAGATGAAAAGGGAAGAATTTTCGTTTCCACAAATAAAGGATTAAATATTATTCTAAATATTAATTCATCAAAACAATTCATTAAAAATATAACTCAAAAAGATGGATTGGTTTATGATAATTGTCTGAAAAGTTCAATGTTTATTGATGATAAGGGAAAATTGTTAGTCGGAACTTCAAAAGGTTTGTCGGTTTACAATCCTGAAAAAGATTTGATTAATAAAATTCCCCCAAAAATATATTTATCCGGTTTAGAAATATTTGATAAAGATTACCCGATTGAAGAATTTAAAAATTCTAACGAATTAAATTACAATCAAAATTATCTTAAATTCATATTTACCGGAATAAATTTAACAGCACCAAATAAAGTTTTATATAAGTACAAACTTAGTGGAATAAATGATAATTGGGTTACAAGCAGTGATGATCATGCTCAATATACAAATTTGGATAATGGAAAATATATATTTGAAGTAAAAGCACAAAATGAATGGGGGTTTTGGAGTGAACCGGTTTCAATAACTTTTGTTATTAATCCAGCTTGGTGGGAAACTTGGTGGTTTAGATTAATTATTATTTCATTATTTGGTTTTATACTTTGGTTGGCTTTTCAATATCGATTGAATTATTTATTAAAACTTGAAAGACTAAGAACAAAAATTGCAAGTGATTTACATGATGAAGTTGGTTCTTTATTAACCCAAATTTCTGTAAATGCAGATTCGCTAACATATACAAAAGATTTAGAAAAAATTAAAGAAAAAACAAATTTCATCAATACCAAAGCTGGTGAAGTAATTAGCATGATGAGCGATGTTATTTGGTCGATTGATTCAAGAAATGATACAATGGAAAGTTTGGTTGACCGAATTCATAATTTTGCACAAAAGTTTTTAGAGCAAAATGAAATTCAATTAATTTTTGTAAATGAAATTACTGAATTGCAAAAACCTTTAAAGATTGATTTCCGCCAAAACATAATGATGATTGCAAAGGAAGCAATTAATAATGCTATTAAATACTCGGAATGTTCAGAAATTAAAATTATTCTTAAATACAAAAATGATATTTTTGAAATAATAATTGCAGATAATGGAAAAGGAATAAATTTCGATAATCCTAAAAGTGGTAATGGTTTAAAAAATATGAAAATGCGTGCAAAAAATATTTATGCTGAGATTGAAATTAAAAATGAAAACGGACTTAAAATTCATCTAACAAAATCGAAACTTTAAATTTCATTTTTGACTTTTTAATTTATCCACACTTTTGTGTAGTTTATTTATAAAAATTTTGAAAGTAAATTTAAGTATGATAAACGTAGCAGTAGTTGAAGATATTAAAGAAATTCGAATTCCAATAAAGGAATTCTTGAGCGATCAAGATGAATTTTTATGTAATGTATCTGCAGAATCTGTTGAAGAGTTTTTTGAAAACTATGACAAAGAAATTCCACCGGATGTAATACTTTTGGATATTGGACTTCCAGGAATTTCCGGACTAAGCGCTATTCAATTAATTAAAGAAAGAATTCCAAATGTTGAAATTGTAATGCTTACCGTGCATGAAGAAGCTGAAGTAATTTTTAGAGCATTAAAATCCGGAGCTTCGGGATATTTATCAAAAAGTACAAAACTTGCAGAAATTAAAAATGCAATATTAGAAGTATCAAAAGGAGGCGCACCAATGTCTCCGCTAATTGCTAGAAAAGTTGTAAAATTTTTTGATGAAACAAAATCCTCACATACTGAGAATAATCTTAGTGAACGTGAAAAACAAGTTGCTGATTTTATAGTTGATGGATTAAGTATGAAAATGATTGCAGCAAATTTAAATGTAACAGTTGATACAATAAAATATCATTGCAAAAATATTTATAAAAAATTACAAATAAATTCAAAAGGTGAATTAATCTCAAAATCCTTCCGCGGGGAAATCTAAAAAACTAAAAAAAGAATTTAGAATTATCCATTTTTATTTTAACTTTTCACCTTTCACTTTTGACTTTTCAATTTATTTACCTCGTTTCACTTTCTTACCCTTTTGTGTAGTTGAGTTGTTTTTTATTCTGAAGTAAATTTGTTCAGAAAATAAACAAAATTACCAGAGGTTAAAATGAGACAAAAACTCCAACATAATTCAAATAATAATGAAGCTAACAAAGTTGTTAAATATGATCATCCTGTTACTTTTTCAATTTCATTATTAATTATTTTTGTTTTTTCAGTTATACAGATTTCTGCACAAGATGGAAAACAAAGTAAAAAAGAAGAGAAATCTATTTCAAATAAAATCAATTCACCAACTGCAACCGGAGATGTAATAGATTTTAAGGATGAATCAAATAACTCACTTATTAAAATTATTGATGAAGGAAGTGGTGGATCCATCGAGTTACTAAATGTTGGAACAACCATATCTGGCAATAAATTATATAACAACGGTGGAAGTTTATTTTGGGGAAATACAGCAATTGGAAGCGGTGGTGCGTCAGATATTAATAGCTTGTCTGATGCCAAATATGATGGTTCAAGTTTATTTTTAGGTCAATTTGCCGGAAACGCTGATGACGGATCAAATGCAAATACAGCAATAGGAAAAAGTGCTTTGAATCAAAATACAACCGGCACAGCTAATGTTGGTGTAGGCTGGGAAACACTAAATTCCAATAATACAGGATTTGATAACACAGCAATTGGACATGTAGCAATGCGTTCAAATACTACTGGTGATCATAATATTGCAATAGGCACAAATGTGTTGTATTCTAATATAAGTGGTAACGATAACACCGCAGTTGGAGTTGGAGCACTACAAAACAGCAAAGCAGGTAGAAATGGTGTCGCAATTGGTTATAGTTCTCAAATGAATACAAATGGCTCGGCAACTCCCTTTATAAACTCCAATACAAGTGTTGGATATGAAAGTCTAAAGGGAAATCACAGTTTCCTAAATAATACAGGAAATAGTAACACTGCAATTGGTTATCAGACAATTTATTCAAATACAACAGGAAATTATAATACGGCAAACGGTTTTCAAGCTCTCTTTTCAAACACTACAGGAAATTATAATACGGCAAACGGAAGTAGTACACTAAATAGTAACACAACTGGGAATAATAATACAGCAACCGGAGCTGGTGCACTTTTTTCAAATACAACTGGACATTATAACTCAGCAAATGGTTATAGTGCACTTTATACAAATGAAACTGGACTTGCTAATACCGCAAATGGCTATAATGCACTTTTATTAAACGTTGATGGCGATTATAATACTGCAAATGGTTCAGAGGCACTATACTCAAATGCAACTGGTAACGCCAATACCGCAAATGGAAGTAGTGCACTTAATCAAAACACGCTTGGCTCTAACAATATCGGCAGTGGTTCTTTATCACTTTATAATAATTCAATAGGGAATAATAATGTTGGCATAGGAGTTTCAGCGAATTATTATAATCAAACTGGTTCTAACAATACAATAATTGGTTTTGAAGCTGGTAAGGGTTCATCTATTCATAATAAAAGTGGCAATGTGTTCATTGGTTACCAAGCCGGATATAATGAAACTAATGATAATAGACTTTATATAGAAAATTCAAATTCTGATTCACCACTTATATGGGGAAATTTCAATACAGATAGAGTTGTAATTAATGGGAATGGAACCCATGGAAATCAGAACTATGAATTTTTTGTAAATGGAGATGCTGGAGGAACTCAATCTTGGAATAATTTAAGTGATGAAAGATTGAAAAAAAATATTTCAACAATTGCAAACGCTCTTGAAAAAGTTAAAAATTTACGCGGCGTAAATTATGAGTGGAAAGACTCTGAAAAATATTCTAAAGATTTACAAATGGGATTTATTGCACAGGAAGCAAATGAAGTAATTCCCGAAGTTGTAGACGATAGTGGAGAATATTATTCTATGCAATATGCACCAATTACAGCTTTGCTTGTTGAAGCTATAAAGGAATTGGAAAAAATAATTATGAACTAAAAATTAAAAATGAAGAATTAGTCAGGCAAATTGCAGCAATTAAAACAAAAGATTCAGAAAATTGTTTAAAAGAAAAAGAATTTGAAGCAAGAATGCAGAAAATAGAAAGTCTATTAACAGTTCAGAAATTTACACAAATATCAAAATAAATTTTGTGGAGTGTAAAAACTTTGTGAAAATTTTAAAAAATAGATTTAATTAAATGCAGTTGAGTGCAATAAAAAACAATTATATGTTCAAAAATTAATACGAATTTTTATTGAGCTTAGCTCGGAAAATAAATTAGAAAGGAGATTAGTAAATTTATAAGTTTGAAATTTTTATTTACTTCTTTTTGATATTGTTTTATGAAACCATATTTTTATATGTGTAATTTTATTAATTAGCCAATGGTTTAATTAGGAATTAGAATCATGTAAGCTGCTTAAAGTTAATCAAGAAATTATTTTGTTATCCCAATTTTATTGGGAATAAAAATATGACTAAACTCTGAATTCTTTAATCGGTTTTGTATTCTTATTTAAACAATAGGTTAATTATGAAAAAACAAAAATTACAGACATTTTTAGCTTTTGGAGCTATATATATTATATGGGGTTCAACTTACCTTGCAACCCGTTACGCAATTGAAACAATTCCGCCTTTAATGATGATCGGAATAAGATCAACTTCAGCTGGAATTATCCTTTATTTTATAAGTCAGCTTAATAACCAAGAAAAGATCAAACGAGAAAATATTTTTCCACTTTTTATATTGGGAGCAATGTTCTTTTTGGTCGGACATGGATTACTAGCATGGGCACAACAGTATGTACCATCGGGAATGGCAGCTGTACTTATTACACCCGAACCATTATGGATTATGGGGATTGAATGGTTTTTCTTAAAAGATACTCAAATAAAAATTAGAGGCATAATTGGATTGATCCTTGGATTCATTGGTGTTATTTATCTAATTTTAACGACTACAAATAGTACAACATCAAATAATGATCTACTCGGCTCAGCATTAATTATATTAGGCACTTTTTCTTGGGGCGGTGGAGCTGTTTATTCGAGAGTTGCAAATCTACCAAAGCCACCGTTATTAACATCCGGTATAGAACTGATTTTTGGCGGAATACTGGTTTTGATAACCAGTTTTATAATTGGTGAACCATCTCAATTTCACTTAAGCAATGTTAATTCAAAATCATTTTTAGGGCTATTATATTTAATTATCTTTGGTTCTGTATTAGCTTTTGGTGCTTATGTTTGGTTATTGGGGCGTACATCAGTTACACGGATTTCAACACATACATATGTAAATCCAATAATTGCGGTTTTTCTTGGATGGTTATTTGCTAATGAACAAATTACTTTTGAATTATTAGTTGCAACTGTTATCATTATTATTTCTGTATATCTTGTACTTTCTGATCACTTCACAAAAAGGAATGATATAAATATTGAAAATAATAAATTAAAATTAAATGATTGATTATCAAAACAACAATTTTAATTTGAACATCTAAACTTGCAATTTAGTTTTTGTTTAAATTATAGAAAGTAAATTAGCAAGACTTAAATAAAAGACTAAACTAAGATAATTCTAAAAATCAAATAATAATGACATGTTATGAAATCATTCGTCTTGTAAGTATTTATACATATTTACAAAAAGATATTTCCTTATTTAAATTTATTTTTAAGTAATTCAGAGAATTATAAAAAATATAATTATAATTTTGAACAATGGGAATTTATTATAAATAAAACCACAATTATATTTCTTACAACAAACTCAATACAAAGTTTGTTAAAATATTGTGAAATTGAGAAATCCTTTTGCTAACTGATTAAACTTTATTTTAAAAAATTTATTAGTAGGGAATGTATGAAAAATCATTTTGAAATAGCAATCTCCAAATTTGACAATGGATATAATTGTGCACAATCAGTATTGTATTCATTTTGTGAAGATCTGAATCTTGATAAAGATATGGCACTTAAAATATCTTGTGGTTTTGGCGGTGGAATGGGAAGAACTGAAGAAGTTTGTGGAACAATAACCGGCGGCATTATGGTAATTGGGATGAAATATGGTAAGGGTTCATTTGGTGAAATTGAAAATACTGAAATAACTTATTCCAAAGCGCGAGAATTGATGCATCGTTTTTCGGAAATACATGGCACCTATATTTGCAGAAAACTTATTAACGGATGTGATTTAACAACGGCTGAAGGACAAACTAGTTTTAAAATATTAGATCTGAAAAATAAAGTTTGTAAAAATTGTATGGCAACAGTTGTCAATTATCTTGAAGAAAAATTATAATTTGATGTTTGCAAAATCTGTAAAAGTACTAATGAGTAAATGAGTTTGATTGTTATTTACTAAAAAGGAATAAAGACAAGGACATTAATGAACTTTAGTATTAATGATAAAGTATTTAATCAATTTCCAAACCTTGAAACAAAGAACTTGATTTTAGAAAGTTTTACGGTTCTTGATGCAAATGAAATTTTTATTATTCGATCTGATAATAGAGTTACAAAATATTTAGATAGAGACAATCATAAATCAATTGATGAAACAATGGAAATGATTCAAAGAATAATTAAGTCGTATGAAGACAAAACCGGAATTAATTGGATTATTCGAGAAAAATCCTTTTCTAAAGTTGTGGGATATATTGGATATTGGAACTTAATAAGAGAAAATGTTCGAGCTGAAATTGGTTATGCATTAAATCCAGAATATTGGGGAAAAGGAATAATGTCTGAATCTTTATCTAAAATACTCGAATTTGGATTTAACGAATTAAGTTTGCATAGTATATTTGGTAATGTTAATCCTCAAAATAAAAGATCTATAAAACTATTAGAAAGATTTGGATTTAAAAAAGAAGCTTATTTCAGAGAAGACTATTTATATAACGGAAAATACCTAGATAGTGAAATATATTGTTTGTTAGAAACAGATTTTTGCAATAAATAAAATCAGAAATTGTAAATTAGAAGCAGAGTAAGCTGCTTCGTGCAATTTAATTAGATACTTTGCAATTACAAAATATTTTATACAACGAGAGAAAATATGAATGTATTAGTTATAGGAGCAAGCGGAGCAACCGGTAAATTGGTGGTACAAAATTTATTAGAAAAAGATATCAATATTAAAATTGTAATTAGAGAAAATGCAACAATCAATAAAAATTTACTTGATAATAATAAAGTTAAAATAATAAAAGGAAATATAAGTGAATTTACTTTAGAACGAATTAAAGATCTGGTCAATGATTGCTATGCTGTTGTCTGCTGCCTTGGCCATAATATAAGTTTTAAAGGAATATTTGGTCCTCCTTATAAACTTGTTTCAAATTCAGTTGAAAATATAATTTTTGCGCTCCAATCATTTAACATAAAAAAGAAATTTATACTAATGAGTACAACGGCATATACAAATAAAAAAACTGGAGAAAAAAACACAATAGGTGAAAAAGTAGTTTTTTCATTATTAAAACTTTTTTTACCACCACATCGTGATAATATGATTGCAGGTGATTTTTTAGTATATAAAATAGGATCGCAAAATATAATTGATTGGATTGCAGTTAGACCAGATTCATTAATTGATGAAAATAGTAAAAGTAATTATGAAATATTTCCACAAAAAATTAGTAGTCCGATTTTTAACCCAGGAAAAACAAGCAGAATAAATGTAGCTGATTTCATGGTTGAGTTAATTACGAACGAAAAATTATGGAATGAATGGAATCATAAAACTCCAGTTATTTATAATAAAAATTAAACAGATTTAGTTATTTGTTAAAAGATTAACTAAAAAAAACTTTACAAAAATGATTTTAATGGATAAAAATTTCTAATATAGTTAAGAGAATGATTAAACTAATTTAATTTGGAATTCAAGATGAATAATTTGAATATACCATTTGAAGTAATAACTTGGGAAGAAATATTAAAAAGTGAGCATTTGGGAGCACGCGGAATTGCATTTTGGAAAACAAAACAATTTAATGGTTTACGAATCAGAATAGTTGAATATTCGAAAGGATATATTGCTGATCATTGGTGTACAAAAGGGCATATTGTGCATTGCTTAGAAGGTGAATTTGTATCAGAATTCGAAAACGGCACCAAAACAATATTAACTAAAGGAATGACGTATGTTGTATCCGATAATCAAAGTACCCACCGTTCGAATACTGAAAATGGTGTAAAATTACTTATAATTGACGGAGATTTTCTTAAAGCTTAAAAATATATCTTCTTGATGAACTACACAAAAATCGATTAAACACTATCAAAATTCTTTCGAAAACTTATCATTTTTGTTATCAAAAATATTTTCTAAATTTAACTTATAGACTTAAAGAAAGTGAATTTTATGTGTGTTAGATTTGAGAATAATGTCAATAAATTTTGGATGATGAAAAAATTTAAACGGATACTAAAATATATTTTTTGAATTAAAATTATTTTATATTTATAAATAATGTAATCAAAATAGTAGCAATTGTAATGAAAAAAATCATTGTAGCTGCAATCTTTTCAATTCTACTAGTATTAATTTCTTTTAGTTGCAATAATAAAACATTTGAATTCCCACAACCAGATAAGAACTCAAAAAATGAAAGTTATATTTTTCTTTCGGATATATTCAAAATTGGCGAAAAAGAATATAAAGCTGATTATGGCTCACTAACGGTTCCAGAAAATAGAAGTAAAAATAATTCGAGATTAATACACCTTCCGGTAATTCGTATTCATTCAAAATCTAAAAATCCAAAAGAACCAATTTTTGCATTTGCTGGCGGACCCGGTCAAACCAATTTGAATTGGTCGCCAATTGATTCTTTGCTATATGATCACGACTTTGTGATGGTAGGTTACAGAGGTGTGGATGGTTCTTCCGTTCTTGATTGTCCAGAAGTTACAGAAGCCATGATAAATTGCGGTGATGATCTTCTGAGTGAAAAATCTAGAAAGTATTTAAGTAAAAGTTGGAAAAAAAGTATTAATCGTCTTAAATCTATTGGAATTGATCTAGATGGATATACAATTCCAGAAACTGTTGAAGATATGGAAGTAATGAGGAAGATTTTCAACTATGAAAGAATAAATATTATAAGCGAAAGTTACGGAACACGAATTGCATATATTTATGGAATAATGCATCCTTCCAGTATTTATCGCACTGTTATGATTGGAGTAAATACTCCCGGAAATTTTATTTGGGCTGCAAAACAAACTGATGAGCTTATTAAATATTATTCTGGTTTATGGGCAGAGGATGACGAGAAATCTAAATTGGGCATAAACCTAGCTGGCTCTATGAAAAAAGTATTAAATAACATGCCTAAAAAATGGCTATTTTTTTCAATCAATCCCGGAAAAGTTAAAGCTGCTACATTTGGATTGCTAATGCATAGAAACACATCAGCATTGGTTTTTGATGCATATATTGCTGCAGAAAATGGAGATTTTAGTGGTTTGGCTCTTATGTCACTTGCCTTTGATTATACATTTCCTAAAATGATGGTTTATGGAGATCTTTTAGTAAAAGCAGCAAGTGCAGATTTAGCATATGCAAAAAATATTAAATATAATAATGATCATAATATAATTTTGGGTGCACCACTCAATGAAATAATTTGGGAACCATTTATTTTTAGTGGAATTGATATAAAAATGATTCCAGAAAATTTAAAGACATTCAACGAAACTAATGTTGAGACGTTAATGTTAAGCGGAAGTTTAGATTTTGCAAATCCTCCCAAATTTGCAACGGAATTTTTAAAGTACTTTAAAAATGGTAAACAAATTATACTTTCAGAATTTGGACATGTTGGGGATTTAAGATATTTGAATCAATCAATGAGTGATAAAATAATTACTCAATTTTTCAGCAAAGGGAAAATTGAATCGTCACTAGTAAAATATGTTCCAATGGATTTTAATGTAAGTTTTGGATTTAATGACATTGCTAAATTATCACTTGGTATAATAGTAATTATTATTTTATTTCTGCTAGGTTTCATTTATTTGATTTACAGAAAGATTGTGAATTTTAGAAAGAATAAACAGATATTAAAAATTTTATGATATCAAAAATAAATAATCATCTAAATGATTTTAAAATAAATTAAAATTACCACTAATTGGACATAAAGAAGTTTAGCAAATAGAAAGCAAGTTTTAATTTTATTATCACATTTTTGTGATAATAATCGTTCAGCACTAGTTTGTTAAGCTCTGCAAAAAAAAATTATCAAAAATTGTAATCAACACTTTTATTGATTTATTAAAACGAATACTCGAATAATTAAATTTTCTAAAAAGTATAATAATTCATAAAGTTAATATTAAAATAATTTATAAATTAACGATTATAAATTATTAGTCAAAAAAAATGGGGGAAATATGCAACAATGTGATTGTTTAGCTGGATGTCCTTTTTTTAATGATAAAATGTCAATCGAAAGCGGTATTGGTAAAATATTTAAGAGAGATTACTGTTTAGGTAATTTTATGGAATGTGCAAGACATAAAGTAAAAGTTGCCTTGGGGAAAGAACATGTTCCAAATAATCTTTATCCAAATATGATGGATAAAGCAAAAAAAATATTGTTAGAAGCCAATGTATAGATTATCTATTGTTGATTAAAAGATTCTGACTGGATATAATAATTATTTAAAAGAAATTTCTAAATGTATTTTTATTGGAAAACAATTTCCGAAATTATTGATAAACGTTATCTACGTGATAGAATTTATTTGCCTTAAATTTAGCTTCGCAGTTAAACCATTCTAAAAACTAATATCCTAATAACAGCTTTTCTGTTGTGATTTGTTAAGTAATGCTTTTAGAAGTAGATAAAATTTATATTGATAAAATAAATATTGCTTATTTCAGAAAATCTTTGCTAATTAATCTTAGTAATTTTTCTCTACTCCGAGAGTACGAATAATAATTACTGAATGTATAATGCTTGTAATTCTAACCACGAAAAAATTCTCTACCGAAGCAGACTGTTTGATTGAAATATTAATTGCATTTTTCATAGGAGGATGTGATGAAAACAATATTTCATTCTTTTCAATTTAAAATTAATGACCCAAAAGAAATTCATAAGAGTTATTTATTTTATGTGCTCAAAAAATACTTAATTTCTGTTTGTTTTTATTTTGAAAAACTGAACTTTAAGAAAAAAACGAATATTTCTAAGTATGTTTTTATTGGCACTTTTTTATTATCTGCTTTCGCTTATCCACAAACACCATTTGAAAAATACTGGCTCAATACAGGACCTAGTGTAGATATTCAGCCATTATTAACCGGTGGATATATTGGAATTGTAAATTTTCATACTGAAGAAAAGTTTTGGCTTTACAAATTAGATAAAAATGGTGACACATTATGGACTAGACTATTTAAAAGTAATGAAGATATAAATACTCGTTGGGCAATTAAAGTTGCAGTTGCTTCAGATGCAGGATATTTTATTCTTTGTGGAAATAGTAAACGATCTTATTCATGTTTATTCAACACAATTCTTAAAACAAATAATCAAGGTGATTCACTTTGGCAAGTAACAATAAGTGACACAAATTTATGGGCAGGAGCAGGATATAAAGACCTTATTGCAATATCAACAGATAATAGTTGCGTCGCAGTTGGATATGGTTCTGCAGGAGGCGATCCAAGAATTATAAAAATAAATTCAGAAGGGAAAGTTGAATGGAAAACAATTATTAAAGCATTTATATATACATATTTTAGCAGTATTTGCCAATCATCCGATGGCGGATATATTGTTACTGGTCGTAATCACAATAATGTTACAGGTTTAACCAACCTTTTAGTCGCAAAATTTAACAACGAGGGTGAAAATCTTTGGTATAAAACATATTATTCAGGACTTTTTGATAACGGTGATAAAATGTTATCAACTGGTTATTCTGTCGCACCGACAAATAATGGCGGTTGTATGATAGCAGGATATGTTACAGAACCAGGTATTTGGGGTTCTAATGCACTTGTGATGAAATTGGATAATTTAGGTGATAGTATTTGGACGAAAAAATATTTTAATCCGGCAAATGAATTCCAACAAAACGTAGCTTATAAAATTATGAAATTACCAACAGATGAATATTTAGTTTATGTTAAAAGAGAAGACGGTTATACGAGTTCTATTGGAACAATACTAAAAATTGATCCTCAAGGAGATACATTGTGGTCGCAAGTTGGTTATGATTATCGTGTTTTACCTAATAACATTGATAGTGATGGTGGAATATTATTCACAGGTTACGGTGGCGGATTACTAGCAGATGTTGCTGTATTTATTCGAACTACCAAAGGAGGAGTTTATCAGTCACCAAATTTATTTTTGCCAATAAATAACTCGACTAATGTTGATCTTAATTCCAATTTAATATGGACTAATAAACATTTTGTAGATTCATTTAATCTACAGATAGCCACTGATAGTTTGTTTGCAAATATTTTAATAAATGAAATGGATATAAAAAAAGATACTTTTCAAATAACTCAACTTGAACCTTTTACTAAATATTTCTGGAGGGTTAGATCTATTGATAAAGAGTCCTCAAATTCATTATGGAGTCAGGTTTGGAATTTTTACACATCAAATATAGTTTCTATAAATGAATTACCTCTGCCGAATAAATTTGAATTAAAACAAAACCACCCTAATCCATTTAACCCGACTACAAAAATAAAATATTCTATTCCGAAAGAAGAAAAACGTCAAATGTCAAACTTAAAATTAGTAGTATTTGATATTCTTGGTAGGGAAGTTAAAACATTGGTAAACGAAAACAAAAAACCTGGAAATTATGAAATTGTATTTGATGCATCAAATTTATCAAGCGGAGTATATTTCTATAGCTTACAATCGGATGAATTTATTGAGACAAAGATGATGTTGCTAATCAAATAAATTAGGATAAATAATATTTTCTTAAGTTAGCTATTTCTCTAAAGAAGGGCTTTTTCAATTGATGCATCCAAATGTACACAACAGTTCTATTTAAGTAATTAATGAGGGTACATTATTAACTTAAGAAGGATAAGAAAAGACCTATGAAAGTTTTAATTAATGAAGTAATTGTAACACTTAAACACATTATAAACGAAAAAGGTATTGAGATGTATTACATGGGTTAGCTGAAAGTGCGGGATTGAATTTACATTATCAAAAACTCAATTAAAAACACACTTTTCTAAAAATCCAGTGACAATGGTGTGCAAAAAGATTTGTGTTAATGATTAATAAAGAAATTTAATAAAAAGTAATTTTTCCCGCTACGACGGGATAAGCTGTATCGAAACAGCATTTAATTCTTAAGAAATCATAATTACTAATTAACTTAATCCGAATTGAAAATACATAATGGAACCTACAAACTGAAGGCTCATTGAAAAAATGATCGAACATGTGAAAGCCGATCTTTCTAAAGCAAAGTCATTTGATGTCAATTAGCTAACGGAACAAAACTTGACTATTACTTCTTCAAATTTTTCTATTAAATTTAAGAATAGATTTCATAATTTTTTAAAACTCAAAATCACTTTTAAACAAATTAATTAAGGTCTCATTTTCTCATCTCGAATGTAACTTCTTTTTTAAAAACTTAGTCTAAATATTTAAGAATTAAGCGCAAAAAAAAGATTTCTATAATTAAATTTTATTAATTGCTTCATAGTTAATATTTATTAAAAGGAGAACGAAATGAATATTCCAATTATTTACTTATTGATATGTATCCTTGTTAGTTGTTTATCCTTTATTTATGGGTTAGGTCCTTATGGTCAAGTTTTAGTCCTTTTAATGGGATTGATAGTTTTTCCACTACAGAAATTTGTACACAAAGACACAATAAAAAATCTTGGGTTTAGAATGTGCAAATTAAGAAATATTGGTAAAGTATTATTATTACCAATTTTAATTTTTGGACTAATTTTTCTAATTGATATTTTAATTGGATCAGTAAAAATTCAATCAATTAGTAATTTGTCAAATCCATTTAACTCGGGTGAGCCAGTTTCGTCATTTTTTGATTTTTCACTTTTTCTATTTCTAAATTTTGTAATTCTTTTGATGCTTGAATTTATAACAGAAGAACTTTTATTTAGAGGTTATCTTTTAAATAAATTGACATTTACTTTTGGTGAAATGAAAGGAATTTTCATCAGCTCAATAATTTTTGGATTGTGGCATTTACCAATCTCAATTTGGTTGATTGGGTTTGATCCTGTAAGAACTTCTATTTACATATTTAATATGTTTTTACTTGGTACTATACTTTCTCTTTTATTTCAAGAATCAAAGAGTCTAATTCCGGTTGCTATTTTTCATGCTTTATGGAACACGCTTGAATACAATTTATTTGGTTTCGCAAATCAAAATGGACTTTTTTTAGGATCAAATAGAATAATTTTCGATCCCGAAGAAAGTTTAATTGGGACATTTGTATTATTACTTATTTTAGGTTTTTTCTCAAAAAAAATCAAAAATTTAAAAAATATTATTTTTTTACAGCTACGCAAAAGGGAATTTAAATTCCAAAATGTTTTAACTTTTCTCCTAAGTAAAACTAATTTTGATGTAAAATAAATTTATTGATTAAAGTCAATAAAATTTAAAACATTAATTGGAAGCCAGCGATACAAAATTAGCAAACTGCAAAAGGATCTTTATCCGGTTATTGAAATAGAAACTTATACTATATAAGGATTCAATAAATATAGAATTGAATAAAAGAAATATAAAAATGCCTAAATTTTTATAGAATATTATTATTTTAAGTTGGAGCATTATTTTGTATTACTTTATTTAGAGATATAATTATAAGAATATGTTATTTGCTTTAATAACTATATTCACGACTTAATTCTTTGATTTAGAAATTGGAGAAAGAAATGAAAACGTTGACTATAAAATTATTTTTTATAATTGTAGTTTTATTTTTTAGTCTAACTGTGTATGCTCAGACAAAATCAATTAAAAAATCACCACCTTTAAGTAAAGCAACACCAGAAAGTGTTGGTATGTCCGCGGAACGTTTAGAAAAAATTGATGCCATGCTTGAAAAAGCAGTAATTGAAAATAATATACCAGGTGCTGTTGCTTTTGTTGCACGAAATGGAAAAATCGTATATTGGAAAGCATTTGGAATGGCGGATAATCAAACTGGTCGATTATTAAAAATAGATGATATCTTCCGAATCGCTTCTCAAACAAAAGCAATAACATCTACCGCTGTAATGATGCTATGGGAAGATGGAAAATTTAGACTTGACGATCCAATTTCTAAATACATTCCTGAATTTAAGAATCCTCAAGTTCTGGAAAATTTTAACTATAGTGATACAAGTTATACAACTGTTGCAGCAAATAGTGAAATAACTATCAGACACTTACTTACTCATACCTCAGGAATTGGCTATGGACAAATTGACTCAGATGAACGCTTTAAATTAATTTATCAAAAAGCTGGAATAGTGGATGCTTTTACAACAGAAAATATTACTATTGAAGAGAATATTAAAAAGCTTGCACAACTACCATTGCATCATAACCCAGGCGAAAAATATACTTACAGTGAAGGACTTGATGTTCTAGGTTATTTTATTGAAGTTGTATCAGGAATGCCGTTTGATGTTTTCTTAAAAGAACGATTATTCAATCCACTCGAAATGAATGATACTGGGTTTTACTTAACAGATGACAAAGCTAAACGACTTGTTTCAGTTCAACAACAATCGGATGAAGGTGAATGGAAATCTACTTCAAACAAATTTTTCGATCCAGATTATCCTGTGAAAGGAGCAAAACGATTTTTTTCGGGTGGTGCAGGTTTATGTAGCTCAGCAAAAGATTATGCGACATTTTTACAAATGTATCTTAATGGGGGTGAGTTAAACGGTATACGTATTCTTAGCAGGACAACAATTCAGTCCATTATGGGAAATCAAACAGGTGATTTATGGGGTCAAAACTCCGGAAAATATTATGGTTTGGCATTTGGAATTGTAGATCAAAAAGGGCAATCAATTGGTGGTCAAGGTAGCATTGGAACATTCGATTGGGGAGGTTATTTTAATACTCAATATTTTGCAGATCCGAAAGAAAAAATAATTGGAATTTTAATGAAGCAAACAATTGGTTCAGTATCTGATGACACAGGTTGGAAGTTTCGCCTGCTTGTTGAACAAGCTGTGGATGACTGAGACTGATATTAAAATAGTGACCAATAAGTAATTAACTTTTCCTCCTAAAACTAAAAATAGAAATTCTATGTCTAATATTTGCAATTAAAATGAATTACTGGAAATTAAATAGACAAATATTTCTTATGAAGTGGATTTAAATCAAATATGTCACAATTACAAATAAAAGAATTTTTAATAAAAGACATAAATTTAAAAGGAGAATTAATCTCAAAATCCTTCCGCGGAGAAATCTAAAAAACTAAAAAAGAATTTAGAATTATCCATTTTTATTTTGACTTTTCACCTTTCACCTTTCACCTTTCACCATTTTCGTTTCACATGATTACCCTTTTGTGTAGTTGAGTTGGTTTCATTTCTGAAATTAATTTGTTCAGAAAATACACAAAATTATCAGAAACTAAAATGAGACAATAACTCCAACTTAACTTTTCAAATTTAAAAAAATAAGGATGTAAAAATTTGAACATTTTCTCTATCACACATTTTATGGTAGGAAATTATTTCATCTTTCATATTTTTACAAAATGTCAGGAAGTAGAAATAAAAGTTTTTACAAATCTCTAAATAAAGACCTAGAAATTCCCCCGAAACCCAAGGTAATAAAATAGGTATTGCCATTTAATAGTGGATTTCGGTCCTTAAATGATACCGTACTGTAACCGAATCTTATATTTAATAACCAATCACCGAATAAAGAAAAATCATCAAATTTGTTTACAGTGCTTGAAAAACTTATAGTTGTATTAAAACCAAAAACAAATCCGAATTCAGTTCCAAGATCGACATCATTGCCATCTTCTTTTGCAACTTCGGATGGGGGAGAAATATTGCCAAGTGCAACTCCAGCATATGGATTAACTCTAAGATTTGAAAAATACATTATCGGAAATCCTAAAGATAATTCTGCATGGTATATATTTAGTTTTAAATCTTTTTTCCAAATACCTATATACTCAAATTCTTGTTTTACTTTACTAATCACTCCGGCAGAAAATCTTAGACTTGACACAAAATCTTTATAATATAAATCCAATTGCATTCCTAAAGGCAAATAACTTTTAATATAATGTATAGTTCCATCAGTAAATGAACCAAATCCTAAATCAATTCCATATCCATATGCCCAATCAGAAAATTTATAAACAAACCTAATGTAATTTCTTACAAAATATGTGTAACTGGAATATTTATATTTTTCCAAAAATATATCTGCTTGAGAATTTACATTTTCTTGTGTTATTTTTCTTTCAACTTCATCCTGTACTAAATAATTTAATGTCAGATTTAGCAAATCCTTTTCTTCATTGTTTAGCAAACTTACTTCAATGTTATTTTGTAATTCAGAATATTTTGATTTTGTTAATTCTTTAATTTCTTGCCAAATCAAATCTTGCGGCGCTTGAAGTTTCGTATTTAGATATTCATACGAAGAGTGTTTGAATATTTTTGACGAATTTAAAATATAACTTAAATTATTTATTAAATATTCAATTTGCCATCGTTCAGTATCCCAAAATACAATAACTTTTGAAGTATCAAATTTATTATCAAGATAGTTTAGAATTTCTCTTACTTTATTAAAATCGCCTTCTTTTAATTTATCAATAATTAATTTTCTCGATTTACCAATTATTTGAATATCAATGTCATTATAATTCAAAATTTCTTTTTCGATATCTTGTGAAAAAAAGGAAGAAGTGAAAATCAAAATAAAAAAAAAGGATATGAAGAAAGGTTTCATTTATTTTCCCATAAGTGATTTAATATTAAATGAAAAATTATCGAAAATAAATGAGTTTTATCTACCTTATTTTACAAATAAGTAGTAAAATCTAATCGCAATAAATATATTATTTAAATAAATAGTTTATGATTGTGATTTTAATATTCAGAAACAACTATTAAGAACTAGTGTATTTTAAATTTTAAACAGATATTAAATAATGAAATTTACACCACCAACTAACATTGAATTAGTGCCTCTTATACTTAACATTTCAATGTATTTGAAATTTGTACTTGAATTAACTTTATAATTTAATATTACATTCAAATCTTTTGATATTGGTATTGAAGCTCCAAGTCCAATAGCTATTCCAAATAAATATTCAGTATTTTTTTCTTTGGTAGCTTCTTCAGGAATATAATTTATTACTTCACCTGAATTTGAATAAACCGGATTCCATTTATCATAACTGTTATAACTTAAATATGAATATCCAAATTCAAAATTTATAAATGAAGTAAATAATTTATTTGTTCTGAAATTTAGTCTTGTTCCCAGGTATAAAGGAATTTTTATATGACTATTCGCGGAATATGAAGGAATAAATCTCTTCTGATTATTTATCGTACTTTCAATTTCAGAATACCTATAATCAATTGAAATTTTAAATTTATCCCATTCTGAATATCCGGTATAAATGTACAAATAAAAATCATCAGTTAATGGATAATTGAATTGAATGTTACCTATAAGTCCATTTGTTGAACTCATTGGAAAAATAAACCCTCCGGATACTTCGATAGAGTTATTGGTTTGAGCAAATAAGTTGCTGACAAAAATTGATAAATATAGAACATAAATATTCTTTTTAATACTAAACATTTACACCTCATATATTTTATAGATAATGTAAAATATAGTTTTAAAATGAACACATAAAGTCAATTTTTAATGACATATAAAGTAAATCAATACTTTTCAGAAATTTTCTGACTGCAAATTTTCTAAAATATAATTGCTTACTTTTGTTTTAGTTGGAAAAAGTAAAATTACATGAAGAACCATCACCAAAGCTGGAATGACACAAATCCAATAAATAGGGAATGCATATATCGTAAAATCAAGTACACTTAAAAAAAAGATTACTAACCCAAATAGTCCTCCACCTTCCAATATTGCAAGTCTGATAATTAAATAGGTTCTGTGAATTGCTTCTAAAGAATTAATATCAACTTTTGATGAGTCTGTATTTTTCAAGGTTTCAAATTGAGCTTTTACTATTCTTGTTGGTTGGAAATATGATAGAACTAAAGTAGTAAAGAAAACCAAAATGCACACAAATTTAAGGTATAATAAATTATTTGGTTCTTCATAAACATTTGGATCATTTGGTAAATTGTTATAATACATAATCATTGTTACACCAAAAAATAAAGAAATTCCAAGTCCTAAGGCAATTGCAATTATTTGCGATGTTTTCAATTGTTCATGTGAAATATTTGAATAAATATTTTCAAATGTAAGGTTCATATTTTATTTCCTTTAAATTTATAAAAATGGAACATACACAATAATAAATAGTTACTTTAGGTATGTGTAAAAACTATTAAAATAACCTTTAAGTATCCAATTAATAGTTTCAATCTAAAATACTATATATCCAATTATTAAAATAAAAATACTAAAAAAATGGAATTAATAAATTCGCTCACTTCTCATAATTCCAACAAATTTCTTACTGGAAATTAATTGATACAATTTCCAATCTTGAGTTATATGCAAAAGGTAATTGTGGTTGATATTGAAGGACACAAAGATCTACTTGGATAATGGGTCGGTGAAGCAGAAGGATCAAACTTCTGGCTTAATGTTTTAACAGAACTAAAGAATCGAGGTGTTGAAGATATTTTCATTGCATCAATTGATGGATTGAAAGGATTCCACGAAGCAATGAATTCTGTTTTCCCAAAAGCTGAAATCCAGCTTTGTGTTATTCACCAAACCTGCTTGCAGCAGGCAAGTAAGAAATACGCTAAAATATGTTGCTTCAAAAGACCAAAAGAAATTTATGAATCAACTAAAAGAAGTTTATAAAGCTCCAACTGAAGAAGCTGCTATATTAAATCTTGACTCTTTGGAAGAAAATTGGACAAATAAATATTCTCTTGCTATCAGATCTTGGAGAAATAATTGGAATAATCTTGCTACATTTATCAAATATCCCCAAGAAATTAGAACGGTTATTTATACCACGAATGCAGTGGAATCTGTGCATCGTCAATTTAGAAAAGTAACTAAAAACAGAGCTCTTTTCCCAAACGATGAAGCTCTTAAAAAATGTTATATTTGGCTTACAGAGATTTATCTAAAAAATGGAGGATGCCAATTCAAAATTGGGCGTTTATTCTTTCTAATTTTTCTGTTTATTTTAAGGATAGATTTCAGGAATTTTAATCATGATAAATCCCATTTACTCAAATTATTTTACAGACTCCTCATTTCAGCCAGTCTAAAAACTCTTACCTCAATAACAGCTTTTCAGCAGTGGTTTGCTAAGTTCCGCAGAATGAAGACAAATTAGTTAATTATGCACTAAATGTCTTTGATATAATTTTAGTATTTGAATACTTAAATAATATTTTTAAGTTTTCTTTAATGGTGTAAAATAAGTTCACAAGATTGAGAATTAAATAACTTTTGGGTTTATTATTCTTTATTATTTTTGAACCCAGCAGATGTATTCACTTTTAATTCAAATTGTACAATGTATTCCGAGAACTTTCTCAGTGAACTTTTTTGTATAAATTACATTCAAATTATTGTGGAGTTTAAATAATTAACGCATATTTCAAAACTAATAAAGCTAATATTATGAAAAAGTACATTTTTTTAGCAGCAATTATTGCTTGTATTTTTATAACATATAAAATTACAGGTCAAACTAAGAAGGAAATCGGTAATCTTGTTATTGAAAATATTCCTGATATTCCCAACGAGCTAAGGGATAGGTTGAACCAATATCAAAATACACGAGGCTCATCACCATCAGGTTGGAGTCCAAATGGAGATGCTATGCTTATGAGCACTCGGTTTGGCGAGACGTCACAAATTCATATAATAAACATGCCTGGTGGGGCACGAAGACAGTTGACATTTTTCAAAGAACCAGTTTCAGGGGGCAATTTTTGCCCGAATCCATTATATAATGGTTTTATGTTTACAAAAGATATTGGCGGTAATGAATTTAGACAACTTCATTGGTTTGATTTATCAAACGGAAAATATGAAATGATATCCGACGGTGGAAGAACTCAAAATTCAAACGTTTTATGGTCTGAAGATGGAACAAAGTTTATTTACACAAGTACGAGACGTAATATGAAAGATTACGATTTGTATCTTGGAAAAATGGATGATATGAAGAATGTCAAATCAATCCTTGAACGGGAGGGTAACTGGGCTCCAATTGACTGGAGTAAAGAAGGGGAAAAAGTTATTGTTACCAATTATATATCTGCCAACAAATCTCTAATTTACTTTCTTGATATAGAAACTGGCTCTTTAGAGCAAATTAATCCTTCAGCAAAAGAAGATGTATCCTATGGAAGTTGTGCGTGGACTGCTGATTCGAAAGGTATTTACTATATTTCCGATGAAGGTGGTGAATTTATGACTTTGAAATATTACGATGTTGCCACTAAAAAGTCAACAATCCTAACAAAAGAAATGAATTGGGATGTAGATGGTTTTATTATAAATAAACAAAGGAATTCGTTGGTATTTTCAGTTAATGAAAATGGTACTAACAAATTGTATAGTTTGGTTATGCCAAGTAATGAGTATAAACCAATCGGCGAATTACCGCAAGGTATAATATATCCTATCGAATTCCATCCTAATGGCACACTATTCAGCCTCTTGATTAATTCGCCAAAATCACCAAGTGATATTTATTCGTATGATTTATTAACCAATAAACTTACTCAGTGGACTTACAGTGAAATTGGAGGACTTGATAATAGTAAATTTGTTTTGCCAACTTTAATAGAGTACGAAACATTTGATACAGTAAATGGTAAACCAAGAAAAATCCCAGCTTTTTATTATAAGCCGTCAAATGTCAACGGAAAAATACCTGTTGTTATTGAAATACATGGTGGACCAGAGGGACAATCTATACCATACTTCGATGCATTCCGAAGTTTTCTGACTAATGAAATAGGGGTTGCTGTAATTGAACCAAATGTGCGTGGATCTGCGGGATATGGTAAATCATATCTTAAATTAGATAATGGTTATAAACGGGAAGAATCTGTGCAAGATATTGGTAAACTTCTGGATTGGATCTCAGCACAACCAGAGCTAGATGCTTCAAAAATTGCCATAACAGGAGGCTCATATGGTGGTTACATGGTACTTGCATCACTAACTCACTTTAACGATCGAATTCGTTGTGGGGTAGATGTTGTAGGAATTAGTAACTTTGTCACTTTTTTACAAAACACCGAAGACTATCGAAAAGACTTAAGAAGGGTAGAATATGGTGATGAGCGTGATCCCAACATGAAGGAATTCTTGACAAAGATTTCACCTGCTAACAATGTTGACAAAATTACTAAACCATTATTAATTGTCCAAGGACTGAATGACCCAAGAGTGCCAGCATCGGAATCGGAACAAATGAAAATTAAAATGCAGGAAAAAGGCAATGAAGTTTGGTACTTATTAGCCAAAGATGAAGGGCATGGATTTAGGAAAAAAGAAAACTGGACATATGAACAATTGGCAACCATTTTATTTTTACAAAAATATTTATTGAATTGACGTTACTCAAAAACACCATATTGAGCCTTTTGCAAGCTTTGTCATATAATTAAAACAAAGCTTGCAAACTCTTTAAATTTCCTAGGTTTAATAAGTTAGAATTTCGTTCAATCAAATTCACAGAAATTAGTAGAAGCCGGTAAAATTGTAGATATCTCAGTATTGGATCATATGATATTTACAGATAATGGTTTTACATCATTTGTGGATTTGGGAATTATATAATCTCTTTTAATATTTTATAATGTGAATATTAAAATATTTTTTGAAAAAAAGAATAATATATTTAAGTTTAATTTATAGACATAAAGGAAGTTTAAAATACTGAAAAATTAGTCTTATTTATTTTTTAGAGTGGATTTCACGCAATAAATATAATTTAATAGTTTATCTAATGAATAGCACTAATTATGGTTTTTCCGCAGTAAACTTACTAAAGTAAATGAAATTTTGATTAGTTGCATATAATAATAAGGAACCCCTATAAAAGAGTCTCTAACGCAATGATATAATTATGAAGGAATATTTAAATAACGATTTTGATTTTGTTAAATATATTGATGTTGCAGATGAATTATCAATCTGGTCGGCTCCATTTGGACTTAAATTACTAGACTACGTAGAATATAGGACAAACATTTCAGTTTTAGATATTGGATTTGGTGTTGGATTTCCATTAACCGAACTCGCATTGAGACTTGGTAATACTTCTACGATTTATGGAATTGACCCATGGAAGGAGACTTTTGAACGTGTAAACAAAAAGATTGATTATTATAGGATAAAGAATGTTAAGTTAATCGAAGGTATTGCTGAATCAATTCCATTGGACACGAATTCAATTGACTTGATTACAAGTAATAACGGAATTAACAATGTTACTGATATAGACAAAGTTCTAACCGAATGCTCAAGGGTAATGAAACTGGGAGGACAATTTGTTCAGACTTTAAATACAGATTTGAGCATGATTGAATTCTATAATGAATTAGAGAAAGTATTGGATGAGTTAAATATGCCAAAAGAGATTGAATTAATGCGCCAGCATATTTCGCATAAGCGTCCATCAATTGATAGATTAATAGAAAGGATTGAGGATAATGGATTTGTGATTAAGGATTTAGAACGTAATCAATTTAATTATAAATTCGCTAATGGGACAGCAATGTTAAATCATTATTTTATCCGATTAGCATTTATGGATTCATGGATAAGATTCTTGCCGGCAAATATGATTGAACAAATATTTGGAACAATTGAATTACGCTTAAATAATCTATCAAAGGAATTTGGAGGAATAAAGCTAAGTATTCCATTTGTATTGATTAATGCTATAAAGAAATAAAATTTACGAAGGCTAACATCGGCTCATACTCAATACGGGGGTCAGGTGGCTTGCGGTTTTCAGAGTTATAAATTATATATGTTTACGGTTGATAGGTTAGTGCATTTTAATCCCTTACTGTGCTTAGCCGCGGACGTAAGATATAATTCAATCAAATATTTAGAATAAAAAAAATAATTAAATAATTACGATATGAAAAATGCAATTTATACTTTCCTATCCTTATTTTTAACATTAAACACACTATATAATCAAAATGATTTTTCAATCAAAGCAAATGAAATTGGTGTTTTATTTATTGAAGGGATTAATAACCCATCTAGTGAAAGTAAGAAGGAAATTGTTTCTCAAGTATTTTCAGAAAAATTGATTACAGAGAAAGGTATAGATGCTATGGTAAATCTTTTCAACACACTTCAATCTACATATTCGCCCTTGGATTATCATCATTCAGAAATCAATCAATTTAATAAGCCTTCTGGTATTGTTTATGTAATGCACATTTATGCAAAGAAAAAAGGTGATGTGATGTGGCAAGATTTTCAGTTATATATGGATAATACTCAAACTTATAAAATAAATAGTTTAGCTTTTATTGCAGAAGTTGCTGAACCAATTAATCTGCCTAATGGAACCATAGAGCAAGATGAAACCATAAAATGGCTAAACAATTATATTACAAAATTGCAGTCTGATAATGATTTATCAGGGAGTATTTTAATTGCTAAAGGTAATAAAGTTCTGTTTGAGAGGTATTTTGGATATTCGGATTTGGAGAAAACATTGCCAATTGATAAAAATTCTTTGTTTGGTATTGCTTCTGGTGGCAAAATGTTTACTGCTCTTTGCATTGCCAAGTTGGTAGAAGAAAACAAAATAAATTACAACGATAAAATTACAAAATATATTGAAGGATTTGCCGACAAAACCAAAGCGAATAAAATTACTATTCATCATTTGCTTACGCATACTTCAGGAGTGGAGCAGTATTGGTGGGGACAAAAAAGTAATGCCTTTTATAAGGCTAAATCCATTGACGATCATTTAAAAATGGTTTTGGAAGCAGGATTGAAAAACGATTCAGGAATGGAATATGAATACAACAATTCAAATTATATTTTACTTGGAGCTATATTGGAAAAAGTTTCGGGAATGGATTATTTTACTTTTGTAAAGAAAAATATTTTAGACAAAGCGAATATGGTAAATAGTGGTTTTTTTTATGCCAATCACCCAAACATTGTTACCCGTTTGAAACGAAACGAAGAAGGCAACCAATGGATTAAACTTGAAAGTGGTACTGGAAGAGGTAGTTCTGCAGGTGGAGTTTATTCAAATGCTTTTGATATGCTTAATTTTTCTGAGGCTCTTAGAACCAATCGTATCGTTTCATCTGTATCCTTTCAAAAAATGATTACTATTCATAACAAAGGATATGATACTACAGAAAATTACGGATACGGTTTTATCATTCAAACTTTTGATAATGAAAAAACATATGGACATGGTGGAACAGCAAAAGGAGTTAATTTTGAGTTTAGATATTTTCCTAAGCAAGAAATTACATTCATTGTTTTCAGTAATCAAGATAATGGTGCGTATGACGACTTAAAACGAAATACAATAAAATTGATATCAGGTAAAAGATAGAAATGAACTACCGCTAATCATTAAGAAACTTGCTACTATTAAAACAATAAAATCAATTAAGACATAACCCTTACCGTAAAGAATAGCCTTTCATTTTAAATTTCAAATTAAAATCAACTAAACTAAGGAGGAAAATCATTTTGTAAATATCATCTTTATTGATAAGCTCAATTAACTTAAGAAGGTTCAGAAAGAACAATTTTTTTGGCGATGTCGTATGAGATTTACAAATCCAAATCGGCAGTTCACGACAGCATTTTATGGATAAATGGAACAAAAGGAACAGCTTTTCAGATGATATACATAATTCAGAAATGGGAGAAGCGTACAAGGTTAAAAAGAACGGATGTGTAAAATGAGAACAACCTAAACTGGAAATCAAGGTAGTTTCCGAAGTCAGACTTTGGACTAAGAAGAAAGTTGATCTTAAAAAGATAAGCTCCGCATCTGAGGTTTTAATTGTGAAGAATCAAGCACTGATTGGAAAAACAATTCTAAATCTTGGTGATGAATGTCATCTTACAGATGGGATTTACTCACTTCTTAATTTAACTCCGCAGTTAAGCCTATCTAAAAATTCATACCGAAATAACAGCTTTTCAGCAAGGGTTTGTTAAGCTCCGCTGATTGAAGAAACAATTAAGTGTCTAATTCCCTGTTTATTTCTTATTTATAATAAATATTTTTCGACTAACTTTAAAATTTAAAATTATATATTTAAGTTTAATTTGTGTTCTTAAGGGAAGTTTAAAATGCTGAAAAATACATTTATTAATTTTAATAGATATGGACTTCCCTAAATAAATATAATTTTATTGTTTAACTGCTCTATAATACCTAACATGATGGTTTATCCGCAGTAAACTTATTAAATTAACTGAAATTTTGTATAATTGCATGTAATAATAAGTTAGTTGCAACATATGTCAAACTAAAAAACATATTAAATATTTATAAATCAATGGAGTAATTTTATGGAAAATAAAATTGGAAAAGTAGCTCTGATTACTGGAGCAAACAAAGGAATTGGCAAAGAAATAGCACGACAATTAGGTTTACTCGGATATACAGTTGTGCTCACAGCTCGTGACCAAAATGCAGGTTCAAAAGCGGTTGAAGAACTTGTTGCATCAGGTTGCGATGCTCATTCTGTGTCACTTGAAGTTACAAGTGTTTCCGATATTGACAATCTTGCGGAATATCTCGAAAAAAATTTCGGGAAACTGGATATTTTAGTAAATAACGCTGGAATTGCTATTGAATGGGACGGACAACCAACAAATTCGGAAAAGATTCGTCGTACACTAGAAACCAACCTTATCGCCCCTTATGCAATCACAGAAGCATTAGTGCCACTGCTTTCATTGAGTGACGATGCAAGGGTGATTAACCATTCTTCGCAATTAGGTTCAATTGATGCAGCAGAGAAAATGTGGAAGTATATTTCAGGTTTCATGACTGTGGGATATGCGACATCAAAGGCTGGTCTAAATATGCTAACTCAAATTCAATCAAAAACATTAGAAGTTAAGGGGATAGCAGTTGCAGCAGCGCATCCCGGGTGGGTAAAGACTGACTTAGGCACAGATGCTGCGCCTATGGAAGTTGAAGAAGGAGCAAGTACAGTTGTTAGTCTCGTAACAATTGCAAGAGACCAGTTTCCTCACGGTCAATTAGTACACAAAGGCACTAGAATACCTTGGTAATATGAATTTTAATTAAAAATGCATACATGCAACTAACAAAAGTTAGCTGTACTTTTATGACAACATAATTAGACAATGAAACTATATATTTTGGGTGCATCAGGGAGTGGGGTAACAACGTTAGGACAATTATTAGCCATAAAATTAGGCATAAAATATTTTGATAGTGATGATTATTTTTGGATAAAAACAGAACCACCATTCACTCAAAGACGAGACCCAAATAAAAGAAATAAGCTTATTATAAAAGACTTAAGGCAAACTGAAAACTGGATATTGGGTGGTTCAATTATTCATTGGGGAGGAAATCTATTCCCAAGATTTGATTTAATAATTTTCCTATATCTTCCAAATAAGATAAGATTAGAAAGACTTAAAAAACGAGAATTTGAGAGATATGGTAACATCATTTTCACAGACGAAAAAAGATTAAAACAGTTTAGTGACTTTATTACTTGGGCGACAGATTATGACAACAATACTGGAATTGCAAATAGAACTTTAAAAGCGCATCAAATCTGGTTGAGGAAATCTGAAAGCCCGATTTTGGAAATTATTGGAAACAAAACGTTGGATGAAAAGCTGGAACTGATTTTAGAGAAACTTATAGAAGAACAAATTGATAATAAATAAAAAATAACGATAACAACATCATATTGGCAATAGTGAGGTTAACAGCTGCATATTCAACATTTATAATTTTATTGGACATTTGTATAAATGTTGGGTTATTGTTTTTCAAATGCACCACAATTGCCAATGTGTAAACGTTAAAAACTTTAGTTAATTTAAAAAAAATTAATATTTAAATTAAAAAAATTTAGCTTTACCCACAATAAGATCTTTATATTTTTTAAACCAATTTACAAAATCATTTGTTGAGCAAAGAATTAATTACTCTCTTTTAATATTTTATAATATGAGTATTAAAATACTCTATGAAAAAAAATAATAATATTTAAGTTTAATTTGTAATGATATAAGAAGTTTATAATAGTGAAAAATTATTCAAATTTAATTTCAGTAGAAGTGGACTTACCACAATAAATATAATTTAATATTCTACCTACTGAATAACAGTAATTATGGTGGTTTATTTGACGTGCCCCCCAAAAAGTGATCCAAATGTTATATTAGGATTAAAAGGAGAAAAAATATGGGAAGGGTTAAATTTACAACAGAACAAATCATAAATAAACTGCGAGAAGCAGAAGTAATGCATACGGAAGGTAAGAGTATAGATCTGATATGTAAACAATTAGGAATACATGAACAGACATATTACCGATGGCGGAAAGAATATGGAAGCATACGAATAGATCAAGCAAAAAAATGAAAGTATTGGAACAAGAAAATAGTCGATTTAAAAAAATAGTAGCAGAATTGACATTAGATAATTCAATATTGAAGAAAGCAAGTCGGGGAAATTATTAAGCCCGGCAAAGAAGCGTCCACCACGGCGGATAAATCGGGCAATAAAAGAAATAGTGAAAATATTAAGTGTTTCAGAACGGAAGGCGTGTCGAGTATAAGGTCAAGCACGTTCAACCCAAAGAATAAGAGAGAAAAAGAGAGCCGATGAGGAAGCATTAACAAATGATATAATAAAGCTGGCAAAAGACTATGGAAGATACGGTTACAGACGAATAACAGCATTACTAAAAAATAAAGGGTGGAAAGTAAATCATAAAAGGGTTGAAAGAATATGGAGAACAAAGGGTCTAAAAGTTCCACAAAAACAACCCAAAAGGAAGAGATTGTGGTTAAATGACGGATCATGCATAAGACTAAAACCGGAATATAAAAATCATGTTTGGAGCTATGATTTTGTGTATGAAAGAACAAGTGATGGAAAAGCAATGAGGATGTTGAACATAATTGATGAATATACAAGGGAATGTTTAGCGATACATGTTGAACTTCAAATCAAGTCCTCTGAAGTTCTGTATAAGTTATCAGAGTTGTTTATTACACATGAAGTTCCAGATTATATACGATCAGATAATGGGAGTGAATTTACAACAATAGTACTTAGAAAATGGTTAAGAAGAATAGGAGTCAAGACAGCCTATATAGAACCGGGTAGTCCATGGGAAAATGGATATATAGAATCATTTAATGGAAAATTAAGAGATGAATTATTGAATGGAGAGATATTTGATACTATATTAGAGGCAAAAGTTTTAACAGAAAGGTGGCGGCAAGAATTTAATGAAATCAGACCGCATAGTTCATTAAATTTTTTACCTCCGGTACCGGAGGTAATACTCCTACACCAAGTAGCCAATGCTTGATGATAGGTATAACTAACTTTATCATTGGTACATTTATCGGGGGCAGGTCAAGCCTTTTATGAAAAAATGGAAGTTTCAATAATTTTTAAAACATATTTTTACGATTCAGGTTGAATATTTAATCCATATAAATTTTTTAGAAGGTTCCAGAAATGCAAAATAAAATTTATAAATTATTATTTAGTTTCTTCCTTATTACACATTTTGTTTACTCATCAGAATTCACAACCGTTAATGAATCAAATAATAGTAATCATTATGAACTAAATTCAGGATGGGTTTGTAAGAATATTAAAACCGTTGATGTAGCAGGTGAGCAGTTATCAAAAACCTCCTTTGTACTTACAAACTGGCTTCCGGCAACAGTCCCGGGAACAGTATTGACTACTTTATTGAATAATAATTTAATTCCAGACCCGTTTTACGGTATGAATAATAAAAAAATCCCGGATATATTTGATATAGGAAGAGATTATTATACATATTGGTTTGTAAAAGAATTTGAGGAAAAAACTCCGGTTGGGATGGAACAAGTATGGTTAAACTTAAGAGGAGTAAATTATAGTTGTGATATATTTTTAAATGGAAATAAGCTAAATATTAAAACTCACTATGGAATGTTTCTTCGTCAAACATATAATATTACAAGTTTGCTTTCAAAGAATGGGAAAAATCGGTTGGCCGTTATCGTTTATCCGCCTGATCCTGTTGGAAATCCAAACGGCGGACAAGGAGGCGATGGAACAATTGCAAGAAATATAACAAATCAATATGTAGCTGGTTGGGATTGGATTCAGCCCATCCGTGACAGAAATACCGGTATTTGGGATAAAGTTACAATTAAAAAAACTAAAGGAATTATATTAAAAGACCCGCAAGTAATAACCATTGTTCCAGGAGTACGAAATCCTGAAAAATTACAAAACCCGGCAATAATTAAAAGCAGCGTTACTGTCGAAAATCCAACCAGTGTTTCGATAAGAGGTTGCATAAAATTTATAATTGAAAATAATGAAGTAAATAAGAGAGTAATTCTTAAACCAGGATCAATTACAGAAATTAAGCTTGATGATTTAATTTTTGAAAATCCAAAAACCTGGTGGCCTAACGGATATGGAGAACATCCTTTATATATTGTGAAATTTCAATTTGTTGATTCAGTCAATAATTTATTAGATGAAATATTTATAACAACTGGAATACGAGAAATTAAAACACAATGGAATAATGATACTAAGAGTAGGGAAGTTTTGGTGAATGGTCAGAAAATATTTATCAAAGGCGGTAACTGGATTTCATCGGATGCAATGTTGAGACTTTCTCAAGATCGTTACGATGCTGAAGTTCGTTTTCATCGTGATATGAATCTTAACTTAATCAGAATTTGGGGAGGAAGTTTAACAGAAAGACCCGAATTTTACAACTCTTGCGATAAATATGGGATCTTAGTATTTCAGGATTTTTGGATGTCAGGTGATTGTAATGGTAAATGGCTTGATCCAATGAAAAAAGAGGATCAATGGGTAAGAAGACAATATCCGAATGATCATAATTTGTTTCTAAGATCTGTTGATGATCAGGTAAAAATGATACGTAATCATCCTTCATTAGCTTTTTATTGTGGCGGTAATGAAATTCCTCCTCCGAAAGATATTTTAGATGTTATGGTCGATTCAATACTTCCTGCAATTGATAGTACTCGATATTTTTTTGATTATTCAAATGCCGAAAGTATGTCACATAACTTCATTGGCGGAAATGGTGACGGGACTTATCATATTCAGCCTTTAAGCTATTTTTGGGAAAAGAAATCTTTTTCATTTAATTCAGAAATAGGATCGGTTGGCGTTGGTGATTTTGAATCGCTTGAACGTTTTATTCCAAAGAAAGATTTAATACTTCCAAGCATGTCAAGGTCAAGTTCAGACTCAGTATGGAATTATCATAAACCAAGCTGGTACGGAAAATTTATGGATGCTTATGGAAAACCAAAAGATTTAAAAGATTTTGCAAATAAAGCACAGCTCCTAAACTATGATCAATACAGATGTTTGATGGAAGGCTATACTTCTCATATGTGGGACTGGTACACGGGTTTAATTATTTGGAAAACTCAAAATCCTTGGACTGCATTGCGAGGGCAAATGTATGATTATTATCTCGATCCAAATGCCGGATTATATGGCCTTAATCATGCAAATAAAAATCTGCATGTTATGTATAATCCTGTTGACGGAATGCTAAATGTTGCTAATCATACCTTTATTACTCAACATGATATAATGATACAAGCGAAAGTTTATGATATTGTTGGAAATGATTCTTTAGTATTTCAATGGTTTGTTGAAATTGCTCCAAGCACTTCACAAAAAATTGAATCGATAAAGAAAGTTTTGGATAATTTATTAAAAAACAAAGGAGGATTTTTATCTCTTCGTTTATTTAATTCTTCAAAAAAAATCTTAGATGAAAATCTTTATTGGCTACCTGATTCAACAGGGAATTACAGTGGTTTACAAGAAATTGAAATTTCAAATGTTGGTTTTAAAGCAAATGAAATAAGTAACGGTAGAATTGAATTAGTAATTAGTAATCCAAAGTATGAACCGGTTGCATTTTTTAACCGAATCTCGATTGTTAATAAGTCAACGCGGAAAAGGATTCTACCTGTTTTTTATAGTGATAATTATATTTCCGTATTACCCGGAGAAGAAAAAACTATCTTTATTGATTATAATAAAAATTTAGATATTAATGATTTGGAAGTTTCGGTTTTCGGCTGGAATGTTAAAGAACAATTTTTTGAAATAAATTAAGTTTCTCGAAAATAAAACAGTCTTGCAACTGTTGAATAAAACTAATTTTACTATTTATTTTTTTACAAATTTAAGACTTATTATGAAAATAAAATATATTCTGTATAAACTCGTTGCTATTCTACTTTTATCAAACTCTATTCTTTTTGCAGAAAATATCTTTATTAACCATGATCAACTAAATAGAAAAATAACTTTCGGAAATAATAAAATTAGTATTGTTCTCGAGTATAACAAAAAATGTAATATTTCAGAACTAAAGGTTAACAATCAAACCGTAATATCAAGTTCCGCAGGTATTTATTCAGAAGTTACAACACAAAAGGCTGCTTATTCAACTCTTCAGCTTAATTCAAATCCATTGATTGAAATTGAAAAAGAAAAAATTACTATTAATAAAATTATTTATGGCGAAGATGATGAAATTATTTCTGAGACCTGGATTTTCAATATTTCTGAAAGTGATATCAAGTTTAACATTGAAAGAAATTTTAATAATAATTTAATATTAGAAGAAGTTGCATTCCCGTCTTTTAATTTTGATAATATTAATGTTTGGGACGGAGCATTTTTAAGTTATGGCGGAATTGCATGGTTTTATTTATTTAATCAAAAACTTTGTACTTATGGTGTACATTCAAATAGCTCAGCTTTTTGGAATAGTACCAATGGAAACGGACTTAATATTTCTGTTGAATCTGAGGGTAATCAAATTGCAATGAAATATACACGTGCAAACGATGATATACTTATTTATAATATTTCAATCTCTGATGAAGATTTAACTTACCGTTATGAAGCTGAAAAGAGAAGCAGATTTATAAGAGGAAAAACAGACGTTTGGGATTCGTTTAAAATCAGTAAAAAAAATTATGATCAAACAATTACCTTATCATTTTTTGATTATAATAAAGATTTTGATCGAGGAAATTTTAAAGGCATAAATGAGGAACAGGTAACTAATTTACTGAATACTGTTGCAAGAATTGGAGTTATTGATAAAAATCTATTTGGTGGAAATAGCTGGCATACACCTTACGGACCTATTTGTCTGCATGAACAATATATTGCTGATTTTGCAATTGGTGTAAATGATGAAAAGTATATTGAAGGATACAAACAATGCCTTGATTATTATAAAGATAATGCAATTCAAAAAGACGGACGTGTAATTGCAAGATGGGCTTATTTAGATGAAGATGCCATACCCGGATCGATTACAGAAAAAGGATTTTATGAAGCTCAATGGGGATATCTAATGGATTCTAATCCGGATTTTGTTTCTAATGTAGCGCAGCTTTTTAATATTTCTGGTGATTTAAATTGGGTATCAAAACATAAAAAATCTTGTGAATCTGCACTGGAATATTTAATGCAAAGAGATTCTAATAATAATTATCTTGTCGAAATGATGTCAGATTCCAAAGACGAAAAAAGAGGGAGTGACTGGATTGATATAATATGGGCTTCTTATGAAAATGCATTTGTAAATGCGAAATTATATTATGCTCTAACTTTATGGACAGATGTTGAAATGCAATTAAATGATGCAGATAAGGCCAATTATTATGCTGCATATGCTGCTGAACTTAAAAAAAGTTTTAACAAATCAGTGAATGAGGGCGGTTTTTGGAATGATAAAAATAAATGGTATGTACATTGGAGAGAAAAAGATAATTCAATTCATGGAGACAACCTCGTTGTGCCAGTCAATTTTATGGCCATTGTCTATGGAATTTGTGATGATGAAATTAAAAGGAATTCTATTTTAGATAAAATTGAAGAACAAACAAGTAAGGAAAATCTTTTCTTTTGGCCGATTTGTCTTTATCCTTATACAATTGGTGAGGGTAATGATTGGCAATTTCCATTCCCAAATTATGAAAACGGTGATTTATTTTTATCATGGGGTAGTATTGGTGTTGAAGCTTATGCAAATTATAAACCGGAGTTAGCAATTAAATATGTGAATAATGTTTTGGATCAATATGCAAAGGACGGTTTAGCATTTCAAAGGTATGGAAGAGTTAAACAAGATGGTCTTGGCGATGATATTCTCTCCGGTAATAGTCTTGCAATTATTGGTCTTTACAAAGCTGTTTACGGAATTAATCCGCAATTTAATAGACTTTACTTAAATCCAAATTTAATTGAAGAAATAGCTGGCACAGAATTATTTTATAATTTTAGAAATGATAAACTTGCAATAAAATTGAATACAAATAATTATTCTATCACAAATGATCAATTTGAAGTAAAAGCTAAAACTGATTTTGGTTATTATTCATTAAATAATGAACTGTATTATTTTGATGGAGATGATAATAAATATTCATTAAAGGCTATTTCGAATAAAAATCTATTATTAGATATTTTATCTTGGAATCGCGAAAGAAAATCATGGATTCAATTATCAAAAGAAAATAACTCTGATAAAATAAAATATGAGATTTCAAATCTGGAATCGAATAAAAATTACAGCATTTACTTGAATAATAAACTTTACAATAAAATGAAATCTGATAATGGTATTCTAAATTTAGAATTAGATAATAATGAAAATGTTATTGAAATTATAATAGACGAATAACAAGTGATATTTTTTATTTAGCTAAAATTAAATGATGTATAGGATTTTTATTACAAATTCATAATGAGAAAAAGTAATTTGATCATTTTTTTGTTTTTTTAGTGGATAAATATGAGTTGATAAACTAATGAATTAATTTCCAGTCTAATTGATATTTTAATCCATATATTCGCCAAAAATAAACTAATAACAAGGAAGTAGAAAATAAAATCTTGATTAACTGTAGATCAAGAGGTACTTGCAAATTACACATCGAAATCAGCATCTTAGTAGCCATAAATATTCAGATAGGTGAGGTAATCGGATTTCATTGCGAGCTTGGCATATTTAGAATATTGAAGTCTTTTTATCTTTCTAGGTGAACCCAAAATGTAATTTAAAACTTTACTAATAACAAATTTTCGATAAATTGTGTTATTCAGACCTAGAGTAGAAATGATACAAATTAATTCAGAAAAATTTGATGTTGTTAAAGTTGGATTAAGAAAAAATTACGAAAAAGGAAAGAAATTATTAGAAAGAAGAATTAAAAAACCGACTGAAAAAAATATCACAACTTAAGAAAAACGTAAAATATTTATTTTATTACATTCATTTTTAAAATTCATATGGAATCCTATCCTTGATTCCTTTGCTTTGGAAATTTATCGTTTATCTGAAATTTTAGGAAAATTCCATGATATTTCTGTTTTAAAACACCACATAGTTGAAAAAAACTATTTTGAAACTGATGAAATTTTTAAGTATGAAATACTTAATATGCTGAAAAATGAAGAAATTAAATTAGAAAAAAAATTATTGCCAATTGCTTTCTGGATCTTTGCTGAAAAGCCTTATGATTTTGTAAATAGGTTAGAAAAATATTGGTATTTAAATGAATGTAAATTCTCAAAATATTATTAAGGAAATTTAAAAATGTTTAACAAGTCAAAATTTGAGAATAGTTAAATTTCATTTTACAAAGTAGTTAAATCATTATTTAATTAATAACATTTTTCTTTTTTTTGAATACAAATTTGACTTAAGTTCATAAAAGTAAATTCCACTTGATAACCGACTTCCATCAAATTCAACTTTGTAATTTCCTGGCTCTAAATTTTGTATTTCATAATTATAGATTTTCTGACCTAGTAAATTGTAAACAAATAATTCAGAAAAGTTCTTACTTGATTCATGAAAAGAAGGAATTGAAAATTCAATTATTGTCTTGGGGTTAAAAGGATTTGGATAGTTTTGGTGTAATTCAATATTATTAACATTTTCCAATTCTGATTTATTAATTATCATATGAATTGTCTTTAAACTTTTATCTATTTGATTGTTTATTAATAAATTCCCATTTTCATCACTAAATTCAGAATAGATTATTTCAATTGAAGAATTTATTTCTTCTGAAAAATTTGGGATGTTCAATTTATAATTCAATTCAAGAAAATCATCATATTTCATCATATTCAATTTTGTTGTATTACCTAATCCAATTACAATAAGTGTATCTTTATTATCTAACCCAGACTTTATATTAGAAAATAAATTCCAATCTCTATTGAATTGATTACCTTCCTTAATCTCAATCAAATCTATAATTTTTTTATCAGTTAAATTATTGTTTGTTACTATTTTAAACATAAAAGCATATATAGCAGTTTTTTCTTGGTTATTTAAAACTATTGTATCGTTAACGATTATTGAATTCAAATTTTCAATTACTTTAAGATTTTTTTTTGGGTTTTTAAATTCAAAATTTGAGGCTTGTGTTGTTCCAATAAAAATAGTATAAATTATAAAAGCTGCTAATAATATTCTCATCATAGTACATTCTTTATTTATTACTTGATTATCGAATCTTGGTATTAAAATTTAAGTTAACAAATTGTTAAGTAGTTTAGTCAAATATTATAGTGCTGCTTAATTATGTACTTTAAATAATGTCTATAAAATATTTTGGAATAGTATTTAAAAAGTATTCTTGCTTTGTTAATACTGGCTTAATAAATGCTTAATACCAGCTTAATATGATAATAACGTATTTTTAATTATCACTTAATTTTCCAATAACATACTAAGAATATTTTAACCGCATCAAATAAACCTAAAAAATTTTTATCAGTACCCCCATGAAAAATAATTTCAACAGATCAATATTTAGTTTCATTTTAAGTCTAGGTGTTTCATTACAAGCTTTTGCATTTGGACAACTTTCAGGAAAAATTGTTGATGCACAGAGTGGTGAAGTATTAATTGGTGCAAATATTTTAATTAAAAATACAAATATTGGTGCATCAACTGATCTTGATGGTCGTTATAAAATTAAAAACTTATCACCGGGTTATTATACAATAGTATACTCATTCATTTCATATTCTACAGTTACCAAATCAAATATTTTAATTAAAGATAATGAAACAACCATAGTTGATATTGCACTTTCACAAGAAGCATTAGTAATAAATGAAGTTGTAGTAACAGAAAAGGCTGATTTAAGTTTTGAAGGTGCTCTACTTAACAAGCAAAAAAATTCATCTGTAATTAGTGATGGGTTAAGTGCAGAATTAATAAGCAAATCACCAGATGCAAGTACTGCAGATGCACTTAAACGAGTATCTGGAATAACATTAATGGATAATAAGTTTGTTTATGTACGCGGAACAAGTGAAAGATATAGTAATGCAATGTTAAATGATGCACAATTGCCAGCAACCGAGGTTGATAAAAAATCATTTGCATTTGATCTAATTCCAAGTGGAATAATAGAAAACACAATCGTTATTAAAACATTTACGCCAGATCAGCCAGGTGAATTTGGTGGTGGACTTGTAAAAGTTAACACAATAGAATTTCCAAATAATAGATCAATCTCTATTAATTACTCGTTAGGTTATACTAAAGGAGTAACTAATCAAGATTTTCTTACTTATCATGGCGGCGCATATGATTGGTTAGGATTTGATGATGGAATAAGAACGTTACCAAATAATTTCCCAAAAGATTTTTCGCAGTTGGATTTATTTAATTCTGAGCAGCGTCAAGATTATTACGAAGCTGTAAATAGTTTAAATCACTATTGGAATATTAACAAAGTTAAATCACCATTAAATCAAAGTTTTGGAATTAGTTATTCGGATATATTTCCATTGTTTGGCGAAGAAATTGGTTTGGTATCTTCTTTATTATATAAATCAAAATTTGATAATAAAAAAATACGTACAATTGTTTGGGGAGGCCCAGGAGGTGAAAACGAAATTCCGGATTTAGATTTTGAAGGTTACAAATCTGATTGGAATGTTTTTGGTGGTGCCATTTTGAACTTAAGTTATAAATTAGGAAATCATCATAAAGTTAGTTTCAAGAATTCCTATTCTGTGAATTCAGACAAGGAAACAACACAGATAGGAGGTTATTATTATTACCATTCACAGTACGAACAAAGAAATGAATTAGAATTTGTTTCAAGAGAACTCTTATCTACTCAATTAGTTGGAGAAGATTTCTTTCCTGAACTTTTAGATTTAAAATTAAAATGGCAAGGATCTTATTCTCAAACAAAAAGAGATGAACCAGATAGTAGAAAATACGTTTATGCAAAAGATGAAATTAATGACCCTTGGAGACTCAAATTAACAGTATCTCCAAGTGATTACGGTGCAAGAATATTTACAAATCTGAATGAATACTTGAGAAGTCTGAATTTTGACTTTGAACTTCCAGTTAATACAACAAAAATTAAATTTGGTACAATATATAATACTTCAAATCGATTTTACAATGCAAGGCATCTTTCAGTAGTTATTCCCAGAGGCTATTTAAGCGGGAGTTTAAGTCAACTTTACTATCTTGAACCTGATTCGGCTTTTGATATCAATAATTTTGAATATTATAGTGATATTCGATACGAGGAGTATTTTGAGGGCACTCATAATTATAGTTCAATATTAGAAAACATCGGTATCTATTTGATGTTCGAAATTCCATTCAATTTATGGGATCAAAATTTCATATTTATTAGCGGATTACGATTTGAAAAATATCAACTAACATTAAATACAAAAACTGGATTTGGAATAAACCAAACTCCAATGAAAATTAATGGCGATAATTCAGACAAAGTATTTCCTTCTTATAACTTAATATATAAAATAAATGAAAATATTAATTTAAGGTTTGCATATAGCCAAACAATTAACAGACCTCAGTTAAGAGAAGTAACACCATTTGGTTATTTTGATTTTGAAACAATGGCAATTGTCAGAGGTAATCCCGATCTAAAAACTGCAAATCTAGATAATTATGACATACGTTTTGAATATTTCCCAGGCATAAATGAGTATTTATCCGTAAGTCCATTTTACAAAACCATTAAAAATCCAATTGAACAGGCAGTTGTTCCAACTTCCGGAAATTATGAGGAAACGTTTAAAAATGCAGCTGAAGCAGAAGTTTGGGGTTTCGAATTTGAAAGTAGATATAGTCTAAGGGTTATAACTGACTATTTATCATATTTTTTTCTTAACACTAATTATAGCTTTATTAAAACAAAAGTGGATGATTTATTAAATAAGTCAAGAAAATCACGTCCATTGCAAGGTCAATCACCTTACGTAATAAATGTTAGATTAGAATATGAAAATCCAATCTGGCAAAGCAACATCAGCATCCTCTATAATAGATTTGGTAAAAGAATTATTCAGGCTGGAATCGGTGAAATTCTTGAAGGTGATATTTACGAAGATCCCAAAAATATTATTGATTTTATCTATAAACAGACAATTATATCAAATCTTGAACTCAAATTATCAATTAGCAATATCCTTGATGAAGATGAAACATATTCTCAATACAACGAACTGCAAAAGTTAAAAGAGAAACATACCTCATACTCACTTGGAATTTCATATAAACTATAAATAACAGATTTACAAAACAAATGAGGAGGTTGATGAAACAAAAAAATCTTTTGAAGTAAAAAAAATCATAAAAAATAACAAATGGAGTAAATCATGAAAAAAATATTTTTAATAATCTTAACAATTGGCTTGTTTAGTCAAGTTTTTGGGCAAACACACTTAACACCCCATGATGTTGTGTTGTCTGGCCATATTACAAGTAATACAACACTTGATGCAAATAATGTTTATTTGCTGAGTGGGTATGTTTATGTTGATTCACTTGTCTCTTTAACAATTCCAGCAGGGACTGTGATTTTAGGCGAGAGTTCAACAAAGGGTTCTTTAATTGTAAAAAGAGGTGGTAAAATATATGCAAATGGTACTGCAACAAATCCAATAGTATTTACCAGCCAGTTACCCGCAGGTTCAAGAGCAATGGGAGATTGGGGCGGTGTTATTATTTTAGGCGCTGCTTCTAACTGGAAAGGTTTAAATGTTGCTATAGAAGGTGTTCCAACAAGTGAAGGTGCAGTATACGGCGGTACAAATGATGCAGATAACAGTGGTGTTTTTAAATATGTCAGAATTGAATTCCCTGGAATTGAACTTTCAGCAAATAACGAAATAAATGGCTTAACCTTAGGTTCAGTTGGAAGTGGAACAGAAATTCACCACGTTCAAGTTAGTTATTCAAGAGATGATGCATTTGAGTGGTTTGGTGGAAATCATGATGCAAGTCATTTAATTGCGATAAAATCTTTAGATGATGATTTCGATGGTGATGAAGGTTACAGAGGAAACATTCAATATGGATTTATTTTTAGAGACTCATGGACTGCTGACGTAAGCAAAAGTGAAGCTTTTGAACAAGATAGTAAATCTGGTTCTCCTTTAACAGCACCAATTTCAAAACCCATATTTTCAAATATTACTGCTGTTGGTCCAAAACAAAATTCATCTCAAACAGCATTTGATCCTGAATACTATTATGGTATTCACCAACGTGAAGGTTCACAAATGAATTTATTCAATTCCGTAATTACAGGATTCGATGAAGGAGGAATTTTCTTTGATGGTAGTAATGCAGTTAATCAAGTGAATTTGCTTCTTGATAATACTGTAGAATATGAAAAAAATTATATTGCTGGTCTTGCATCATCAAAACCTTTAGTTTCTGCTTCAGATAACGATGGAACTGTTATTGATGCATTGGCTTGGTTTAATGCTGATAACTATAGTGCTGCTGAAGTAGCTAATTTAAACTTAGCTGACCCATTTAATTTTATTAATCCAAATGTTGAACCAACAACTGGTTCGCCCTTATTAGGCAGTGCAAGTTTCTCAAATACAAAATTAGCAGGTTTTGAAACAACAACTTATGTTGGTGCTTTTTCAAAAGAAAACAGATGGGATGCAGGTTGGGCACATTATGATCCTCAATCAGTATCTTATAGAGATGATATAGATTGGACAGCATCGATTGTTTTAACAAACAATAATTACGAATCAAGACAAGTTGTATTTGGCAGTGCAACAACTGCAACTTCAGGTTTGGATAATTCTCTTGGAGAATTAGCAGCTCCAACAAATATAGCAGGAAATATCGATATTAGATTTGATATAACAGGTTCTGACGATGTATTTCTTAATTTACAAAATGCAAGCTCTGCAGTGACTTATTCTTTAAAAGGTGATTTTGGTTCTTCTTCTGGTACAGCAACTTTAACATGGAATCCAGCTCAATTAGGACCAGGAAGATTTACTCTAAAAGATGGTCTTAGTGGTGCAATATTTGCTGATGTAAATATGAAAACACAAAGCTCTGTATCTTTTACTCAACCTGGAGCAACTTTTGCCGGAATAACAATAGAAGTTGCTACTACATTTAATCATTCACAAAATATTCTTACAAGTTGGAATTTGATTTCTTTCCCTGGTTATAATATGACAAGTATGCAGGCTTCTTCAATTTATCCAACTATGTCTGTTGCTTGGGGATGGAATAATGCAACTGGAGTTTATGAAAATATAGCAACAACATCAAATATAGTTCCTGCTAAAGCATTTTGGTTAAAGAGTACTGGAAATGCTGCAATTACACAAACCAATTTATCTTATGTACAAAGAAATAATGTACAAAGAAATAATGTACAAATTTCAACTGGTTGGAATTTAATAGGTGCTTATGATTACGCATATGCAACTGCAGATATTAGAACAGCTCCTTCAAGTGCAATTAATTCAAGTACAGTTTATTGGGGTTATTCCAATGGTTATGAAATTAAAAGTACAGTAAATCCTGGCACAGCAGTTTGGGTTAAATCATTAGCTGCCGGAGAACTAATAATTCCAACTCAAGATGGCCCTGCATTGCCAAAGAACGAAAGTATAATAAATGAAGAATGGGCAAAAATTATCATTTCTGATGCTAATGGTATGAGATATACTTTATATATAGCTGATAAAGATGAAAATTTGGAAAGATTTGAAATGCCTCCAGTTCCTTCAGAAGATGTATTTGATATTAGATTCTCAAGTAACAGATTAGTTGATGTAATAAACGGTTCAAAAGATATCAAATTAAATGGTGTGAAATATCCGGTAACTGTAAAACTCGAAGGTACAAATTTAGAAATAACAGGCCATCAAGTAAAAAATGGTGAAGAATTTGTTGTTAGTGAAGCAGTTAATTATTTGATAAATATAAGCGGTTCTTCAGTATTATCTGTGCCTACAGAATATACTTTGGAACAAAACTATCCAAATCCATTTAACCCAACAACAGTAATAAGATTTTCTCTTCCAGAAACTGCAAATGTAAAATTGAGAATCTATAATAGTTTAGGGGAATTGGTAGAAACTTTGGTTGATGAGACTGTTGAAGCTGGTTTCCATAGTGTTAATTGGAATGCAAAAGGTTTATCATCAGGTTTATATTTCTACGAATTAACTTCTTCCAACTTTGTTTCTGTTCAAAAAATGATGTTATTAAAATAATCTAAAAAAAAATGGCAATCCTATTTTCATAGGATTGCCGAGTAAATCATGGTTTAATGCTACTTTCAGTAACAAAAAACAAATAAATATATGAAAAAACTTATATAAAATAAACTAATAGTTAAGCATGAGGATAAAAAAATGAAAAAATTAATATTTATTTTTGCACTAGTTCTGCTGAATTTGAGTAGTATGCTTGCTCAAAATGCAAGTAACTATTCTTATATGGATTCAGTAGTTGTAACACAAGGAACAGAAAGGTCAAGAGCCCTTTGGGCACTTCATCCTTTAGCAACTGATGGATTTGATGATATTGCTGCATTTGAATTAGAAGGACCGCCAGCTCCGCCAGCTGGACTTTATGTAAGATTTCCAATAGCTGGACGTCCTACTGGTTTGATACCGGATGTTAGAGGTTATACAAGTTTTCCATATTCCGGTTCTACAACTTTAACATTAGAATTAGTAGGTCTAACAACACCTAACCAATTATCAGTTAATTTACCAACAGGTATTTCAATTCAAATTAAGGATAAACTAACTGGAACAATTTATAATCAAACTTTAACTGGGAATGCAAGCGTTGCACTTAATTCCGCACTTACTTCTTATGATTTTGTTATAACATTTACTAATTTTACCCCACCAGCACCTCCTTCAAATTTTTCTTCTTCACCAGCATCTCTAAATTTTAATGGTGTTGCGGTAGGTAATACGTCAGATTTATCTTTAACTGTTAATAATACAAGTCCCACACAAGCTCTTGATATAACACAAATTAATCTTCCAGCAGGATATTCAATAAACCCAACTACAGCAAATATTGCTGCCAGTGGATCACAAGCATTTACAGTTACTTTTGCACCAACTGCAGCTCAGACTTATTCAGGTAATATTGAATTTATATCATCAAGCACTGACTTAGTTGCTGTAACTGGTTTTGGACAAGTTCCGGGAGCAACATTTTCTGCAAATCCTTCTTCGTTATCATTTGGTTCTGTTGCCGTTGGTTCCTTTAGTAATGTAAATATTACAATTACTAATCAAGGAGCTTCAAATCCAATGATTATGAGTAATGTTACTTCTGATAATCCGTCATTTACTGTTACAGGCAATGTAACTGCGACAATTGCACCAGGTGCTTCAGAAGTTTATACAGTTCGATTTTCACCAACAGCAGGTGGTAATTCAAATGCAAATATAAGCTTTGTTAGCGATGCAACTAGTTCACCTAATGTTATTACTGCTTCGGGTTCAGGATTTGTGGGCTCAAGAGGTGTTTTCTATTTCCATGGATACAATGCAGCAAATGAATTAAAAGTTGATACGGTTGTTAGAGTAGACAAAAGAAGTTTTACGGATAGCCTTGGTTTAAAATATGAAGGAACAGAAGGCTTACATGCACTTGAATTAAAATTAGTTACTAATGGTAAAATTATCTTAGATGAAGTTAGATTGGGAAATGCAATTCCTGTAGCACAACTAGGTAATTGGAATTTTTTAACAAATATAGTTAGAGGAAATTTATCTTCTGATATGTTAACAACTGTTGATGAAATTAATATTCTTCTTTATGGAAATGGAACTACAACATTATTAGCAGGAGATTATAAAGACCTTTTTGTTTTTGATTACTATGTTGCCGATATTAATCAACCAGATACCCAAAGAACATCAATTGAATTAATTGAAGTTTATGCAAGTGAAGTTGATGCAACACAAATTACCACAGTTCCAAGTGCTGATACATTAACTCAAATTATAGAAATAAGAAACGGATCAACTCATGGTTCAAAAGGTGATGTTAATAATGATGGAACTATAAATTTACTTGATTTATTAGATGTTGTTGATCACATTTTGGAAGTTAAACTTATGGCTGGAAGTAAATTTGAAAGGGCAGATATTGCTCCTTGGTCAAGTAATGGTGATGGTATAGTTAACGTTCAAGATTTAGCTCTAATTCAAAAAATAATCCTAGATGGAGAATTCCCAGATGGAACTCCTTCTCGTGGAAATTTATCAGTAAAATCATTTGAAATAGTTGCAGAATCAAATACTTTAAGTAAATCAAATTATAATGCAGATGCGAGAATAACTGTTTATGTTACTGAAAACGAATTAAGTGCAGTAATTGAAAATAAGATCGCAGTTAAAGGCGTTCAATTAAATTATAATAACATTCTTAATTTGGTAAGTAAAAATCTTGATTTATCAACTGAATTGGGAAAAGTATATTATCAGCAAGTAGCTCAAAAACTAAGAGTACTTATATACGATAATAGTAATAGTAAAATTCTTGAACCCGGAAAACACTCTCTTGTTTCTATACCATTGGAAGTTGTAAATCCTGAAAATGTTAAACTTGAGAGCTTTATAGTTGCCAATACTGAAAATCAAGAAATTGAGGATGTTGAAATAGTTTATGCTTTTGAATCAGCTCCAATTTTACCAACAGAATATGCATTAGAACAAAATTACCCAAATCCATTTAATCCATCAACTAAAATTGAATTTTCTGTTCCTGAAACAAATAATGTTTCTCTGATTATTTATAACGTTTTAGGACAAGAAGTTAAAACTCTTTTCCTTGGTGAAGTAGATCGTGGAAGAGTAGTATTAAATTGGGATGGAACAAATAATAATGGATCATTTGTTAATAGCGGAATTTACATTGTTAGAATGAATGCAGGTAAGGGAGATTTTAATGCTGTTAGAAAAATGATGATGTTGAAATAATTTAAAATAAACTATCTCATCTTTATAGATGAGATAGTTTTAATTAACTCATAAAGTATTTATAGGAATAATTATATGAAAAAATTTTGGTTTCTAATTTATATTTTAACAATCACTTCCGTTATTGTTAATGCTCAAAAATCTTCGGATTATGATGGTTATTTGGATTCAGTTATAGTAAATCAAGTTACTGATACATTTGAAAAAACTAGAATTTTATGGGCTCTTGATACAAAAGCATCTGATAACTTTGATGGGCCTCATGATCAAACAGGAGTATATGAAATTGAGGGTCCACCAGCACCTCCAGGAGGAATTTATGGAAGATTTTTAATAACAAATTATCCAACAGGCATAATTCCAGACGTACGCAACTATACAGGATTCCCGTATACCGGTGAGCATTTACTAACTTTAGAAGTTATTAATATGGTTGCTGGAAACAAATTAAAAATTAATTATCCGGTTGGAATTGAAGCAATTATTTCAGATCAATTGGGCGGATTAATAATTCCGGAAACAATACTTTCGGGGCGGGACTCAATTGAACTAAATCCGGCATTAACAAAATATAATTTCAAATTAAGATTTACTAATTTTAATCCTCTAACTGATATTAAGGAAAATGAAACGATACCATCAAATATTGAATTATATCAAAACTATCCCAATCCATTTAATCCGGAAACAAATATTTCTTTTTCATTAAATACTAAAAGTGAAGTTACATTAAAAGTTTACGACATTCTTGGAAAACAAGTTGCTAGTCTAATCAACGGAACTTTAAATGCTGGTTTTCATAACATAAAATTTAATGCAAATAAATTAACAACTGGACTTTATATATATCAGTTAAAAACTAAGAATTTTGTTCATTCAAGAAAAATGATGTTTGTTAAATAAGGAGAACATGTGCTATTTATTATTCTAAATAGTTTAATATTTATTAACGGGTTAAGTCTATTTTTTGAAGATTACGACAATAATTGGATAAAGACAAATGCTCCTTCAGACCAAATTTATTGTATTGATAGTGGTGTTTCATTCTATATAGGATGTAAAGAAGGCTTGTTCAAAAGTATAGATATAACAAGATGGGATTCATTGATTCAAAAACCTGTACGTTCAATTAAAGTAATTGATGAAAAAATTTTCGTTGGTTTATGGGGTGCCCAAAAGCCGAGTACTTTTCTTTATTCACTTGATGATGGTCTTTCTTGGACTTGGGTAGAAGGCATAAATGATGAAGTTCAATCAATAAGTATTAATGATAGCACAATTTTATTAGGAGTAGGTTTCCCAGGTAATGGGGGAATATTCATTAGTGAAAATTTTGGTAAAACATGGAATTTTCAAGATTTGGAAAATCCCATTTATTCAGTTAAAGTTGGTAAAAGTAAAATGTACGCCGGAGGCGAAGACGGCACTTTTTATGAAGCTCAACATTCTGAATTTAGTAAAATACATAAATTCCCCCCTTGGAAAATTTATTCAATTTATGAGGATGAATTTGAGAATCTAATAATTGCGGGATTTAAAATTTACTTGAAAAGAAAAAATGTAAATGATTGGGAAGAAATTTCCTCAATTAATGGAATAGATATTAGTGAAAAATATATTTCTTCTATCACTGGTTTATATACTATCGATTACGACAAATTTATAATTAAACCTTCAACATTTAAAAATAATTGTTGGGGAATATGTGAATTTAATAAAACAAATTTTATAATTTCTGCGAATAATGGTTTATGGAAAGAATTAAAAAAATAGTTTTTTTTATACAAGCAACATTAGTTTTTATAATGTTTCAAAATGTTATAAATGGTTCAGGATATATTTATTCATTTACAGTAGAAAATATTCATCAAATAAATTCTCATAATCTTGAATTCGAAATTTTTTTAGAAAGCAAAAATGGCTTGCTTCTTAATGCATATCAATGTTTTTTAATTTTGAATTATGATGTAAATATTTTTGATCAGATAAACTTAGAAGTTATTTCTAATTCCTCACAATTACAAAATCCAATATATAAAACTCATAATTTTAAAAGATTCAATGACTGTATAATTGGATTTTCGTCAAATGTTGGATCAGAAACAATAATTAATAAAGTTAGAGTAGGAAGATTTAGGTTTTATAGTTCAAAAAAATTCTTATTTAGTGAATTAAAATTAGAATGGAGTTTTGATAACATTTATGAAACAATTGTATTGGGAGCGGATTATGTAAATGTTACAAATAAACTAAACCACAAAATATATTCTAATAATTTTTACACTTCTAATAATGTCGCACTTTTTAATTTATATCCAGGGTGGAATGCGATTTCCATCCCATTTGAGATTTCTAAACAAGAATATGAAAATTTAAAATTGGAAATTGATAATGGCCCTTTTGAAACAATAAATAATCAAACTCATTTAGTACTTGATGATACACTTAAAAAAGGAAACTGCTATTGGGTATTTGTTGAAAATAAAAAAATAGTAGAATTGTATGGTAAACCATTAAGCAAATTTGATGTGGAAATAAATTCTTCAGGATATTATTGGATTGGTTCTTTACCTACTACAATTGACAAAAACAATATTAAAAGCTATCCTCAAAACATACTTCAGGGAAATATTTTCTATTGGGATAACAAAACTAAAGAATATGTACTTACAAACAATCTTATACCATACCATGCTCACATAATCAATATTAATCAAAAAGGGAAAATAGAAGTTGGCTCATAAAACTTTTAAAATAGTTTTCTATGGATAATTTATAACGCCATGAATAATATACAAGATAAATTTATAGAACTTTATATTGATAACGAGAAACCTTTTTTATCAGAGTCTTATATCATTCCTTATAACGATAACGTGACGAAAAAGACACTCAAAGTTTCAAGAAACGAGGTAAATCTATATACACTTCAGTGCTCATGCAAATATTATAGAACTATGGCAAAATTATTTCCAAATAGAGATATAAGAAGAATTTGTAGTCATATTTATATGAAGATTACAAATGAAGGTGACCAGTATTTTGATGAAATAACAAAGTTACTTATTCATGCAAAATTTTGGTTCGGTCAAGAAATTTTAACCTATAGTTTAATTAATAATACTTCTATGTATGTTGGTCTTAATAAAAATTTCAGTCGAGTTATTGTTCATTTGCTGGAAGATAATTGGAAGAGATATATCTTTGATTTTATTGAAGAAACGTGGTTTGATAATAAGATTCCATACAATCATTATCAGATTATCAACAATGTTGTGAAAATCATCAACTACTACAAATCTAACTAATAATAATACTTTAATAAGTAATAAATATCAGAACTTAATTATTTAATAATAGAATAAATAATATTTTATGATTTATTAATTATCTTTTTTTTGACCATTAATTAAAAGATTGGAAAAAACTTATAATGAAAAAACTTAAATTAAACTTATAAGATAATGTATAAGAATTAAAAAGAAAAAAAACTCAATTAATAAAATCATTTGAACAAGCTAGGCAACTTCACTTAAATCAAATATATTTGAATTTTAACTCTTTCAGTAAATCCTAAGTTTACTTAGTTTTCATCTTTATAAAAGTCGTTGACCATAATGTCCGTCGACAAGCGCATCCCTAGGTAACCCGTTATTCTGCATTTGAGACTCTTTCTAAAATCCATTGCGAGCCCCCGGCGTGACTCTTTTACAATCAATTTTGCTGATACCAGAGTAAATTCAGCAATTCGGGTTATAATTAATTTTACATTGTACGTATTTATACGTATTTACAAAATGATAATTTTCTTCTAATTTATATCTTAATTATAAAATTAAATATTAGATTATTAAATAAGTTTTATTTTTAATATGACGCATTTAGTTTATATAAAGTATTATTAATTTATTTATAATTTAATTTTTCTTAAAATCTTTTATAAAGAAATCATAGATATAAACTGGGAAATAATGAATTATCAAAATTAAATAAAATAGAACCATGAACACACTTAAGAAAAATATTGTACTTATTATACTATTACACTCACTAACTTTTGCTCAAGAAATTCCTATCAGTGATTTATTGTATCCGGTTAATGACTATGAATTTTCTATATCGGGAAGTGGAAAGTATATGGCATCAGTCAGGAAGCGTTCTACAGGTTATTCCATATTTATAACAGATATTGAACAGGGAAAATTAAAAAGTGATATCCCATTGGAAAAATATCCTATTTTAAATTTAAATTGGATATCAGAAAACAGATTATCATATGAGCAAATGGGTGTATTATATGCAATTAATGCAGATGGAACTGAAAAAGAACAATTAATGAGTATTTGGAAAAAAGAAAAGCAATATTATTTTAGTGAAAGAAGTCTGTTAAATAATATTCAAACCTCAAAGATGGTTAATGTGCTTAAAGATGATTTTGAGAATATTTTAATAGAAACTCGAGGAATTGATGACTTTCCAGTAATTTATAAACTAAACATATATACTGGAGAAAAAGTTGAAGTTGAAAATGGCAATGATTATAAAATAAATCAATGGTTGGTAGACAAAAAAGGTATAGTGAGACTTGGTATTCAAAACGATGATGGAAAAATCAAATTTTTCACGAAGAATAATAAAAAATGGGAGAGTAAGAATACTATTAATTTAGATATGGACGGAAATTCATTTATCAATAAAAAATTGAATTTTTTAGATTTTGATTATGATGAAAATATTGTCTTTTTTAGTTCTTCAATTGATAATCCAAGATGGCGAATTCTTTCATTTGATATCAACAAAAAGGAATATATTGATACAATTCTTGAAGATAGTAAATATGATATTGGTAACCCAATTCATAATGATACCAAATTACTTTTTTTGGATTCCGAACAAAAACTAATTGGAATCCGATATGAGAGAGATAAACCTTATACTGAATGGTTTAGTGAAAAATTCAAAGCTTATCAAGATACATTAAAAAGTCATTATCCCGAATACTTTGCGGATATATTTGATTGGAACAATGATGCATCAATAATATTGGTTAAAATATACAGTGATGTTGATCCAGGTCATATTCTTATTTTTAATACCATTCAAAATAAAAAACTATTATTCTGTTCATTTGCAAAGGATTTATTAAAGCATAAAGTTTCTTATACAAAAACAATAAACTACCAAACACGTGATGGGTACCGTATTGAAGGATATCTAAATTTACCCATTACGAATGATAAGAATATACCATTCGTTATTTTACCTCATGGAGGTCCATTTGTTAGAGATTATTGGGGTTATTTACCGGAAGTTCAGTTCTTCACAAATCAAGGTTACGGCGTTTTACGAATGAACTTTAGAGGTTCAACAGGTTATGGAGTAGACCATTTACTAGCAGGGGTTAAAAAAATCTCTACAACAATGGTTGATGATATAGCTGATGGGGCTAAGTGGTTGATTCAAGAAAATTATTCTGATAGCAACAATATTTTTATTTATGGGCATAGTTACGGTGGATATGCAGCAATTGAAAGTATAATTCAATATCCGGATTTATATAATGCAGCTGTCTCGGTTGCTTCTCCAACAGATATTGTTAGCATAATTGATTACTTTGATGATCTTGATAATGAATTTAATTATGAGTTTTGGAAAACAGCTGTTGGTGATCCAAGCGATGAAGATGAATTCTTAAAGAGTATTTCACCAATTAATAACATAGAAAAAATTAAACGTCCGATTTATTTCTTTCATGGTGAAAAAGATGAAACGATACCAGTTTCACAGACAGAAGAATTTATTGAAGAGGCTGAAGAAATAGGCAAAAAATTTGGTTTTAGCATTATTAAAGACGAAGATCATTCAATTTCTGAAAATAGAAATGTTGAATTTATTTTAAAAAAATCAATTCAGTTTTTTAAAGAAAATAAAAGATAATATTTATCCAAATGATATTTTGATACGGCAAAAACATTTTCTTTTGTTATGAGAGTGTAAAGTTTTTGGTATAAGTGGAAAATTGAGTTATTTTAAATAATGAAATCTATTCTTAAATTTAACAGAAAAATTTGATGAAGTAATAGTCAAGTTTTGTTCCGTTAGTTAATGAACATCATATGTTTTTGCCTTTTTGAGATTGACTTTCAATTGTTCGATCATTTTCTCGAAGAGTTCAATTTTCCTTTCGGAATATGTTAATAAATTAACAATAATTTTTGAACAATTAAATGATATTTCGTTACGTTCAAAAGCATTTAATTAAACCTATTTATTAAACATTTACACAAATCTACTAATACGGAATTTTTCCTTTATCAATTGCGAGCTTTCCGGATATTAGAAATTTTACTTTGTACGTTTTTATACGTATTTACAAATAGTTGAAAATCTCTTATATTAAATTTATACATTAGATATTTTAATAAATTATGAAAAAATTTATTTTACTTTTAATAACAATACCAATTATAATAAATGCTCAATATAGCTGGAATAATTCACGTCCATCCGCTTACCCGCTAAATGATATATTTTTTATTGATTCTTTAATAGGTTGGTCAGTCGGACAAAATAGTACATGTCTAAAAACAACAAACGGTGGAGATTCATGGGTGCCATTAAATATGCCAGTCTATTCTAATCTGCAAAAAGTATCTTTTATAGATGAGAATATCGGCTGGATTGTAGGAGATGGATTAGATTCACCAATTTTAAAAACTATTGATGGTGGGAATAGTTGGACAAACTATAGCCCGGTTGATTATGGTTGGACTGATTTATATGTAGTTTCAGAAAATGTATTGTTTGTGACAGGAATACAAGGAGTATATAAATCAACGAATGGTGGAATTAATTGGAGTAATAAAATTCATACTTCAGGATGGGCATCAACAATATTTTTTATTGATTCATTAAACGGCTGGTTTGGAAATACAATTGGTGAAATTTATAAAACTTCCAATGGAGGTGAATCTTGGAAATTAGTTCACTATATGAAATTTATTTGGCATAGAAAAATAAGTTTTGTAAATAATCAAATTGGATTTTTAGTTTCCGCAGGTCTGTATTCAAATGAAGGAAGAATCTATAAAACTATTGATGGTGGGGAATCTTGGAAACTTCAAGACAGTGTTGTAGGTCAAAAATATAAAGATTTGGTAGTAATTGATTCATTAAATGCTATAGCATTAGGGTCTAATAATTTATTTAGATATACAAATGACGGAGGTAAAATATGGTTTGGAGAAAATATAACTTGTGAAGCTTTCAATGGAATTTCTATTTGTGCTGAAAAGTTTTGGATTGTTGGTGAAGAAAATCATCATGGAAAAATATTTTATGGTACAATTAATCATTGGAAAGAAATAAGTAAGTCATTTACTAATTCAACAATTACTGATATTGATTTTTGTGATGAAAATAATGGATTGATTGTTGGTTCAAATGGCTTAATTCTAATGACTTCAGATAATGGAATTAACTGGAATAAATTAGATTTATTTTCTTTTGATATTTCAAGTGTTTCTTATCCGAACGAAAAAAATGTTTATTTAACGGGAATAAATGGTGAGTTTGTCAGATCAATCGATGCAGGAAATTCTTGGCAAATTACTTACCCATTTCAAAAATATTCCAATAAAGAGTTAAAATTTGTTTCTTCGCAAATTGGGTTTGCATTCGAAGATTATTCTAATTTGCTAAAAACTACTGATGGCGGTTTAAATTGGGAAACTATTACTGAACTATACACTTATGATTCTGAAATTTTAGATAGTATGAATTTATGGCTTCTTGATAATCCTTTAGAAACAGATATTACAATTGTGCATCATTCTTCCGATGGAGGAAAAACTTGGGAAAGTAATGAACTCGAATTTTATGTTAAAGACATTCAATTTATCAATGCAAATATCGGTTGGATTGTAAATGAAAATGATTTATATAAAACTAATAATTCTGGCTTAACTTGGGAAATTGTTAATGAAAATATAGAATTTCAGATAAAACAATTATTATTTATTGATGAAAAAATAGGGTTTTTATTAGGAGATTTCATAACTGGTCCAGCTTCAATTAAATACACAAAAGACGGTGGATTAACTTTTAACAATATTATCGATTTTTCAAATATTAATGAATTAAGAGCAAGTGAAAATAAAATATGGGGATTTGATGATCTGGGTCGTTTACTTGAAATTGACATAGATAAAATAACAGATATAAAAGTTACTTCAAAATTAACTCATGCAAATGTAAGATTAGAACAAAATTATCCTAATCCATTTAATCCAACAACAACAATAGAATATTCATTACCCAAATCTTCACATATAAAACTAGTTATCTACAATTCAATTGGTGAACTTGTAAAAATTCTTATAAACGAAACTCAAAATATGGGAAATTATAAATATAAATTTGATGGAAGTGATCTATCGAGCGGGATATATTTTTATAGTTTGATTTCTTCAAATAATGTAATAACAAAAAAGCTACTAATTTTAAAATAATATTATCACTTTAATTAAAATGAGGGATTTTTGAAAAAAGTCATCACTCTTCAATTTATTATTTTGTGTTCTTTTAGTATCGTTTATGCCCAAGAAATTAAAAACAAATATATAGATGTTTTTGACAATGCCCTTTACTTCATTGATAGTGTGGAAATTTATGGGGAATATGATTCACATTCAAAGATATTATATAAACGAAACAATAAAGGTTATATAGTTCAAACAATTGAAAAAAGATTTAATGGTTCAACATGGCATAATCATTATAGAACATCAGAAAAATATGATGAAAGAATGAATAGAATCCAATTAACAGCAGAAAATTGGCTGGATGGTCAATGGCAGTTATGGAGCACTACATATTATGGTTATGACGATGTGAATAGAGAAATAAATAGAATTATTGAAAGCAAAACAAAGAATACGCGAACAACGACAGAATTCTTAACAAATGGTGAAGTTACAATAAGTCAAACGAAAATTGATAGTTTGTGGACTAATACCCATAAAACAACTACAATAAGAAATCTTAATTCTCAAATTATTGAGCTATACCAATATGATTGGATAAATAACAATTGGGTTGAGAATTATAAAAAGATCAATTTATATGAATCTGATAATTTAATTACATCAAGTGAACTTTGGAACATAAATAACATTTTTATTGAAGCAAAGACCGAAAATGAATATGATGAGAATAATAATCTGATACTGTATACATACCTTTATACTATCGATGGAACCATTTCGAGAGGAGATAAAAAAATATACTCATTTAATGACAATAATGAATTGATTGAAGAAATTTATCAAGTATGGAATGGCATCGATTTTACAAATAAAGAAAAATATATCTATTCTAATTCAATAAAAAAAATAATCGAAACGAAAGAAATATGGTATGAAAATGCTTGGACTTTATTTCAAGAAAAAGCAAAAATATTTGATGAAAACAATAATTTGGATTCATTGATAACAAAAGGTGGACTTGGAGAATTACAAAATATAAACTTAATTACTTATGACTATAATACAAATAGTCAGATTACTTATGAACTACAGCAATCATGGACATCAAATAATTGGTCAGATTTTAAGAAATTCATCTATGATTATAACGAAAATAATCTGTTGGTAAATAGAAGAGCAGAAATGTTTAGTGGTGGAAATTGGGGGCTTGTTGATGAATCGTTATTAATCAAAGATAGTCTTGCGACAGAATATAATTTTATTGGCGGTGAAATAATTTTACACTATTCCACTATTATGGTAAATATTGAAAAAGATATTGTGAAAGAATATAAACTATTTCAAAATTATCCCAATCCATTTAATCCAACTACAACAATAAAATATTCAATACCAAAACAAGAACAAGTAACAATTAAGATTTATGATATACTTGGAAAAGAAATTAAAACATTAGTAAATGAAATAAAAAGTAGAGGTAATTATCAAGTTGATTTTGATGCATCAAGTTTAGCTAGTGGAATATATTTTTACAGACTACAAGTCAACAAATTTTCAGATATAAAAAAGTTACTTTTAGTTAAATAAAATTATTGTATAAATAACAAACTAAAAAAAATGAGATTGATTTAGCAAATACCATTTTGCATTTATGTTTTGTGAATTTTTAATAATTGTTTTTTCATTTTAAGTTTCTAAATCTGAATAGTTTTAAGAAAAGTTTATAAATAATTATTGGTATTAATTTTATTACTGAATTCGTACTTGGACAGTAGTTTAATCGTAACTCTATTATGTTTCTAATAAGAAAGGTGATTTAATGAGAATAATATTTCTAGTTTTAATAAGTATAGTCATTGCTTTTTGTTCAAATCCCACTGATGAAAATGATTATTACTATTTAGGAAATGAAGTTCCCGTTATTAAAGGAATTATTCGCACTGGTGAAGAATCACCAGAACCTATTGGCATTATTGGAACTCCAAATGAAAAGGGAGAAATTGAACTGGAAGCAGCCCATGATTCGGATACTGGATCAGGACTTCCATTATATACCAAAATTTATGCTCCTTATCCAAATCCATTTAATTACTTAACTCAGATTAGTTTTTCTTTAAATAGAACAGCTAATGTTAAAATATGGATAGTAAGAGGGAAGTTAGACGAAAGCATAACAGAATTGAAGATTCTTTATTCAAACAGTTATCTAATTAACACGAACAATATAAATTCAGAGAACTATCTACTTAATAGAAAACTTGCACCAGGCACATATCAACAAAGCTTTGAGGCAAATAATTATCCAGATGGAGTTTATAGAGTTTATATCCGGGTTGATAATCAACTAATGTGGAGAAATTTAATAATTATAAATAATCATTTTTGAAGGGAATTATGAAGAAGAAATACTGTAAGCAAACCATACTCTTTTTATTTATTATTTTAACAAGTACTTATGCACAGGAATCAGCAAAACACTCATTTGGGCTGACTGCATCATTTTCAGGCGCACAATTAGATATATTGTTCCCAATACGAATTGGTGATCAATTTACATTATCTCCAGGAGTAGGAATAGCAAGTTTTGGTAATAATTATACCGAATTACATCTATCAATAGCTCCCAAAATTTATCTCACCCAAGGAGTTGTAAAACCATTTTTAGGGGGTCGGGCTATTTACTTAAATTCCACACCGGAAAAAGGTGATGCTGTTACTGATTATTTGGTTGGGTTACTTGGTGGTGGTGAATATTTTATTGACGAACAGTTTAGTTTTGGAATTGAAACACAATTAAATTTCAGTATTTCAGATATTAAATCATTAAGATTTGGCAATCCTGATGAAGTAAATATTAATACGGCAACAATAATATTTTTATCCATTTATTTTTAGATGAAACCTAACAAACAAATCCCCGTTAAAACAAGCGAGTTGGCAACCCGACCCCCGATGAATTGGGGCAAGCTGCTTCGCTAGTTTGGGTTTGGTTTGTAAATAGAAAGTATGAAAGTTCATTTAAATATTTTGTAAAAGTGAAGTGCAATTTAGAAATCCGTCAGCTAACGGATAACGGAGCATCGCGGTAATACAAACAAATAAGGTGAAATATGAAAATAATTATTAAAGAAATATTTTGGACATTAATTAGCTTTACAATTTTTGTTCTTTCGTTTAACAGTGGTTTAGGTCAAAATAAATTTGATAGTTATAATTCAATTCAAGCAAATTCCATTGTTGATAGTATTTATTTAGTAAGGCAAGTAGAAAATCCTCAACAATATAAACTGGATTATTATGAAAATGGTTTGTTAAAAAATCTTACGATTGAGCAGTATGATTTGTATAATGGACCACAAACAGTTAGAAAACAATTTAGTTATGATTTTAATAACAATATAATTTCAGAAATATATGAAAGGAATAACGTATTTATTTGGCGAAAATCTTTTTCTTATAATAATGATAACCATTTAATTTTATATCTACTTGAAGGATGGGTAAATCAAGAATGGGTAAAAGAGTCTAGAACAACTTATGTTCTAAACCCAAATGGAAAAACAGATATTATTTTATATGAAAATTGGAATGATAACAAATTGGAAAATTCTACTCAAAAATTATATTCTTATAATGAATTAGATCAATTAGTATCAATAGAATATCAAGATTGGAACAATGAAAACTGGAGTAAAATTTCCAAAAATATTTTTGTTTATCAGTCCGATAAAGTTTCATCTGAAATTATTTATTTATGGAATGGAGAAGATTGGCAATCAAATTGGAAAACAACATTTCAATATGCAAATTCTGGAAAAGACTCAATTATAGTTGAAGAATATTCCGATGGACAGAACTTCTATAATCGGACAAGGAAAACAAATAATTATAATATCAATAATTTTCTTCAATCAACTTTATATGAGGAAAGTAATGATACTGGCTGGAATTATACTTACAAAGAGTTATATGAATATGATGAAAATGGGAATAATATTTCATATCTAAAAGAACATTGGGACGGTGAAAATTGGGTAAATAGTGCAAGATTTGTACAAACATTTGATGCAAATAATAATATTATACAATTTGAATCAGAATTTTGGGATGGCAGCATTTGGAAACCACTTGATTATGAGTATAAATTTAAAGATAAAAATGGAAATAATCTTTTAATGATTTGTGCGAGCTGTAGTTTCTATTATAAAAATATAACATCAAATATTGATGAAAAAAATAAAATAGAAATATTCAAGTTATTACAAAATTATCCAAATCCATTTAATCCTAAAACAATAATTGAGTACTCAATTCCTAATCAAACAAAAGTGAGTATAAAAATATATGACCTTTTGGGAAATGAGATATTAACGTTAATAAATGAAGAAAAAGGAGTTGGAAGTTATAGTTTAGAATTTGATGGTTCAAAATTATCAAGTGGAATTTATTTATATAAAATGCAGACAAGTGGATATACTGATACAAAAAAATTATTATTATTAAAATAAAAATGTTTGTATAACAAACAAATCAACCCGACCGCCGTTTTCACTTGGCGGAATTTTGTAAAAAGTTGGTTTGGAAGTTTAACTAAAGTTTTTTGTTAAAGTGAAGTACAATTCAGAAAAGTTAGTCGCAGTTTTTGTAAATGAAAAATAAAAACTGCTCTTTAAAATAAACCATTCGTTATTAAGTAAAATTGTTGTGTTGGGCGGACGGGTTATCCGTTAGCTAACGGAGCCACGCCGTTATTTGCTTTGATATCTAAATATTTACAACATATTAAAAATTGAGAATAAATTGAAAAAATCCGATATAAATCCAATGCCAGAATATTTTGATAGATACATCAATTTAGTAGAAAATATTGAGTTGGACCAAGCTTTTTTAAAAAGTTTAAAACAAATAAACTCTTTAAATATAAATCAATTTTCTCAACTAAAAGGTAAAAGATACTTACCTGAAAAGTGGACAGTAAATGGTATTATACAACATATAATTGATGTTGAAAGAATTTTAAGTGTGGGTGTTTTACGATTTGCAAGAAATGAAAGTAAATATGTAATTTCATTTAATGAAGACGAACTTGCTAAAAATGCAAATGCAGAAGGAAAAATAATATCAGATTTGATTGATGAATTAATTATTGTTAGAAAAGCAACAATATCTCTTTACAAAAGTTTTGACAATTCTGATTATTTCAAGACCGGTATTAACTGGAAACATGCAATAAGTATACTTGCAATGGGTTTCAATATTATTGGACATCAAATTCATCATATTAATTTCATTGAAAAAAACTATTATCCATTAATTAAGATTTAATTTGAATAAAATATATAAAGCACTTAACCAACAAATGCCATTAACCACTTTTCAAAAAATAAAATAGGCTAAAAAATGGATTTTCAAATTATTAGGAAAATAATAAATTCTAGTATGGTCACTTTCTTTTTGAATAAAGACAAGGTCTTTATTGCGAACTCGACCCGACCCCCGATGAATCGGGGCAAGCAGCTTCGCATTATACTGGTTTAATTAGTATATTAGGGTTAGAAAGTATATTCTAAATTATAACTTGCCTTCTTTATAAACGTCATTGACCATAAAACCCATCGACAAACGAATCTCTAGGTAACACGTTATTCTGCATTTGGGACTCTTTCCTATTTTCGATGCGAACCCCCGGGTATCTCCACATATCAAAGTACAATTAACTAAATAAAATAAATAACTAATTCATTAAGACCAGTTCTGAAGGGAATAATATCTCATTGGGGCTGGTCTTTTTTCATTTTAATGGAGAAATAATTATGTCACATTTAATGAAGCAACCAGTTAATCTTGTTAAGTCTAATATCTCTCAAGGTAAATACAGAAGTCATTTTTTTGATCTATCTCAGTTTGGATTAAACGAAGTGAGTTCAGTAGTATGTTTTTTGATCAGAATAAGGAACTTGAAGAATTAAGTTTCTAAGGCTGGATATTCAATCACTATAAAATCTTGGTGATAATATCAGTTTATAGACCGAATTTCTTCGTTTCATAATTTATCTTTGAAGTTCAGCCAATCTAAAAATTCTTACCTTAATAACAGCTTTACAGCAATTGTTTTTTAAGCTCTGCTGATTGAGTGATTTATATCAAATATACACAAATTACTTTTACTATATTACATCAAATAATACAATTAATAGTATATTGAATTTAAATAACTAAAAACTTATGTTGTAATAAAAAAGAAAGTAAATTAAATGTAATTACAAAAATTATAAGAATTTCTTCTTAGAGATATTATGAAAATACTTACATCAATTCTAACCTCGCTTTTGCTATTTAATACAATTTATTCTCAAACACCAGGAACAATAAAATGGGAATTTCAAACAAGAGGAAATGAAATAACATCACCGGCTATTGATGAAGATGGAACAATATACTTTGGTTCAAGCGATAGTAGTTTATATGCGTTAAATTCAGATGGTTCTAAAAAATGGGAATTTAAAACTGGTGGTAGTATTACTTCATCTCCGACTATTGGGGAAAATGGCACGATTTACTTTGGATCACATGATCACAAAGTATATGCCATAAATCCGGATGGTATAGTTAATTGGGAGTATGAAACTGGAGGTAAAATATATTATTCTCCAGCTATTGGAGAAGATGAAACCATATATATTAAATCTTATGATAAGTATTTTTATGCATTTAATTCTGATGGATCAATAAAATGGACTTATTTACATAATGATTCTACTACTGAAAATTTTAAATGGCTTTTTAGTTCAGCAATAATAGATGAAAGTGGTCTCATTTTCTTATATCTACAAGCAAGTAGAAAATTTATTGGATTAAATTCAGATGGAAATATAAATGATAATGTGTTGTCAAACGTTGATATTTTATTTAGAGGAATTATTGATAATGATAGTTGTTATTACCGTTCCTTAGCAGATGGAGATGGTGAAGGAGATTATTACTGGTTTGCATCAGACGATAAAGATTGGAAAAATAGATGGAGTAATGATTCTTATTTATACTTTCCTATAATGGGAAATGACGAAACTATTTATACCATTAAAAGAAATAGTAAACTTTTAGCACTTAATTTTGATGGTGAAGTTAAATGGGATGCGGATATAAGTTTATATGATTGTGCCCCTTTAGCCATGGATAGAAAAGGAAATCTTCTTGTTCCGCAAAGTGGTGGAAAACTTACGTTAATATCAACAACAAGTACAGGATTAGCAGACAGTCCATGGCCAAAATTTAATAAAGATTATAAGAATACCGCAAGAGCGGAAAAATTTCCAAATGCTATTGTTGCCGAAAATTTTATTTCAAAAAAGGATCCTGGCATTATAACTCTCGATGCATCTCTATCAAATGATAAAGAGGGGCTACAATTATCTTTTTTATGGTCAGTAATAAAACAACCTGAAGGAAGTTCAATAGTCCTAACAGATTCAACTTCTCCCAAAATTGAAGTAAATATTCCGTCATTTAGAGGAGAATTCTTTTTCAAAGTTAAAGTTATAAATAGTAAAGAAAAATATTCAACCAATGTTGTACACGTTAGTACATTACACAAACGGCAATTATCATGGGACAAAAATTATTCGGCAATTGGTTTGGATAGTACCATATATTATTTTGATGATTCAAAATACTATGCAATTAATCCTGATGGAACAACAAAATGGGAATTCAGTTTATTTGATCCATATTATTTTAATCCTACGAATATTTCTGGTGCATCAATCGGAAATGACGGTACAATTTATTTTGGTACAAGTGCTGATTATTTGTATGCAATAAATCCAAGCGGAATTGAGAAATGGAAATTTAAAACTGATGGAGGTTTCAGAAATGCCCCAGCAATTGGTTCTGATGGAACATTATATTTTGGAACTTGGGCAAGAAAGTTTTATGCTTTGAATTCAGATGGTACAAAAAAATGGGAGTATGAAACTGAACATCACATTGAGTCCTCTCCTTCAATTGAAAATGACGGGACAATTTATATCGGGTGTAATAATTTATATGCTTTTAATCCAGATGGCTCCATTAAATGGAAAACATCAATTGGTGGATTTTTCGGTTCTTCACCAGCCATTGACATAGATGGAACTATTTATATGGGATCCGGAGACCATAATATGTATTCAATAAATCCGGATGGAACAATTAAATGGAAATTTTTAGCAGATGATGGAATTTATTCATCAGCAGTAATCGGTGTCGATGGTTCATTATATTTTGGAACTCAAGGGGGTACTTTTTTCGCACTAAATCCAGATGGCACAAAAAAATGGGAATTTGATGCAAATAGTACAATTTATTCTTCTCCAATTATAGGAAACGATGGGACTATTTTTTTTGGTACTTACGATTCTGGAGGCGAAGTTAAATTTTTTGCGTTTAATTCTGATGGGAAAAAAAAATGGGAATACAATTTTAATTTTGGACGTCAATTTAATTCTGCAATTGGAAATGACGGTACTATTTATTTTGGTAATTATGCATTGTATAGTGATTGTACAGGTTTGGCTGATACTCCGTGGCCAAAATCTTCAAAAAATAATCAAAACACTTCAATATCTACTCTTAATCCATTAGCTCCGCAAGCTTTTGTTTCACAGAATAATTTTTCAATGAAATATGGAACAATTATTTTGGATGGTTCTCCATCTTATGATCCGGATGGCGATAACCTAAATTTTAAATGGAGTATCTTTAAAAAACCAAAGGGATGTATTGTAAACATAAAGGACTCAACTTCAGCAATTACTGAAGTAACAATTCCAAAAATACCTGGAATATTTATTTTCGTGTTAAAAGTTACTGATGATAATGACGGAACATCATATACTAGTGTAACTGTAAATAATGAGAACAAATGGGAGTTTTCTCTACCTTATGAGTCAAGATTTTCTCCTGCTATTGATTCAGAAGGGAATATTTATGTTTCTGCTAATCAAATTTTATATTCAATAAAACCTGATGGAACCTTAAAATGGGAGTTAGATATAGGAAGTGAAATAAGATGTCCTCCGATAATCGACCAAGATGGATGGATTTATATAACAACCTCTGACTGGAAATTACAAGTAATTAATCCTAGCGGAATTAAAATTTGGGAATTTAAAGATGTAAATAATCATCCACCTGCGATAGGTTTTACCACTATTAATTCGTTGGAAAATGAAAAAGTAATTTATATTGCATCAGCACCGTGGAATTATGAAATGTATGCTTTAAATAAATCAGGAGATATTATTTGGACATTTCAAGCAGGTGGAGAATGTTATTCACCTTCAATTGGTGAGGATGGAAGTATTTATTTTGGCTCAAGAGACAAAAACATATATGCATTGAATCCAGACGGTTCTGAAAAATGGAAATATTATACCGAAGAACAGTTTGAAGCTCCTTTTACTTCACCGGCAATTGATAAGGATGGTTCCATATACCTAACATATTATCATGGTACTTTTTATGCCCTTGATTCAAATGGTACTTTAAAATGGAAATATGATAACGAATCATCCGTCTTTTATGAATCTTCTCCAATAATAGGAAATGATGGAACACTTTATATTATGTCAAATAATGGAATTCTTATTGCATTAAATCAAGATGGAACTAAAAAATTTGGATTTGATACTGATTTTTATTCCGGATATTTTACTCCCACTATTGGAAAGAATGGAAATATATATATAAATTCATTAGGTTTTTGCATGTTAAATCCTAATGGAGAATTAATTTATAAGTTTGATTTACCTAATAATAGATATTCTTCTCCAACAATAAATAATGACGGAACAATTTATACAATTTCCGGGAATTCACTTTATGCATTAGAAACTGAGTGCAAAGGTTTAGCAGATAGTCTTTGGTCAAAGATTGGAGGGAATAAATTTAATTCCGGAATGTCTCATTATATTATTCCTGGTTTTTCTGTTGATTCTTTATCAGGTAATATTCCTTTTACTGTTCAATTTTCTGATACTTCTTACGGTAATGTTTTTAATCGGCATTGGGATTTTGGAGACGGACAAACCAGCACTGAAAAAAATCCAGTTCATACTTATGCTTATCCGGATTCATTTACAGTTATGCTTATTATTTCAAATCCGAGTAAATCAGATACATTAACAAAAGAAAATTACATTGTTGCATTAAACTCAACCGGAATTGCTGGAAATACAGATCTTCCAAAAGAATATAAATTATATGAAAACTATCCCAATCCGTTTAATCCTGAGACAAATATAGAATTTGACGTAAAAGAAGCCACAAAAGTAAAGTTAAAAGTATATAACATAACCGGACAGTTGATAACAACAATAGTTGATAAAACAATGGAAAGGGGACATTATAAATATCAGTTTAACGGTAGTAATTTATCAAGCGGAATATATTTCTACAGAATTGATATGGGCAATTATACATCAATTAAAAAGATGATTTTGATAAAATGATAAACTTAAGTTAAGGTTTCATATGAAAACTCAGCTACACTTACTATTTCTAATTATAATAATTTTCTCTTCTATCTGCTTTGCACAAGATAGTTTGTTTAGAACAATTGTTCAAGAATTTTCCATAACTGCAGAGGAAAATCAACCAAATTTTGTCCAAAGAACACTTATAAATATTAATAGTAATAGTGATAAATATATTTTAGTGTGGTATGAAAACAGAAATTTTAGTTCAAAAATTTACGCCCAAATTTTTCTCAAAGAAGGAATTTCGCAAGGTTCAAATTTTGTTGTAACAGATTCAGTAGTCAAAGAATTTAATGCACCAGAAATAGTTATAAATCAAGAAGGCGAATTTACCATTCTTTGGTATCAATCAGACGCTAGTGGGAAAATAATGATGCAGAAATTTGATAAACATGGAAATAAAATTGGGAATAATACATGTTTAATCGATTCGGTTAATGGTTTAATTAGTATTTCTTCAAATCTAAAAGGGAGTTTCGCAATAACCTATACAGATTACAATTATAAATCATGTATTGCAAAATATAATTATGAATGCACAGAGATTAAAAAAGTAAGTGGTATAAATAATTTTATATATAAAATTTGTTTATCGGAAAATGAAGATTTGATATCACTTTCACAAATTGAAAATAATATAAAAATAAATTCTTTTGATGAAAATTTAACTTTTATAAAAGAACAAAAAATATTTAGTGCAAGTGGTATTATTAGTATAAATAATGTTGATTCTTCAAAATTTGCTATTTGTTGGAAAGATATGACCAATCATTTTTATATTCAATATGTAGATTCAAGAGAGTATTTATCGGACAACCAAATAGTTTTAGAAATTGAAGGACGTCCTAAAATTGTATTTTTTGAAGATGGTAATTTTATTGTTTTTCAAATTATTAATATGAACATCGGTGGAGAAGATAGTGGTATAATATATGGGGAATATTTAAAATATCAAAAGTTCAACCATGATGGGCAAAAATTGAGTGATTTAGTCAATTTAAATTATTTTAGTTATCCATATAAATATGGTAAGTACTATTATAATTTTATTCCTATAAATAATGACAAAATTTTATCTATTTGGAATGAGCATAATAATATTTATTTGCAAAATATACTTGAGTCAAATAATGTTAAAAATCCTATTTATAAAATAACAACGAATGATTCTTATTCATTTCAACAAAATCATGATTTTACTATATGTAACAATGGAGATTTAATAATAGTATATGAAGAAGATAGAAATGGATTTGATGATGTATACTTACAAAAATTAGATTCAATGGGAAATATTCTTGGAAATGGTCATAGCATTTCTGAAGATTCTGTAAAGAATATTAAAAAATCACCAATGATAGCTTCATCTTCTAATGACTACATAATGATATGTTGGGTTGAAAGTATTAATGATGAAGAAAAAATGTTTGCACAAATTCAAAATTGCAATTCAGAAATAGTAATAAATAAATTTGAAGTTTTATCTTTAAGTGGAATAGAAACAGTAAAACTAAATTCTTTCGAAAATAAATTTATTGTTAGTTATAATAGTTCAGAAGGAATTATTTGTAGAATTTATTCGCATGAAGGGAAACATTTATATACTAATCTTTTCAATAATTATATTGAAAACATTGATGAAAAATTGAAAAATTGGGATATCGGAAATACAAAATTAGGTAAATATCTTTTCTATTATAATTGTTATGATACTTCAGAAAATATCAATAGAGTATATGGTCAATTTGTTGATTCCTTAGGAAATAAATTAGGTGAAGTTTTTCAGATAAATTCCAATGAAAATTTATTTGATATTTCTGATGAAAACACTGAAAAAATTCCAGTAAGTTGGTTAGATAAAGATAATGAATTAAATTTTAGAATTGTTTTAAGTGATGGTCGTTTTTATTCAACTGTCAATTATACTGAACCATGGCGTTGGGGCGGAGGAGGTTTGCCTACAATTGCAATCGACGAAAATAAGAATTTCATTAAGTACAATAAAACACATTTTCAAATATTTTCTGATAAAGGGGAAAAAATTGAGAGTGAAAATGAAATTTATGATTTGCCAATCAGTTATGATTCAGCTACTCCAGTTTACAAATCAAAAATTATTTTTAAAAATAACAGATTATATATAGTTAGAGAAGATTTATTTGAGTTATTTGATTTTGATATAAAAGTTAAAATATTAGAATTGACGAAAAAAATAACAAATCTTGAAGGTATTCAAAATGTATTACCAACAACATATGCTCTTTCACAAAACTATCCCAATCCATTTAATCCAACTACAAAAATAAAGTATGCAATTCCTCAAAACGAAAAAGGTGAAAAGATAAATGTAAAAATTATGGTTTACGATATTTTAGGTAAAGAAGTTGAAACACTAGTAAACGAAAATAAATCACCCGGAAATTATGAAGTAGATTTTGATGCAAGTAATTTACCGAGCGGTGTATATTTCTATAAACTACAAGCCGGTGACTATATTCAATCACGAAAGATGCTATTAATTAAATAATTTATCATAAATATTTATAATCAAGATTTAGCCCTTCCCATTAAGAAGGGCTTTTTCTTTTTAAACCAATTCACTAAATCACAATATTCATTCAAGGAGCATCCTATGAAACAATGCATTAAAACAATCACTTGGAAATTTAAAGATACAAGTGAAACATATCCAGAATTAAAGGATAAGCAGGTTAAAATCACGTCACCATCAACAATCTATGAAAACTTCTATTTTCTATTTGCAGGAGAAGTAAAAGAAAGGTTTGTAGTTTTTGGTTAAGCTCTAGCAATAAAGTTATAGGGTTTGAGATAATATCAGAAGGATTATTAAACAGCAGTTTAGTGCATCCAAGGGAAGTATTTCGAGGAGCTATTGTAGCAACATGTGCAAATATAATTATAGCTCACAATCATCCATCAGGAAATCTGGAGCCATCTCGAGAAGATATAAATATTACAAAGAAATTAGTTGAGGCAGGCAAAATTGTAGACATATCAGTTTTAGACCATGTCATATTTACGGATAATGGATTTACATCATTTGTTGAAAATGGAATAATTTAATTGAATTATTAGTATTAATATAAAAATAATGGTTTGTTAAAATTCGCTGTTTAAATAAATAATACATTTTGTCCTATACTTAATAAATAATTTATCTAAATCTAAATATTAATATTGACAATAATTAAAATTATATGCACAATATATGAGTAAAATATTCCTACTTCGCGAGAGCAATAATCTAGATTATTGTATAGAAAAATATTCTTCTTATAAATCCAAAGACATTCTCTCCAGCTGCAGATTTTTGATAATGTAAATATCAAAAGAAAAGAGAATCAAATGAAAAAGATTATTACTTTTTTAGTATTCTTAACCCTTACCAATACTTTTCAAATTCTTGCTGATTTTCCAATAAAGTCAGGAATAAATTCTGAAAATAACACTGCAATAGCTTACAACTCAATAGCCCATGAATACCTTGTTGTCTGGAGTGAAAATATTAAAATGGGGAGTTTTTATGTAATTGGCCCGATCATGGGACAGCGGTTGAACAAAAATGGCAATCCCATTGGCAGTGCATTTACAATATTTTCATTGGGGACTCTACCTGATGTGGCTTACAACTCGCAAAAAAATGAATATGTAGTAGTCAGTGCCTACCTCAATATTGTTAGCGCGCAGCAAGTTTCAAACACTGGTAATCTGTTAGGAAGTCCGTTTGAGTTAGTCTCTGGATTGCCAAGCTGGCCGCGTATTGTTTATAACTCACTTTCCGGAAGATATCTATCAATTTCTTCATACATAGACGAAACTCCACCTTCATCGAGCAATTATCTTCTTAGAATCCTTTTATCAACTTTTTCAATAGATAATCAGCAATATTTTGTTCATACCACACGTCAGTGGGAGGAGTCGCCAATTGGAAATGAATTTGACCAATCCCGTTATGATCTGGCTTTTGCTCCAATACAATCTCCAGAAACTCCTAACGGTAGATTTCTCCTTGCTGTACAAACACATACTGGAATAAATTTAACTATGCTCGATAGTGATGGTGGTCCAATCGATGTTGTTTACGATCCTCAAAGTCAGCAGTATTTTAGATACATCCCATTCAGCGAGGGTAGTGTAGTTGGTGGTGAGTTTAGCGTGGATGTTTCTTTCGGAATGAAAGCAGGCTACAATTTACCGGGTCCAGCGTTTTTTGTCGTTTGGGGAGATAACAATAACACCTGGGATGGACAAGAATGGTCCGGAATTTACGGCAGTTTTGTTAATCCTTACAAACTTGATTATTTAACAACCGACCCGGTACAGGATAATTCATTTCCTATTTCAGCTATTTATGATCATTATGCTTATAATACTAAAGAATACGCAAAGTCATGGAAACCAAAAGTCGCTTACAATAATGCTGGTCAGAAATTTATGGTAGCCTGGAGAGAAACACCGACTACTAATTCACAAAATGATACCAAAGTAAATCATATCAGAGCGGACAAAGAATACACAGGAGGATCGTTTTACACTCCTAATTTTATTATTTCAGCTATAAGCGGTAATGAAAAGCCAAAAGAACCGGCAATAGCTGCTAGTACTATAAATCCAACCGCACTCATAACCTGGGATGATTACCGCACTTTTTCAACGACTGATTGCGATATTTACGGTAACCTTTATTCAATTCCTTCCGTACCATCAATAACAGTAACCAAACCCAACGGGAGAGAAAATTTGTTCATAGATACAGAATATGAAATAACTTGGACAAGCTATGATTATTCAAACCCTGTAAGAATCGAATATTCAACTAACGGTGGAGCTACATATATTGAAATTGTAAACTCAACAGCTAACGATGGTTCATTTTTATGGAATATTCCATGTACTTTATCAGATTATTGTGTTGTAAAGATTTCAGATGCGACCGATAGTGATCCTTTTGACCTTAGTGATCAAGTATTTTCAATTACAACAACAAAGAAGGTAGTTACAAACAAAAATGATTCAGGACATGGTTCACTTCGACAAGCTATTATTAATGCAAATAATACCGCTGGCTCTGATACAATAATATTTAAGATACCTGGTAATGGAGTTCACACAATTCAACCGTTCTCTGAGTTGCCGGAAATAACTGATCCGGTTTTGATAGATGGATTTTCACAGCCGGGCAGCAGTCCCAACACCAATCCAATTTTTCAAGGTTGCAATGCATATTTGAACATTGAGTTAGATGGAACTAATGCTGGTATAGCTGATGGATTAATAATCAGTTGCGGTAACAGTGTAGTAAGAGGTTTAATAATAAATAATTTCTCTATTGGAAACGGAATATTATTAACGAATGTAGGTCATAACATTATCGAAGGAAATTATTTAGGTACTAACTATAATGCAATCAGCATTGCTAAGAACAATTATGGAGTTCGAATTTTTAGCGACGGTAATCTTGTAGGGGGAACAGAAGCATCTGCAAGAAATATTATTTCGGGAAATGATGTTTGCGGTGTTTCGGTTGAAGGGAATAATAATTTGGTACAAGGTAATTTTATAGGTACAGATATTACTGGTCTCAATTCTCTTGAAAATCAAAGCGGTGTTTTAGTCTACAACAAATATGCAAATGTATCTGGAAATAAAATTGGTGGTACTTTAACTGAAGCCCGAAACTTAATTTCTGGAAATCAGCGTGGTATTGTTATTTCTTCAGCAGTAAATAGTAAGGTGGAAGGAAATTTTATAGGTACGGATATTTCGGGAACCAATTCATTACCAAACACTGATCAAGGAATTCATTTACTTGGTGATAGTCTGAATGTTATAGGAGGAACTGAATCCGGTTCTGCTAATTTAATATCAGGTAATTTTGGTAATGGAATATTAATTGAATCAGCTAATAACAACACGATTGAAGGTAATCTAGTTGGAGTTCAATTCAATGGCACCAATCCTTTGGGAAATAAAAAAGCAGGGATAATGATAACTCGTGGAAATGCATCGGATACTACATGTCTAGGAAACCGTATTGTATGCAATCACATTAATCACAATGACAGTTTAGGAATCAATTTAGATGGGGGAAATGAAAATACAAATGATGTAACCTTTAATGATGCGGGTGATAATGATATTGGTTCCAACGATCTTCAAAACTATCCCGTTCTAACACAAATTGAAGTTGATATTGCAACATTCGTTACAGGTTCACTTAATAGTACGCCTAACACAACTTATCGCATTGATTTCTATTCAAATCCAGTTGGTGATCCTTCGGGTTATGGTGAAGGACAAACACCAATTGGCTGGACAGAAGTAACTACTGACGCTAACGGTAATGTTGATTTTTATGTGTCGATCGGCACTGTTGTTCCAGCTGGCCATGTAATTACTGCAACTACAACTGATCCTGTCGGAAACACATCGGAGTTTTCTAATTGGATTAAAACTCCAGCACCAACAACATATGTAGTCAATAATACAAATGACTCAGGAATTGGATCACTAAGACAAGCCATTATCGATGCAAATAATAATCCAGGACTAGATTCTATTGCTTTTAATATTCCTGGAACCGGACCTTTCACAATCCTTCCAAACACAGAACTGCCTACGATAATTGATCCAGTTATTATTGATGGCTATAGCCAACCAGGAAGTCATCCCAACATCTATCCGTTTTCTGAAGGTAGCAATGCAGAAATTAAAATAGAATTGAGCGGTACCAGTGTTTCGACTCTCTCACCAGGATTAAATATTAAGTCCGATAACTGTACAATCCGTGGTTTAGCTGTAAATAGATTTGATTCAGGTATTCAACTATCCGGTGGAGAAGGACACAAAATAGAGGGCTGCTACATTGGTACAGATATAACTGGATCGGGAGCGCTTGGTAATGGTGTTGGTATCAATGTTGACAGTTCTAATTATAACCAGATAGGAGGCGAAAATCCTGAAGCCCGTAACCTCATTTCTGGCAATGGTCACGGAATATATTTTTTAGGCTGTATGAATAATAATATTCAAGGTAACTATATCGGTACGGATGTCTCGGGCTTATTACATCTTGCCAATACAATTGGAATTGTAATTCACCACTCACAGTCTTGTTTAATTGGTGGTGCAGTAGATGGATTAGAAAATATTATTTCAAATAGTATTACACAAGGCTTATACTTGTCACAATCATCGTATAACATAATACAAAACAATTACGTTGGTCTTGATCGCACTGGTACTACTAAAATAGGAAACTCTGATGGTATTCAAATTGAGCTGGGATCTAATAGTAATTACATATTTAATAACAAAATTGGCGGTAATTCGCAAAATGGTCTAGTATTTATGGATGATTCAAAATACAATATTGTTATAGATAACTTCATTGGAACTGATGAAAATTGGCAATATGATCTTGGTAACGGTTTAAATGGGATCGTCCTTGCTGGTCACTCACTATTTCCAGATTACAACTCATTTGAAAATAACCGCATTGTGTTTAATGGCGGGGACGGAGTTAGGATTGAAAAAGGTAAATATAATTCCTTAAGCAGGAATTCAATCTCAAAAAATGGCAGCAAAGGAATTGAGAATATTGATGGAGGAAATAACGAACTTACTCCACCCGTTGTGCTTTCAGTGACTAAAACTGAAGTAACAGGTACTACAAGTCCGAGTTATTATGTTGAAGTCCTTGCAGATGATCAAGATGAAGGAAGATACTTCCTTGGTTCAGCCATTGCTGATGGAACTGGAAAATTTATTGTTGCCTTGTCTGATACTGCACCGGCTCCTCATATCACTGCAACATGCACTGATAGTGAGGGTAATACATCGGAGTTCAGTTTTCCCTTTGTTGTTACGAGTATTGAAGTTGAAAAAAATAGAATCCCAACTGAATATTCATTGTATCAAAACTTTCCTAATCCTTTTAATCCAACAACAAAAATAAAATATTCTATTCCGATAGACGAAAAACCTCAAACGTCAAACCTAAAATTAGTAGTTTTTGATATTCTTGGAAGGGAAGTTAAAACATTGGTTAACGAAAACCAAAGATATGGAAATTATGAAGTAACCTTTGATGCAGGCCATCTCAGCAGCGGAATTTATTATTATCAAATAAAAGCTGGTGACTTTGTTCAATCAAGAAAGATGCTATTAATTAAATAATTTATCATAAATATTTATAATCAAGATTTTGCCCTTCCCGTAAAGAAGGGCTTTTTCTTTTTAAACCAATTCACTAAATCACAATATTCATTCAAGGAGCAACCTATGAAACAATGTATTAAAACAATCACTTGGAAATTTAAGGATACGAGTGAATCATATCCGGAGCTTAAAGACAAACAGGTTAAGGTAACATCTCCCTCAGATATCTATGAGAACTTTAACTTTCTATTTGCAGGAGAAGTAAAAGAAAGGTTTGTAGTTTTTGGTTAAGCTCAAATAATAAAGTTATAGGCTTTGAGATAATTTCAGAGGGTTTATTAAACAGCAGTTTAGTTCACCCAAGAGAAGTATTTCGAGGAGCCATTGTAGCAACATGTGCAAATATAATTATCGCCCATAATCATCCGTCCGGCAATCTGGAGCCATCAAGAGAGGATATAAATATTACAAAGAAATTAGTGGAAGCAGGCAAAATTGTAGACATTTCAGTTTTAGATCATGTCATATTTACGGATAATGGATTTACATCATTTGTGGAGCAGAGAATTATATAGAATATTAATAATGTGAATATTAAAATACTCTTTGAAAAAAAGAATAATATATTTAAGTTTAATTTATAGTCATGAAGTTTATAATACTGAAAAATTAGTCTTATTAATTTTATTAGAAGTAGACTTCCCGCTATAAATATAATTTAGTAGATTACTTGCTGTATAACACTTAATTTGGTGGTTTATCTGCAGTAAACTTACAAATATGACTTAAACTTTATATAATTGCGTATAGAAATAAGTTAGCAGTCATACAAATTAATAACCAAAAATAAAATAATCATGAATCCAATTAACAATGCATCTCAAATGACAATGATATTGATATTCATTGTCCTACAAACTGTAAAAGTCTTTGGACAAGTTCCACCTCCAGGTAAATATGATACAACCAATTATTCTGAAGACAGAAAATTCATTAATTCTATCTCAAATATTTTCGACCCTGCACTGTCTTTAAATGACAATTCAATTAGTATTGGCGCAGATGGTTCAATAGCTTACGGCCTCGAAGAAGAATTAAAAAAATTTGAAAGAAACGGCATGACCTTCAAATCAGTGGTATCCGTTCCCGGGACAGAACTTGTTAGAATTTTCAATGGTCATACAGCCATAAAAACAAAAATTGCTGATGTGGTTTTTTCAACGCCAGACGGTGATTTACATTTTAAAGTAATTAGAGCAGAAACTTATATTAAAGATAACGGAAAATGGTATTATGTTCTTGGACAAGGAACAAACTTTATGACCCAAGCAGAGTTTGATGAATATAAAAAAGCTCATACTACTAAAAACTAATCAAGATTTTAATGTATAATTGCCAACATCGGTTTGGCAAAAGGCGGGCTGATGTGCTTCTTAGAAACATTTGTGCAAGGTTCAACATTTGTGCTTCGTATGAACAGTAGTGCTAAAAATCCTCAACAAAACATAAGCGAAACGTTGTACACTATATCAAAAACCTTAAAATAAATAATATGAATATTGAAATCAGACCATTAACCAAAGATTTAAAAGACCAATATTTATTTCTTTTTGATAATATGATTCACAAAGAAAACCCTGAATGGTCAAAATGCTACTGTAACGACTATCATTTCCTTGGAAATGTTGAGACTTGTACACGTGAATTAAGTCGTACTCTGATAATTAATCGTATAAATGATGATGAGCTACAAGGCTATTTAGCTTTTGAAAATGATAAACCAATTGGATGGTGTAATGCAAACAACCGATCAAATTATCAAAGACTATTAAGGGACTATGATTTAATCGATAACCCTGATGACAAGGTTTATTCAGTTGTTTGTTTTTTAATACATCCCGATTATCGAAGACAAGGGATTACTCAAAAAATTCTTGAAAAAATTATTACTGAGCATTCAAATACAGACTATGATTATATTGAAGCATATCCCAAAAAAGGAGAAACGAGCAATAGTAATTTTAATGGTCCCTTGGAATTATTTAAAAGAAATGATTTCAAGATTCATAAAGAGCATGATGCTTATTATGTAATGAGAAAAAAACTAAAATGAATACGTTGCACAACATCACATATAAGTCATTGCAGAAAAGAGTGTTATTCAAAGTTTTTTATATATTTGCAATGAGCCAACGCAAATGCCAACTTTTGTGAAAAACCAAAATGAAGTGTCCCGAAAGCTTTAGGGATTAACCCGCCATTGCTCAGAGCCGCGACCGATAAGAAACTTTCAAGCATTAAAAATTAATTTAGTTTTAACCCTTCCCTTAAAGAAGGACTTTTCATTTTAAACCAATTAATTATAATATTTACAATTTAGGAGCATCAAATTGGTTCACTCAAGGGAAATATTTCGCGGAGCCATTGTAGCAACATGTGCAAATATAATTATCGCTCATAATCATCCTTCAGGAAATCTGGAACCATCAAGAGAAGATATAAATATTACTCAGAAATTGGTTGAAGCCGGCAAAATTGTAGACATTTCAGTTTTGGATCATATCATATTTACTGATAATGAATTTACTTCATTTGTTGAGCAGAGAACTATTTAATTCTTTATAGCGTTATCCATTTATATTCATAAACTCTTAATCCATCTTCTCCGTTAGCTAAAAATATTGTGCCGTCGTTACCAATAGCAACATCTTGCGCATTGCCATTAGTGTTGGTATAAGCAGTATTGAATATTTTTGAATTACTTATAAAATAGGCCCTTAATCCATCATTTCCATTTGCAAGAAAAATAGTTCCATCTTTGCTAATTGAGAGTCTATTTGCAGTCCCTCCATTATCAATCATATCAATATTCGAAAAGCTCATACCGTCAAAAGAATAAATATTTAAACCAGCTATACCACCCGCAACAATTATCCTTCCTTCATTATCAATTACAATATCATTAGCGTATCCTTCAACTTGGGCTGTTTTTGTGAATCTAGTACCGTCAAACGAATATGCTTTGATACCGTTATAGGAATTTGCTAATATAACTGTTCCATTGGAACTTAAAGTGATGCCATTTGCACAGCCTTCTATTACTTCTAATTGCGCTTTAAAAGTAAAATCTAAACCATTAAATGAATATGCGCGCAAACCTTCACAATAATTCGCAATATAAATTATTCCGTTCGGTCCTTCAATCAAATCAAGCCCATTTACACCATTTTTAGTGTGAGCAATTTTACTAAATGAATATCCATTATAGTTGTATGCATTTAATCCTTCATCGCCTCCTTCCCCAACATTTAGCAAAAGGAAAAGAGTATTTTCTTTACTTACTAAAACTCGACTTACATAACCACCCAAATATTTTTCAGCAGTTTTTATTAACATAGAATCACTATAGTTATAAGCAAATAATCCGTTTCTTCCAGTTGCAAGAAAAATAGTTCCAGAATTATTTACAGCAACTCCAACAGCGCTAAACCCATCATTTATGTGAGCAGTATTCAATAAAATTCTTTCTATACCTTGGATATTACTTTTAACACTATCACCATTTTCATTTATTGCAATAATTTGATAATATAAAATATTCAAGGATTGATCCAACACAACTGTATAATTATCCATAAATGGATCTGTAATAGTTACAACATGGTCTGAATTCATCATTTCTTTATTTAATGAGCTATTGATTATATACTTTGAAAATTTAATCCCAAAATCCCATCCAATACTTATTGAATTATTTTCAACTAATATTTCTTTTAGCTGTTCAAAAGGACCATGAAAGAATTGTACAAATTCTTCATCCTCTCTACTATCTTTCGTATATATTTTGCATTTCAAAATATGAAATCCATATTTTATTCTGTTTGTATTTGTTTCGATTGTAAAAGGAATTTTACTACTTGAAGCTACTAGTGAATCATCAATAAATACATCCATAATTTTTAAATTAAACTGGGTGCTAGAATCTTTAGGTACTATTTTAATTGAAAAATTACCATCGACTATTTCATTTTGTTTTGGACCCTTTATTTCAATTCCAAAATTAATACCCAATCGATCAAAATTATTATCACGTTTAAATTCGGATGGATGCTCACAGTTTATTAATAACAATGCGAAAACTATAGTCAGTGATAAAGTTTTAATAATATTTTTCATTTATTATGTTTTAGAATTTTATTGAATAATTAATTCCCATTTGATTTCTTCCTAAATGCATTGAAAATCCTTGTAATAAACTTTTTTTACCTGTCTGACGATATCCTCCATCCGGGTCGATTAATAATGCATCTAAAATATTGATTAGATAAATGCCTAAAGTCGTATAGATTAGTATATCTCTAATTTTCGCATCGTTTTTTGCTAGACTATAAAATTTCTTTGCTTTATTTGCATTTTCTAAAATTGGATATATAATCTTGCCATCAATAAGAATTGATTTATCTTTACTAGCATTATACAATAGTTTATATTCTTTATAAATATCATTATTGTCTTCAAATGAATCATTATATTTAACAGCTAAACCAAGACAAGTCGCTGTTAGTCCAATATACATATAACCTCTAAATGTATGACCCTTATATATTTGACTTGCTCCAGGGGAAAAACTTAATAATTGCGACCAAGATTTCTCTGGTTTATTATAAATTAAAATTGTTTGAAGTTGTTTTGAAGTAATATTTATTGTTCTAGTTGAAGTGCCTGCTAAAGTATTTTTAGATTCAATTATGTATTTGCCTTCTTCAAAGTCTTTTGATATTGATCCTTTACCGAAGTATTCTCCGTTTACAAACAATTCAGAATCATCATCAGTATATATAACAGTATTTATTTTTGATTTAATCCATGGATAACTACTTCTTTTATAATTATTCTTATCTTCTATTTTAGTCATAAAGTTGCATGTAAATGATTCGGTTTTACCTTCTTCAATATTCACTTCAAATTCATAGTCTTCATAATCCTTTGATATGATAATCAATTCATGTCTACCAACAGATAGTGTTATGATACTATCGCTAATAATTTCAATAATGTTTTCATAATTCTTATCAATGATGAAATAATATGAATTTATATTTATATGTTGGATTATTTTTAATTGACCAAAATCACTATTATTTTTCAAATCTTCTTGAGCTTGTAGAATTGCAAAAACAAAAAATAAACTGAATAGCAACTTTTTCATAGTTTTTCCGAGATGTAGAACAATATTAAAATATTATTAATATTAAAATATAAAATTATAATAATATTTTAGTATAATATTTAATTCTTTTAACTGAAGCAAATTATAATTTTATAAAAACTTTCAATTCTTAAATATATCGTTTAAAATAATATTTTATTTAGTACAACCCTAATCCCAACCCCAATCAATCCAATTCAACAATCAACTAAAACAAAAAGGAGGCATCAGAATGTACACACCGGCTCTATCTGAGGAGCTAATCAGGAAACTTTATCAACTTAAGCAGGTTGAGAAAAGACCAATGACTGTTTTAATCAATGAAGCAGTTGAGATGTATTTAAATAACAAAGTAAATAACAATAATATTCAAGGAGGTAGTAGTGGAAACAGAAATTAATTTTATGGATGAACTATTGGCAGAAGTTGAAATTAAAGAGGAATTACAGTCTGAAGCATATTTTGATTTATTAATTAAAAAGATTTCAGGATTGGAATCTCAAATCAGCAGGAATTTCAAAATAGCAGAGGAAGAAGTTAAAATAATAAATGATTTCTATCTGAAGAAGAATTCTAAAATTAAAGAAGCCATAGACGGTCTCGAGCGCATTTTGGAAGAATATATTCGTGAAAAAAATCGTCTTGATCCCAATGTGAAAACAATATCATTCCTAAATGGTATTCTAAAACTTCATAAGAAACCAGACCGAATAGAAATATCAGATTTGGATTTATTCTTAAAATCCGCAACAAATGATATTCTCACTATTGTACCCGAATCTATTAAACCCAATCTCACAAAGATTAAAGCATTGATGAAATACAGCGGAAGATCAATTCCATGTGTTTCTAAGATTTAAGTAGTGAGGAATACAAAATAATTCTATGCTCTGCAAAAATTACAACGAAATTGTTTTGTGAAGAATTTGTACAATAGTTATGTAAGTAATTCTAAAATCAGTTCAATTCAGGAGAAATAACGTCTTAAATGTATTTTATTTCTGAATTGGCAACATCCTAAAAATGTTAGGATTTTAATGTTAGATCTTAATTGAGGTATTTAAAAAAAATGACAAAAAATGACAGTCTAGAAAATTATTTATGTGAAATAATTTCTTCTTTCAAATCTGAAATAAAATTTTTTATATCACTTTCATAAATAATTTTTGTTTGAATTTTCCCTGCATCAATTAATAATTTTTCTTTTATCAGGTTGTAAATATTATCTTCCAGTTTATTAGATGGATATTTAGTTAAAAAATTTAATGATATTATTTTTTCCGAAGTAATAAGCTCTCTTAAAATTCCATCCCATCGATAAATTTTGTTTTTTAATCTATCTTGTTCAACATAATCGAATGATATTGGTTTGTAAATATTTAATTTACCATTTGTCCAACAAAGGTTAAAATGAAAGGAATCATTTTCGGTAGAGATAAATTCTTCATTTAATTTTTCTGTAATGAGATTTTCATCAAAATACTTTTTATAAACTTGTTGCCAAACTTCTTCATCCGAAAATGATTTTTTATCATAGGTAAATTCATATTTTCGAATGATTTTATTGGATAAATTCTCTAGTGCATTTTCTAATTCAATTGTTCTACCAAATTTAGTTTCACTGAAATAAAGTGCTGAATCATCTTTAGGCAAAATATAATTACAAATTTTTTCAAGACTATCTAATCCATCTAAATTTAATTCACTTTTTAATTTTTTATCAATTTTTATTATTGTTGTGTTTAAACCTTGTATTAGGTTTTTTATCCTGCGGCCATCTATACCATGAAAAAAGTCTGAAAGTCGTTTTGCATTTTCAATAAACTTTGCTTGTAACGACTTTTCTTCTTTTGAATATAAAATTACACCAACATTTATAAATTCACCAGTAACTTGGTCATGTAAATACCGTAATATTGAAAACTCGTATGTTTTCATGCTAATACCTTTTCCATTTCCTTACAATAAATTTCTAAATTAGAAACTCTATTCTGCACATAATTTTTTATGTCAATATACTTACCATGTAAATAATTATCGGGAATTATTTTTTCAACTTTATACCAAAAATTATCATTTATTTTATTAAACTTTTCAACATAAAATTCAGATGAAAATTTTTTCTTTTTTAAAAAAGAGAAAAAAATATGATTTTCAAGTAAAAATAAATCTTGTTGAGTTAATTTCCAAGGTGTCGGATTTTTATAACCAATTAAATCTGTGAAACTAAATGCAAGTTCGTGATCTAAAATTAAAATATCAAGACCATTAGTAAGCATATTTGGTTTATTTATTGTTCTATCCGGATTTTCAATAAATAAATCAAAAACCAAAATTGACTGGATTTGATTAAACAAACTTTTCTTATTAAAATCGTCTTGATTCCAAACGGGCATACCTTCAAAGTACAAGTTTCCAAAATTAAGTCCAATACTTTTTGTCATTGTTTCATAAGAAATAAGACCTTTGAATAGTAATAACGATGAACTATCAATGCTAATTAGTACTGGAGTAGGAGTAAAATAGCCTAATTCAATCGCAATAAGAGAGGCAACTAATTCTTTAGTTATTGCATCACCATACATTCTTGAAGCTCCGGTAGGTTTTAAAACATAACTTCTGTTAACACCATCTTTTAAATTTCTACCTTCAATTAAAATAGGTTTGTTTTGTGAATATTGGAATTCCTTATGAATAACTTCTGGAAATATTATTGGTATGCTAAAATCTGAATCAGTTATTTGTCCCATGATTTTTCTATAACATAAGTATTCATAGTTTAAGGTTTAAATTATTATTTAAATTACATTAAGACAACTATTTTTTTTTTGATAAATCAAGAGTATTTGTGCTTAATTTGTGCGGTATGTCTGTAAGTTGTTGTTTTTATTGATAAATGGCGGAGAGGGCGGGATTCGAACCCGCGGTAGAGTTTAACCCCTACGACGGTTTAGCAAACCGTTGGTTTCAGCCACTCACCCACCTCTCCAATTAGCTGAATTTCAAATTTTGAAGTCAAAATATATGAATAAAATCTGAATAACAAAAATCAAAATTAGATTTAAGAATCTTTACAATAATTATTATCAACTTCCTCTCAAAGCACTTACAATATTTAATCTGGCAGCTCTAAACGCTGGGAAAATTCCGCCGACAAATCCCATTGAAATTGCAAAAATAAAACACGAAATAATTATTTGCGGGTTTAGTGCAAATGAAAATGATAAATCTGCAAATGAATTCCAATTTAATGTTGAGATTGTTAAAAACTGTAAAAATGATGCAAAGAATAATCCAATTGCAGCACTAATAATTGCTATCAATAATGATTCAGTAACGAAAACCGTTAAAATACTTCTTCTGCTAAATCCCAAAGAGCGCATAGTTCCAATCTCAATTGTACGATTTGAAACTGCCGCATACATTGTAATTGCTGCTCCAATAATTGCTCCAAAGCTGAAAATTATTGTAATGAATGTTCCAAGAATTCTAATAAATGTTGCTAAAATTTCTGATTGCATTTCGAAAAATCTTTGCTCGGACATAACTTCAAATTGTAATAATCTTTTATCCGTTAAAAATGAATGTTTGAATTTTTCGAAGTTATTTTCATTATCTAATTTTAATGTAATTGTAGAAACAGTATTTCCGCGATTAAAAGCATTTAAAAGTTGTGATGCATCACCCCAGAGTTCTGATTCAAATCCGCTACCGTTTGCTTCAAAAGTTCCCACAATTTTCCAATTTGCTCCGGCAATTTTTAGTTCACTGCCAATTTGTGCTCCATCAAATTTATTTGAAATAGATTTCCCAACAATTAGTTCACGTAAATTGGGATTGAACATTTTTCCCTCAATCATTTTTACTTGAGGACGTAAATCTTTAACTACTTGAGAAACACCTCGCAAAGTAATATTGCTCATACCGCCATCTTTAATTTCTAAATTTATAATTAAAACCGGCTCTTCAGAAATTAAAAGTTTACCATTAGCGTTTTTTGCAATGTGAGGAAGTGCTTTAATTATATTTTGTGTGTCTCCATCAATTAAGCTTGAAATTTCTCCTTGCGAAGATTTTCTTTGAACTTTAACATTATCTTTTTCACCGGTTGCAACCAAAGTTTTTTCAACACCAAATGCCATCATCAAAACTGCGGCAAACACAAATACAACAAGTGCAATACCGGTAATTGTTATAATTGTTGTAAGTTTTCTGGTTTTGAAATTTTTTATCATATATTTAAATGGAACGGCCATTTTTACTCCTAAAAATTTTTCAGAATTTTGTGAAAATTCAATTTTCGAGTTAAACAAAATTTATCCAACATATCTAAATCCATCTACAATTTTTGTGCTTAAAGATTTTTGAATAGGGAAGATTGCTGAAACAATTCCCACTAATAATGTTGCGATAACTGCCAAAATTATTGTAATTGGTTCGATATAGAAAAATGGGAAAAAACCCTTTGGCATTGCTTGTTCAAATCCGGCAACAAGCGGAAAGGTTAGAAATAATCCAATTCCACCGCCAATAAATGAAATGAGCAAAGATTCGCCAAGAATTAATCCAACTAAATGCTTTGCAGAAAATCCCAGAGTTTTTAGAACTGCATATTCTCGAGTTCTTTCTCTTGCCGCCATTATCATTGTGTTTGCAAGAACTAACATTATAATTCCGATAATTGCAAATGACATAATATTCATCGCACTAATAATTGCACCGGATGCTGAAACAAATCCTTGCGTAAAAGCTTTTTCTGTTTCTGTTTTAGTTTCGGCAATTGAATTTTTAAACTGCGCATCAATTTTTGCAGAAATATTTGCAGAATTTTTTGGATCATCAACTTGCACAATATACCAGCCGGTTTCGTTAGCTCTGGTTGGGCTCTCAACAAGCATTCGCTCATTTAAATAAGTTGAGTGAAATAACATTTGCGTTGCATCTGTATTTTTATCTCGTGGTTTGTAAATCCCTTTAACTTCAAATTCCCATCTTCCGGGATAAATATCACCATCTAAAACCATTTGATCGCCAACTTTTATCTTATATTGATTTGCAATTTGAGAGCCAATAATACAAGAATTTCTATTTTTTTTATATTCATCCAGCTCATTCTTGGAAATTATAAATTCCGGGAAAAGTTCAAAATAATTATCATCAACAGCCATTCGTGCAAAAAAATTATCTTTATTCTTGTAAACTCCGCCAAACCAATTTGCTCCGCTAATATTTGTAACTCCCGGAACAGATAAGATTTTATCCTTATGTGCATTGGGTAAAGGATAGATAAAAGAAATTGCTTGTCGCGTAATTAATCTGTTTGCGCTTGCAGCATCAACGCTTGAATCCCAAATTGTAACAACAGTTCGTAACAATCCGAAAGCAATAATTGCAATTGCAATTCCGGAAATTGTAAGAATTGATCTCAATTTATGTCTTAATGCATTTTTAAAAATTAATTTTAATACTTTCATAATCCCTCACTAATTTTTTCCGTTTGAGGATAATTCACCTTTTTCAAGATGCAGTAATCTTGATGCTTTTTCTGCTGCGTGCGGATCGTGTGTTACCATCACAATTGTTTTGTTAAACTCTTTGTTTAATCGATCCATCAAAATTAAAATTTCATTTGCGGAATTTTTATCAAGATCGCCGGTTGGTTCATCCGCAACTAGAAGTGAAGGATCTGTAACTATTGCACGGGCAATTGCAACACGCTGTTCTTGACCTCCGGAAAGTTGTTTGGGATAATGATGAATTCTATCGCCAAGTCCCACAATAGTTAAAGCAGTTTCCACATGTTTCTTTCTTTCTGCTTTGGAAAGTTTTGTGAGAAGCAAAGGAAGTTCAACATTTTCAAATGCTGTTAAAACGGGTATTAAATTGTAGAATTGAAAAATAAATCCAACATTTGAAGATCGCCATTTTGCCAAAGCCGATTCACTTAGTTTTGCAATATCAGTATTTGCAACAGTTACGTTCCCATTCGTGGGTCTATCAATTCCGGCGATAATATTTAACAAAGTTGTTTTTCCCGAGCCGGAAGGTCCCATAAGTGCTAGAAATTCACCTTCTTTAACATTTAAGGAAAGTTCATTTAACACAGGAATTTCTAAACTGTTCCTCCAATATGATTTAGATAATTTTTTTACTTCAATAATATCTGACATAATTTCCTCTCAAACTTATTTATTAATTTTTACTTTTATTCCTTCCTTAATATTTTCATTGAGATTATCAATGATTTCTTCACCAACTTCTACACCGCTTAAAATTTCTATAAATTCGTTAAAATCTTTACCAGTATTAACGATTACCTTATATGCTTTATTATCTTTTATTTTGAAAACTACATTTTGATTATTCTCAATTTTCATCGCGGATTTAAGAATTACCAAACTTGGTTTTTCTTCAACAATTTCATTCTGCATTGCTTCACGCAAGAATAAAACTTTTGCACTCATTTCCGGTAAAACTTTTTTATCATAATTTTTGAACCCAACTTTTACCATAACTGTTGCTTTCCCTCTATCAGCTGTGGGAACAATTTTAGCAACAAATCCAGCATAATTAAAATTTGGATAGGCATCAATTGTAATTTGACATTCTTGGTTTGGTTCAATTTTTTCAATATTAGATTCACTAACGTCAGCTTCAACTTGAAGCGAAGTCATATCGGCAATTGTTACAACAGCAGATTTTGAATTTACACTTGCAGCAAAAGGAGCAACAATTTCTCCGACATCTGCATTTTTACTTAAAACAGTTCCATCAAATGGAGCGCGGATTATTGTATTTTCCATTGCAACTTCTGCTGCAAGCAATGTAGCTTTTGCAACATCTATAGATGCCAGAACTTTATAGTAATTTGATTCCGCTAAATCTAATGCCATTTCACTTGATAATTTTGATTCGTTTAATTTTTTTTCACGATTAAAATTATTTTCAGCTTCCTTTAATGATGCTTCGTTAAGTTTTAAATTTGCTTTTGCTTGTTCATATTGAGCTCTAATATCATTATCCTCTAATCTTGCAATAATTTGATTGCTTTTAACTTGATCGCCTTCAACAACTCCCAAATAAACTAATCTTCCGGTTCCTTTCGATGCAATTGCAGCTTTACGTTGAGCAACTACATAACCGCTTGCAGTAAGCACAGCACTGCTTTGAGCATTGGATTGCAAAACTGCGGTTGTAACTTTTACTTCAACTTCCGGAGAAGTTAAATTTTTCCAGCCAATGTAAATTCCGGTTATAACTGCAATTAATAATATCGAGTAAATTATAAATCTTACGTTTCTACCTTTCAATTCTGGATTAACATTTTTCTTTGTTCTGTCAATTCTCAATGAAGATAAATCAGCTTTTTGTGTTTCCATCATTTTCTCAAAAATATTCTAGATTATTGTTTATGAAACTTCTTAAACTTTTTTCAAAGGTTCAAATTAAGTTATTGTAAAAATATTGTGAACTCTTAAATTATTTCAGATGTATTCGGTAAATGATAAATTTTTCTCGGTGAATACAAGAATTTTTACAAAGAGTAAATTCCTTTCTTAGATATTTTATATTTGTGAAGGATTTTCGACTTTTGATTGAAAATATAATTGAAATGTTTTTATTATGCTAAATATTTTTAGATTGATTTAGCAACTTTTCAATTTTGAATTTCAACTCATCTTTATAAGGAATTGCCTGCTGAAATATATTTTCGGCTTTGTAAAATTCGTGAACACGTACATTTTGAATATCTATTTTAATTAAAATATCCGGCTGTGATTGTTTTAACTTTTCGGTAACAATTGAATTTTGCATAATCTGAAATGCTGAAAAAAGAATTTCCCAAGCGGGCGGGGAGTAATTTCCGGTTTTTATTTTATTTGCTGAAACATCAATTGCGATTGTTATATCGCATTTATCTTTTATTAAATCATATGGCAGCGGATTTACCATTCCGCCATCAATTAATAATTTCTCACCAAAATTAACCGGAGCAAATAATCCGGGTAATGAATAACTTGCACGCACAGCGGGAATTAATTCACCTCTTCGTAAAATAACTTGTTTCTTTTCCCAGTAATCAGTCGCAACAATTTTTAACGGAATTTTTAAATCTTTGAAATTATTAATTTTTATTGCATTAGAAATTATATTAACAAATTTATCGCCTTTTAACATTCCGCCAATTGAAATGCCGGGATCAATCAGGTTAAACATTTTGGTAATATCAGATTTTTTATGGATTTCCCAAAATCTGCTGTTTTTGTGACGAAGAATATCAAAAACAATATCGTACATTTCGTGAGAAGTTAAACCAGAAGAATAAGCTGCTCCGACAATTGCTCCAATACTTGATCCAGAAATAATTGAGGGTTTAATTCCCAATTCCTCAAATGCTTGAATCATTAAGATATGTGCTAAACCTCGTGCTCCGCCGGAACCAAACGTTATTCCAATTTTTTTCATTATAGAAATTAATTTTTAGGAGTTTGAACAAAATCGGTTTGCGAAATTTTAGTGGCTTCCTTTTTTTGAATAGAGAAATATTTTATACTTACGCGAAAAACAGAATAAACAAGTAAAATTATAGCGAAGATTAAAAGTATGAAAATCATATAACTTGCATATAACATTGCTTTTTCAAATTCATCAATAGTGATCGATTCAGCAATTAAATTTTTTACTACCATATAATTTATAAACTGCCAAGTAAGCGCAAGAAATGCAATAATCAAAACTGTAATTGAGCGATTACGTGTTTTTCTAATTAAATTTTCCATTCAAAATTTCCTTACCTAAACTTTTTGAAATACAGAATCCAAAATAGTTCCATCAACCCATTTAACAACTGCAACAACTTTTTTCTTATTAACCTTTGGTTTTGCTGGAACACCGCCGCAAATTTCATTTACTTCGTTGTAAATTTCTTTTATAGTTTTGATAGGTAATTTAGTATTCTTTACAGCTTCAATCAAATCTTTTCTTTTGGGATTAATTGCAATTCCTCGCTCGGTTACAATTACATCTATTAATTCTCCGGGCCCGCACAAAGTTGTAACTTCATCAACAATTACGGGAATGCGATCTCTGAAAGAGGGAATTGCTAAAATTGTACATTTTGAGAATAAACAATTTTGCCATCCGCCAATTCCGTGTAATAAATATCCATCGGAATGTGTAACCACATTTGCATTAAAATTTAGATCAACTTCAGTTGCGCCCAAAACTACAGCATCCAAAATTGATGCAAAATTTCCTTTACCATGATAATTATAACTTGTGAAAGGAGAAGTATTTACATGATTTGCATTTTCATGCATTGATCGAACACCTTCCAAATCAAAAGTTTGTCCATCTAAAATATAATCTGTTAATCCTTCTTCCAACATTTCTACTAAATATTTTGTGCTACCACCACGAATAAATCTTGCTTTAATATTTTTTGCTTTCATTTTTTCTTTGAGGAAAAGTGCAAAAGCCAAATTTGTTCCTCCGGCTCCGGCTTGAAATGAAAATCCATCTTTTAATATTCCGGCATCTTCAAAAAATTGAGCAACATATTCTGCAATTAATAATCTATCGGGACTTTTCGTAACTTCAGTAGTTCCGGAAACAATTTTTGATGAATCTCCAAGCGAATCTGTCTGCACAACAAAATCAACATTATTTCCTTGAATCTGCCAAGGAATGCAAGGGAAGGGAACGAGATTATCCGTTACAACAATTACACGATCTGCATATTCCGAATCGCCAAGTGCAAAACCTAATAATCCGCATGCAGATTTTCCTTGATCTCCAGTTGCGTTTCCAAAAGGATCTGCAGTTGGAGCGGCAATTACTGCAATATCATTATGTACTTCACCATCTTGAATAGATTGATATCTTCCGCCATGCGAACGTAGAACTCCAATTCCTTTCATTTTTCCATCAGTCGTAAATTTTCCTAAAGGTCCGTTCATGCTTCCTTCAATGTGATGAATTGTTCCATCTTCCAAATATTGAATTAAATGTTGGTGGCAAGGAAAGGAAGCGCTCGGAAACCATCGAATATTTTTGATTCCCATTTTTTTTACTGTATCAAAAAGCTGATTTGTAAGAACATCACCATTTCTTAAGTGATGATGTGTGGAAATAGTCATTCCGTCTTTCAATCCGGATTTTTTTAATGCTTCTTCTAAACTTGAAACTAATTTATTACCATCTTCCGGATAATCAATACAAGTTCTAATTGGCGGTTTTGCTTTGTTTCCTTTTGGTCTAAATTTGCCAATTCCTTTATATGGAATTTCATCACGTTTATTTACTTTTGTTGGAACAAATCTTCCGGCGGAATTTTTAACTAATTTCATTTGATTTCCAATTTTTATCTAACAAATTATTTTCAACCGCAAGTTTGATTGTTTTTTCTGCACGTTTAACTATTGGCGCATCAATCATTTTACTTCCTAACGATACAACTCCTAAACCTTTTGATTTTGCTTCATCGAAAGCTATAACAATTTTTTTAGCTTTTTCAATTTCATTTATTTCTGGAAGAAAAGCTTCATTTATAACTTTTATTTGTCGGGGATGAATGCAACCTTTTCCTTCAAAACCCAATTGTTTAGCTTCTAGAACACTTTTACGCAAGCCTTCCATGTCATTTATATCTGAGAAAACTGTATCAATTGCTTGAATCTTTGCAGCTTTTGCAGCAATAATAATTTGACTTCTTGCATAAAAACTTTCAGTTCCTTCTGCTGTACGTTGAGTACCAATATCGGCAGTGTAATCTTCAAGTCCAACAGCCAAAGCACAATTGTCAATTGAAGCTGTAGCAATTTCGAAAGCTTTTTCAACTCCAAGCGCACTTTCTATAATCGGCATAAAAAATATTTCGTTGGAAATTTTATTTTTACTTTTTATTTCATTTACAATTTCTTCAGTTTCTAAAACTTGATCTTTAGATTCACATTTTGGAATTAAGATAAGATTTACATTATGCGGAATTATAAATTTTAAGTCCTCTAAACCTTTTGGTAATTGGTTAATTCTCACCATTCTTTCAGCACCATAGAAATTTATATTTCTTAATGCATTTCTTACTATTAATTGTGCAGAATCTTTTTCGGTTGGAGAAACGCTATCTTCTAAATCAAGAATAATTCCATCCGGGGAATGAAGTCCGGCATTGGGATAAAATTTTGGTTCATTTCCGGGAAGATACAAACGGCTTCTTCGTAATTTATCTTTAGAAGTTGAATACAAATTATTTTTATTCATTGGCAATAAAAATTCATCAGTAATTTCCGGATGTAATCTTTTAATTGCAGATTCAAATCGAGCAGAAATTGTAAATGGCAAAGCTCCGGAATCTTCGCACAAAATATTTGCATTTTTAATTTTGAAATACTTGCACATTTCCAAAAGCATTGATTTTATTGAGCTTCCGTACATTACATCAACTTTACTTTTCAGATCAATTTTAATTCCACCGGAATTTGTTTCTTCAATTTCGATGTAACAATCAGATCTAACTTTTGGTCCTTGTTGACCGGCGAATGATTTTTGCATAAAACTCTCTTGAATTGTTAAACTGATAAATTGCTTAATTGTTAAAAGCAATTTGAATCAAATTTGTAATTTATTATTCGTAAAACTAATTAAAGAATTTATTGATTTGGGTAATTTTTGGAGTTCATTGAAAATATAATTGTATTGATCCTTAGTTAATAAATTCCTCACTATTGATTTTTGATTCCAGTCCAATGATTCAAAGACCGAACCAAAACTTATTCGATAAAATCTGATTTTATCCTTTTTTGAATATCTTCCAAAACCTTCAGCAATATTTGCAGAGATAGAATCAACTGCATCGACATATTGTTCTCCAATTGTTTTCTTTGCAAAAATATCCCAAGTAATTACAATATCCCAAATATAGTTACTTAAATTGAAAGCAATTTTATATGCTTCGATATCATTTAATTTTAAGAATTTTTTTGGTTCATTTTCCATTATAAATCTCTAAATTATTATTGAATTGTCATATAACTAAATTGTTGAAAGATTAAATTTTATTGGAAGAAAATTTAAAACAACCATTTAGCCATTTAACAATTAAGCAATTTAGCAATGCATCAATTTCACAATTACACAATTAATTTCTCCATAAATTCTCTTGCAGATAAATTTTCACAATTAAAAATTACACTTTTTATTTCTTTTTGTTTTTCTTCATTTAACCAAGGTGAAGCTAATCCACTAAATTTATTTTCTAAATCTTCCATCGTCATTGGTTCTTTTGGATTTCCTTTCGGATATTCCAAATATTCAGAATATTCTTTTCCGTCTTTTGTTTTTATCACCACTTTTGATGGCTGTTTTGCAGGGAACATTTTTTCAAATTCAATTGAAGGTTCACCTTTAATTTTATCAATTACTTCAAAAATTCTAGAGTCTTTTAATTTTTCTTCACTGAAAGAATTTGTCGTGATTTTTTTATCAACAATTGCAGCCGCTAAACAATAGGGAAGTGAATGATCTGCGGTTTCTCGAGATTCCGGTCTATATTTTGCCGGATCAAAAAGTATATCATAAGCTTGAGCAAATGCCGTAACTCTAACTTCATCAATATCTGTATAGCTCAAATTATTTTCTGTCATAACTTTTATAGCGCAAGATATATGAGTGTGCGTTAAAGCTTCGGTTGGAAATGCCTTCATTCCGCAATCTAAAATTTTAAAATCTTTTCCCAAATTTCCAATTAAAGCATCAACATCCCAACTCCATTTAGAAATTCCATCGCGTCCTTTCATTTCGGTTGGATTTAGATTTTCATCTTTTGCATTCCAACCTATAAATGCATCCATAAATCCTTCTTTTCCTTCGAAAACTTTTTCAGTTCCGCTGAAACCTTTTTGTGCCATTAAAGCTGCAAAAACTCCGGATTGAACAGCCATTGGATCAACTGTATTTTTCATCATTGTTAATTTCCCGGCAGTGGGGCAGCCGATAGTATGATTATGTGAACCATTAATTCCAATTGCATTTACCATTTCATCAACTGTTAATCCTAATAATTTTCCGGCTACAATAGGAGAAACAAATTGTGTTAAAGTTGCATGATGCCATTTCCTTTCACGCACACCGGGCTTTGCAAATAAGCATAGTCTTTGTTCAATTTCGTAAGCTAAAACAATTGCTACAATTACATCTTTCATTGAAGCATTTACAAGTTCTCCAACGGAAAGTGCTGCGGGAATTATATCAGAAGGATGCGAAGGATCATCTTTCCAATAAATGTCATTGAAGTCCAAAGCTCTTATCATTAACGAATTTATTAAAGTTGCATTAACTGCTGGCATTTTATCGCCAAAACCAATTACGGTTGCTTCTTCTTTTCCAGAAATATTTTTATATATATCACGAATAATATTTACGTCTTTAGTTTCTTTAGCACCAAATGCACATCCAATAGAATCATATAAATATCTTTTAACTTCATGTATAACATTTTCCGGTAAATCTTCATATTTCAATCCGATAGAAAATTCGGATAGTATACGAGAAATGGATTTTCCCATAACAAGAATTCCTTATTATTAAATTTTAAAATTAACTATTGCGCCAGTAAGTTTGGTACAACTTTGGGATGTTGAGATATGGTAAATAAATAAATATGCTTTTTGCGATTTTAATTAACATCAATAATTTGCGTTAAATATGATGAAAAATTACATAATAATTATCTAATAAAACAAATAAATTTTCGTCAGTTTTATATTTCCTAACACTCACGTTATAAGAGGTTAATTCTATATTTTTACACAGCCCTAAATCTCCTCTCAAGAGGGGACTTTTAAGGAATTATAATTATTCTACTTGCCAGCCGTAATCAAAATATTCGGATTCAATTTTGTCTTTTTTAACTTTTACGATTAAAAATCCTTCTTCCATTCCTTGATTTGGTCCTTGCCACCATCTTGCACTAACTGCTCCACCAGTAATGATGCTAAATCTGTTCATTATATTTAAATCTTCAAAAACATGTAAATGACCTTGTAAAATTAATTTCAAATTATGTTCTTTTAATAATTCCAAAACTTCTTTCGAGTTTTCAATTACAAGTCCGCGATCACTTGCAGCCATTGATCCATTTGCCATTTGGGCAAACATTGTGTAGAGTGGAATATGTGTAGAAATGATAATCGGCATTGTTTTTTCTGTTTCTGAAAGTTCTTTTTTTAGCCATTCAATTTGTTCGGAATTTATAAAACCATAATATCCATTTTCCTCAGCAACTTCTTCAATTGAATCAAGTATTATAAATTTTACACCTTTGTGAATGAAAGAATAATAAAGTTTACCAATTCTGTTTTGATACATTTTTTTGCCGAATTCAGGATGAGATCTATCAACATTACTTTTTTTGTACCAACCAAAAATTTCGTGATTTCCAATTGTGTTGAAAAGAGGAGCATTTAATAATTTTATTGTTTCGTTGTATAGATTATATTGGCTATCGGCTCGATTAAAATTTGCTCCAAGAGCATCCATAACCAAGTCGCCGCCGGTTATTACAAAATCTGGATTTAGTTTATTTATTTCTTCAATTGCCTTTGTAAAACCTTTATCGGCATTTCTTTCTTTTTGAATGTGAATATCTGTTGCAAAAACAAAAGTAAATTCTTCATTTTGAGCATTTACATAAATTGATAAAACAAATATTTGCAAAAAGATTAATGAGGATTTAAAATTTCTTAAAATATTTTTCATAACAAATTCCTATTAAAATTTTATAAATTTTTCTTAATCCAATTTTCCAATCCACCGGTTACAACTAATTCTTGGGCTGCAGTTCCAATTGGTGCAAAATTATATTTTTTATTTTCAAAAATTAATTCTGAATTTACAAAATCAAGATATGCAATAGAATTAGTATTTACTGTTAAGTTTTTGTTACTAAATTTATTTTTGAGATCATCAACTAATTCCGGAATTTCAATAACCAAATAACCATTATTGAGAGCATTTCGTTTATAAGTTTGACTTGCAGAACCGACGATTACTAATTTAATACCTCTATATTTCAATGCTGTTGCAGCTTGTTCGCGCGAACTTCCGGTCCCAAAATTATAGCCGCCGACAAGTATATCACCAACTTTTGCAATTTGTTGAAATTTGGGATCATAATTTTCCATTGCAACTTTAGCTTGATCTTCCGGTTTGAAATCATCTACATAAGTATATTTGCCGGGATAAATTCCATCTGTATTCAAATTATCTTGATGACAGAAAATTATATTGCCATTAATTTTTTCCGTAAATCCATCAATAATTTTTACTTTTACAGCTTTGCGAACTTTTGGTTTGTTTGTTATAATTTCTGCTTTGATTTCTTTTAGTTCATTCCAATCAAAATCAATTTTACCATTTAAAGCGGAATAAGCTACAACTGCAGGTGAAGCCAAATAAGCTTGGGCATTGGGCGAACCCATTCTTCCTTTAAAATTTCTATTTGTTGCAGAAATTCCAACTTCGCCATCTTCAAACAGACCGGTTCCAAGTCCAATGCAAGGTCCGCATCCAGGAGGAAGTGAAATTGCTCCTGCTTCAATTAAAGCTTGCCAATCACCGCGTTTTTCACTTTCTGCTTGAACTTCACTAGATGCTGCAGCAATATAGAATTTTACTCCATCCGCGATTTTCTTATTTCGTAAAATTTCTGCTGCTTCAGAAATATCATCTAATCTGCTATTTACGCAAGAAACTAAATATGCTTTATGAATTTTAATTTCCTTCTTGCTTAATTCAGTTGTTGAATTCATAACTTTTACAGAATTTGGTCCGGAAACCATTGGCTGAATTGTGCTTAAATCTATAGTTAATTCTTTTGCATAATAAGCATTTTGATCGGGTTGCAAATACGGTAATTCACTTTTCAATTCATCAATTCTTTTTTTATTCAATCTTGGATGTTCACCATTTTCATCAATATCAGAAGGCACTCCAGATAATCCACGATTTTTAATAAACTCTGTTCTTTCTTCAAGCCATTTAATTGTAATTTCATCAATAGGGAAAACTCCACCAAGTGCACCCCATTCGGTTGTCATATTTGCAATTGTTAAACGCTGGTCAATATTTAAATCTTTAATTCCATTACCGGAAAATTCAATAATAAAATTTAAAATTTCATCATTATTGAAATAACCGCATAGTGCAATTATTAAATCTTTACCAACAACACCTTTACATAGTTTTCCAATCAATTCAACTTTTGCAATTGGAGGAATTTCCCACCAAGTTTTTCCGGTTGCCCAAATTCCGGCTGCATCTGTACGAACAACCGGAGTTCCCAAAACGCCAAGTCCGCCATACATATTTGAATGACTATCCGAAGCAACAACAACAGTTCCGGGCCATGCATAACCTTCTTCACACATAATTTGGTGACCAATTCCTCTTCCAGCGGGATAAAAATCTGCACCGACAGATTTTGAAAAATCTTCAATCTTTTTATACTTCTCTAAATTTGCTTCAGATTTATCTTGAATATTATGATCAAGAGTGTGAACTACTTGTCGGGGATTTGCTAATTTTGTTGCACCAATTGATTTAAATTTTGGAATAACAGCTCCGGTGTTATCGTGCGTCATTACATAAGCCGGTTTTATTGATAGAATATCTCCGCTTTGAACTATTTGATTTTCTTCTAATCCAACTGCAAATTTTTGTACGATTTTTTCAACAAGATTTTGTGACATGATTACTCCGTTTAGACGTTAAAACGTTGAGGTGTTAAAATGTAAAATTTATTTAATGGAACTAATTAATTTCGAAATTAGAGCAAAGTTATGATTTATCAAATCGCATAATTCAGTAATATCAGATTCTGAAAAGTAATTTAAAGTTAAACAAATTGTAATTTGAGTATCTATTTCAACTATAGATGATCTTGCAATATCTAAAAATCTCTTTGTTTCAATTTTTGATTTTCTTGCATAACCTTCTGCAATGTATGATGAAACTGAAATTGCTGCACGTTTTAACTTTTCAACTTCTATACATTTAAACATTTCACTTCTTGAAACGGCTCAAAGCTAACAAAATCAGCATGATGAACAATTATTGATTCGATAGTTCGTTTTCCCAAATCGCCTTCTTTTGAATGATAGGCAATTATATGCTGAATATCGAAAGGTAAACCGAATCTATCTGCTATAGACACTCCGCTAAATGGATGACGCAATAATTTTCCATCACGACTCGTTCCCAATTTTCCATCTTTAATTTCATATTCTAAAAGTTTACCGACATCAATCAAAATTGCACCAGAGATTAAATAATCCCAATTTATTTTCATTTTAAAATTTTGTTCCATTCTTTTTGCAATATCAATTGAAAGATGAACAGCGGTTCTTTTGTGGTTCATAAAGGAAATGTCACAATTATCAATCAATAAACTAAACGGAATTTTTTCTAAATCTTCCGGCTCAAGTGGGGAATTTTCAATTGCATATTCCCAACATTTATATGTTTTCTCTTTAATATCTTCATCTTTTATTAATTCAATTTCTGGCCAGATTTGTTGTATTTTTTCTCGCATAATTTTATCCAATAAAGTGAAAAATAAAAAGGCAAAAGTGAAAAGTAAAATTAATCACTTTACCATTTTAGATAACATTGCAAATACTTCATTACTAAGTTTTGTTAAATTTATAATATCTGTATTTATATAATTTAGTGAAATTGAAATTTCAATTTCTGAGTCTAATTCAACCAATGATGATCTTGCAATTTCATAAAATCTTTTTCTTTCTGCATCGGTTTTTCTAGAAGCACCTTCAGATAAATTAGAGATTACAGAAATTGCTGCTCGTCTAATTTGAGATGTTAAACCATAAACTTCAGATTTTGGGAAATCTGAAGTTAGTTTATAAATTTCTTTAACTAATTCTGAAGATTTTTTATATACTTCTAACTTTTTATGATTTAATTCTAACATTTACTTTTGCTTTTTCACTTTTTACTTTTCACAATTTTTTGATTACCTCATCCGTCATTTCTTGTGTTGTGCAAGCGCCTTTTGAAAATACATCTGCGCCGCCACGTAATTTCATCATATCGTAAGTTTTTACTTTTCCTTCTTCAATTACATCTGCAATTGCTTTTTTAATTTTTAATGCCAATGCTTTTTCTCCAATATGATCAAGCATCATGCATGCGCTTAAAAACATTGCAATTGGATTTACAATACTTGGATTTAATTCTTGATATTTTGGAGCCGAACCATGAGTTGGTTCAAATACAGCAACTTCTTCACCAATATTTGCTGAGCATGCAAAACCTAATCCGCCAATTAAACCGGCAAAACCGTCACTAATAATATCACCAAACATATTTTCGGAAACTATAACTCCATAATTTTCCGGATTTTTTGTTAACCACATCATTTGTGCATCAATGTTTGTATCCCATAAATCAATTCCCGGAAATTCTTTGGCAATTTGTTTTCCCAATTTCATAAACATTCCGGAAGTTTCCCGCAGCACATTTGGCTTTTCGCAAATTGTAACATTTTTATATCCAAACTTTTTGGCGTATTCAAATCCAGCACGAATAATTCTTTCAGTATATTTTTTTGAAACTATTCTCGTGGAAATTGCCATTTCTTCACTTGGAATATTTGCAAAAGTTTTCATTTTAGGATGTGTTTCAAAAGCATCTCTTACTTGTTTTGGAGGATTTGTCCATTCAATTCCGCCGTACATACCTTCTGTATTTTGTCGGAAAATAACTGTATCAACTAATGGTTCTTCAAATCCGCCTTTACCATCTTTACGAATAAAATTTAAAGGATTTCCTTTAAACGATTGACATGGACGAATGCAAATATCCAAATCAAAATGCTGACGTAAACTTACAATCGGACTAAAATATACATAACCTTTTCCTTTTAGCAAAGGATCAAGTTCAGCATCGGCGGCATCTTTAGCTTTACTTGTGATTGCGCCAAACAAACCAATTTTGTGTTCTTGCAATAAATCTATAGTTCTTTGCGGAAGTGCGTTTCCTTCTTTTTGCCAAAATTCCCAGCCAATATCTCCGTGTACATAATTTGCTTTAAATCCAGCAGCATCTAATAATCTAATTGATTCCGGTAAAACAGTTTTTCCTATTCCATCCCCTGGTAATGATACTATTGTTCTCATTCAATATCCTCTGTAAATAGTTAAGTTTATTAGGTAAAATTAGATAGACAAAAATTATTATGCAAGATAAAGTAAATTGAAGAATTAATTTTAGAATCTCAAATCAATTTGTGCGGAAATTTTGTTATCAATATTTCCAATGATTTCTGAATAACCGGAGCTTAATGATTTTTCGTTTGGTTTGAAAGTTTCGGAGTATTTTATATATAAATCTAAATTTTCTATTGGATTATATTGAATCAAAAAATATAATCTCAATCCTTCACCAAATAAAGCTAAATTATTTAAAACTCCTTTAACATCATTTTCAAATTCGTAAATTCTGGAATTATAAGTTTTCGTTTGGAAGAATATAAATCGAGTTGAAACTGTAATATTTTTTTTGATTTTTAATTTTAAATCTTGAAAAAGTAAATAACCTTCTTCGATATTTGTTGCTTCAATAAATTTAACATATTCAAATCTGGATTTGCCATAAATTAATTTTGACAAATTATAATCCAACGTAAATCTCAAATTCAATTTTTCTTGTTCGGAAAATTTTTCTTCTAAATTTTCTAGGATAAATATTTCTTTAACTTCATCTTTAAGCTTCAAATCAACTTTCAAATTCGGTAAAATTTTATTTTCATAATTAAATAAAAAATCATTTCCATTTGATGAAAAACCGTTCAACGAATTTGAATATGGGAAATTAAAAATATCGTAATACAAATTTATTTTTCCAAAATCCGTATTAAATTTTACACCGAAATAAAATCCGTTTTCATTTTGTGTATTTGAACTTTCGCCAAATCCAAAACTGTAAATATTGTAATATTCTTTTTGATAATTTCTATATGAAGCTGAAACTTGAAACGATTTTGATAAATCCAAAAATAAATTATTTATAATTGCATTTGATTTTGTATTATTAGAAAGTTCTCCGGCGAAAATTAAATTATCCCAATTAAAATTGTAGCTTAATGAAGTAAAAGAAAATTTATTTCCGTGCAAACCAAAATTATTTTGGAACATCAAAATTTTATTGAAATTATTTTTAATATGTGAAATTCCCAAACTCAAATTTTCATTTAAAAAATAATTTATAATTCCTCCAAACGTAGTTTCCTTTAAATTTTCAAAATTGCTGATTTCATTTTCCGTTCTATGAAATCCGGTAAAATTAAAATTTGTTACATTTCCAAAATCATCAATAGAAGCATCTTTATAATTCTGTGAATAAAAAGTTTTTATTTCAAATTTATTTAGTTTAGAATGAATTGCAATTCCACGTAAAAATTTATTTTCTTCAGAAGAAATATGCGGAATAAAATTATGCTCTTGTTTAATTATATTGGTCGCTTCAGAGCTTTTTGAAAATGAATAAGGACTCCAAATTGCTAAGCCTTGTCCAAACTCAATATTAAAATCACCAACTAAAATTTCTTTAACAATTCCTAAATCTTTGTATGATAAAAACCCGGAATAGTGATCAGTAAATAATTTTTCGCCGGCATCTTTTTCAGTTAAAAATCCTAAAGAAAAATCTGAATAATTAAATTTAATTCTATTATAATTTTTTAAACTATTCCCGGAAAATTTATTTTCGGTAAATCCGGAACGTTCTTGTAAATCATTGATAATTCTTGATCGTAAATAAAAATTATTAAAATTAAATTTAGCTGATTTATCATTTTTTGGTTTAACAATTATTAATAATTTTAGAAGCATTAAAATATCCGGATGAATATCTTTTACTAAAATCAAATCTTCAATTGAAGTAAATTCATTGAGCATTTTTCTTGTTTTCAAAATTGATTTTACATCATTCAATTTTAAAAACGGAATTTTCAATAATTCGTTTTTATCAGCAGAATTTATATCTATTGGATTTTCAATAAAATTTTCTAATAAATCATAATAATTATTATCGTCATCTTCGCTTGAAAAATCTTCAAATAACTCAAATATTTTTGAATCTAAAATTTCTGTTGAATCAATTTGTGAGAATAAAATTATTGGATTAAAAAGTATAAAAATCGTTATGCGAAATTTAATTTTCATCTGAAAAATTTATTATTATTCCAACTTGATGAGTTAAACCCAAATCCGGATGGTTATTTATCGCATAATCAACATTGAAGAAGGAATAATTTATTCCAAATCCGCCAGAAAAATTATTTGGATTATTTTGTATTCCAAAACGAAGTGAAAAATACTTAATAATGCTGTACTCTATTCCTGAGCTTATTGAAATTGGGAAATTTATTTCTTTGAAAGCGGACAAATGAATTTTTGCATTATCAGAAACTTTGTATGTAATTCCGGTTCTAAAATTTGTTGTAAGCGAAGAATAATTTTTATTTCTCAAAATATTATGAAGCGTAAATCCTATTGAAAAATTGTTATCAATTAAAAAAATATTTCCAAGAGAAAAATTGAAAAAGTTTGTGCTTCCGTAATTTTGAATTTTAACAATTTGGTAAACTGTAGAAATTCCAATTAGAAACTGATTGCTCAAATTGTTTGAATAACCTAAATAAATTCTATTTTCTTTGAAAAGTTCAAAACCGTAATTCATTGCGCCAATTGAAAAGCTACCTAGATTTGTTGGCTGATTAATCGATAAAAATCCGTTTGCTAATTCTTTTATTCCAAAAGGTGATGGTGAATAAAAAATTCCGAATTGAGTTTTATTTATTTTTGATAATCCGGCAGGATTTATAAATATTGAAAAAACATCATTAGAACTTGCAATATCCGAGTGAGATAATGCAATTTGTTTTGCTCCGGGAAGTGATTGCCCAAATTGAGTTTTGAATATAAGCAGAAAAATTATTACTAAAATTGATTTATAGTTTTTCATCAAATAATAAAGATTTATTAATAATGAAATTCTGAAAATTGCAATTTAAGATATAATTAAAATTTTTAAAATTGAAATTATTTTTGAAACTTTTTTTACAAAATTTCAGTAATAGATTGTAGGTCAATAATTTAATGTGATAAATAATATTGAAATACATTCTGCAAATATTTATTTTGACTAAAAGATTCTTAAAAAATGGTAAGAAAATGAAGAAATTAACTTTGATTTTGTTATTCGTTATGTGTTCAAACAATTTTGCACAAGAACTGAATGCAAAAGTTGTAATAAATACGGAGCAATTAGAAACATTGGGAAGAGATAATTTAGAAAATTTTGATAGAATTGTTGAAGATTATTTGAATAATAATAAATTTACAAGCGAAGACTGGCAAGGCGAACAGATAACTTGTAATTTCTCCATTTTTTTTAATTCATTTGATGGAAATACTTACAATGCTCAAGCTGTGATTACAAGTCAGCGACCAATATACAATTCCGAATCCAATTCATTAATGCTAAAAGTTCAGGATAACAATGTAAGTTTTATTTATGAAAAAAATCAATCAATGTATTTTAATCCTTCTGAATTTAACTCATTAACAAGTTTATTAGATTATTATGCTTTTGTAATAATTGGTTTAGATATGGATTCATACCAACCACTTGCTGGAAATGAATATTTTAATAAAGCATCAGATATAGCAATTCTAGGATCTAATAGTGCTTTCTCAAAAGGTTGGGCTTTGGAAACTTCCGCTTTTAACAAAAGGGGATTAGTTGAAGATTTATTAAGATCAAATTTCCAGCAATTTAGAATAGATTTTTATGATTATCATTACAATGGCTTAGATTTGCTATCGGAAGATAAAGATGAAGCTGTAAAAAATATTGCAAAATTAGTAACTAATTTAGATGGAATTTATGATCAAATCAGCAGAATGAATTTACTATTAAAAGTTTTTTTTGATACAAAGCATAAAGAAATTTTCAGCAATTTGAAAGATTATCCTGACAAATCAATTCTTAAATTATTGAAGAAAATTGATCCAACACATATTTCTACATATGAACAAGGTTTAGAGGATTAAATTTCCTTTTCGTAAATTCTGTATTTTTTATAAATTCGGCCTTGCATTGTTTCAGCGCCGCGATTCATCATTAAATTATCTTCAAGAATCCAACTTGCTTCACCTTGATAAATTCCGTGTTTTGCAGCTCTAACCAAACATTCGTAATATAGAACTCCGTCAATTCCTTTTTTCTGATATTCTGGTAAAACGCCCAATGCAATTACTCGCGCCCAAGTAATTTTTTTCTTTTGTGTATATAATTTTAAAAATTGAAATGGAAATAATCTGCCTTTCATTGTTTTAAAAATTTGATTGTAATCTGGCATTGCCAAAACTACGCCGATTACTTCATTTTTTATTTCTGCAAAGAAAACAAAATCCGGATTTATTAAAGGTTTTAAATCTTTTGCAGCAGCATCAATTTCTGCTTCTGACATTGGAATAAATCCCCAATTAGCAGACCAGGTTTTGTTATAAATCATTTTGAATATTTCCAATTCTTTTTGGAAATTTTTCATATTAACTGAGCGAATTTTTAAACCATATCTTTGCACAACTAAATCATTAACTCGTTTAATTTTCTCATTTTTCTTCATTTCAGAATTTTGAATATCATAGGCATAAAGATCTTTCGCTTTTTTTAATCCATAATTATCATATAAATTCAAATAATATTTTGGATTATAAGGCATAAGTAATCTTGGTGTATCGTCAAATCCTTCAAGCAATGCTCCGTATTCATCATTACTTGTGGGATTTGTTGGTCCACGCATTGTGGAAAATCCTTGTTTTTTAAGCCAATCTTTTGCCGTATCTAATAATTTGTTAGCAACATTTTGATCATTTATTGATTCGAAAAACCCAAAAAATCCTACATTTTCGTTATGAATTTTATTATGAGTATCATTTTTTATTGCTGCAATTCTTCCAACGGGAGCATTTCCTTTATATGCAATAAATAACTCTATATCATTATTTGTATTTATAAAAAATGGATTTTTCTGTTTATTTAAAATTTTCATTTTGTCAATAAAAAGAGGTGGAACCCAATTTGGATCATCCTTATAAATATTAAACGCAAGTTTTAGAAAATTTTTAATTTCATTTGCAGAAATATTTTTAACAGTTATTTGATCCATTTTATCCCCTTCAAAAAAAAAGCATACTTTTTTGAAGTATGCTTTTTATAGAAAATTTGAAAATTAAATTAAACCTAACTTTTTGCCAATTATTTTAAATTTATCAATAATTTGATTTAGGTGACTTTCTTCATGGGTTGCCATATAGCTTGTTCTCATCATTTGTCTTCCCGGAGGAACTCCAGGAGCAATAAACGCATTAACAAAAATTCCTTCATCATATAACATGCGCCACATTGTAAATGCAAGTTCATCACTACCAACAATAACGGGTACTATTCCGGTTCTTCCGTCAATAACATTAAATCCGGCTTCTAAAAGTCCTTTTCTTATAAACTGAGCATTGTAAATAAGTTTATCAACTCTTTCTGGTTCAGCTTCTAAAATATTAAGTGCTTCCAAAGCAGCTGCAACAGAAGCAGGAGTTGGAGATGCGCTGAAAATTAATGCCGGAGCATGATGTTTGATATAATCAATAACCTTAGCTTCACTTGCAACAAATCCTCCTAAAGAAGCAAAAGTTTTACTAAAAGTTCCCATTGTCATATCTACTTCTTTAACTAAATTAAATTCACTAGCGGTTCCTCTGCCGCCAACTCCAATAACCCCAACTGAATGAGCATCATCAATTAGTAATTTAGCATTATTAGCTTTTGCAAGTTCTACCAGTTTGGGCAAATCTACAATTTCACCGCCGGTGCTGAAAACACCGTCACTTACAATTAATTTTGCGGCATCTTTTGGTAATTTACTTAAAACTCTTTCAAGATCATGCATATCATTATGCTTATATCTTAAAAGTTCAACAGTTGCTCCTCGAGCAATTAAATTTCCAGCAACAATACATGCGTGGTTATCTTTATCAGAAATTAAATAATCGCCCCGTTGCACTAAAGTCGGAATAATTCCCTGAGCAGTCTGATAGCCGGTACTAAATAATAAAACAGCTTCTTTTCCTAAAAATTTTGCTAATCTGTTTTCCAATTCAATATGTAAATCAATTGTGCCAGTTAAATATCTTGATCCCGAACATCCAGTTCCATATCTGTGAATTGCATTAATAGCAGCTTCTCTAACTTTTGGATGACCGGTTAAACCCAAATAATTATTTGAACCAGCCATTATAATTTTTCTACCTTCAATAGAAACAATAGGTCCTTCGTTTTCTTCTACCGCTCTAAAATAAGGATAGACGCCCATTGCTTTAATTTCATCAGCTCTGGTAAAGTCATAACATTTTTTAAAAAGATCCAAAACAAACCTCCAATTGTAATTACGGTTTTTGTATATTTTATATAACAAATTTTATTCTAAACAAAAAAGTATAATTATATCTACTTAAAATCAAATTAAAACGATTATGAAAAATTCTATTGCAGTTGTAACCGGCGGAACCGGATTTGTCGGAAGTCATTTAGTCGATTTGTTACTTGAAAGAAATTTTACGGTAAGATGCATAATAAGAAAATCAAGTAATTTAAGATGGTTAAAAGGTAAAAATGTTGAAATTCATGAAACCGGACTTTATGATAAAGAGAAATTAAAATCAATATTTAAAGATGCAGATTTTGTTTATCATGTTGCGGGAGTAGTAAGATCAAAAAATAAAGAAGGTTTCTTTAAGGGAAATGTTGAAACAACCCAAACAATTTTAGATTCTTTAATTGAAGTAAACCCTAATTTAAAAAGACTAGTAATTGTTAGCAGTTTAACCGCTTGTGGTCCGGCGGAAAATGGAAAACCTTGTACGGAAGAAACGATTCCGCATCCAATTACAACTTACGGGAAAAGTAAATTAGCCGAAGAAGAACTTGCTAAAAAATATATGGATAAAATTCCGATTACAATTTGCAGAGCACCGGCAATTTATGGAGAAAGGGAAGAAGATATTTATGCAATGTTCAAAGGATTTCAAAAAGGTATTATGACTTTGGTTGGTTTTAATAATAAAAAATTAAGTTTAATTCACGGTCGGGATTTTGTTAATGGAATTTATTTAGCATCACAATCTGATAGCTCAAAAAATCAAATTTATTTTATTAGCTCCGAAGAAATTTATGATTGGAACCAAGTTAGCGATGCAATGGAAAAAGCAATCGGTAAAAAAGCTTTAAGAATAAGAATTCCACATTTTATAATTTATGTAGTGGGTGGAATTTCTCACTTGGTGAATTTTTTTGTATCAAAACCGGCAACTTTTAATTGGGAAAAAGCGAAAGATTTCGTTCAAGAAAATTGGACTTGTGATGTTTCAAAAGCAAAAATTGATTTTGGATTTACTCAAACTATTTCATTAGATGAAGGAATGAAAAGTACTGTAGATTGGTATCGTGAAAATAAATGGTTGTAATCAATTTTATTTTTACTAAATAATAAATGTGATGTACAATTTTTACAATCAGAATTACCAAAATTTTTTATTTTATGTACTAGTTGAAATTCAGTTTCTAAAAAGTTTACAAAAAAACATTCTTCTTTTTTTAAATTATTTGGAAAAGTAAAAATATTTTCGATTTTTGAATTTTCGTTAGCAGTAATAAAATCAACATGCCAATGTAGTTTTTTTATTTTGCGGTGATGTCTTAAAATTCTTTGTTTTAAATTTCTTTGTGCACTTCCAACGTAATAATAAAATCCTTTTTCAAAACTAATTCTGCCAAATTTTTTTATCTCAATGCAACACTTACGCAAAATTTTTATTTCTAGAAAATAAATTCCGCTATTAATTTGCTTTTGCACCTTCTTCAATCCAAGTTTTCAATCCTTCAATCTGATTCTCAGTTAAAGGAGGAACAGTTCCATATGGTGGTGGCATAATTGATGCGCCAGAATTTCCTTCAACTGACCAAATTAATTTACTATTGTTTGGAAATCCGGGTGAAACAATTAGTGGATCTGATGTTGCTCCGGCCCATGTTGTTAAATCTAAATTTGATGAACGTGATTCGCTATCATGGCATCCGCTATTTGTACATTTATAATTAAAAATTGGCTGTATGTATTGTGAATAACTAACATTTTGTGATGGAATTATTATGTCATCAATATTATCTGATTCTCCAGTGCCATCACAAGAAACGAGAAATGCTATAAAAATTGCTAAAAAAGAAAATAGTTTTATATAAATTTTCATGAGTCAAATATAATTTTGTGATTTGGGATACTAAAATATAATAATAATTATATTTCTTTATTTTGAAATTCTATAGAGAAATATTTTATGGTTTTGTATAGAAAAATAATTTGTTAATTTGAAAATTAAATAATCAAAAAAGAAAATGATAAAATACTTTTTTTATTCAGTAACAATTTTACTTGTTCTAGCAGGACAAAGTTTTAGTCAATATACATTGCAAATAATTTCTTCTGGAGCTGGAACTGGACACATAACTGTTGATGGAAATCCCCAAACACTTACTTATATAGATCAATTTGCAGAAAATTCAACTGTAAATTTATCTGCTATTGCAAATATTGGGAGTTATTTTGTTAATTGGTCAGGTGATTTGTCATCATCAAATTCCACTGAAAGTATTTTAATGGATTCAGATAAAATAATTTATGCTAATTTTGATTTGAATCAACATACGATAACATTATCATCAAATCCTTTTAGCGGAGGAAGTTATTCTGGAGACGGAGTATACAATTTTGGCGATGAAGCAGTTATAATTGCAACACCAAATTTAGGCTTTAATTTTGAAAACTGGACAGAAAATAACATTGAAATATCAAATAATTCAACTTACAATTTTACGGTTGATTCAGATAGAAATTTAGTTGCAAATTTTAGCGTTATTACTTTTAATATTAACGGAAACACTGACGTCGGAGACGTTACATTAACTTGGTTTGATGAGGTTGAAAAAACCATAACATCAGCTTCAAATGGAAGTTATAGTATAACAGTTCCATATAATTGGAGTGGAAGTATTACACCGAGTAAAACGGGTTATACTTTTTCACCAACTTTAAGAACATATACAACTGTAACTAATAATAGAAATTTTCAAAATTTTGATGCTATATTAAACAGTTACACAATAACCGGAAATACCGGAGTTGGAGAAGTAACACTAAGCTGGTTTGATGGAACGAATAAAACAACAACATCTGGAACAGATGGAAGTTATACAGTCACAATTCCATATGGATGGAGTGGGACAGTAACACCAAGTAAGACTGGATATACATTTGTTCCGACAAATAGAAGTTATACAAATGTAACAACAAATCAAGTAAATCAGAATTATACTGGAACATTAAATAGTTATACAATAACCGGAAATACCGGAGTTGGAGAAGTAACACTAAGCTGGTTTGATGGAACGAATAAAACAACAACATCTGGAACAGATGGAAGTTATCAGTCACAATTCCATATGGATGGAGTGGGACAGTAACACCAAGTAAGACTGGATATACATTTGTTCCGACAAATAGAAGTTATACAAATGTAACAACAAATCAAGTAAATCAGAATTATACTGGAACATTAAATAGTTATACAATAACCGGAAATACCGGAGTTGGAGAAGTAACACTAAGCTGGTTTGATGGAACGAATAAAACAACAACATCGGGAACAGATGGAAGTTATACAGTCACAATTCCATATGGATGGAGTGGGACAGTAACACCAAGTAAGACTGGATATACATTTGTTCCGGCAAATAGAAGTTATACAAATGTAACAACAAATCAAGTAAATCAGAATTATACTGGAACATTAAATAGTTATACAATAACCGGAAATACCGGAGTTGGAGAAGTAACACTAAGCTGGTTTGATGGAACGAATAAAACAACAACATCTGGAACAGATGGAAGTTATACAGTCACAATTCCATATGGATGGAGTGGGACAGTAACACCAAGTAAGACTGGATATACATTTGTTCCGGCAAATAGAAGTTATACAAATGTAACAACAAATCAAGTAAATCAGAATTATACTGGAACATTAAATAGTTATACAATAACCGGAAATACCGGAGTTGGAGAAGTAACACTAAGCTGGTTTGATGGAACGAATAAAACAACAACATCTGGAACAGATGGAAGTTATACAGTCACAATTCCATATGGATGGAGTGGGACAGTAACACCAAGTAAGACTGGATATACATTTGTTCCGGCAAATAGAAGTTATACAAATGTAACAACAAATCAAGTAAATCAGAATTATACTGGAACATTAAATAGTTATACAATAACCGGAAATACCGGAGTTGGAGAAGTAACACTAAGCTGGTTTGATGGAACGAATAAAACAACAACATCTGGAACAGATGGAAGTTATACAGTCACAATTCCATATGGATGGAGTGGGACAGTAACACCAAGTAAGACTGGATATACATTTGTTCCGACAAATAGAAGTTATACAAATGTAACAACAAATCAAGTAAATCAGAATTATACTGGAACATTAAATAGTTATACAATAACCGGAAATACCGGAGTTGGAGAAGTAACACTAAGCTGGTTTGATGGAACGAATAAAACAACAACATCTGGAACAGATGGAAGTTATACAGTCACAATTCCATATGGATGGAGTGGGACAGTAACACCAAGTAAGACTGGATATACATTTGTTCCGACAAATAGAAGTTATACAAATGTAACAACAAATCAAGTAAATCAGAATTATACTGGAACATTAAATAGTTATACAATAACCGGAAATACCGGAGTTGGAGAAGTAACACTAAGCTGGTTTGATGGAACGAATAAAACAACAACATCTGGAACAGATGGAAGTTATACAGTCACAATTCCATATGGATGGAGTGGGACAGTAACACCAAGTAAGACTGGATATACATTTGTTCCGACAAATAGAAGTTATACAAATGTAACAACAAATCAAGTAAATCAGAATTATACTGGAACATTAAATAGTTATACAATAACCGGAAATACCGGAGTTGGAGAAGTAACACTAAGCTGGTTTGATGGAACGAATAAAACAACAACATCTGGAACAGATGGAAGTTATACAGTCACAATTCCATATGGATGGAGTGGGACAGTAACACCAAGTAAGACTGGATATACATTTGTTCCGGCAAATAGAAGTTATACAAATGTAACAACAAATCAAGTAAATCAAAATTTTAATGATGTTATTGACCAATTTGAAATCAAATTTACATTGGGGGGAACAGGTTCAGGTAAAATTAAAGTAAATGGAATAGTGTATAATCTTCCGCACACTGAAATTGTTAATTATAATAGTCAAATTACAATTCAAGCAGTTCAAAATATTGGTTCTAATTTTACTTCATGGACTGGTGATTTAACGGGAAATACAAATCCAACAAATCTATTAATTGCATCAGCAAAAAATATAACTGTTAATTTTACACTAAAAATATATTCTATTGCCTTGTTTAAGGCTCCTTCACAAGGTGGAAATGTAACCGGACAGGGTAATTATAATTATAAGTCGGAAGCAACAGTTATTGCTACTCCTAATAAAGGATGGAATTTTACTAATTGGACAGAAAATAATATTCCAGTTTCATTTGATTCTCTATATAAATTTATTGTTGATACAAACAGAACATTAACCGCAAATTTTGCAAGAAGAACTCATGAAATTACAACGCTTGTAAATCCAGCATTGAGTGGAAGTATAACTGGTGGAGGAAATTATCCGGAAGGCAATACTGCTAATTTAATTGCTGTTCCTTCAACAGGTTGGAGATTTGTAAATTGGACAGAAAGCGGAAATATTGTTTCTTCAGATTCAATCTATACCTTTAGTGTTGAAAATGACAGAACAATTACTGGAAATTTTACAAAAAAAATATATTCAGTTGCACTTTCTCTTTTGCCGGTAGAAAGCGGTACTTTAAATGGTGCAGGAGCTTATCAGCATGGCGCAACAGTTACAATTTCAACTTCAGCTAATGAAGGTTGGTTATTTAAAAGGTGGACAGAAAACGATCAATTAATTTCAGAAAATTCATCATTTGTATTTGTAATTGATAAACCAAGAAATTTTATTGCAAATTATGAAAAGAAAAAATATGATATAAATCTTAGCTCATCTCCAGATGTTGGTGGAACTACACTTGGGGATTCGACTTATTCTCATGGAGATACTGTTACGGTTATTGCAAATGCGAAAAGTCAAGATGGATACGATTTTGTTAATTGGACTGAAAATGGAAATGAAGTTTCGAATAATACTACTTACACATTTATTGCCAATAAAAATAGAACTCTGATAGCGAATTTCAAACTAAGAACCTACAATATTGATTTATCAATTAATCCAATAAATTCTGGAACAGTAACCGGCGAAAATTCATATACTCATGGTCAAAATGTTACGGTTCAAGCCACACCGGCTTCTGGATGGCTTTTTGTAAATTGGACTGAAAATAACATAAATGTTTCAAGCAATTCTAGTTATAGTTTTGTTGCTAATAAAAATAGAAATTTAATTGCAAATTTTTCAAAAGATGTTTATTCTATTTCAGCAGTTCCTTCACCAATTGAAGGAGGAAGTATTTCGGGAACCGGTTCTTTTTATTATGGACAAATTGCAACATTGATTGCTGCTGCTAATCCCGGCTGGACTTTTGTAAATTGGACAAAAAACGGAACTGTGGTTTCTAGTGATTCTAATTATATTTTCACTGTAAATAGTTCTTCAAGTTTAGTTGCAAATTTTAAACTAACCGATTTTACAATAAATTGTTCAAGTCAACCAAGTGAAGCTGGATTTACAACCGGTTGTGGAATCGCTCGTTACAATCAAACAATGAAAATAAAAGCTGAACCTAATAACGGATATAAATTTGTAAATTGGACTGAAAATGAAGTTGTTGTTTCTACTGAAATTGAATATGAATTTATAGTAACAAAAAATAGGGATATTGTAGCAGTATTTGATTTTGTCAACTCAATTGAAATGGATGAATCGGCTATTGTTCCCGATGAATATTATTTATCGAATGCTTATCCCAATCCATTTAATCCGGAAACTAATCTCAAGTTTGGATTACCGGAACAATCAACAGTTAACTTATTAGTGATTGATGTAACTGGAAGAATTATTCAAACAGTTATTGATAATATTTTTCTACCGGCTGGAAATTACATAAACCACATTAACGGAAGTAATCTTGCAAGCGGAATTTATTTTTATGTAATAAATGCACAATCAAATATTTCTGATAAAAATTTTAGAAAATCTGGTAAATTTATTTTACTTAAATAATTATTTTGGTTTGTTATATTAGTATTCAATTATATATTTTTGATTTATGAGAAGAATTAAATCTTACACATTTTTATTAGTGCTGGCAATAAATATTTCAATGTTTACACAAAATAAAGATGTTCATCCGTTATCAAATAATTTGTTATTAATACTTGAAGTTGGTCCAAATTATGGGTTAACTGATTATGAAAAATCTAATTTGGGATTATCATTTTCCGGCGGAATAGAATATTATTTACCTTCAAGTAATAGAAATGTAGTAGGATTAAAACTCAATCTTTCACAACAAAATATTTCCGGCGAAGAAAATTTTTTAGGATTACCCAAAACTTATAGTACTGATATTAACGCCGCTGGACTAGGAATAATTTATTCCCATTCATTCACACAAGTTTTTTGTCCATATATTTCCGCTGGAGCATCATATTATTGGTATACATTTGAATCCGAAGGAATTGAAAGTGAGTTTTTTGATTATGTAAATGGTGACGAAAAAAATACACTTGCATATGATATTAACGGAGGAATTAAATTTAATATAGCAAACGGAATTGGAATAGTTGCCGGAGTTGGATATCATTATATTGCAAATGATAATTTAGATGCGATAAAAGTGGGTGAATTTGAAGATTTTTTTGTTACTGCAAATTTGGGATTAGTTATTAACTTATTTGGTGAAGACCCGGATTCCGATGGTGATGGAATTGTTGATCCGAATGATCCTTGTCCTAATTCTGCAGAAGATTTGGATGGATATTTTGATGAAGATGGATGCCCAGACTTAGACAATGATGGTGATGGAATAAAGGACGATAAAGATATGTGTCCGAATCTTAAAGAAGATTTTGATGGATTTAAAGATGAAGATGGCTGTCCGGATGAAGATAATGATGGTGACGGAATAAAAGATGCTGATGATGTTTGCCAAAATAATAAAGAAGATTTTGATGGTTTTAAAGATGAAGACGGATGTCCGGAAGTAGATAATGATCAAGATGGAATTTTAGATGCTGAAGATGGTTGTCCTAATGCACCTGAAACTTTTAATGGATATTTGGATGATGATGGATGTCCGGATGAAGCACCAAAGCCAATAATTATTGAAAAAGAAAAAGAACCTGAAGTAAAAGAAAAACCAAAGAAAACAAAAGAGAAAGAAGAAAAAAAAGAAAATGTAAATATCACTGGGGCACCATCAGGTTTTACATTGCAAGGCGAAACAACTTTTTCTGGAAATTCTTCGCAAATTAAGAGTTCTGCTTTCGGAAAATTAAATGAGATTGCTGAACAAATGAAAAAATTTCCAACTGTAAGATGGAGAATTGAAGCACATATTGATAAGCAAACTTCTGTTAGTGAAGCATCTTCAATTACGAAACAACAAGCAAGTTCTGTTTCAAATTATTTGATTTCTCAAGGCGTTTCTTCAAGTAATTTAATTTCAGTAGGTATGGGAGATTCTTCACCGATTTCAAGTAATACAACAGTTTACGGAAAAATGAAAAACAAGAGAATTGTAATTAAAAGGTTATCAAACTAAGTTATGAAATTTTCATTTATTAAATTATCGTTAGTCATAATCTCAACTTTCATAATAATAAATTCTTGTGTTGAAGATCATGTAATGCCAAATTTGGGTAATGTTTTTATTACTTCAGATCCAACCGGAGCTAAAATATTTATTGATGATGAAGATCAAAGTAAAGTTACACCTGATTCTTTAAACAATCTTCTTGAAGGTGAATATAAAATAACTCTAAAATTGAATGAGTATAAAGACACGGTTTTTTACATAAATGTTTCCAATCAATCAAATATTTCATCAAACATTTATTTGTATGAATCAAATCCCAAAGGGAAAATAATTTTAACTTCTTCTCCAACAAATGCGCAAATTTTCTTAAATAACGTAAATATAGGAGAATTTACTCCGGATACATTAGAAAATTTGGAAAGGGGAAATTACAACATTAAACTTAAATTGGATTTGTATGATGATTATGATTTGCCCATAACTTTAACAAAAGATCAAACAATTACAAGAAATTTGCAAATGAACATTGCCGGAACTTCCAGTGGATTAATTGTTGAATCTTCACCAAGCGGTGCATCGATTGAAATAAATGGAGAAAATACAACATTTGTTACACCAAAAACTTTCAAACCTTTGAAAGCCGGAAATTATGATATAACGCTTTCTTTATTAAATTATAGAGATACAACTGTTTCTATTAATGTTCTTGCTGGAGAAACAAAAACTGCAAGTGTAAATTTAACTCTATATGAACCAAGAGGAAGTATTACTTTAAGTTCAAATCCATCAAATGCTTTGATTTATTTAGATGGAACTAATACTGAATTAACAACACCAAATAAACTGAGAAAATTAGAAGCCGGACAGTATGATATAACTTTAAAGTTGCTTGGTTATTATGATTCAACATTTTCTGTAATTGTTGAAGAAGATTTAAATACAACTGTACCAATTGTTAATTTAACTCCGCTTCCAGAAATTGGTGATTTTAAAATTAATTCTGATCCTAAAGGTGCATCAATTTATATAAATGATGTAATTACTGGATTAACTACACCACAAACTTTTGAAAAATTGTTAGTACAAGAATATAGTGTAACGTTAAAATTAAAGGATTTTGCAGATACAACAATTACATTTAATTTAATAAAAGATAATTTAATTGATTTAGGCACAGTTTTTCTTAGAGATATTGTTCCAGCCGTTGATGTTATAATTGACTATTTGATAAATGATAATCAACAATTAGTTTTTTCATTTGTATTTAATCAAGATATAAGATTGGATAAAGTTGATGTAACTTTTCCTAACGGAAGTAATCAAACTTCAAACTATAATAATCAACTAATTCCGAAAGATCGAAAGATAGATTGGGTTTACGCGGAAAAAATTACAGGAACATGGATATTTAATTTCTCAGGAAATAAAGTAGGTGGAAGGCAAATAGAGTTTGAATTCAGTGAACAAATGAATGTTCAATAAATAATTAAAATTGGGGTTATAGCTCAGCTGGGAGAGCGTTTGACTGGCAGTCAAAAGGTCAGGGGTTCGATCCCCCTTAACTCCACATTTATACTACTATGCTTCTGTATTATTTCCCAAAATTTTAGAAATACCAATATTTTCCTTCTTTTCGAGATTTTCAATCTTTTCAAATTCAAGAAAATTGTTAAACTGAGTAATTGTTAGTTTAATATCATTTATAAATTTGGATTCTAAATCTTTTAATTTCGGCGGATCAGTTATAAACTGATTTATCTTAAAATATTTTTTTTGACTAAACTGGAAATTTTGCTCATCAAAATTGAAATGAATTGGACTTGTTTTTGCAAATTCCTCTCTAAATTCCTTTAATTTTTTCTTCTCATCAAAACTCATTTCTATGCAATATTTAAATTCGTAAGAAATTCCATCCCTTTCTTTTATTATTTTTGAAAACAAATTGCAATTGGAATTTTCAAACATTTTTACCTCAATTAAATTTCTTTTTATTTCTTTTAAGATTATCGATGAATTTATTTAGATATTTATTGAATTTGAGCAAAATATGATAAAAATCAAATGGAATACAATATCATTTTTAGATTAGATTATTAAAATAATGGGGAAAAATTTGTTCTAATATTTGGATTTTACAATTGAAGAAATTTGTAGTAAACTTTCTTGAAGTTTTGTGAGTTCTCGTTCCAATTTGTCAATTTTAAAAGATTCCATAGATTCTGAACCGCTTAAAAGCCAATTAATATCGCAGCCATGTTTTAGTAGTTTTAATAAAATTTTAGAGCCCGGTTCTCTTTTTCCACTAATATATTGATGCAATTGTTGAGGAGAAATTTCCATTGCTTCGGCTAATTTTTTTAAAGTACCGTATTTTTTTTTAGCAAAAAGTCTAATTCTTCCACCAATTCCAATTCTTAATTTTTCTTCTGCAAAAAGATCAAAATTAGTTTCACCAAAACCATTAAACATTTCCAATTCATCTTCATTATTCTCAATAATATCTTTTATTGTTTTGTAAAGGTGATTATCAAATTTTGAACTTTCATTTAAAATATAAGATAATGTTTGTGGTTTTAACGCAAGTTTTTTTGCAAGCCAATTTTGCTTTATTCCGTGGGATTGAATTAAATATCTTATTTCTTCTTGTGGTGTCAAATTTTAATTTTTTTATAATTATAAAATTTATAAAAATCAGAAATTAAGTTTATTTACAAATTCAAATCTTAAAATAAAAACGCAGAAAAATTCTGCGCTTTTCAAAATATAAAAATTATGGAATTAGAATTGCACACGCAATTACAGTTGTCCATAATCCGTCTTTATTTCCTTCGGCAGATTGTGTAACATTTGTTGTATTAACAATTTGTCCCGACATTTTAAAAACTTGTTCTCTTTCATTCCAAGCTGTATCCGGATTAAAATCAATGCCCAATGTTGTTGCAAGCATAGATGCTGCAAGATCTTCTGCATAATCTCCAGATTTTTTTGCAGATTCACCAAAAGGATGATGTTCTGATAAATATCCATACATTGTTGGATCAGAAGGAATTGCAATTCCTAAAGAAGAAGCGATTAGTCTATTAGGTTCATTTGTTGCGTTTCTTGCCATAACTGCGTGAATAATTTGTCCGGGACTTAATTTTTTAATTCCATTTGCAATAGTAACTTTTTTAACACCAACGGGATAAATACTGCTAACAGTTACAATATTATATTTTTCAATATGTGCGCTTCGTAAAGCAAGCTCAAAAGAAGCTAAATATTCTTTATGAACTCCAACTCCCTTGGTAAAAAAAATTTCTTTAGGTACGTACAATTTTTACTCCATAATTTAATATTGACAATTAAAATCTAAAAAAAATCTCAATTAGATAATATTTCTTTTTTGAGTTTTTGAATATTTTTTCAGAAAAATGTATTTCAGCAAATAATATTTAATTCAAATAATTTTAAATTAAATTTTAGAAACATTATTTCTACAAAATTCCGTTTCAAATTCCTTTATAATTCTTTCTGAAATAAAATAAGGAGATACATTTGATTTTATTAGTGATTCTATCAAAATATTAATTTTTTCATTCTTCCAAATTTTAGAAGAAAAGTTCAATTCCGTTATTTCTTTTATTCTTGAATAAATATTAAGTTCTCTGTTTGCTTGAAACTTCCCAACTTTTTGAATATGAACTTTATGATTTTGAATTTCTTCGAGAATTTCATTTATTCCAAAAGATTCCGTTGCTATACATTTTATAATTTTCGGAAAATATGAAAATTCATTGTGATCTTTCAATCCCAAAATAGTTTGCAAAGATAAAATTGCATTTTCTGATCCTGGTCTATCGCTTTTATTCATTACAAAAAAATCTGCAATTTCCATAAGTCCGGCTTTCATTGCTTGAATTGAATCACCGGATTCAGGAACTAAAACAACAATTGTTGTATCTGCAGTTTTTGCAATATCAAGCTCAGATTGACCAACGCCGACAGTTTCAAAAATTATGAAATCAAATTTTGCTGAATCTAAAATATCGGAAGCATCAATTGCTTTTTTGCTTAACCCGCCTAAACTTCCGCGTGTTGCCATACTTCTTATATAAACGTTTTGCAAAATTCCAATTTCATTCATTCTTATTCTATCACCAAGAACAGCGCCACCGGTAAAAGGACTTGTAGGATCTACAGCAATTATTCCTACAGAAAAATTTTGTTTAATTAATAATTTTGTTAATTCATTTGTGAGTGTTGATTTTCCGGCGCCGGGAGGGCCAGTAATTCCAATTTTATATGAATTTCCAGTATGTGGAAAAATTTCTTTTAGAAAATTTTCTGAATGGGTTTCATCATTTTCAATTAAAGAAATTCCCTTAGATATTGATCTTTTATTTTTTGCCAAAATTCCGGAAATGAGTTTATTGAAATCACTCATATTTTTGCAGAATATAAATTATTTTTTTTGATATAATCGAAAACCGAACACGGCAAAAGATATTCAACATTTAATTTTCTAGAAATTCTATTTCTAATTTCTGTTGAAGAAATTTCTATTGTTGGAGTATTTATATATTCGGCTTCGCCAAAATATTTATGAGCTGATTTTATTTCTTTATCATAAATTCTTTTTAATACAACTAATTTTGCAAGCTTAATTATTTCATCCGGTTTGTGCCAAGTATCAAAAGTTACAAGATTATCAAAACCAATTATCAGTTCAATATTTTTATAAATTTTAGAAAATTCCAAAAGTGTGTTAAATGAATAAGAAATTTCATCACGATTTATTTCAAAATCAGAAACTTCAAAATTTGGATTTGATTCCGTTGCAAGTTTCGTCATTTCCAGTCTGTGAATTGGATCAGAATAATTATAATTTAATTTATGCGGAGAAATATAACTTGGCACAAAAATTATTTTTGATAATTTTCTCTTTTCAAGTAAAGTTTGCGCAGTAATTAAATGTCCAAAATGAATTGGATCAAAAGTTCCGCCAAATATTCCCACAGTTTCCAAAATTTTTCCTAAGTATTTTCTGAGTTTTCTTGAACAAAAAGATTAAGAATTTTTTTACGATATAATTCAATATCTAAATTATAAATTTCTTTCAAATTTTCTTTTGAATTTCTTTCTTGATACTTTCTGAAAGCAAGTTTTGTTGCAAAATTTAGAAGTGACTTATTTTTAGAATTATTAGTAAAAATCTGATTTTTCGATCTAGCAAAATTTATGTTTTTCAATTCCGGCAAACCTAAAAAGACTGATTCTTCCAAAAGTTCATCTGAAATTATTTTTTGTTCAGTTTTAATCGACATTTTGAAAATTACAAAAAAGCTAATAATGAGAATCAACATAAATAAAATTCCGAAAAAATATGTGAATTCAAACATCAGTGAAAAATTCCACATAAAGTGAAAAAACATAGCAAGTGAAATTCCAATTAACGGAAATAAAAATTTTGAATTTGAAATTGTGAATTTTGATTTTGCCAAAAATGCGCCGAATGTTGCCGTTGCAATTGCATGCATAACCGCAGAAAACACAGACCTAACGAAAACAAGAGAAATCCATTGTGTAAAATTTTCATCGTAATTTATGAAATACATAAAATTTTCAGTCATTCCAAAACCTAAACCAATTGCACCGCCGTAAACTAATCCGTCTGTAATATTATCAAAGTGTTTTCCATTTGAATTTTTTAAAAGATTAATTCCTTTTGTAATTTCTTCGGTAAAAGGTGCAATAAAAACAGCTCCTATAAATTGCATTTGGTTTTCATGATGAAAATAAAATTCTGCAAAATTTTCTATAATTGATGCAAAAATAACTCCTAGAATAATTGCGCCAAAAGCTCCCCACAAAAAATGTTTAAAAATATTTCCGAATGATTCGCGCTCGTTTTTATCTAATCTCCAAATCAAAATTAAATATAAAAACATTGGAATTATGGCAGCTAATATTGAAGAAATTATTGGCATATTATTTTATTTTTAACCAATCAATTATTTCTTTAAATGTTGGTTTTTTTCCGGAGTTCAAAATTCCGATTCTAAATAATTTAGAAGAAATAAAAACCACTAAATAAATACTGAAAACCAAAACAAGAACAATTGAAAATATTTCTTCGAGAAATGGTTTTGTAGTATTTAAACGTAAAAGCATAACCTGTGCTGAAGTTAACGGAAAATATGAAAGCAAAAGTGATAAAACCGAGTTTGGAGCTCTAATAATTTCAACAGCAAGAATAATTGGGAAAATTAAAAATATGCTTATATAACCCGTTAATTGTTGAGCTTCATGATCCAAAGAAACAATTGAGCCAATTCCGATAAAAATTGCAGAATATAAAATGTAACCTAATACGAAAAATAAAAATTGATAACCCAAATTATTTATTGTACTAAAATTTAAAGTATTTGTTTGATGAAGTAAAAATCCTAAAAACAGCCAAACCGCAAATTGAAAAATTCCGAAAAAACTTAAACCTAAAACTTTACCGAAAAGTAATTCTCTTGATGTACAACTTGATAAAATTAATTCTATAATTCTATTCGATTTTTCAAGAACCAAACTTCTTACAAACATTCCGCCAGAAAATAAAATCATTGTTACTAAAAGAATGATAAATAAATATGAATTTATAAATGATTTGAAAATTTCTTCCTCTGAATTTGCTTGTATGTAAGATTTTTTCATTATTGGAATTTGTGAAACAACGAAATCAATTTTACTTTTTTCCAAACCAAGAGAATTTCCGTTTACTGAAACAAAAGTTTTAATAAATGAATTTTCTATTAAATTTAATTTTTCTTGATTGAACAAATCGTTAGTTCTAAAAGTTAATTCAATTCCGTTTTTTTCTTCAATAATAATATAGCCGATTACAAAATTTTTAAGAACTTTATCATCAGCATATTTTAAAATTTCATTTTTGTTTTTGGAAATTTGTGCCAAATTAAATGCAAAAAAAGCCGGCTGATTGTTTGGAAGAGAATTTTGCATTAATTCATCGGAAAAATTTTTCCCATATTTATTTGAAAAATCTAAAATTCCGATTGGCAGCGGAAAATCATTTCCTTTATTAATTAAAAAGGAGGGAAGTAAACTGAAAAGTAAAACAATGAAAGGCATCATAATTGTAGAAATTATAAAACTTTTGCGTTTAATTTTTTCAAAAAATTCCCATTTTGCAATTGTTAGTAATTTATTCATTTTACTTTCCTTCAACTTGGGAAATAAATAATTCATGCAAAGAAGGATTTTTTTTTGTAAAAGTGGTAATTGAATTTTGTGAAACCAAAAATTTTAGAAATTCATCCGAATTATTTTCTTTCAAATCAACCAGAAATTTATTTTCAGAAAAATCTAAAATTTCTACTCCGCCCAAATTTTTTATTAAATCATAGTTGAATGGATTTTTGCTTTCAATTTCATAAATATTTTTTTGATGAGAATTAAGAATTTTTTCCAAATCACCTTTTAAAACTTCTTTCCCTTGATTTATTAAAAGAAAATCATCGCAAAGTTTTTCTGCCAAATCCATTAAATGAGTTGAAAGAATAATGTACTTTTCATCTTTCATTTCATTAATAATTTCCGTGAAAATTGTTTGGTTTAACGGATCAAATCCGGAAAAAGGTTCATCTAAGATTAAAATTTTGGGATTATGTTGAATTGAGGCGATAAATTGAACCTTTTGCTGATTTCCTTTAGAAAGTTCTTCGAGATGATAATTTTTATATTCGGATAAATTCAGTCTATCTAACCAAAAATTGCATAATTTTAGAGATTCAGATCGAGATTTTCCTTTTAATTCTGCTAAATAAGTTAATGTATTAACAACATTACTTTTTGGATACAAACCTCTTTCCTCGGGAAGATATCCAGTAATATTTAGATATTTTTGATCAAGTTTGTTTCCTTCAAAAATTATTTCACCGGAAGCTGAAATTAAAATATTAAGAATAATTCTCAAAGTTGTAGTTTTACCGGCTCCATTTGGACCAATTAAACCGAAAATTCTTCCTTTATTGACTTCGAAAGAAAGATTATCAACAACAGTTTTAGAAGAAAAGTACTTTGAAATATTTCTAATTTTAAGCATAAAAATTGAATTTATTGAAGTAAAACATCATATTATATTCATAAATTGTTAGGATTTCATATCTTGCTTATCAAAAATACACTTTATATATTTCAAAACTATATTTTTTTGAATAAGTATGATTATTAAAATCACCAATTTTCCGGTTGGTGTACACAAAATTGAATTTGAAAAATCAATTAGTGAACTTCAACTTGGTGAACCGTTCATTGATAAATTGAATTTAGTCTGCATGATGGATAAATCCATACATCAAATAATTCTCAATTGTAATTTAACAATTCCCGCGCAATTTATCTGCGATAGATGTAATGCTGAATATAAAACAAAATTAAATTCTGAATTTTCACTTGTATATTTATTTGAAAAAAAAGAAATTGTTGATAGCGCAAATGTATATTTTATTTCTTCAAAAGAAGATAAAATAGATATTACGAATGATGTAATTGATTATGCAAATCTTTCAATTCCATTGAAAAAATTATGTGAAGATGATTGTAAAGGTTTGTGTTACTCTTGCGGAGTGAATTTAAATTTAGAAAAATGTAATTGTAAAAATGAAGAAACGGACCCAACATGGGAACCGCTGCTGAAATTAAAAAATAAATTAAATTAAGTTAAAGAGGTTAAAAAGAAATGCCACACCCGAAAAGAAAATTATCAAAAAGCAGAAGAGATAAAAGAAGAACACATTATAAAGCTGCTGCATCTTCTCTAAGTACCTGCTCAAATTGTGGTGAAATTAAATTAAGTCACCGTGCTTGCCCAAGTTGTGGATATTATGCTGGACGTTCTTTATTTGTTCCAGAATCATAATCTAAAATGTCGATAAGTTCTCAAAAATGTAAAATTATTGTGGATGCAATGGGGGGAGATTTTGCTCCCCTAAATCCAGTGATTGGTGCAGTTCAAGCAATTCAACAAAATCCAAATATTGATATCTCATTAATTGGAATTAAATCTGAAATTGAAAAAGTCATTTTAGAAAATAATTTAACTTTTGATTCATCTAAAATTATTCATTCCAGTGAAGTAATTACAATGAAAGATTCACCCACAAATGCCCTAAAACTTAAAAAAGATTCATCAATAGTTAAAGGTGCAGAGTTGGTTAGAGATAAACACGCAGATGCTTTCGTGAGTGCAGGAAATACCGGTGCAATGATGGCAGCATCAACATTGATTATTGGAAGAATTAAAGGATTTGGCAGACCAACAATTGGAGCACAATTTCCAACAACTGATAAAAGAATTTGCACCGTTTATGATGTTGGCGCAAGTGTTGATAGCAAACCAAATCATCTGCTTGAATATGCAATTATGGGAACTATTTATGCTAAGGAAATTGATGGAATAACAAATCCAACAATTGGCTTATTAAATGTTGGTGAAGAAGATTCTAAGGGAAATTCTTTAACATTTGAAGCTTTTGAACTTCTCAGAAAATCTAAACTGAATTTTGTGGGAAATGTTGAAGGTAGAGATATTTTAAAAGGGAAAGTTGATATTGTTGTTGTTGATGGATTTATTGGAAATATAATTTTAAAATTTGGCGAAAGTTTTATCAATTTTCTTAAAACACGAATTAGATCATATGCGGATGAATCAATAATAAATAAATTAAAAGCATTAATCACAAAGAATGTTTTTAAAGATTCTTTAAAAGATATGGATTATGAAACTCATGGTGGAGTGCCGCTTTTGGGTGTTGATGGAATTAGTATAATCGGACATGGTTCCAGCTCGCCAATTGCCATTAAAAATATGATATTAAAAGCATACGAAATGTTTGAAAAAGATTTATTAAAAAAATTAAAGGAGGGTAAGGAATTCTATGGAAACCTCTAAAAATGGAAAAATTTTAAATGCTCAAATTACCGGCGTTGGTATGTATCTTCCAGAAAAAGTTTTGGATAATCATTACTTTGAAAAAATTGTTGAAACAAGCGATGAATGGATTGTTTCAAGAACCGGAATTAAAGAAAGAAGAAAAGAAGAAAACGGTGCAACAAGTGATATGGCTGCAAAAGCTGCTTTAGATTTATTGAAATCTACAAATTTATCACCAGAAGAAATTGATGTAATAATTGTTGCAACTGTTACCCCGGATATGTTTTTTCCTGCAACAGCTTGTCTCGTTCAAGATAAAATTGGAGCCAAAAATGCATGGGGATTTGATCTATCCGCAGCTTGTTCGGGATTTTTATTTGCACTTCAAACTGGAGCCGGATTGGTTGAAAGTGGTAGATACAAAAAAGTTTTAGTTATCGGTGCCGATAAAATGAGTACAATAATTAATTATAAAGATAGAAATACCTGTCTATTATTTGGTGATGCTGCATCTGCGGTTTTATTGGAACCGACAGAAGATTTAAGTATTGGAGTTAAAGATTCAATTCTTCATTGCGATGGAGCTGGATCTGAATATCTATATATGAAAGGTGGTGGAAGCTTAAATCCTCCAACACATGAAACTGTAGATTTAGGATATCATACTTTGTATCAAGATGGTAAAACTGTTTTTAAAGAAGCAGTTAAAGGAATGGCGGATATTTCTGTCGAAATTATGCAGAAAAATAATCTAACCGCTGATGATATTTCATACCTTGTTCCACATCAAGCAAATTTAAGAATTATTGATGCGACCGCGAATAGAATGGGAATTCCAAAAGAAAAAGCTATGGTAAATATTCACAAATATGGAAACACAACAGCTGCTACAATTCCGCTTTGTTTAACTGAATATTATCGTGATGGAAAATTAAAAAAAGGCGATAATTTAATTTTAGCTGCTTTTGGTGCCGGTTTTACTTGGGGATCAATATATTTAACTTGGGGATTGGATTAGTGAGTAAAAGAGCTTTAATATTTCCCGGACAAGGTTCTCAATATGTTGGTATGGCGAAAGATATTTTTGAAAAATCTGAGAAAGCTAAATACTTTATTCAAGAAGCTGAAAATTCAATTAATTTCAATATTTCCAAAGAAATGTTTGAAGGACCGGAAGAAGAATTAAAATTAACAAATATTACACAACCAGCAATTTTTCTCCACAGCATTTTATTATTGAATGAAATTGAAAATTTAAATTTTGATGCCGTTGCTGGACACTCTCTGGGTGAATACAGTGCTTTAGTTGCAAATAAATGTTTGAATTCCATTGATGCGTTCAAACTTGTACGAAAAAGAGGCGAAGCAATGTTATCTGCTGGAATTAAATCACCCGGTACTATGGCAGCAGTTGTTGGATTAAATTCTGAAAAACTTATTGACATTTGCTCAGAAGCATCAGTTGAAGGAATTGTGCAATGTGCAAATTTTAATTCACCCGGACAAATTGTAATTTCTGGATCAATATTCGGTGTGAAAAAAGCAATGGAATTATCCAAAAATGCGGGAGCAAAAATAGTTAAAGAGTTGGTTGTAAGTGGCGCATTTCATTCTCCATTAATGGAATCTGCAATAACCGAATTGGAAGAAAGTTTGAATAATACAGAAATTTCTCAAACTCAAATTCCGGTTTATTCAAATGTTACTGCAAAACCATCAATGCAAAGTGAAATTATTAGAAAACAATTGCTTGATCAATTAACATCTCCGGTTAGATGGGAAGAGTCAATTTCAAATATGATTAATGACGGAATAACGGAATTTATTGAAATTGGACCCGGTAAAGTTTTACAAGGTTTGGTAAAAAGAATAAATCCAAGTGTTACTGTAACTGGAATAGATAAATTTGAAGATTTAAATAAAATTTTATAAAATCATTTTTTTTTATAAATTATTGTAATTAAAAAGTAGTTGAATATGTCAGAAAATAAAGTTGCTGTAATTACCGGTGGAACAAGAGGAATTGGAAGAGCAATAGTTAATGCGTTTGCTGATAATTCAAATTTAGGATTTCAAACAAATATTGCTTTTATTTACAATAGTAGTGAATTAATAGCTAAAGAAATTGAAAATCAATTTTTAAATTCTGGCATTTCTGTAATTGGTTATAAAGTTAATATTTCTTCAACAGAGGATTCGCAAAAAATTATTGATGAAGTTTTAAATAAATTTGGTAGGATTGATTTTCTTGTTAATAATGCCGGAATTACAAAAGATAATTTATTGTTACGAATGAGTGAAAAAGATTTTGATGATGTAATAAATATAAATTTAAAGAGCGTTTTTAATCTAACAAAAGCTGCATTTAAACCAATGATGAAACAAAAGTTTGGAAGAATTGTTAATATTAGTTCCGTCGTTGGTTTAATTGGAAATGCTGGGCAAGCAAATTACGCAGCTTCCAAAGCTGGAATAATTGGATTTACAAAATCCACTGCAAAAGAATTTGCCTCAAGGAATATTAATGTTAACGCAGTTACGCCTGGTTTTATAGAAACCGAAATGACTGCTGAACTCAATGAAAAACAAAGAGAAACTTTGTTGCAAAATATTCCACTTAAAAGAATGGGCAAAGCAGAAGATGTTGCAAATTTAGTTAAATTTCTTTGCAGCAATAAAGCCGATTATATAACCGGACAAGTAATTTCCGTTGATGGCGGAATGGTAATGTAACCACAAATTCAATTTCATAAATTAAAGGAGTATAATATGGATGTTGAAGCAAAAGTAAAAGAGATAATAATGGATAAGTTAGGTGTTGAAGAATCACAAATTACACCAACAGCTTCTTTTACAAATGATTTAGGCGCTGATTCTTTGGATATTGTTGAATTAGTAATGGGTTTCGAATCAGAATTTGATATATCTATTCCAGATGAAGATGCAGAAAAAATTACAACAGTTGGGGATGCTACAAAATATTTATCGGAAAAAGTTGCAAAATAATTTTTACAAAAAATAAAATTAATTCCGCGCAAATCAATTTACTGATTTGCAGCGGAATATATTATTTGTTGTCCTTCAAAATATCATAAAATAATTTTAAGGTTTTATATGAATAAAAGAAGAGTTGTAATTACCGGAATGGGCGCACTAACTCCAATTGGTAATAGTTTAAGTGAATTTTGGAATGGATTGCTCAACGGAAAATCTGGTGCAGCATTAATTACGAAATTTGATACAACTGAATTTGCAACAAAATTTGCATGCGAACTTAAAAATTTTGACGCAACTAATTTTATTGATATAAAAGCTTTAAAAAGAATGGATCCTTTTACACATTATGCATTAGTAACTGCGGAAATGGCAATGAATGATTCCGGAATTAATCTAGATCAAGTTAATAAAGAAAGATTTGGGGTTATTTATGGAAGCGGAATTGGTGGAATGGATACTTGGGAAAGTCAACACACAAACTATATTGAAGGTGGTCCAAGAAAAATAAGTCCGTTTTTTATACCAATGATGATTTCTGATATTGCTGCGGGACATATTTCAATTAAATATGGTTTAAAAGGACCTAATTATGCAACTACTTCTGCATGCGCAACTTCATCTCACGCAATTGCAGATGCGTTTATGCTTGTTCAAAGAGGTTCTGCAGATTTAATGGTTTCGGGTGGATCTGAAGCTGCAATTACTCCAATGTCAATTGGTGGATTTAATTCAGCTCGTGCAATATCTACATGGAATGATAAACCGGAAGTTGCTTCAAGACCTTTCGATAAAGATAGAAATGGTTTTGTAATGGGCGAAGGTTCCGGTTCAATTATACTTGAAGAATACGAACATGCAGTAAAAAGAGGTGCTAAAATTTATGGAGAAATTATTGGAGTTGGTTTAACCGGTGATGCATATCATGTAACTGCTCCACCGCCGGAAGGTGAAGGCGCTTTTAGATCTATGAGAGAAGCTGTTCGGGATGGAGAAATTAATTTAACTGATATTGATTACATAAATGCACATGGAACTTCAACAGAATTAAATGATAAAAATGAAACTCAAGCGATAAAAAATTTATTTGGGGAACATGCCTATAAACTTTCTGTTAGTTCTACAAAATCTATGACCGGACATTTACTTGGCGCTGCCGGTGCAATTGAAAGTATTGCAACTTTGATGGCATTAAAAGAAGGAATTATTCCTCCAACAATAAATCTTGATGAACCAAGTCCGGAATGTGATTTAAATTATACTCCAAAAGTTGCAGTTAAAAAAAGTATTAATTTTGCCATTAGTAATACTTTTGGCTTTGGCGGACACAATGCGTCGTTACTTTTTAAAAAATATGAAGGTTAATGTTTAAAAGATTCTTCAACCTTTTTAGAAAACAAAATCTTACGATATCAGATGATTTTGATAAAATTAAAAAGGAAAAAATTTTAGCTAAAATTGAAAATCTTACTGGTTTAAAACCATCTAAAGAAGAGTATTTTTTAAAAGCATTCACACATCGCTCATTTCTCGAATTAGCTCGAGATAATATTAAATCAAATGAGAGACTTGAGTTTTTAGGTGATTCCATTCTTGGTAAAATTACAGCTGAATTTCTATTTCATAATTTTCCTGATGCCGATGAAGGATTACTAACAAAAACTCGCTCCCAAATTGTAAATAAAAATTCTTTAGAAATTATTGGGTTCAATCTTAATCTGCAAGATTTAATTTTTCTCAATAATAAATATCTTTCAGTTGAAAAAAAGAAAATGGGTAATGTTGTTGCAGATTGTCTGGAAGCAATTATTGCTGCAATTTATTTGGAGTTTGGTGAAAAGATAGCAATGAAATTTGTTGAAGATTTTATTATTATGCCTCAGATTTCAAGCGGTGTAATTAAAGATGATAAAAATTATAAAGGTCAATTGTTAGAATATTTTCATGCAAACAAACTTAGCCAACCGGTTTATAAAGTTATTGAGCAAACCGGTCCTCAACATAATAAAACTTATAAAATTAGAGTTGATGTAAACGAAAATATTTATGGAATTGGCAGCGGTCCCAATAAAAAAACCGCAGAACAAGAAGCTGCAAAAGAAGCACTTTTACTAATAAAGAAAAATAAAATATTAAAAGAATCATAAATTTAATTCAAGATTTTATTCGTATTAAGCTCACATTTAATTAAATTTCCCTATTAAAATCTTTTCAATTATTTAGAGAAAAATTATGAATTTTTATTCAAATTATGACAAGTTTGTAAACCGACATATTCCGCATACTGAGAAAGAAATTAAAGAAATGCTTCAAACTATTGGCATTGATTCATTAGATGAGTTAATTGAAAAAACAATTCCAAGTTCTATAAGATTAGAGAAAAGTCCGCAACTTGATAGTGCATTAACAGAAACAGAACTTTTAAATGAAATGCAAAACCTTGGTTCAAAAAATAAAATATTTAAAAATTTTATTGGACAGGGATATTACGGCACAATTACTCCTTCGGTTATCAAAAGAAATATTTTGGAAAATTCCGGCTGGTACACGCAATATACACCGTATCAAGCAGAAATTTCACAAGGAAGATTAGAAGCATTATTGAATTTTCAAACAATGATTTCCGATTTAACAGCATTGCCAATTGCAAATGCATCTTTACTTGATGAAGGAACGTCCGCAGCTGAAGCTATGAATATGCTATTCGGATTACGAAAACAAAATAAAAAAAATGCCGATACAATTTTGGTATCAGATAAAGTATTTACTCAAACAGTTGATGTTCTTAAAACTCGAGCAATTCCATTAGGAATTAAAATCAAAATTGATGCAGTGGAAAATTTTAATCTTGCTGATAATATTTTTGCAATTTTAGTTCAATATCCAAATGAGGATGGAAGCATTTTTGATTTAACAAAATTGTTTTGTGATGCAAAAGAAAAAGGAATTTACAAAATTGTTGCCGCTGATATTTTAAGCTTATCATTACTTAAACCTCCCGGAGAATTTGATGCCGATGTTGTTGTTGGCTCTACTCAAAGATTTGGAATTCCTATGGGATTTGGCGGACCTCATGCAGCATACTTTGCAACAAAAGAAGAATTTAAAAGATCTATACCTGGAAGAATTATTGGTATTTCTGTTGATTCAAAAGGGAATCGCGCATTAAGAATGGCGCTTCAAACAAGAGAACAACACATTAAACGCGAACGCGCAACAAGTAATATTTGTACTGCTCAAGTGTTGCTTGCAATAATGTCTGGAATGTATGCTGTCTATCATGGGAAAAATGGAATTTTAAAAATTGCCGAAAGAATAAATTCACTAACAAAATATTTATATTCAAATTTAAAGAATATGGAAATTGAATTTATTTCAGAAACTTTTTTTGATACTTTAACATTTACTCTAAATTTAGAGCATTATCGAAAACTAAAAGACTTAACACTTGAAAATGAAATAAATTTAAATTGGATTGAAAATAGTAAGGTAGGAATTTCAATCGGCGAAGATATTAATTTTGATGATATTGTAAAACTTATCGAATTAATTTCGCAAGCTATAAACAAACCTTTTATTCACACTGAAAATAATTTTGAAAGTATTCCAAAAGAACTTAAAAGAAATTCTGAATTTCTAACAAATCAAGTTTTTGAAAATTATCATTCAGAATCCGAAATGATGAGATACATAAAAAGTTTAGAGAAGAAAGATTTATCTTTAACTTCATCAATGATACCTCTTGGTTCTTGCACAATGAAATTGAATGCAGCAAGTGAATTATATGCTTTGTCAAATCCTAAATTTAGTAATATTCATCCGTTTGCACCGTTTGATCAAGTTGAAGGTTATTCAATTATGATTGAAAAATTGCAGAATCAAATTGCTGAATTAACTGGATTGCCGGGTGTTTCTCTTCAACCAAATTCTGGCGCGCAAGGTGAATATGCAGGACTTCTTGTAATCCGTGCATATCATTTAGATAGAGGGAATTTTGAAAGAAATGTAATTCTTATTCCATCCTCTGCGCATGGAACAAATCCAGCAAGTGCAGTATTAGCAGGAAATAAAGTAGTTGTTGTAAAGTGTGATGAATATGGAAATATCGATCTTGATGATTTAAAAATAAAAGCTGAACAAAACAAAAATATTTTGGCTGGATTGATGGTTACATATCCATCAACACACGGAGTTTTTGAAGAAAATATAATTGATATAACGAAAATCATTCATGATAATGGCGGATTGGTTTATATGGATGGAGCAAATTTAAATGCTCAACTTTGTTTAACTAATCCAGCAAAAATTGGTGCTGATGTATGTCATTTAAACCTACATAAAACTTTTGCAATTCCGCATGGCGGCGGCGGTCCGGGAGTTGGACCAATTGCAGTTTCAGAAGAATTAAAAAAATATTTACCCGGCCACTCTGTTGTGAAAATTGGAGGTGAAAAATCAATACATGCTGTTTCTTCTTCACCGTTTGGAAGTGCAAGTGTGCTTACAATTTCTTATGCATATATAAGAATGATGGGTAGTGAAGGTTTAAAAATGGCCACTCAAATAGCAATTTTAAATGCGAATTATATAAAATCAAAATTAGGTAAAAATTATAAAACTCTTTATGAAGGCAAAAATGGATTTGTTGCTCATGAAATGATTTTAGATACAAGAGAGTTTAAAACTCGTGCGAACGTTGAAGTTGAAGATATTGCTAAAAGACTTATGGATTATGGCTATCACGCTCCAACGGTTTCTTTTCCAGTTGCTGGAACTTTAATGATTGAACCTACTGAAAGTGAATCAAAGTTTGAGCTTGATAAATTCTGTAATGCAATGGAATTGATTTATTCTGAAATTGATGAAATAGAAAACGGAAAATATTCAAAAGAAGAAAATGTTTTGAAAAATGCGCCGCATACTTTAAATGATGTTGTTAAAGAATGGACTCACCCTTATCCAATTTCCAAAGCTGTTGCGCCGGTTGATTGGGTAATGAAAAATAAGTTTTGGCCAACTGTAAATAGAATAGATAATGCTTATGGTGATAGAAATTTAGTATGCAGTTGCGAACCAATTGAATCATACAAATAAATGAAAACAATGAGCGAGTCTTGTGAAATATTGAAAAATTCTAAAACAATTGCTGTTGTTGGAATTTCAAGCAATTCGTTTAGAACTAGCAGAAATATTGCCGATTACCTTCGACGTAACGGTTATGATGTTGTTGGAGTAAATCCTAATAAAACTTTTTCCAATGCAGATGGAATAAAAGTTTATAATTCATTAAAAGAAATTCCGCACAAAATTGATATTGTAAATGTTTTCAGAAAATCTGAAGATATTCCTCAAATTATTGAAGATGTGAATGAAATAAATCCAAAAGTTCTTTGGCTTCAATTGGGAATTAGAAATGATGAGGCAGTAAAAAGTTCTATTGAAAAGGGAATAACTGTTATTCAAGATTCATGTATAAAAGTTGAACATTCTTATTGTTTCTGATAGGAAATTAAATTTTGAAAAGAATTTTATTAACAGTTTTATTTTTTATCTTCACTTCAATTTTTGCACAAAATGATGAACTAAATTCTACTGAAATATTTTATAAAATTGATTCAATAAAAATTTCCGGAAATGAAATTACCGAAGATGAAATTATTTTAAGAGAATTAGATTTTAATGTTGGACAATTAATTACTCAAGCTCAGTTAAATTTTAACAAAGAAAGAATTTTTAGCTTAGGTTTATTTAATAAAGTTGAATTAAATATTCATGAAGAAAACGAAATTAACATTTTGGAAATTTCGGTTTTTGAAAGCTGGTACATATATCCGTTACCATATTTAAGTATTCGAGATAATAGAATATCCCGCGCCTCATATGGAATAATTCTGCTTTATAAAAATTTTCGTGGAAGAAATGAAACCATAACCGGATTAGCAACTTTTGGTTACAATCCAAGTTATTCAATTTCATATTATAATCCGGTATTAATTTCGGGAGAAAATTTTACGTTTGGAATTGGCTTAGGTTATACAGATGTGTTAAACAGAAATTTAATTTCCCAAAATCTAAATGGTAAAAATTTTGAATACAATTATATTTATTCAAATTTAAGCTTAGGTTATCGATTAAATTTATTTAACAACTTATCGATTTCACCTTCGTTTGAATATATTGAGATTCCAAAAAAAATTTCAAACTTATCGGCTACAAATAAAAACATTGATAGAATTTTTTCTTTAATTTTTAAATATGAATTTGATAATAGAAATTTAAAACAATTTTCAGATGATGGACTTTTTGCCTCAACATTTTTTTCGAAAAAGGGCTTTGGAATTAACGATGCTGACTACAATATTTTTTCAGTGGATTTCAGAGAATACAGAAAAATATTTGGTGAACTTTCGGCAAAATGGCGAGGTTATTTTCGCCATACTTTCGGGGAACAAGTTCCGTTTTACGAATTATCGGTTTTAGGAGATTTTGAATTTATTCGCGGACATAAATTTGATAAGCGAGAAGGAAATAATTATTTACTTGGTTCCCTTGAAATGAATTATCCAATTATTAAATCTTGGGATTTCTCACTATCACTTCCATATTTGCCAAATAGATTAACATCAGCGCGAATTGGAATTTATACAAATTTATTTTTTGATACCGGCACAACTTACAATAATGGTGAACCATTAACTTTAAATGCTTTTGATTCCGGTTGGGGATTTGGTTTAACAGTTCTAGTTTTACCATACAATGCGTTTAGATTTGAATATGCATTTGATGAATTCGGGAAAGGAGAATTTATTTTAGAATCCGGTTTTTCATTTTAAATTTTGAGGAATAAATGGAAGAAATAATTTTTGCATTAAAATCCGGAGGAATTGGTTTGCTTTCCGGAATTGCAATTGGTTTTATTTCAAAAAAAGTTTCAAAGATTTTAGTATTCTTTTTGGCTGTTGGATTTATTTTAATACAAGTAGCAGTTTATAATGGATATTTGGAAGTTGACTGGCTATCATGGGGAAATAAAGCTGCTGATTTGGTGAAAAGCGCAGATATTTCCACTGATTCAATTAAAGATTTATTTCTTAGAAATGCTCCATTTGCAATTGCCGCATTGGTTGGATTTATCTTTGGTTTTAAGAAAGGATAAATTTAAATGAATTTTTCAAACACGGAATTTTATTACACGGATCCGCAAAATATTATTGAAGATAGAATTCTAATTTTAGAAGAAGAAGCTAAACATATTGCATCAGTAATGAGATATAAAATTGGTGATGAAATTTTAGTAACTGATGGAATTGGAAATTTATTCAAATCGCAAATTGATGTTATAAAAAAAAATGAAATTCATCTTACAGTTTTAAATAGAAATACAATAACAAAATTTTTTTCGAATTTTACATTTTATATTCCGATATTAAAATTTTCCGATAGATTTGAATTTTCACTCGAAAAATGTGTGGAATTAGGAATTAAAAATTTTAAAATATTTTCTGCTGAGAAAAGTCAAACACGTGGAATAAAAATTGAAAGATGGAAAAATGTTTTAATTTCTGCAATGAAACAAAGCTTGCAAACTCATCTTCCAACAATCGAATTTATTGAATTGAAATATCAAGAAATTTCAAGTGATTTAAATTTAGTTTTCGAACAAAATGCAGAAATTGACTTTGTTTATTTTTTATCTAATTCAGAAAATTCTCAAAACCTTAAAAGAAAATTAAATTTATTTTTTGGACCAGAAGCAGGTTTAACAAAAGCTGATATTGATAAAATACCAAATCCGGTTTTTGTGAATATGAATAAAAATCGTTTGCGATCTGAAACTGCAGTAATTTCTGCAGCATCAATTTTAACTAACATTTTAAATAAATAAATTTCTGAATAAATAATTCTAATTATTTGTTTCAAACCAATTTAATGCCGTTTCAAGATTTCTGTGAGTTCCCGATAAAATTAAAGTATCGAATTTTTGAATTTTCTCTTCATCAAAATTATCCGAAATAATTTTATTTTCTCTAACAATCCCAATTATTTTAATCAGATCATTTTTAACCGGATCAATTTCAATTATATTTTTAGAAATTAATTTTGAACTTGAGCTGATAAAAAACATTTCATTGTCTTTCTGAACAATATCAGATTCAAAAATATTCCAATCGTAATTTTGATTGTTTGATGTAAAAAATTTGTAATGTTCTTTTTTAAGCAAATTTGTTTGAAGTCGCGTAATATTTCTTGGCAAATTATAATAGTCTAAAATGTGATTTATAAAAACTAGTGAAGTTTCAAGATCTTGAGAAATAACTAAATCAGCGCCAAGTTTGTACATTTCCTCAACTTGTGTTACATAATTTGCGCGAACAATTAATTTAATATTTGGATTTATAGATTTCGCAATTTTGATTGAGCGCTGTGTTGCTTCAATATCTGAGATTGCAATTACAAGCAATGCTGCATTGATAATTCCCATTGAATCTAAATTTTCTTTTCTATCGAGTTCGCCATAATAAATTGGGTAATTCAACTTTTTATATTTGCTTACTGTTTTCGGATTTGCTTCAATTATAATAAATGGAATTCCCATAAGTTTTAAAACATTAGAAATGTTTTTTCCATTTACACCAAATCCGGCAATTATTGCATGATTTTTCTTCGTTATATTTTCATCGTTTTCTATATATCCAACTTTGGTTTTTATAATACTTTTTCTTGAAATATTTTCTCCGATTTTTATTAACATCGGAATAAAAAACATACTTAGAATTGAAGAAGAAAGAAAAAGTTGATAAATATAATCTGAAAATAAATTACTTTGGTTAGAAAGTCTTAACAATATAAAAGAGAATTCACCAATGTGAGATAAACTTAAAGCTGTAAAAACTCCAATACTAATTGGATTTTTTAATAAATTAAATATTGAAAATAAGATGAAACCTTTGATAACTATAAGTAATAATGTAACTGACACAATTTGTAAATAATATGAAGTTACGAAATTTAGATCAATAAACATCCCGATTGAAATAAAGAAAATTGAGTTAAATAAATTTCTTGAGGGAATAAGTTCGGTATTTACGTGATGCGCATGTTCAGTATCTGAAATTGAAAGTCCGGCAATAAAAGCTCCCATAGCAAGTGAAGCACCTAATTTATATGCGGCAAGTGAAATTCCGAATATGATAACAAAAATTGTTACAATAAATAATTCTGCTAAACGCAAATTAATTATGAATGTGAAAAGTCTAGGAATTAAAAATTTGCTGAGTAAAAGCAGAATTGATAAGCTTGCAAAGGAAATTAATACATCATACAAAAGTGAAGTTGAAATATTTGAAGTAGTTGTTAAAGCTGGCAAAAAAATCAAGAAAGGAATTAATACAGCATCTTGAAATAATAAGATTCCGGTTATTTTTATTCCGGATTGAGAATTTAATTTGTCCTTGTCTTTTAAATATTTTAAAATTATTGCCGTACTACTTAATGACAAAGTAAACCCAATAAATATGGATTGAGAAATTGATAATCCAAAAATATAACATACAATGGCAAGGAAAATCCAAGTAATAAAAACTTGCAAACTTCCGTATGTAAAAAAATCTTTTTTCATTTGATTTATTTTGTCAATCGAAAATTCTAATCCGATTGTAAACATCAAAAGAATTATTCCAATTTCGGCAAGGATTTCAATAGCTGAAATATTACTCACAAGACTTAAAGCAGTTGGTCCAATTAAAATGCCCGTAATTAAAAAACCAATTAAAACGGGAATTTTTAATTTAGTTGCAATTAAAATGATTAAAATTGCAAGTGATAGAAGAACAATTATATCGGACAATAATGACATGATTTATGCTTAATAATTTTTATTACAATTTAAATAAAGAAGAGGAGTTTTGTGAAATTTATTTAAAAAATATTGAGATAGAAATTTATCCATCTCAATTAAGTTATATTTTATATCTGATTGAAAAAATAAAATTTCTTCCGGATGAAACCAAGCCCGAACTATATGGACGATATCTTTGGTCAGTAATATTTTCTATTCCACAACCGATTGATATTTTTTCTATAAATCGATAATCAAACTTTAAATTTAATGTGTACCAACTTGGTGAATATGGATTTCCATTTTTATCAATTGCGTAAATATAATTCTTTGATTTTTCTTCTTCTGGCATATTCTTAAATGAAATTTTACCATTTTGAAAATTGTAAAAATCCAATTTAAAATTTCTATATGAATAAGTTATATGAGCAGAAGAAAATATTGGCGCTGCATGTCGTAATGGACTTTTACTTCCGTCATCTAAAATTTCTTCACCTTTTTGATAATTTGTATTTACCGTAAATCCAAATCCATAAGGTAGTTTTATTTCAATTCCGGCTTGGATTCCCCACACATTTGCATTTGCGGCATTTTGAAGTGCTTGTACTTTACTCATTTCGCCGGAATAAATTATACTATCTAATCCATTAAGTGTAAAATCTCTTCTCACCATTGCATTATCTAAATAAGTATAAAATGTAGTAAAATCAATTTTAAGAAAATCACTAAAAACTTTTGCAATTCCTAAATCAATATTATATGCATATTCAGCTTTAAGATTTGGATTTGGTATAATAACAGATCCCGGTTCAGAGTCAAAAACTTTTCCCAAATCATCAACATTTGGCGATCTAAATCCGTTTGATAAATTTAAGTTTATTGTAGTTGATTTATTTGGATTGAAAACTAAACCAAAACTTCCGGAAAAAGATCCTTCATTTAAGTCTGTATTTGTAAATGGAAATGGATAAAAAGTTGTATCAAAATCTGCGCTAAGACTAAAGTAACTGTATCTAAATCCGGTTTCAAAAATTATTTTATCTGTAAGAAAGTTTTTATAATCTATGAAAGCTGATATTGAATTCCATTTTGATTGAGGATATCTCGAAACACCTTTTACAGAATGATTATTATTGATATCTGTATCTTTTCCAGCTGATTTAACATTATTATAAATTTCTTCAATTCCATAAATGACAGATGAATTTTCCGTAAGTTTTTTGTTCATATCAAAATTAATTGAATATACATCTACTTCTTCAAATTTATCGAATCGAATATTATTATTTAAGTCTCTATTATGACGACTTTCTTTAAAATTTTGATGTGCAATTCTAAAAATTAAATTATCATAGAAAATATTTGATTTACTATAAGAAACATTAAAATTATTCATCATCCAAACTTGCGGTCCGTAATACCATTCGGCACTTCGAGGCAAATCATTTCTGTAAATTAATAATCTATCATAACGAGAATAATTTGATGTTTCAGAATATTGAAACCCATAATCAAGTTTAATTTCATCATTTAATAAAAAAATAAATTTTTGTAAAATATTTAGCTGATTATAATCAACTGGTTTTTGAATCAATGGGTTTGAATTTGTTATAACAATATCTTCTGAATTTATTCGTTTCACATATTCATTTCTTAAATATTCATTCGGCCCAAATTCACCCATTTTAACATTTCCAAATTTAGAATACGTTACACTTGAAAGCATTGCAAAATTTTGCCAACCCAAGTTAAAATCTATATGTCCGGTTGCTTCATTATTGGCAGAAGAGAATCTCAAACTTGAATTTCCACTATAAAAAATATTTTCTGTTAAACTCAATTTTGGCTGTAAAGTGTAAAAACTCATTACTCCACCAATTGCATCACTTCCATAAATTACTGAACCGGGTCCAAACAAAACTTCAACATTTTGAAGCGAATAATTGTCTAATGATATTACATTTTGCAGATTACCACTTCTAAAAATTGCAGTGTTCATTCTAATTCCGTCAATGGAAATTAAAAGTCGATTTGTAGCAAAGCCTCTAATCATTGGGCTTCCGCCGCCTTGTTGACTTTTTTGAATAAAAACTTGTCCCGTAGAGTTTAATAAATCTGCAGTTGTTTGAGGATTTTGTAATTCAATATCTTTAGGAGAAATATTTATAATTTTTGAAGAAACTTCATTTTGTGTTTGATTCCATCTTGTAGCAGATACAACAATTTGATCAAGCGAAATATTTGTTGGACTCATAAAAAGAATAAAATTTTCTTTTTCAATTTCTGAAAATGATTTCTCTAGAGTTTCGTAACCTAAATGTTGAAATAATATTTTTTCAGAATTTCTGAAATTGCTTATATCAGCAACACCATTATAATCTGTTGATGTAATTGCATTTGGACTATTAGATTTAATCAGCACTGAAGCTAAAACATCTTCGGTTTCTCTATCTTTAATCAAAATATTTTGAGCATTTATTTTGCAAGAAAATAAAATTAAAAAATAGAGAAGTATAAAAATTTTCATTATAAATCCTTCCCAAATCTAAAAATTAAAAATTGTAGAAATGTTTTGAAAAATTTATAACTACTTTGGAGGAGGTGATAAAGGACAGATAAAATAATAGGAAAGCTTATTCAGATAGCTGCCAAATATTCTTATAAAAATATTTAAAAATATATTATTTGATTCAATAATTTGATTAATATAAAAAATTGAATTAAAGGAGTTTAACTGATTAAAAATTTTATTTGATTTATTTTTTTTTTCAAGTGAAGAGGTTAGTAAATTGAATAATGTTTTGTTTAACTGAGTTTCCTCATCATCAAGCCAGCAATGGAAAACAACGGAATCTCCCCAAAAAATTGTTTCAATAATATCATACATTTTATTATGATATTTAAATTCTTTGGAATGTTCCCATTCAATTTTTGAATTAATTTCTTCGGTTTTAAATTTTAATAAAACTAATTCCGATTTATCAATTTTTTCAATCAACATTTTCTTCACACTTTTTTTTATTGCTCGTTTTTCAATTTGATAAAGTGAAAATGAAAGCCAAAAAGGTATGAATAAAATAAAGATTAGAAATATGGAAATAAATTTTTTCAAAAAATTGCCAAGCAAAATTTTATGGTTATATGAATTTAATAATTCTTTTAACTAATCTTTCAAATTTTTCTTTAGCTAAATCTGCAGTTTCCATAACTTCTTTGTGTGAAAGTTTTTGAGGTGAAAGTCCGGCAGCATAATTTGTAATTAATGAAATTGCAGAAACTTCAATTCCGTGGTAAGCAGCAAAAATTGCTTCGTGAACAGTTGACATTCCAACTGCATCAGCTCCAAATTTCTTTTGCATAATTATTTCCGCGGGAGTTTCATATGTTGGTCCTTTGTTAAACCAATACGTTCCTTCTTTAATTAAAACTTTTTCTTCAAGTGAAGCATTTCTAATTATTTCATTAAACTTTTTTGAAGGAAGATTATGTATAAAATATTTTTGTTCAGTTGTTGGAATTGTTAAAACATTTGAAATTTCTTTTAAAATATTTTGTGAAATAAATCCGGTTACAAGCATTAAATCACCCGGCGAAAAATTTGAATTTATTCCTCCAGCAGCATTTGTTGCTAATAATTTTTTAACATTTAATTGTGATGAAATAAAAGAGGGAATTATACATTTATCAATTTCGTAACCTTCATAAAAGTGAATTCTACCTTGAAAAATCATAACATTTTTATCATAAATTTTGGCAAAATGTAAATATCCTTTATGTCCTTCAACTGTAGAAATTGGGTAATCTGGAATTTCATTTGTGGCAATCGTTTTTTCAATTTTGATTTTATCTGCAAAATCACCAAGTCCGCTGCCAAGAATTATTGAAATATCTGGATCGAAAGGAATTTCAGATTTTAGATACTGAATTAATTTTTTGTATTTAAATTCTAAGTCAATCATTAAAATAAAATTCCAGCTAAAGTTGCGGTCATTAAAGTTGAAAGAGAACCGGCAAGGACTGCTTTCATTCCTAAGCTGGCTAAGGCTGTTCTTTGGTTTGGAGCAATTGGTGCAATTCCACCAATTTGTATTGCAATCGAACTGAAATTAGCAAATCCACACAGAGCATAAGTTGCCATAATTATTGATTTTTCATTTACCATTTCTTTAAGCTTAATTAAATTGCTTAATTCAAAATATGCAACAAACTCATTTAGAACAACTTTGGAACCAATCAAACTTCCGAATTGCAAAGCACTTTCACTCGGAACTCCAATTGCTAATGCTAAATATTGAAGAATAATTCCAAAAATTAATTGAAGGTTTAGAGGTTTGTTATAAGTTTCCATTAAAATTGAATTTAGTCCCGTTAATCCGCCAATAAATTCAAGGAAATAATTCGTTAATGCAATTAAAGCAATAAATGCTAATAACATTCCGCCAACATTTAATGCAAGTTGAAGACCATCGGAAGCTCCTATTGCTGCAGCTTCAATTGTATTTGATGCAGTTTTTTCAACAGCAACTTTTACTTGTCCTTTAGTTTCTGGTTCTTCAATTTCCGGAAAAATAATTTTCGAAATTAATAATGATGCCGGTGCGGCCATTATGCTTGCGCCTAGTAAATGTGAAGCAAACATTAATTGAGCTTCAGTAATAGATAAACCCATTGATTCTCCAAAAGATTGGCTTAACATTTGTATATAAGCTGCCATTACTCCGCCGGCAATTGTTGCCATTCCTCCAGTCATAATTGTTAAAAGTTCACTTTTTGTTAATCCTTTCAAATAAGGTTTAATCATTAATGGAGCTTCTGTTTGTCCCACGAAAATATTTGCAGAAACCGAAAGCGATTCTGCACCGCTAGTTCCTAATAATTTTGACATAACCAAAGCCATTATTTGTACAATTTTTTGCATTACGCCAAGATGGTATAAAACACCCATCAATGTTGCGAAGAAAATTATTGTTGGTAAAACTTGGAATGCAAAGAAGAACCCTAGCGAACCTTCTGCTCCGGGAGCTTTTGCTAAATTTCCAAAAATAAAAACTGCTCCATCAGTTGTGAAATTTAATATTAATACAAAAAAGCTGCTTATCCATTTAAAGAATAATTTTGGCCAGCCAAGAGGTGAAAAAATATTTCCAAGATATTCGCCCTTAATAATGAAAATTGCAAATACAAATTGCATAACCAAACCAGTTGCAACCAATTTCCAATTTATATTTTTTTTATTATTTGAAAAAAGAAATGCAATAAGAAGAATTACAAATATTCCAAAAAATCCGCGAAGAATAGAAATAAAGTCCATATTTAATCCTCACTGGGTATATAATGACATTTTCTGCATCTTGCTTCATAGCTATCAGCAGCGCCAACAACAACTCTTTCATTTGTCTTAATTGTTCGCTGAGTTTTATCAGCGGGATTACCACATTTAACGCAAATTGCTAGAGTTTTTGTAATATATTCTGCGTGTGCAAGAAGCTGCGGAATTGGTTCAAATGGAATTCCTCTATAATCTTGATCAAGTCCGGCAACTATAACTCTTTTCCCGGAATCTGCAAGTTTATTGCAAACTTCTACTAAATCCTCACTAAAAAATTGGGCTTCGTCAATTCCAACAACTTGAGCATTCTTAGAAAATTCTAGAATTTCTTGTGGAGTTTCAACAACTTGTGAAGAAAGTGATTGTTCACTGTGCGAAACAATTTCTTCTTTTGAATACCGGATATCAATTCTCGGCTTAAATACTATTACATTTAATTTTGCTATTTTTGCTCTTCGAAGTCTTCTGATTAATTCTTCGGTTTTTCCGCTAAACATACAACCGGCAATTACTTCTATCCAGCCAGTATTTACGGGATTTGAGTGAGGAGTAAATTCCATCATTTTTTTAGTGATTCCTTGTTAAATGAGTATGGCAATAATTCTTCCAAAGTTAAAATTCTAATTTCGTTATCTCTATTTGTCATAACGACTTCTAAATTTTTTCCGCTAATTTCCATCATTACTTGTCTGCAAGCTCCGCAAGGAGAAATAAAATCTTCCGCATCACTTGTAATAACAATTGTCTTGAATTTTGTTTCGCCTTCTGAAACTGCTTTAAATATTGCAGTTCTCTCAGCACAGTTTGTTAACCCATATGAAGAATTTTCAATATTAACTCCAGTATAAATTTCTCCATTTTCTGAAAGTAGTGCAGCACCAACTCTAAATTTTGAGTATGGTGCGTAAGCTTTTAATTTTGCCGCATTGGCAATTTGAATAAGTTCTGTGTAATTCATAGATCACTTAAATTGTTTGTTAAAAATATGAGTAAACAAATTTAAATCAAAATCACCATTTATCTTTTCTAAAATGACTTAGAACAAAATTTAAAATGATAAATAAATCATAGAATATTTGTAGATAAAAAATTTCAAATATACTAAATCGATATGAAAAATCTTTTTTAAATGATATAACAATAAAAATATCGGTAACAATTTTTATTAAAAATAAATAGATGAAATTTGAATTAACCCAATAAAATAATGGTGAAAATAAAAAAAATAAATTAATTAAGTGCCAAACACCAAGAATGATTTTTAATTTTAGTGAATAATAATTTGATGATGAAGTATGTCGTGATTTTTGTTTTATAAAATCAAAAAAAAATATTTTTGTATTTGAAAAAACTTCAGAATCAATTTCAGTATTAATTCCAATCTTCATTTTATTTTTGATTGCTTCTTGTAATAGTAAATCATCATCGCCGCTTAAAGTTTTTGTTGTATTTTTATATCCATCAATTTTAATAAAAGAATCTTTTTTAAATCCAAAGCTTCTTGATGCAGCAGAATAGGGAAATCCAATATTTGCAAAAGAAAAAGTTAAAATATGTGCCCACAAATTATCAAAACAAGAAATTCTATTTACTAATGATTTAGTTTGGATAAGAGGGGCTTTTCCAAATATAAAATCATATTCTTCATGAAATTTATTTGAAAAAGATTTAATCCAATTTTTTGATGGCTCACAATCGGCATCGGTAATTAGAATATAAGGGAAATTGCTTTTTTCAATTCCAATTTGCAAGGCACCGCGTTTACCTTCATACTTTTTATTTTCTGCTTCGCAAATTCTAAAATTATTTAAATCATTAATTACATTTATTGCTTTTATAAATGTTGAATCATTTGAGTTATCATCAATTATTATAACTTCATAATTTTTCTTTTGATAATTTTGATTAGTTAAATGCTGAATTAGTGATACAATATTATTTTCTTCATTTTTTGCAGAAACTACAATGCTGATTTTTAAATCTTCAAATTCAATAAAATCAGTTTTGGATATAATTGATTTGAATTCAAAAAAAACAACGACAAATAAAAAAAATAAAAAGACTAAGAAGAATAACATTTTAGAAATCCTCTTCTAATAACCATTCCTCTGCAAGTTCTTCACTTACTTCTGCAATAAATCGAGAAGGTTTTGAAAGCGTCATTCCATTATGTCTATCAAAAATATTAATCGGATAAGAAATGTATAAATTTTGTTTAGCGCGAGTTGAAGCAACATACATAAGTCTGCGTTCTTCTTCCAAACTTTCAATTTTATCATAACTCATGCTTGATGGAAAAAATCCTTCAACAGCATGAATTATAAACACCGTATGCCATTCTAAACCTTTTGCAGAATGTATTGTTGATAATGTTAGAACTTCTTGTTCTTTATCTTCTTCACTAATATCTGCTAAACTTTCAGTAGGAGGTTCTAATGCCATATCAGCTAATAGAGAATTTAGCGATTTGTAATTTTCCGTAATATTTATAAAAATTTCCAAATCTTTTTTGCGCTTATTAAAGTCATCATATTTTGATTTGAAAATAGGTTCATAGTAATCCAAAACAATTTCAGCCAATTCTGTTGGCAATTGTCGGCTCGTATGAATTCTATGAAGTGCAAGAAATAAATTGAAAATATTTTCTTTATAACTTTTACTTAAAATATTTTCCGGATGAGATCTAATATTTATTTCACCGCTAATAATTTTTTCAATAATTTCCTGAGCTTTTTTGGGACCAACACCTTCATGCAAAAGCAAAATTCTGTACCAGCTTACAACATCTTTTGGATTTTCAGCAATTCGCAAAAATGCTAAAACATCTTTAACGTGTGCAGTTTCAATAAATTTCATTCCGCCAAATTTTAAATATGGAATATTTGCTTTGTTCAGTTCAATTTCCAAATCAAATGAACTAAATGAAGAACGGAACAAAACAGCAATATCATTAAGAGGAATATTTTCTTCACGCAATTCTAAAATTCTATCTACAATAAATTTTGATTGCATATTTTCTGTTGTTGATGCAATTATTGCCGGAAGTTCGCCGCCGGTTTTTCTTGTAAAAAGTTGTTTGGGATATTTTTCAATTGCTGCATCAATTACATGATTTCCAAAATCTAAAATTTCTTGAGTGCTTCTGTAATTTTCCTCCAACATAATAACTTTTACATCTTTAAATAATTTTGGGAACTGCATGATATTTTTAAAATTCGCACCACGAAAAGAATATATTGATTGCGAATCATCGCCAACAACCATTATGTTATTATTATGTTGAGCTAATCCCAAAACAACATCTGCTTGAAGTTTATTCGTATCTTGGTATTCATCAACCATTACATATTTTATGGTGCTTGTAAGAATTTGTGATTTGATTTTATCATTTAAAAAATCCCGAAGATAAACCAATAAATCATCATAATCTAAAAGGAGACTTTTCTTTTTATAATTTTTGTACAGATTAGAAATTTCAATGATCTTTTCTAAATTTTCAGCAAAATGCGGATATTCTTCTACAAGAATTTCTTCTATTTTTTTCCCGGTGTTTACACTTAAACTTATAATTTTTGCAATTGTTTGTTTATTGGGAAATCTCTTTTTAAGTTTCACTAAATCAAGTTGAGCGCGAATAAGATTAATTACGTCTTCGCTATCGCTTTGATCAAGAATTGTAAATGCTGAATCTAATCCAATTAATTTTGAATATTTTCTTAAAGTCAAATTTGCAAATGAATGAAAAGTTCCGCCATTAATTTTTGAACATCGATTATCTAATAAAACTGCTGCGCGATTCATCATTTCTTTTGCAGATTTGCGTGTAAAAGTAAGAAGTAAGATTGATTTTGGGTCAATTCCCATTTCTATTAGTCGAGCTACGCGATAAACTAGAGTTCTAGTTTTTCCGGTTCCGGCTCCGGCAATTACAAGATAAGCACCTTCGGTAGATGCAACAGCTTCATATTGTGCAGGATTTAATTCATTTTGATAATCAATTTCAAACTTGCTTTCATCAAATTTATGTTTTTGAATTTCAAGTTTATTGATTTTTGATAATCGATATTTTTTTTGCATTATTTTCGGAGAGCTTTTGGCTTACTTAAAATTTCTTGAACAACTATAAAATTCTTAAGATTATTTTTTTCTTCTAATAATTTTGCAAATCGATTTGGTTGATTCTTTTCTTGTCCAATTATTACTTTATCTTTAAATGAACTATGTTTTTCTTTTAATGATTTGATTTCAGATTTATGTGTCAAATATTTTTCTGAATAATTATCTTCATTTCCATCATTTATTTCTTCAAGACTTTTTTCAGAATCATAATTTTCATAATCTAAATTCCGTGATTCTAAAGTTGGCAAATTATCAGTTGAATAATTTGGAATCTCAGATTTCTGAGATTCCGGTAATTCTAATTTGAAACCTAAAATTTCTTCTAAAACTTGAGTACCGGTTTTTGGTAAATTTCGATTTTTATTTGGTTCAAAATTAGGTTTTGATAACTTTTGCTTTTCAGAATTTGGAATATTACTTTTATCCTTTTTCTTTCTTGATGAAGATATTGCGCTAAGAATAAAAATGATAACAATAATTATTTGTAAAAAATCTTCCATTATTTTTTCTCAGTTTCTGAATCACCCTTTGCAATTGAATTACGCATATTAGTATCTGATTGAACATTTTTAAGATTATAATAATCCATAATTCCCATGTTTCCACTTCTAAAAGCTTCAGCCATTGCTAAAGGAATTTCAGCTTCAGCTTCTACAACTTTTGCACGCATTTCTTGTTCTAAAGCAACAGCTGCAGCACGTCTTTCTTCGGCTTTTGCACGTGCAACTTTTAAATCAGCTTCTGCTTGATCTGCTTGTAATATTGCGCCTATATTTGTACCAACATCAACATCTGCAATATCAATTGAAAGAATTTCAAATGCTGTTCCAGCATCTAATCCTTTTGATAAAACTGATTTTGAAATATTATCCGGATTTTCTAAAACCATTTTATGCGTATTGCTTGAACCAATTGTTGAAACAATTCCTTCACCAACTCTAGCTAAAACTGTTGCTTCACCAGCACCTCCAACCAATCTTTCAATATTTGCACGAACAGTAACTCTTGCAATTGCCTTAAGTTGAATTCCATCTTTTGCAACTGCAGCAACTAAGGGAGTTTCAATAACTTTTGGAACAACCGACATTTTAACTGCTTCCAAAACATCTCTTCCAGCAAGATCAATAGCAGCAGCTTTTTCAAAAGATAAATCCAAATTCGCTTTGTTTGCGGAGATTAAAGCATTAACAACTTTTGTAACATTTCCACCAGCTAAATAATGGGCTTCTAATGCAGAAGCTTCTAAGGTTATACCGGCTTTAGTTGCAGAAATTAAATTTCTTACAATTATTGATGGTGGTACTTTTCTCAATCGCATTCCAACTAAATCTTTAAATATTTTAAGTTTAACACCAGAAAAATACGCGGTTATAAAAAGTCCTACCGGAACAAAATATGTAAATAGAATTAATAAAAATATTATTCCAATAATTAAAACTACAGAAAGACCAGTAAAAGCTTCCATAATAACTCCTTGATAAAAATAATCTAATCTATTTATTTGATGTATAATTTAGCAAAACGTATGAATTAAAGAAATACATTTGAAGGAAAATTTTATTTATTCTTAAAAAATTTTGAAAAGAATGAGAAATTCCAGAATGAACATTTTTCAAAATAGAGCGATAATTATTTATAAATTTGTTTACCTTGATTACACAGTTTTCAATATTTATATTTATTATTAGTTAATTAAATAAGTACGAAAATTTAAAGATTGGAAAAAATATGGAAGGAAACTTTTCGGAACGAGTTCAAGAAGTAATTAGACTTAGTCGTGAAGAAGCATTACGACTTGGTCATGATTATATTGGAACCGAGCATCTTCTTTTAGGAATTATTAGAGAAAGTCATGGTGTAGCCGTAAAAATTATGGTAAACTTAGGTGTTGATTTGGCTCATCTTAAAAAAACAATAGAAGAAACCGTAAAATCTACTGGTGGAACTTTAACAATTGGAAATATTCCTTTAACAAAACAAGCTGAAAAAGTTCTAAAGATTACACAAATTGAATCAAAAATTTATAAATCGGATGTAATTGGAACCGAACATATTCTTCTTTCACTTCTAAGAGATGAAGATAATGTAGCCACTCAAATCTTGAATCAATTCAGTATAACTTATGAAACTGCTAGAGCAGAATTAAATAATATTTTAAGTGGAAAAAGTTTTTCTCAGCAAGATAAACCAATTGTTTCGTTTCCACAGAGCAAAAAACCTGAAAAGACAAAAACCCCGGTTTTGGATAATTTTGGTAGAGATTTAACAAAACTAGCTGCCGAAGATAAATTAGATCCGGTTGTAGGAAGGGAAAAAGAAATTGAAAGAGTTGCACAAGTTTTAAGCAGAAGGAAAAAGAATAATCCAGTTTTAATTGGAGAGCCTGGAGTTGGCAAAACTGCAATTGCGGAAGGTTTAGCTTTAAGAATTGATCAACGAAAAGTTCCAAGAATACTGCAAGATAAAAGAGTTGTAACTCTTGATTTAGCTGGTTTAGTTGCTGGAACAAAATACCGCGGACAATTTGAAGAAAGAATGAAAGCATTGATGAATGAACTCGAAAAAGCTCACGATGTAATTTTATTCATAGATGAATTGCATACAATTGTTGGTGCTGGCGGAGCATCTGGTTCACTCGATGCCTCAAATATGTTCAAACCTGCTTTAGCTCGTGGAGATATTCAATGTATCGGAGCAACAACTTTAGATGAATATCGAAAATATATTGAAACTGACGGAGCATTAGATAGACGATTCCAAAAAGTTATGGTTGAACCGCCAACTGTTGATGAAACAATAAAAATATTGGATTTCATCAAATTCAAATATGAACAACATCATCATGTTAAATATTCGGATGAAGCAATTATCTCTGCTGTAAAACTAAGTGATAGATATATAACCGATAGATATTTACCGGATAAAGCGATTGATGTTTTAGATGAAGCTGGATCTCGCGTTCACATGGGAAATTTTACGGTTTCTGAAGATATTTTAGTGCTTGAACAAAAAGTTGAAAAAATCAAACAAGAAAAAATAGATGTAGTAAAACAACAAGATTATGAGCAAGCTGCACGTCTTCGTGATCAAGAAAGACAGCTTCAAATAGAATTAGAAAATGCGAAAAATGAGTGGGAAGAAAGAACTAAAAATGAAGTTTACGATGTAAGCGAAGAAGTAATAGGAACAGTAGTTTCAATGATGACTGGAATTCCGGTAACACGTGTAGTTCAAGCTGAATCTGAAAAAATTATGAAAATGGAAGAAGTAATTAAGAAAAAAATTGTCGGTCAAGATGAAGCTGTAACACGACTATCAAAAGCAATAAGAAGAACACGTGCCGGATTGAAAAATCCAAACAAACCAATAGGAAGTTTTATCTTTTTAGGTCCAACCGGCGTTGGGAAAACTCAATTAGCAAAGGAATTAGCAAAATATCTATTTGATTCGGAAGATTCACTAATTAGAATTGATATGAGTGAATATATGGAAAAATTTGCCGTATCAAGATTAGTTGGAGCACCTCCGGGATATGTGGGTTATGAAGAAGGCGGACAACTTACTGAACGTGTTCGAAGAAAACCTTATTCAGTAGTTTTGTTTGATGAAATTGAAAAAGCTCATCCCGATGTATTTAATATTTTACTTCAAGTTCTTGACGATGGACAATTAACAGATAGTTTGGGAAGACGAGTTGATTTCAAAAATACAATTATAATTATGACCTCAAACGTTGGTACAAAAAATATTAAAGCAACCGGTGGTTACGGATTTGGTAGTGAAACAGTTTCTGATAAATATGCAAATCTAAAGAGTACGGTTCAAGATGCAATGAAAAATTTATTTAATCCAGAATTCTTAAATAGAATTGATGAAACAATTGTTTTCAGAAATTTAGAGAAAGAAGATATCAAGAAAATTGCTTCAGTAGAAATGAAAGATTTAATTAATAATCTGAAAGAAAATAAAATGAAGATTATTTTGGATGAATCTGCTGAAGATTTCATTTCTGAAAAAGGATTTGATCCCAAGTATGGAGCACGCCCATTAAGACGAGCAATTCAGCAATATATTGAAGATCCTCTTGCTGAAGAGATTTTACGCGAAGTCTTTAAAGAAGGTGATACAATAATTGTTAAACATAAACTTCAAACTGAAGAATTATATTTTGTTGCAGGTGAACGTATTAATAAAATTGAAGAAAATAAACATGAGGAGGAGAATAATCCAAGTTAGTTTTGTAAATTAACGTAACAAAAAAATTAAATCTGGATTACCTAATTATGACAAATCAAGAATTATTACAAATGTTTTATAAAAGCAATGCCCTTTTAGAAGGGCATTTTTTATTAACTTCCGGTAGACATAGTAACCAATATTTTCAATGTGCAAAAGTTTTACAATATCCAAATTATACTGAAGCAATTTGCAAAGTAATTACAGATTTTTTTAAGGATTACAAAATTGATTTGGTAATTTCACCAGCTATTGGCGGAATTGTTGTGGGTCAAGAAGTTGCACGACAATTAAATAAAAAATTTATTTTTGCAGAAAGAGAAGAAAAAAATTTAACATTACGAAGAGGATTTGAAATTCAAGAAGGTGAAAATGTTTTAGTTTGCGAGGATGTTGTAACAACCGGCGGTTCTGTTTTTGAAGTTATTGAAATTGTAAAAAAAGCAAATGCAAATGTTGTTGCTGTAGGAATGATTGTTGATAGAAGCAATGGAAAGGTAAATTTTGGTGTTTCACAAAAAAGCACAATACAATTGGAGGTTATTTCATATCAACCAGATGAATGCCCAATTTGTAAAACTGATATTCCATTAATAAAACCCGGAAGTAGGAAAGTATAATTATTTATCTTATAAGATTTGTGTTATTAGTATTCTATTTATTTTTGAATTAAGGAAAATAAAAATGAAAGCTATTTTGTTAATTCTAACTTTTACAAATATTTATTTTTCCCAAATAAATTTTGATGAATATTTTTTTGATAAGCAATTGCGCCTGGATTATTTTCATTCCGGGAATAATCAAAATGATTATTACACATTTGATGAATTGATTGAAGAACCATACTGGAGCGGATCAAAAAAGAATTTGATTGATACACTTGGTTACGGAAATTTTATGTTTTTTATGTATGATTTAAAATCTAATAAGTTAATCTTCTCTCATGGATATTCGTCACTTTTTCAAGAATGGCAAACTACAGAAGAAGCAAAAAAAATAGAAAGAACATTTTCGGAAACATTGGTTTTCCCTTATCCAAAAGATTCTGTAAGAGTAGAAATTCATGATAGAGACAGAAAAAACAATTTCCAAAAAAAACATGAATTCATAATTGATCCGAATTCATATTTCGTAAAAAAAGAGAAATTAAACAAATGTGAAAATTTAAAGATTCATTATTCCGGAAATCATTCGGAAAAATTAGATATAGTTTTTATTCCAGATGGATATACGAAAGATGAAATGTTAAAATTTGAAAACGATGCAAAGAAATTTGCAAAATATTTATTTGAATATGAACCATTTACAAACTATAAAAATGATATAAATATTTGGTGTGTAAAAGCTATTTCAAATGATTCCGGTATTGATATTCCGAGAGATTCAATTTGGAAATCAACCGCCGTCGGTTCAACATTTTATACTTTTGATAGTGAAAGATACATAATGACAATGGATAATAAATCCGTAAGAAATTATGCATCAAATGTTCCATATGATCAAATTTATATTTTGGTAAATACAGATAAATACGGCGGAGGCTCAATTTATAATTATTATTCAACAACCGCAGTTGATAATGAAGCTTCAAAGAAAATATTTATTCATGAGTTTGGTCACGGACTTGTAGGATTAGCTGATGAATATTATACTTCGGATGTTTCTTATCAAGATTTTTATCCACTTGATGTTGAACCTTGGGAAGCAAATATTACAACACTTGTAAATTTTGAATCGAAATGGAAAAACTTATTAGATAAAGAGATTGAAATTCCTACGAATACTGAGAATAAAAATGCTTTAGAATTAGGAGTTTACGAAGGTGGCGGTTATGTTGCAAGGGGAGTTTATCGATCAACACCAAACAGTATTATGAAAGCATTTGATATTGATGAGTTTAATTTGGTTAGTAAAAAAGCAATTGAAAAAGTGATTAAATATTTTATCAATTAAAATCTTAACTTTACTGAATGGAACAAAAAAGACTTTATAAAACTATTGATGCACTCGCTTCAAAACACTTTGATTCTGAAAGCGAATTACTTTTTGAAGTGTTAAAGCAATTAATTGAAAATTCAGATATTAATATTTCCGGCGGTAGAATATGGATTTTAAATGTAGAAGAAAAATCTTATTTCCTAATGCATCAAATGGGGAAAGTGCAAAGAATAAAAAAAGATTTTAAACTTACTCTTGAAGAAAATCCTATACTAAATATTGTTTCAAAATACAGAACAATTTTAGCAAATGAAACAAATGAAGTTTTACTTAAAAAGGGAATATTTAAATATTCTGCATCCGGAATTGGTTCAAAGAAAAAAATTGGTGATAATTCATATTACGAATATTTACTTGCCGTAAACAGCAACGAAATTAAAGATGAACTCCGTTATATTCTAAATATTGTTGCAACGGTTTTAACATCAAAAATTAGAGAAAGAAGATTATCCTTTTCACGAAAAAATTTAATAGCTGATATAGATAAAGCTAAACAATTACAAAGAAGTATATTACCAGAACATGAATATAAATTTCATGGGTATGATATTTTTGGCGTTACAATTCCGGCAGAAATTGTTGGCGGAGATTTTTATGATTATATAAAAGTCGGCGATGATGAAGAAAGATTGGGGATTGTTGTTGGTGATGCTGCCTCAAAAGGATTAAGTGCGTCCGCAGAAGCAATGTACATTTCCGGTGCAATTAGAATGGCTGGAAATTTCCAAATGAAAATTTCACCAATGATGAATAGGATGAACAAACTTGTAAATAAAATTTTTAGCGATGACAAGTTTGCTTCACTATTTTACGGTGAATTATCGGATGATAAAAAAGGATTATTTTTATATGCAAATGCCGGACACAATCCGCCAATGTTTTATCACAATAAAACAAATAAAATTTTAATGCTTGAACCAACTGGACCATTATTAGGTCCGGCACCAAACTCAAAATATGAAACAGATAGTATAAATTTTAGTTCGGGTGATGTTTTAGTAATTTATTCTGATGGAATTACCGAAGCCGCAAATAATGCATATGAATTTTATGAAGAAAATCGTTTAGCAAATTTGATTATTGTGAACAAATCAAAAACACCAAAACAAATTGCCGCTTTAATTATTGAAGATGTTCAAAAATTTTCAACTGCAGATAGTAAATATCAAGATGATAAAACTATAGTTGTAATTAAAAGGAATTAGAATTGGATTTATCGGAAAAAATATTTAATGCCGGAGTTGTTGGGGCTGGCGGTGCTGGATTTCCAACTCATATAAAAGCAAAATCCAATGTTGAAATTATTTTGGCAAACGGAGCTGAATGCGAACCACTATTACACAAAGATTATGAAATTATGTTAAATCATGCTCCGGAAATTGTTTCCGGAATGAAATTGATGTATGAAAGCACAAATGCAAAAAAGGGGTATTTTGGAATAAAATCAAAAAATGCTAATGCAATTTCCGAAATTGAACCGCTTTTAAAAAATTCTAATATTCAAATGAGCTATTTGGGTGATTTTTATCCTTCCGGTGATGAATATGAACTTGTTTATCATGCAACAAAAAGATTAATTCCACCAAAAGGTTTACCACTTGATGTTGGCTGTGTTGTAAATAATGTTGAAACTTTTTACAATATTTATAATGCTTCGCAAGATATTCCGGTAACGAAAAAATTCGTTTGTATTACCGGAGCTGTAAAAAATCCTTCAACTTTTTTTGTGCCAATTGGAACTTCATTTAGAGATATTTTGAGTTTTGTTGGTGGAACAACAATTCAAGAATATGGAATTTTTGTTTCCGGAATCATGATGGGAAAATTATCGTTTAATTTGGATGAAGTAATTACCAAAACAACTGCCGGACTTATAATTTTACCAAATGATCATTATTTGATAAATAGAATGAATCGTTCAAAATCAAGCATGAATCGAATTGGAAAATCTGCTTGCGATCAATGTAGTTATTGTACAGAATTTTGCCCAAGATATTTATTAGGATATGATGTTCAACCGCATAAGGTAATGAGATCACTTGGTTTTTCAGCAAGCGGTGAAAAAGTTTGGAACCAATATGCTGATTTATGCTGTTCATGCGGATTATGTTCACTTTATGCATGTCCCGAAGATTTATATCCGCGCGAAGCATGTGATCAAGGGAAAAATTATTTAAAAGAAAATTCAATAAAATTTGAGCAAACTAAACCTTTAAAAGTTCATCCAATTAAAGAGGGCAGAAGAGTTCCTATAAAACAGTTAATGAAAAGGTTAAATGTTGAGCAATATAATTATCACACCCCATATTGTGGAAATTTCCCGGATCCCAAAATCGTAAAAATTTTACTGAAACAACATGTTGGATTTTCTGCAAATCCAATTGTAAAAGTTGATGAAAAAGTAAATTTTGGACAATTAATTGCAAATATAGAAAATGGAAAATTGGGAGCAAATATTCATGCCTCAATTAGCGGAAAAATAAAAGAAGTAACTTCTGATTTTATAATTATTGAAAATTAATTTCTAAAATTTTCAGCAAAATGAATTTGAAAGGATAGAATAAAATGCAAATGAATTCAATTGGATTAATAGAATTATCAAGTATTGCAGCTGGAATGCAAGCGGCAGATATTATGTTAAAAACTTCAGAAGTTGAATTAATTTTATCGAGAACAATTTGCTCCGGAAAATATATGGTTTTAGTTGGCGGAGATGTTGCTGCAGTTCAATCTGCAGTTGAAACAGCTGCGTCTCAAATTGAATTTGCAGTTATTGATACTTTTGTAATTCCAAATGTTCACAAAGATATTTTCCCAGCGTTATCCGGACATTCTGGTGTGGAAAATTTAGAAGCATTAGGTATTATTGAATCATTTTCAGTTTCCTCGTTAATTGAAGGAGCAGACGCAGCTGTAAAATCTGCTTCTGTGCAAATTATAGAAATTAGATTGGCAATGGCATTGGGAGGAAAAGCATTTTGTACACTAACCGGAGAAGTTGCGGCTGTTCAATCTGCTGTTGATGCTGGTGCAAATTTAATTAGCGAAAAGGGTTTACTTGTAAATAAAGTTGTAATTCCGCAACCAAGAAAAGAACTTTTAAGCGAAATGATATAAAATATAAATTAGAATTTTATTAATAAAATTTATTAAAAGATATTTGTAAAAATTTTGTAAGCTCCAATATAAGCACCTAAAGCACTTCCTAAACTCGAAAAAGTAAATACAAGTAAAATTCGTAAAAGTTTATTTTTCCACCAGTTACTGATTTTATTTAAATCATTACTTACATTCTGAATTTCCAAAACTTTTGGAGGTTTGAAATAAGTTTGAACAAAAGCCGCAACATAACCAGCACCAATCAATGGTGATAAAGTTGTAATTGGAGCAGCAAAAAATACTGAAATTATTGAATATGGATGTCCATAAGCGAATAAAGTTCCTATTGCAGCTGGTAATCCACTTGCCAATATCCAAATTAATGCAGCATTTCCAGCTTCATCAAATCCCTTATTAATTCCAATTAAGAAAATAGACCCAATTATTAAAATTGGAATTGACCAACCAGCAATTTTTGTAAACAATGAATTATCTGGTATTTCTGTTATTTTATTTAATTCAATATTTTCATTGTTGTTAATTTTATTTATTATACCATTTACATGACCAGCGCCAACAACAGCAACTATTTTATCTCCGGGAGCATTTTTTATTTTTTCTGCCAAATAAGAATCACGCTCATCAATTAGAACTGTTTTCAATGTTGGCATTTCACTACCAAGTTCATTCAATAGCTCAGTTAAAATATCTTTATTTTTTAATTCTTCTAATTGTTCTTCGGAAATTTGTTCATTTGTAAAAATGCTTGCTACTATAATTGACATAAATTTTGCTTTTTGATAAAAACTCATTTTCCGCCAAGCTCTTTTTAATGTGATTTTTACATCACGATCGGAAAGTTGTATATTTATATTGTTTTCTTTCGCAATGTTATATGCCTCAAAAAGTTCAACTCCGGGATTTACACCAATATTAGTCCCAAGTTTTTTCTGATATGATGATAGTAATATGTTTATAATTAAAGTAGTTAACTGCTTTTGTTTAATAATTGTTTTAAGATCTAAATTTTCCCACCTATTTTTATTAAGAATAGCATCCAATCTGTTTTCATCTAATTCAATGCAAACAGTATCTGGATTTTCAGAAGTAATTACTTCTTTAACTAATTCAGCAGATTTTTTGGATATATGTGCTGTTCCAATCAATAGTATTTTTTTATTCTGATATTCAACAAGATGAACATCTTCTGATTCCAAATAATTCATTTTAAAACCTTTAGTGAGATTAAATCAATCGCCGTGTTCATCTTTATAATCAAGAATTGCAGCTTCTACTACTTTTAATGCATGCTCCCGATCATAAATCTTATCAATTTTTACATCTGGTTTTTCGCCGGGAATTAACTTATAGGTTAGAAAATAATGTCGCAATCTGTCAATCATAACTTTTGGTAAATCATCAATATTTTCAGCACCTTGCCAAACATTATCATTATGCAAAACAGCAATTATTTTATCATCTGCTTCCTTGTGATCAACCATTTGAATTCCGCCTACAACTTTTGCATCAAGAATAATTTCCGATTTATTGATTGGTCTTTCAGTAATAATGCAAATATCAAGAGGATCACCATCACCTTTTTTTGAACTTGGTGAAAGATCTCTTACACGATTTCCGCAATATGTTTTTGGAATAAATCCATATAAAGATGGTGGCTGAGAGGATGTTCTATGCGGCCTATCTACTCTTAAATATCCAGTTATTTTTTCAACTTCATATTTCACAAAGTCAAAGGGCGTAATTTCAATATATGCATTTACAACAAACGGCGGATTTTTTCCAAGCTCTAATCCATGCCAAGGATGAGGCCTCCATTTAAAAAAGGGGGTTGGAAATTTCATTTTCAATCCATTAAATTTATTAGTGTGCAAAATATAATGAATTTAGTTAAAAGTAATTTATTTTTTATCACAAATTGAGTAATTGTTTACGGAACAAAATTTTAATTTATTCGTCTTAATCAAAAAGCTGGAAGATAAAATGACCAAAAATTTAATTTTAATTATAATTGCTTCAGTTAGTTTTTATGCATGCAAAATTGGTGGAATTAAAGGAAATGGTGAAGAGATTTCTGAAATTAGAAATATTGATTCATTTGAAATGGTTGATGTTTCGGGAAATTTTGATGTTGAGATAGAAAGTGGAAAATCTCAAACATTAACAATTTATGCCGAATCAAATTTAGTTGATTTAATAAAAACAAAAGTTAAAAAAAATACATTGTTCATTTATTCTAAAGAAAATTTACGACCCACAAAAAAAATGCTGATTTCAATTACTGTTCCGGAACTTTCATCAATAAATTGTTCCGGTGCAAATAACGTTATTGCTAAAGAAGTTAATTCCGAAAGATTTGAAATTGATTTAAGCGGTGCTGGTTATGTTGAAATTGAAGGAAGTACTAATATTTTAAATATCGATTTATCTGGAGCCGCAGATTTAATGGCAAAGGATTTTATGTCGGAAAATATTAAAATTGATGTTTCCGGGGCAGCAAATGCAAAGGTTTATGCTTCAAAATCAATCAATGCTGATGTTTCTGGAGCGGGAAATATTGAATTATATGGTGATGCAAACGATATTACAACCGATATTTCCGGAGCCGGTTCGTTAGAAAGAAAATAGATTTGTCCTATTAGAAAATTTCGAATTACAAATTTTAACAATTCTTCCTATATTTCTATTAGAAAATTAAAATCAATTTTGGGAAAATTTTATGAATAATCCATTAATTGGAATAATTATGGGCAGCGATTCAGATTTGCCTATAATGGAAAAGGCTTTTGATGTTTTCAAAGAATTTGAAGTAACTTTTGAAGTTAAAATTTTATCTGCTCATAGAACACCGGATGAACATTCAAATTATACAAAATCTGCATCAGAAAGAGGTTTAAAAGTTATAATTGCCGCAGCAGGAATGGCAGCTCATCTTCCTGGTGTAACTGCCGGAAATACAATTTTGCCGGTAATTGGTGTTCCAATTAAATCAAAATTTCAAGATGGATTAGATTCACTTTTATCAATTGTGCAAATGCCACCTGGAATTCCTGTTGCAACTGTAGCAATAGATGGAGCAAAAAATGCAGCACTTCTAGCTGTTCAAATTTTAGCTACAAGTGATAAAAATTTACAGCAAAAGTTTATTCTATACAAAACGAAAATGGCTGAAGAATCTATGAAAAAAAATGAAAAGTTGAATTATTAAAATATTCTTAATCTTTATCCGAAGTTTTAATATTTGGTCCGTTTAAAAGTTTAGTATGGTTCCACTCAATTAATTGAATAAAATTTTCTTGTCTTACTTCACAATTTTCGAAATTGCAAAATTTACAATGTTTAGAAATGCAAAAATCAAAATGAATTCTAATTTCTGAATTTGGAATTGTATTTTGGAAATTCTCTAATATATCTTCTTCAATTTCATGCGATTGTTTTATGTTAAAAAAGTATGGTAGAGTTAAGTGAAAATCTATAAAAACTTTATTTGCAGATTTCCAGAATCTTAATTGGTGAACATCAATTAAATAATTTGTTCTAATTTTATTTAGTAATTCTGAAATTTTATTTAGAAGATCATTATCAGTTTCCATCATTAATCCGCCAACAGATTCTCTAATAAGCTGGTATCCTGTGAAAATAATATTTGTAGCAACAAAAATTGCGATCAAAGGATCGATTAAATAAATTTTTGTTATTAAAACCAAAATTAATCCAATAACAACTCCAATACTTGTGTAAGCATCTGTTAAAATATGTTTCCCATCAGCAACTAGCGCAAGAGAATTTGTAGTTTTTCCTTTTCTTACAATCCATAATCCAAGAAATATATTTATAATTCCCGCAATTCCAATTAATATTGTTCCAGTATCAAGTTGGTTTGGTTTTAATCCCAAAATTAAATCGCTTACCGCAAAATAAATTATTGATAAAGCTGCAATTATTATTAATAATCCTTCAACTCCTGCAGAAAAATATTCAATATTTCCATGTCCATATAAATGTGATTTATCCGGTGGACGTGAACTTAATATGATACTATACAAAACCATTCCTGTAGCAAGAATGTGAACAATTGATTCAGCGGCGTCGGAAAATATTGCACTAGAATTGGTTAAAATAAATGCGGAAATTTTAATTACGAAAATTAATAATCCAACAATTAAGCTAATTTGAGCAGTTTTAATTTTTATGAAGTTGTCTTTTTTTGCCATTTAGTAATTTTTATTTCCGTATTAAAATTAAGAATATTATCGAAAAAAGGCTAATTCACATAAATTGATATTAAATTACTTTATAAATATCAAATTTTGGAAATTTTCATTTTTATTTCCCACCAATAAGAAAAGGATAAACAAATCCTTTATAAAAATAAAATTATTATTAGTAATTATAAATTATTATTCAATTAACCCAATGGCATACAAATTGTAAATGTACCATAATTTCAAAGTTATGGAGAAAATTTTGTGGAAAAGATTTTAGAGGATTATCCCCGAAATGAAAGAAGTAATCTAATTCCAATTTTACAAGATATCCAGCAAGAATATGGATATTTGCCTGAAAATATTTTGGCTGAAGTTGCTGAATATATTAACATACCTTTTGCAAGTGTTTACGGAGTTGCAACTTTTTATAATCAATTTAGATTAAAGCCACTTGGTAAAAATGTAATTAGAGTTTGCAGAGGAACTGCTTGTCATGTTAAAAATTCTGCAAATATTTTAATTGCTTTGGAAACAGAATTAAATATCAAAGCGGGACAAACTACTCGTGATAAAGTTTTTACTTTGGAAACAGTTGCATGTATTGGTGCTTGCAGTATTGCTCCAGTTATTAATATTAATGAAGAATACTTTGGAAGAGTTACAATTAAAGAAATTCCAAAGATTATTAAAAAGTATAAGAATATGGCAAAATTAGATGAAGAAAAATTAGCAGAGAGTGCTGTATGAATTCATATATAGAATTATTAGAATCAAATCAAATTGAGAAAAAAGAATTTATTTCCGCATGTACAAATCCGGAAAATCATAATATTTCTGCCGAGTTAAAAAATGAAATTATTAGTTTGAATAAAAATCTGAAATATGAAATACACGATTATCCGTTGATATTTATTGGAATGGGAACTTGCGGATTAGCTTCTGGTGCTGATAAAGTTAAAACGGCAATTGAGAAAGAATTGCTAAAACTTAATCTTAAAGCTCAAATAATTCCCACCGGATGTATAGGATATTGTGCAAAAGAAGTTATTGTTGATATTAAACTTCCCGGAAATTTAAGAATCTCTTACGGTGAAATTACTCCAAACGACATTCCTAAATTCATTAGAAAAACAATTGTTGAACAAGACATTTACAGAGAAAAAGTTTTAGGGAGTTTTGGTAACGGAATTGAAGGAATTAAAAATATTTCGGATTTACCATTTTTCAGAAGACAGAAAAAAATTGTTTTAGAAAATTGTGGAATTATCTCTCCTTTATCTATTGATGAATATATTGTTAACGGCGGTTTTTCGGCATTAAGTAAAATTTTGAAATCATATTCAAGAAAAGATGTTGTAGATGATATAATTAAAAGCGGTTTAAGAGGAAGAGGTGGAGGTGGATTTCCAACAGGTAAAAAATGGGAATTTGCTTATAATCAAAAATCAGAAATAAAATATTTAATTTGCAATGCAGATGAAGGTGATCCTGGTGCTTTTATGGATCGATCAGTTTTAGAAAGCGATCCTTTTAAATTAATTGAGGGAATGATAATTGGAGCTTATGCAATAGGTGCATGCTTTGGATATATTTACTGTCGTGCTGAATATCCTCTCGCTATTGAAAGATTAGAAAATACAATTCATCAATGCGAAAATTACGGAATTCTTGGTGAGAATATTTTAGGAAGTGATTTTAATTTTAAAATAAAAATTAAAAAAGGTGCTGGTGCATTTGTTTGCGGTGAAGAAACTGCATTAATTGCATCGATTGAAGGAAAAAGAGGAATGCCAAAACCCCGTCCGCCTTACCCAGCTGTATCGGGTCTTTGGGGAAAACCAACAGTAATTAATAATGTTGAAACATTTGCAAATATTACATCAATTATAAAAAATGGTGGTGAGTGGTTTGCAAAAATCGGAACTGAATCTAGTAAAGGTACAAAAGTTTTTGCATTAAGCGGAATGGTTGAATTTAGCGGCTTGGTTGAAGTACCGATGGGAATAACTTTACGCGAAGTTGTATTTGATATTGGCGGCGGAATTCCAAACGGGAAAAAATTTAAAGCAGTTCAAATTGGCGGTCCTTCTGGCGGATGTTTGCCGGACAGTGTTTTAGATACAAAAGTTGATTATGAATCACTTAAGCAAGTTGGTGCAATGATGGGTTCTGGAGGATTTGTTGTAATGGATGAAGGAACTTGCATGGTTGATGTTGCAAAATTCTTTTTAACATTTATTCAAAATGAATCTTGTGGAAAATGTGTCCCTTGTCGTGAAGGAACAAAAAGAATGTTGGAAATTATTGAAAGAATTCCAATAAGCTACAAAGGAACAACAAATAAATTAGATCAGCTTCAAAGATTTAAAGGAATTATTCATCTTGAAAGACTGGCAGAAGTAATTCAAGATACATCGTTATGTGGATTAGGACAATCAGCACCAAATCCGGTTTTATCTGGGTTAAGATATTTCAAAGATGAATATGAAAGTCATTTATTTGATAGAGAATGTCCAGCTGGGGTTTGCAAAGAATTATTAACGTATAAAGTTATTACAGAAATTTGTAACGGTTGTGGATTGTGTGCAAGAAAATGTCCATCCGAAGCAATTGTTGGAGAAGCAAAACATCCTTATACAATTGTTGAATCAAAATGTATTAAATGTGGAATGTGCATTGAGACGTGCAGATTTGAAGCAATTGAAGCAAATTAAAATTTTGACTCGGAGAAATAATGATAGAACTAACAATAAATAATTTACAAGTAAAAGCTGATGAAGGCATGACAATTTTAGATGCTGCAAAATCTGTTGGTATAAAGATTCCAACACTTTGTCATCTTAGCAATATGATGCCTACCGGAGCTTGCAGAATGTGCGTTGTTGAAGTTGCCGGATCAAGAGGATTAATACCAAGCTGCGCATATCCGGTTAATAACGGAATGGTAGTTGAAACAAATTCACCAAGAGTTAGAAGAGCAAGAAAAACTATAGTTGAGTTATTGATAGAAAATCATCCGCAAGATTGTTTAGTGTGTGTAAGAAATAAAAATTGTGAATTGCAAAATTTCTCGGAACAATACAGTATTAGAGAACATAGATTTTCTGGAGAAAGTAAATGCCATGCAATTGATATTTCAAGTGCATCAATGGAAAGAGATCCAGCAAAATGTATTTTATGTGGAAGATGTGTAAGAACTTGCAACGAAGTTCAAAAAATTGGAGCTATAGATTTTACTAACCGCGGTTTTAAAAGTAATGTAACAACTCCGTATAATAAAGGATTGAACGTAAGTGATTGTATTCTTTGTGGTCAATGTATTTTGGTTTGTCCAACAGCTGCATTAAGGGAAAAAAGTTCACTCAAAGAAGTTACAAGTGCATTAAACAACAAAACAAAAATTCCAATTGTACAAGTTGCCCCGGCAGTTAGAGCATCTCTTGGTGAAGAATATAATTTGCCTTTAGGTACAAATGTTACCGGTCAGCTTGTAACAGCATTAAAAAGACTCGGATTTAAATATGTTTTTGATACAAACTTTGCAGCGGATTTAACAATTATTGAAGAAGCTGCAGAACTTCAGAATAGAATTGTAAACAATAAAACAATGCCAATGTTTACAAGCTGCTGCCCGGGATGGGTAAAATATATAGAGCAGAACAGACCGCAATTATTAAATCATGTTTCAACTTGTAAATCTCCGCATGAAATGGAAGGTGCAGTTTTAAAAACTTATTTTGCTCAAAAAACTGGACTTAAACCAGAAGATTTATTTATTGTTTCAATTATGCCCTGTACAGTTAAAAAATTTGAATCAGAGAGACCAGAACTTTCTGAAAATAAATTGATGGATGTTGATGAAGTTCTTACAACTAGAGAACTAGTTCGTCTCTTTAATATTGCCGGAATTGAATTTGAAGATTTGCCGGAATCGGAATTTGATAATCCGCTTGGCGAATCAACCGGCGCAGCTGCAATTTTCGGAACATCTGGAGGAGTAATGGAAGCTGCACTTAGAACAGCATATTTTAATTTAACTGGAACCGAATTGGATAATTTAGAACTTCAAGATATCAGAGGAATGAAAGGAATAAAAGAAAGTACAATTAAAATAAATGATTTGGAAGTTAATGTTGCAGTCGTAAACGGAATTGGAAATATTAAACCAATTTTGGATGAAATTGAAAATGGTAATTCAAAATATCATTTTGTTGAAGTAATGGCTTGTCCAGGAGGTTGCATAAACGGCGGTGGTCAACCAATACATCAAAAAACGGAAAAGTTAATTCAAAGAGTAAAAGTACTTTACCAAATTGATAAAAATATGCAGAATAGAAGATCGCATGAAAATGAATCTGTTAAAAAACTATATGAAGAATATTTTGAAAAACCTAATAGCCATAAAGCGCATGAGATTTTACATACAACTTACGTTGATAGAAAAACTATACTTAAGCAATAAATAAAATTGAGTCGGAGAATATAAATGGAAATTACTAGTAGAATAAAAAAAATACTTCTTGTTGATGATGACTTGGATTTATTAGAACAAAATAAATTATTGCTTGAAAATAAAGGACTTGAAGTTATTACAGCTGAATCCGGAAAAGAAGGATTAAAAAAATTTTTAGAAATTAAACCGGATGCCGCAATTGTTGATTTAATTATGGAAGAACATGATAGCGGATTTGTTTTATGCCATAAACTAAAGAAAAATGAAATTGGTCAAAAAATTCCGGTTATTATTTTAACTTCCGCAACATATGATACCGGTTTCAAATTTAGTACGGCAACATCTGAAGAAAAAAAGTGGATTAAATGTGATGCAATTTTAAACAAACCAATTGTTATTGATGAATTAATTACACAGCTAAATAAATATTACGAATGAACTTGGAATAATAGTTTTATGGATATTGATTATCCAAAAATATTGTTTATTGATGATGAAAAAGGATTAAGATTAGGAACTGAAAAATTATTAAAGAAAAAAAAGTTTGATGTAATTTGCGCCGAAAATGCTGAAAAAGGAATTTCCTTAGGCTCTCAAAATGATTTTGATGTTGTATTAATTGATCTTAATCTACCTGATAAAAATGGACTTATAGTTCTTAAAGAATTAGTAAGTAAAAAGCCAAATTCAGTTTATATCATTTTTACAGCTTATGGAACTTATGAATCTGCAATTCAAGCAGCAAAATTAGGAGCATTTAATTATTTTACAAAACCATTCACGCCAAAAGAATTACTTCATCAAATCGAAAAGGGAATAAGACAAAGAAAACTAATTATTGAATCTCTTGAATTAAAAAAGGAAAGGGAAAGAAATCTTACCACAATTGCTCATGAGAAAAGTAGACTAAATACAATTATCGAGGCAATTAGCAGCGGTGTTTTGTTAATTAATAAAGAAAGAAAACTTGTCTATTATAATAAAGCATGTTTGCAAAAATTAAATTTTGATGAACTCAAAATTGAAGATGAAATTATTGAAAAACTTCCTGCAAATATTGCAAAACTTGTTAATGAAATTTTAGCTTCAGAAAATCCCAAAGGAAAATCTTACACAACAGAAGTTGAAATACATCCAAATAATGAATTAATAATTGAAGCAACTTGCACAAGAGTTCCACATCCGGATGGAACCTTTGCTGGAGTTGTAGTTGTGCTTAAGAATATTACGGGGTTAAAACAAATTGAAACAATAAAATCGCAGTTTGTTTCTATGGTTGCACATGAATTGAAAACCCCTCTTGCAGCAGTTTTAGGATATTTGGATATTCTAACCAATGATTCATTAGTTGTACCGCTTGACAAACAAAAACAATATTTACAAAGATCACTTTTAAGGTTAAAAGGTTCGTTGGATTTAGTAAATGATTTACTTGATATTTCAAGAATCGACACAAATCATATAGTTAAGCAAACTGAATTTGTATCAATACCGGAAGTTATAAAATCTTGTCTTGATATATTAGAACTCGAAATTAAGAAAAAATCAATTTCGATAAATCATAATAAAATATTTGAAATTCCAGAAATAAAAATTGACCGAAATGATATTACAAAAATATTTTCAAACTTACTTAGTAATGCAGTAAAATATAACATAGAGAATGGTAAAATAAATATTAACTATTTGCTGAATAAAAATTTTATTTCAGTTTCTATTTCTGATACTGGGATTGGTTTAAAAGATGATGAAAAACAAAATTTGTTTCAGCAATTTTATAGAGCGAAAAACAAACATACAAAGTTAGTTAGTGGAACAGGCTTAGGCTTATCAATTGTTAAAAGATTAGTAGATGCAAACCAAGGAAAGATAAATGTAGAAAGTGTATATAACGAAGGAAGTAACTTCACTGTACACTTTCCATTTAAATAAATAGACACTTAACTAGGAGAACAATATGGCACTAATCGCTGTGATTGATGATGATCCAGATATTTTGGAAGCAAGTACATTAATTTTAGAAGCGAATGGCTATGAAGTTGTAACCGCATCTAATCCTACAACTGGTTTTGAAATTGTGACAAAAGAGAAACCCAATTTAATTATTCTTGATGTTATGATGGATGAAGCTGACGATGGTTTTTTTCTTGCCCAGAGATTTAGAAAAGAAGGTATTAAAACCCCAATCTTAATGTATACTTCAATTTCAAAAGCTATTGGATTACATTTTGGAGCTAATGATTTAGTTCCAGTAGATGATTTTGTCGAAAAGCCAATTTCACCGGAAGAATTAATTAAGAAAGTTCAAAACTTACTTTAAGAAATTTGGGGAGTTAATTATGTTTGTTGAAGAGAAAACTTCGCTTGCCGAAGAAATCGAATTATTAGTAAAAAAGCATGGTAACAATCGATCTGCTTTATTAACCATTCTACATGAGATTCAAAAAAAACACCGTTACATTTCTGATTATGCACAACAAGAAATTGCACGTCATCTTAATATTCATCCTGTTGAAGTGTACAGCGTAATTTCATTTTATTCATTTTTAAACTCAAAACCTAAAGGAAGAAATATTGTAAGAATTTGCCAAACAATTTCTTGTGATATGAAGGGAAAAGAATCTCTTGTTAAAGCAATTGAAAGAGAACTTAAAATTAAAATTGGAGATACAACCAAGGATAATAAATTCACTGTTGAATTTGCAAATTGCCTTGGGCTTTGCGATGAATCTCCTGCAATGTCAATTAATGATCGAGTATATACAAAATTAACACCGGAAAAAGCAATTAAACTTTTAAATGAAGTTAAGTGAGGGAGAAAATGAATAAGAATAAAAATAGACAAGGCAAAGTCATTTTCTCTGAATATTTAAGAGGAGATGGAATTAAAAAAGCTATTTCATTAAAAAGAGAAGAAATTTTACTTGAATTAAAAACATCAAAATTAAAAGGTCGCGGTGGTGCTGGATTTCCAACTTCTACAAAGTGGATGCTTACAGCAGCTTCAATCAGTGATGAAAAATATATAATTTGTAATGCTGATGAAGGCGAACCGGGAACTTTTAAAGATCGAGTATTGCTTGTTGAATATCCGGAACTTGTAATGGATGGTATGGTAATAGCCGGATATACAATTGGAGCAAAAAAGGGAATTATTTATTTACGCGGAGAATATGAATATCTACTAAAATCTCTGCAAGATTACTTGAATGAAATGAGAAAAGATAATTTACTTGGGAAAGATATTTTAGGAAAAGTTGGATTTGAATTTGATATAGAAATTTTTCTTGGTTCAGGAGCTTATGTTTGCGGTGAAGAAACTGCACTAATTGAATCTTTAGAAGGCAACAGAGGTGAAGCAAGAAATAGACCTCCATACCCAGTAAATACGGGCTATAACGGAAAACCAACTTCTGTTAATAATGTTGAAACACTTGCAACAATTCCTCACATAGTTTTAAAAGGTGCAGAATGGTTTTTAAATGTTGGAACTGATAATTCTTCCGGATCAAAATTATTTTCTGTTTCCGGAGATTGTGCAAAACCAGGTGTATATGAATTACCTTGGGGTACAACAATTAATGAACTTCTAAATTTAGTAGAAGCTAAAAACACAAAAGCTGTGCAAATTGGAGGAGCTTCCGGATTTTGCATTCCAAAATCACAATTTGATAGAAAACTTTCTTATGAGGATATCTCAACCGGTGGTTCAGTTATAATTTTTAATGAATCAAGAAATATGTTAAAAGTTCTGAAAAACTTTATGGAATTTTTTGTTGAAGAGTCTTGCGGTCAATGCACGCCTTGCAGAATTGGAAATGTTAAATTGCTAGAAGGCGTTGAAATGATTGAAAAGGGTGAACATACATTTACATATCTGAATAAGTTAAAAGATTTAGGAAAAACAATGCAAGTCGCTTCAAAATGTGGATTGGGTCAATCAAGCCCAAATTCATTTATTTCAATTTTAGAAAATTTCAAAGATGAAGTTTTAAATTACTCCAACGGAGGAAATAATGGAAGAATATAAACATGATCGAGCTCCGATAAGCCAAAAATCCCATATTATTGAAAAACCAAAAAACCCAGAATATATTGGGGGATCAGTTAAAATTCAAATAAATGAAAAGCAAATTGTTGTACCAATGGGAACTACAATTTTAGAAGCATGCAAAGAACATAATATTCATATACCCACACTCTGTCATCATCCGGATTTATGCGTTGCCGGCGTTTGCAGATTATGTGTTGTTGAAGTAGAAAACATGAGAACTTTACAAGCATCGTGCGCATTCCCAATAACTGCACCCATTAAAATTCATACTTCTACACCGATGGTAAGAAAAGCAAGAAAACATATTCTTGATTTATTATTAAGTGAACATTACGGCGAATGTTATTCTTGTTTTAGAAATAATAATTGCGAACTTCAAGCGCTGGCAAAAGAATATGGCGTTGATCATTACAATTTTGGACATAAATCAGAACCGAAATTTGAAATTGACAATTCCTCCTACTCTGTTGTGAGAGATATGGATAAATGTGTTCTATGCAAAAGATGTGTTAGAACTTGTATCGATTTACAAGAAGTTGGAGTTTTGGAAGCAATTGATAGAGGCGCGGAAACTCATATTGGAACATTTTTTGGAAAACAATTATCGGATGTAATTTGCATTAATTGCGGACAGTGTATAAATAGGTGCCCAACTGGTGCATTAAGAGCTAACGATCCCAGAGATGAAATTTGGGCTGCTATTGATGATCCTAATAAACATGTTGTTATTCAAACTGCGCCTTCACCAAGAGCTGCAATTGGTGAAGAATTTGGACTTGAAGCAGGGCACTCACTAACTGGTGAATTAAATACTGCATTAAGAAGAATAGGATTTGATAAAGTATTTGATACTGATTTTACAGCTGATCTAACAATTATGGAAGAAGGTACAGAATTGATACTACGATTATATAATGCATTGGTAAAAAACGATCCGAATGCTGTTTTACCTCAATTTACCTCATGTTCACCAGGATGGGTAAAATATTTAGAACATTTTTACACAGATTATATTGATAATTTAAGTACTGCAAAATCACCACAGCAAATGTTTGGTTCGGTGATAAAAACATTTTATGCTAATATCTGCGGAATAAATCCAAAAGATATTATTACTGTTGCTTTAATGCCATGTTCGGCAAAGAAGTTTGAATGTAATAGGCCCGAAATGGTTGATTCCGGTTATAAAGATGTTGATTATGGTTTAACCACGCGTGAATTAGCACAAATGATTAAAGAAGCCGGTATATTTTTGCCGGAAATGCCGAAATCAGATTTTGATGATCCCTTTGGTAATGCTTCCGGAGCCGGTTTAATTTTTGGCGCAACCGGTGGTGTAATGGAAGCTGCATTACGAACAGTAATTGAATTAGTAACCGGTAAGAAAGTTGAAAATATTTTTGAAAATGCCAACATAACTCCAATTAGAGGTTTTGAGGGAATTAGATTTGTTGAATTTCCAATAACAGAAGTTGGTCTGGTGCCAGAAATATATAAAAAATATTTTACAAGTTGGGATTGGTTAAAAGGTGCAACATTAAAAGTTGCGGTCGCTCATGGAACAGCAAATGCTAAAAAAGTTATGGAAGATATAAAAGCAGGAGGTAAATTTAGTGAATGTCACTTTATTGAATTTATGGGTTGCCCCGGCGGATGTTTGGGCGGAGGAGGACAGCCAATACCAACAAGTCTTGAAATAAGAAAGAAACGTGCTGAAGCTATTTATAAAGAAGAAGAAGGACTTCCAATAAGAAAGTCACATGAAAATCCTCATATAAATTTTATTTATGAAAACTTTTTAACGGAAGGACCTTGTGGACATTTATCACATAAGCTTTTGCATACAACTTATGTTAAACGTGGAAAATATATTGCATAACTAAAATTATTTATTAGACTCACTCAATTAGTGAGTCTAATTTTGAGAAATATGTTTAAACTTGTACCTAAATGGGCGTATAATTACGAAGAGTATTGGAAATCAATTAGAGCTAGAAATATTTGGTTTATTCAGCTAAGATTTGGTGCGGTTGTAATGCTTATTCTAATGTTTCTAATTGCTCAAAAATTATTTGAAATTCAATTCAGCGAACATCAAGTAAAGTGGTTTATCTTTATTTCGGTAAGTATTGCAATTTATAATATTATTCTAATTTTATTTAGTAATAAGGTAAAATGCACACCTGGGAAATTCAATGTTTTGCATTACTCACTTTTGCAAATGGTTTTAGATTTAATTGCTTTAACTTTACTTGTTTATTTTACGGGAAGCATTGAAACTCCGCTTTATATGCTTTATATATTTCACATGATAATTGGAAGTTTGATTCTTCCGGTGCATGTAATTTTTATAATGGCTACATTATTACTTCTATCATTTTCAAGCATAGTTACTCTTGAACATTTGGGAAGTATTCCACATTATCATATAAATGAAATATATTTTAGCGAAAATGTTCACAATGTAAAATTTATAATTTTTTCTCTCGGAATTTTTATTTTTACAATTTATACAACAATTGGAATTACAAGCAGAATTGCAAAAAGGCTTTATAAACGTGAACAACAGTTAAAAGAAACTTTGGAAGAATTAAATAATGTTGAAGAAGCTAAGCAAAAATATATAATGGCCGTTGTTCATGAAATTAAAAGTCCAATTGTAGCTGCACAATCAATTATAGAACTTATTAAAAATGGTTATGTTGGTGAAGTTAACGAACAGATGAAAAGAAAACTTGTTCGCACAAAAACAAGAACCGATGAAGCTTTGAATTTAATAAATAATATTTTGCGAATATCTAAATTAAAATTGCTAAATGATATTACATTTTCAAAAGTTGATTTATTAAAAACATTGAAAATTGTTTTATCTCAAAAAACTGATTTGATAAAAAATAAACACATTGAATTAAAAGTAAATGATCTTAGAAATCATAAACACGAAATTGATTGCGATCCAATTATGCTTGAACTAGTATTATCAAATATAATTGGAAATGCAGTTAAGTATACAAAAGAAAATCAAGCTGTTTTTATTGATTTGAATGAAGATCAAAAATATGTTAAAATCGATATTTCTGATAATGGAATTGGAATCCCTAAAGATGAAATAGATAAAATATTTCAACAATTTTATAGAGCAACAAATTTACCAAGTAAATATATTGAAGGAAGTGGTTTGGGTTTATCTCTAGTTAAAGAAATTGTAGAAAGATTGAATGGAAGCATAAGTATTATTAGCCCATCGAAAATCGGCAATAGTGAGTTTCCCGGCACAAGTGTTACAATTAAATTTCCAATTAATCAATAACCAAGAAAGAAATCGTTTTTTATGAAAAATATAATTTTAATTGTCATTGCTACATTCATTTTTGCAAATATTATAATTGCACAAAAATCAAAAATATTTGGAATTGTTAGTTCGAAAGGGAAAACTTTGAGTAATGTATCGATTTATCTTAATGGAAATAAAAATCAATTTTATACAGATAAAAATGGTAAATACGAAATTGAGGTATTTTCAAATGCAAATTTAAAATTGATGTTTACTCACATTGGATATTTATCAGTTGAGAAAAATTTTTTCATAAAGGAAAATGAAAATTATGAACTAAATATAATTTTAGAGCAAAGTCTTATTAATATTGGTGAAGCCGTGGTGAGTAGTAGTCGTTATGAGAAGCTATTAAAAGAAACAGTAATTCCAATTGAATTTATTGATAATTCAACAATTGAAAAAACGAATTTCTTAACTTTATCAGAAATGGTAAGTAAAAATGCCGGTATATCATTAATAAAAGATGCCCCATGGGGAACATCGATTAATATTAGAGGATTAAGTAAACAAAATATTATTTACATGGTTGATGGCTACCGAATTGAAACTTCAACAAATCTTTCTGCCGGATTATCATTATTTAATCTAAACGATGTTGAAAATATTGAAATTGTTAAAGGTGGTATTTCTTCTTTATACGGAAGCGGAGCAACTGGCGGAATAATAAATATTAAAAGTAAAGAACCAAAATTTGATAGTAATTTTTTCATTCAACCAAATTTTACATCTTCATATAATTCAGTAAATAATGGTGTAAGTAATAATTTAAGTATATCAACAGGAAACCAAATTTGGTCTTTTTATTTAAGCGGATTATACAGAACCGCTGATGATATCGAAACACCTAATGGCATTTTAAAAAACAGCTCATTTAAAGATGAAAGCTTAAACGGGAAAATCAAAATTTCGCCAATCGAAAATATTGAAGTTAATTTATCGTATAATAAATTTTCTGCATATGATGTTGGACTTCCGGGTGGAGAGCCTTTTCAAGAAACTGCTGAAGCAAAATATATTTTTGCAAAGAGGGAAATAATTAATGGAGAAATTTATTTTTATAATCTTTCCAAATATTCTGCAAAAACACAGCTAAAGTTTTATCATCAAAAAATAAAAAGAAATGTTGAAGTAAAACCCAATGCAAATGCTGTCTCTAATCCAAATGCAACCCATACAATGAATGGTTTTACAATTCAAAATAATTGGATTTTTAACGAATCAAATATTCTTATCACCGGTATTGATTATTGGCAAAGGGAATATGAAGGTTTGCGAACAACAACAAATAAAAAAGCTAAAATTGTTACAGTGGAAAAACCAGTTCCGGATTCTAAATTTAAGAATTTTGGGATTTTTATCACTAATGAATTTGAATTAATAAAAAATGAAATTGCGATTACAATAGGTGGAAGATATGATTTTATAAATATTAAAAATGATGAAACAAAAAATCCAGTTTACGTAAATAATAACGGAACAATAAATTATAATACAAAAAATGAAGATGCTTCATATTTGGCTTTTAACGAAAATAATAAATCGTTTAGTGGAAATTTTGGAGCGTTATATAAATTAAATAAAGAAATTAACTTTACAATAAATGCGGCTTATACTTTCCGATCTCCGTCAATAGAAGAAAGATATCAATATATTGATCTTGGCGGTATTAAAAGTTTTGGTAATCCAAATCTAAATCCGGAAAAAGGTATTTCATTTGATGCCGGTTTAAGAATTTGGAAAGATAACTACAATTTAAGATTCAATACATTTTTAAATAATTTATCAAATCTTGTAATCGATAAAGAAATATTTGCTGATAGTGTTTATAGAAAAGAAAATATTGGTAAAGCAATGCTTTATGGATTTGATTTGAGTACGGATTATAAATATTTTAAAAATAATTCATTTTATGGAACTGCATCATTTGTAATTGGAAAGGATTTAATATCAAATAATTATCTTCCTCAAATTCCGCCATTAAATTTTGTATTAGGAACTCAAATTGAAGTAATTGATGAGATAAACTGCGATGTAAATATGAATATTTTTGCGAATCAAGATAAAATTGCAAATGATGAAAACCGTACTGGTGGTTATACTGTTTTTAATTTTTCATTAAATAGTGATGAAATAATATTTTTCGGTTCATTTGTAAGAATATCAATTGGAATGGAAAATATATTTAATAGAGCATTTAGAAATCATCTTTCAACTTTTAGAGGAATTAATTTGTTAGAACCCGGTAGAAATATTTTTGCAAAAATAAATATTGCTCTAAAATAAAATGAGTGAATGGTTTTTAATTGCTTTAGTTTCCGCAATACTTTCAGCATTTGCAGCAATATTCCAGAAGAAAGTTCTGTTTAATTTTGATGCGTTAGAATTTTCATTTATCCTTTCAATTTTCAATTTGATAATTGCACTGTTTCTTTTCCCGCAAATGGATTATTCCAAACTATCATTGCAAGGTTTAGTGATTTTATATTTCAAAACTATTTTAGGAGCAGCAGCATTTTTAAATATAATGCTTGCAATTAAAAATTTGGAAATAAGCAGCGCTCTGCCATTAATGACTTTAACTCCGGGAATTGTTGTTATACTATCATTCATAATTCTTGGGGAATCTATAACAAGTCTTGAATTTTTAGGAATGTTAATTTTGTTAGTTGGGACATACGTTTTAGAATTAAAAAGAGGAAATAATTTTTTAGATCCTTTTAAAACTTTATTAGGAACAAACTACCATCGTTATATTTTTTATGCATTATTACTTTTATCAATTTCATCTGTAATTGACAAACTGATTATAAAAGATTTCAATCTAACACCATTTAACTTTGTTGTTTTTCAACAAATATTTTTAGCAATTAATTTTACATTATTAGTTTTTTTAAAACTAAAAAATCCATTTCAAATATTAAGTAAAGTTTCAAAAAATAATTTTCTTTGGATAATATTAATTTCTGTTTTAACAATTGGTTATAGATATACTCAGATTGAGGCAATTAAATTAGCTCCGGTTGCACTTGTTTTAACCGTGAAAAGAACTTCCGTATTTTTTGCATCAATTCTTGGCGGAAAATTATTTAATGAAAAAAATCTTTTAAAGAAGGGAATTGGAATTATTCTAATTTTAATTGGTGCTTATATATTGAGTTAATTTTTATGAAATTGAAAAAATTAATTCGATGAAATAAATTTAAAATAATTATTTGGTAAAATCTCTGAAGTATAATTTGCTTGTTCAATACTTTTGAAAATTCCATAAACTGTTGATCCGGTTCCACTCATTAAAGAAAATTCAGCTCCGTTTGCAATCATAGTATTTTTTATGTTTTCGATTTCGGGATATTTATTAAAAACATAATACTCAAAATCGTTTGATAATTTTCCTTTTAAATCCTTGTAATCAATTGATTCATTTTTAATAAAATAATCATAATTAAAATTTGATGGTTTAGGCTTAATATTGGAAAAAGCCTCTTTTGTAGAAATATGAATATTTGGATTTACTATTAAAAAAACATCATCAATGTACATTTTACTTATTTGTAAAATTTCACCTCTTGAAGTACCAACACAAGGTTTTGAATAAATAAAAAATGGAACATCTGAACCAAGTTCTAAAGCTATTTCAAGTAATTTTTCATTACTGATTTTTAATTCAAACATTTCATTTAATCCCATTAATGTTGAAGCTGCGTTTGAACTTCCACCGCCTAACCCGGCACCAATTGGAATTATTTTTTCCAAATAAATTTTCACTTTGAATTTTTTATTAAAAATATTTTCTAGAATTGTGACAGCGCGCTGAATTAAATTATTTTCATCTTTCACCAAATCTATATTATTAGAATCGAAAATATATTTTGCAGAATGCTCAAAAGTAATTTTATCGCATAAATCATAAATCGGGTAAAAAAATGTATTTAAATTATGGAAACCATCAATTCTTTTTTCAACGATATTTAAACCTAAATTGATTTTTGCTGGAGAATTAAGTACTAAAATTTTCATCTAAAAAATCTCTTATAATTTTTGTATGATGTGGATTTGAACCGCAACATGTACCAATTAGTTTTGGTTTAAAAACTATTGAATTTCTAACAATTTCTAAATATTCTTTAGGAGAAATTCCGCAAGAAATATTTTTATCGGAATAATTTCCCTTACCGCAATTTAAATAAAAACCCCAATTATTAATTAGGCAATTCGTATTCAATAATTTGTAAAATGTATTTGGAAATATGCAATTAAAACTTATCAACAGTGGATTATATAAATTTATCATGGACAAAACTTCAGTAAGATTCTCTCCACTAAAAATTTTCATATCATCTGTTATAAGTAAACTAATTACATAAGGAAAATTATTTACATAACAATATTTGCAAATAATTTCTATTTCATCAAAATGACTTTGAGTTTCATTAAGAATAAAATCACAACCATATTTATATAGCAAATCAATATGTTGATGATGATTTTGAATTAACTCATTTTTTGAAATTGATCGATAATTTTGATAACTATCTTCTGCTGGAGGATTTGATCCGGCAATAATAACATTTGCATTTCCTATAGCTTGTTTTGCTAAATTGACACTTTGTTCAATTATTAATTCTTGATCAATTTCAAAACTCGTTTTTTTAAAAGCAATTGGATTTGTTCTAAAGGTATTTGTTGTGATTGAATCACATCCGGCTTTTATATATTCTTCATGAATTTTTTTGATAACATTTGGGTATTTAAAATTTACATAACTTGTCCACAAATGTTTATCGGACCTATATCCTTTTTGCTGAAGCAGACTTCCAATTGCTCCATCAAGTAGTAGTGGTTTTCTTGAATTTGAAAATAACGACAAAATATTGTCTTTATTCATAAAGAATAAAATTGCATAAAATTACAATGAAATGTTTAATATTAATCTTTTACGGCAACAACAATATTTAACATACCAGTATAATTTTCAAGTTTAATCTTAATTCTTGCCGGAACTTTTCCGCCTAAATTATCCTTTACAACAACTTTATCCGTATTAAAATTCTCCGAAAATATTTCTTCATTCAAATTATCAAAAAGTATAAAATCACTATTTGATGAACTCGATCTGCTATTTGTAATTGATATCACCAAGGAATCATTCGTAAAATACAGATAATCATTATAGTTGTAGTTAAAGTTTTTGGCATTAAGAGTAAGAACAAAATTATTATTAATATTTGCAATTACCGGAATATTATCATACTCTGGTAAATCAATATTTATTGGAGATCCGGCAATTAATTCATCTTCATCTCTGCAAGAAATAAATAAAGTACTTAAAATAATAATTGCTAAAAAAACTGATAATACTTTCATGTTTAACGCCCAAATATTTATTTAAATAAAATTGCTTCTGCTTCAATTTCAACCAAAATTTCCGGAAGAATTAAATTACTAACTTCTACCATAGTTGTAGCTGGTTTAATTTTATCAAAATATTCACCATGAGCTTTCCCAATAATTTCCCAATGATTAATATTTTTAACATAAATTCTTGTTCGAACAATGTGGGATAAATTAGCACCGACTTTAATTAAAGCAGCTTCTATGTTTTTAATACACTTGATTGTTTGCTCGTATGGATTATCAATTCCGATAATTTTTCCATTATCATCTGTTGCAGTTGTTCCGGAAATATATATTTGCGAGCCGATTTTTACAAGTCGGGAATAACCTACAATATTTTCCCAAACAGCATTTGATGAAATATTAATTCGTTCCATATTCATATTATTTTAAATTTTTCCGAATAAAAAATATCGATATTTTGCAATAATATCGTAGAGTTTATCTCTAACAAATTTTGGTAAATATTTTGCAAGTTTAAATATCTTATATATGCTTGGCATATCATCAAGAATTTTTAAAATTGCATCACTTCTAAAATAGATTTTATTTGTGTAAAAAAGTACTATTGAATTATTCGTAATATCACCGAGTTTAAATTTCTCAATTAAAATTAGACCTTCATCTGATTGAGATGGAATAAATTTATAATTTTGATTTTGTAGATTTCTTTGAAGATTGGCAATTGCAAAATTGCAGAGAGAACAAATTCCATCAAATAAAATTATTTTTTGCGTTGAATTATTTTTAAGCATTTTACTTTTTATTTATAATAAATTGCAAAAGTTTTTGTAATGCTTACATAATTTGATTCATCGATTCTGTATTCAATTTCATTATAAGAAATTTCTTCTTCTCGGTAATTATTTCCGTTATAATTTTCACATGAGGCACCAAGAATAATTTTTTCATTAGAATTATTAAAAGTAAAATTTAGTAATTTTACACCCCAGCCATTTCTGCAAGATGTTGTATCAGATTGAAGTAATTCAACTTTTTCATTATTGGAAGTTAGTTTATAAGTTGTAAAATAAATTTGTGTGAATGGTCGCTTATAAAAATGGTAAGTTGAATCTAAAACTTGAACTTCCATTCTAACATCGATATTTATTGGCTGAAATTTTGGTTCAACTGAATTCTCATTACATTTTAAAATAAAAATTGATAAAAACATTAATACAATTTTTGTGACTAAAATTTTACTCTTTTTAATTCTCATAAATTCTAAAACTTATTTAATCTTTTCTGATTTACACAAATATTTTTTATCTATTGAAACACGTAAACATTTTTTACAAAAATATTTGGGTTTATCAATTAACTTTAAAATTTCTTCACTATGTTTTTCAATTTCTGATTTTGTTAATTCGCAAAATGTTTTTTCTATTTTCTTCAATGGTAAACTTTCTAAAATTTATTAATTTGAAAATTCTCAAAAACATAATCAAAATAGGGGATAAAACTGTTCAGTACTTTCCCATAATGTAAATCGCTTAAATCACTTTCATCACTTCGTATAAAGTCAAAATCAGAAATATACGGAACTCTGATTAACTCATTATTATTCTGTTTACCAAAAAGACAAAAAACAGGTTTCTTAAATACTGTTGCTAACTGTAAGGCAAAATTATCGAGTGTAAAAATAAAATTTGAGTATGAAATCAAAGCCGCAAATTTATCAAATTCATCTATAAAAAATATTTTCTCTTTTCCATCAGATATTTTATCAGCAAACTCAACATCTTTTTGCAACGTTGTAATTATAATATTCACATCATAATTCTTTAGATATCTGATTAATTTTTTAAAACTATCAACACCCCAAAAATTATTATTAGTTTCATCCGAAATATTAATGATAACCAATAATTTGTTAGAGTTAAAAATTGTCAGCAAAAACCTTTCAACTTCATCCAAGGATAATTGTGATGGTTGATAAAACAAATTCAAGTGAGATTTATCAATATCAAATTCAAATACTTCACATAAGCTAATAATTCTATCAACAAAATGATTTGTTACAGGATTGTGTTTTTCTAAAATATGTGAGAAAATATTATCACTTATATTTTTAAATCCAATTTTGAATTTTGATTTTATAAAAGCTGAATATAGAATTTCAGTTTGACTATAAATTTCATTCGGGTTAACAATTACATCAAAATTATTTTTATTAAATTTCAGAATCTGCGAAAATTGGGATGATAAATTATCATCAATTCTATAAATATTTTTTACAAAAGGATTATTTAAAAATATAATTTCATTTTCTTCATTAGTTAAAACAGAAATTTGCGAATTTGTTTTTTCATAAATTAATTGCAAAAGCGGAGTAATCAAAAGTGATTCAGATTTATTTCGCAAAACTATTATTAAAATTTTTGAATCCCGATTTATTGAAATTTTATGTGAAGATTTACTTTTTTTTAATAGTTTAATTGCGAGTTGTAAAAATAAATTTGCGAAATATGTTTGAATATTTTTCAATTTATTTTGAAATGAATTGTGGTTGCTTTATAAAAGTTAATTCTTGTTTAGGAAATTTTATGCTAAGAATTGAAACAATAAACAAAGAAATATTTTCTATAATTTTTAGAATTCCAACTTTTTGTCCGTCAATAGTTCCGTGGCATCCGCAATCAATATCTAAATTTCTTAACACAGCAGAAATTACTGCAATCGTAAATACAAAAAGTAATGAAGCAATTATCAAGGAATTTTCTCGAATATAAATTCCCAATAATAGTAGTGCGCCGGAAATTACTTCAATCCATGGAATTATAATTGCTAGAATGTTTATAATTTCAGTTGGAAAAATTTTATAATTCTCAATGGAGTTTGCGAAGAAATCTAAATTATTAATTTTTCCCAATCCGCTTAAAATAAAATAAACTGCAAGATAAATTCGAGTAATTGCAATTAAATAATTTATAACATTTTCTTTTTTCATTTTTTCACATTTGATATTGGAAGTTTGGATTCTATCCAAGTTTTGATTCCGTCAAGAAAAACATAAATGTTTTTATAACCTAATTTATAAATTTGTATTGCCAATCTTTTACTAGTATCGCAATCATCACCATCGCAGTAAATTACTAAAACTGATTCTTTCGGAATGTTTAATTGCATAAATTCATTTTCATCAAAACTGAATTCAGGAATATTAATTGCACCGGTAATATGATTTTCAGAAAAATCCCATTGATCTCTTGCATCGACAAAAATTGCTGATTTCGAATTATATAATTCAAGAACTTGGGAAAGTTTAATTCCTTTCAAATTACCAGAATTTTCGGAATCGCCTATATCTACAAATTCAATTTTAATTTCTTTCCGAATAAAGTCAATTCCACTTGATGAAAAAGTATTATAAATTATTCCAAGTAAAACTGATGCACTTAAAATTATAAATATAGCTTTGTAATTAAAATTTATTTTCATAATTAAAAATTATTCATTTATTAATTCGCAATTCTTTGGAATTTCCGGTTTTACCAAAATTGAATTTTCCTTTTGCAATAAAACTTTTCCGGGTTCCATTCCTTTTTTCTTATGTACAAATTTTGCAAATGTGAATGAAACCGGTGCGGAACCGGCAGTTTTTGCTTTACTGTAAAATGCCGCGAGTGAAGCCGCTTTTTTAATTATTTCTTTTGGAACTACTTCTTTAGAATTATCAATTCTCAAAACAACATGAGAACCGGGTAAACCTCTTGCATGAAACCAATAATCATTTTGATTTGCAAATTTTATTGAAAGATAATCATTACTTTTACTATCTCTACCAATGTAAACTTTGTATTTTTCATCAATAATATAAAGCCAATATTTAAATTTTTCTCCCGAATCCATTTTAACTAATTTTTCTTTTTTAGGAATTACTCGATTATAAATTTCTTCAATTTCATTTATTGTTTTTGCCGATTTAAATTTTTCATTTTCATTCTTAATTTTATCAAACTTTTCCAAAGATAAATTATATAATTCAACAGACTTTTTATAATTTACTTTTTCATCTTTTGCTTTTTCAAAATATCGATCAATATTTTCTTTGGAATTTAATTTTGGATCAAGTTTAATTTTACAAATATTTTCGTCTTCTGGAAATTTCAGAGTAATTTCACTTAAACCTTTTTTAAGCAAATTTATATTTGATAAAAGTAAATTTCCGTAACTGTAATATAATTGCTCATTAGAACCACTTTCAATCCTATTTTTTAACTTATTTAATTTTGAAGATAAAGTTGATAATTCGTTATCAAAATATTTTTCCAGTTCATTTGAAATATTTGTTTTGGAAGTCAGTTTATAAAATGATGAAAAATAAAATTGCAAAGCTTCATTAAAATTATCAAAATCTTTGAAATCATTTACAACTTCCAAAGTTTTAAATGCATTGGGATAAAAGATAATTTTTTGCAAATGTTGATTAAACCCAATTCTGATATGTGAATTTAATATATCATAAAAAATATTTTCAAAGATTTGCAAAACTGAATTTTGCTCAAATGTTTTTCTAAATTCAATTTCATTTTTAATTTCATTAGAAATCATTGGGAATATTTTTTTCAAATCAGAAATTTCAATAACATTATTTTCATTATTTAATTTTAGAGAGAAATTGTTTCCATTAAAATATTCTTGTTCCAATTCATAATTAAAATTATCATTATTATTTTTTTTAAATGAAGATATTGCACCATTTTTTGTAATAAGAAAAATATTTGTTTTATTTCCTCTAATAGAAAAATAGATTGAAGAATAATCTAATTCTATTTTTACAATTCTATCTTTCTGCGCAATTAGGACATTTTGAATTTTCGAAAAATATATATCGCTAAAAATTTGAATAACATTTTTTTTTGCTTTGAAGTGAGAATTTTTGATTTGTAAAAATGTTGAATTAGGATTTGCAGAAATTATTAAATGCCTATCAGGAAATTCTTCATTCGGAATTTTTAGAAAAAGTTTATCTTTTTCTTGAGAATAAATATCAGTAATAGTTGAATTTAATATTTTCGGAAGTAACTCATTAACCGATCTGAGTAAGTAAAAATAATTTTTATACATTCAAAATAATTTTCGAGCTTATTTTGGGAAACCTTTATCTCTTCGTTCTTTTTCAGTCAATTTGAAAACAGTTCTAAATAGTTCTTTATCAATATCTGTAAGAATAACATTTCTTCTTTGCATAACTCTCTCAGCAACTTCAATACTTCTATCAATATCATACGTCGTTAATGCTTCGGAGCCTCCCCAGCTGAAAGAGGGAATATAACGAGGTGGGAAAGTTCCTCCAAAAATATTGCTGGAAACGCCAACTACCGCACCGGTATTAAATGAAGTATTTATTGCAGCTTTTGAATGATCTCCCATAGTTAAACCAACAAATTGTTTTCCGCTATCAATTTGTTGATTATTAATTAAAACTTTTATTGTTCCATAATTATTTTTCAAATCGCTGTTTGTTGTTCCGGCACCAAGATTTACCCAAGAACCCAAATATGAATTTCCTAAAAACCCATTATGTTGTTTATTAGAATAACTATGAATAATTGTGTTTTCTATTTCGCCGCCAATTTTGCTAACTTTTCCAACACTTGTATTGTGATAAATTGTTGCACTCATTTTTACAATTGTTTCTTCACCAATAAATACCGGACCCTGAATTGAAGCATTATGTAAAATTTGAACATTATCACCAATAAAAATTGGTCCTTCTTCAGCATCTAAAATTACGCCGGGTTTTATTTTTACATCTTTACCTAAAAAAATATTTTCCTTATTTAAGAAATAAACACCCGGAAAATCTTTAATAAAATTTTCTGATTCGCTTGTAAGCTTTTTAAAATCTTTAATTAATTCTTGATGATTATAAGTAATTAAATCCCAAGGATAATTTATAATTGTTACATCAACTTCTTTTCTTGGTAATTCCGGAAAATCATTTATTGATAAAACGTCTTTAAGTGAATTGCTGATACTTTCCAAATTTTTTTCGCTTACTCTAGCACCAATAAAATTATTTTTAGAAACAAAAATTTCATCTTTCCCATCAAGTGGAATTTGATTAACCAAAGTGTCATCAACAAGAATTCTGCCATTAAGAAATAACATCATATCTGACATTACATGATTTACAATTTCCGATGGATGATTTTGTTTAATTACATTTCTTAAATATCCGCGTGTATTTAACTCAACTCTAACATTTGGATAATTTCTTCTAATTTTTCGATGAAGAGATAATATTCCACATTTTAAATGATATGATGGACGAAAAAATGTTAATGGTTGAAGTTGCTTATATTCTTCATCTTCAAAAATGCAAATACTTTTCACTTTTAACCTTTATTTAATTTAAAGAATTAGAGATTCCCAAGTATCAACATAAGTTCCGCTTAAACTTGAAGCAGCATTTTTATCAATAATTACAAAAGCTTCTTTATGCATTTGAATTATAGATGCCGGACACATTGCAGTAATTGGTCCTTCAACTGCAGCTTTTATTGCTTCTGCTTTTGATTCTCCAGAGGCAACTAGCAATAATTCTTTTGCATCCATAATAGTTCCAACGCCCATTGTAATTGCATATTTTGGCACATCTTCACCTTTTTCAAAAAATCTTCTATTATCATCTCTTGTTGTTGGGGTTAGAGTTTTAATTCTTGTTCTAGAACCTAATGAAGAACCTGGTTCGTTAAATGCTATATGTCCGTTTGCACCAATTCCCAAAACTTGAATATCAATTCCTCCAAAACTTTTAATTCTTTCTTCATACCAGTTGCAAAATAATTTTATATCATTTGCCATTCCTTGTGGAACATGAATAAACCTCGGATCTAAATTAATTTCTGAGAAAAAATTCTTCTGCATGAAATAATGATAACTTTGATCATGTGAAGGTGGAAGACCAATATATTCATCCAAATTAAATGTTACAACTTTTGAAAAATCAAGACCTTCGTATTTGTGCATTCTAATAAGTTCTTTGTATAAACCCAAAGGAGTACTCCCCGTAGCAAGTCCCAATACTAAATTTGGTTTTTTCTTTAATCTATCTGCAATAACTTTTGCAGCTTCATTACTTAATGATTCATAATCATTTTTAATAATAACTAACATTTATTTATCCCTTAAATTTTAAGATGTTGCTCGTTTTAATTTCTTTAAAGTTAATACAACCATAAATGATGCGAGTGATGCACAAATTATTAATATCAAAAAGAATTGCCATAATTCCCATTCTTGATAAAATCTTCCAACAAAACCGGCTAAGTAGTTTCCAATTGCTGTTGCACCAAACCATCCTCCCATTAACAATCCTTTCATTTTTGGAGGTGCTACTTTTGAAACAAATGAAAGTCCCATTGGACTTAAATGTAATTCTGCAATAGTTAAAGTAAAATATGTAGAGATTAAAAAGAAAGGACTAACAGTAATTGCTGAAGTTGTTCCATTTAGTGAATGAACCGGTGCTAAACCTATTGATGCAAAAACCATAATTACATAAGCAAGTGCCGTAATTAACATCCCAATTCCAATTTTTGCGGGTGATGATGGCTCTTTGCCTTGTTTATTAAATTTTGTGAACAATCCAATTATAATTGGAGTCATCAACACAATAAACATAGGATTGAATGCTTGAAATTGTTCGGGTGAAATTTTTCCTGAATCTGGTAACGAATTAATTTTATATAATAACACCAATAAACCTACTGCAGAAAAAATTCCTCCAATTAATTTTGTTCTTCCGGAAGAAGATTTTTTTAGAATTGCAGCAAAACCAAATATTATAAATAAAATTGCATGAAGACTAATTACGTCAAAAAGTAAATATGTAAATTTCCCAACAAATTGATGCGTATAATCTCGTGCAAATAAGGACAAAGCAGCTCCATTTTGATGAAAAGCCATCCAGAAAAATATTACAATTCCAAAAACAGTTAACAGTGCAATTATTCTATCACGTTCTTGTTCTTTAGTTAAAACTACATCTTTTTCGGTTTTGGTAACATTTTTTGATTGATAATCTGCATCTTTATAATATTTTCTAAAAAGTGTAAAAATTGTTAATGAAAAAATCATTCCTACTGATGCAATTCCAAACCCAGCATTATAACCTTGAGCTAAACTTGTTCCAAAATTTTCCATAAAAAAGTTTTTAATTCCAGCTGCTGCAAATGGGGCATAAAAAGCTCCGACATTAATTCCCATATAAAAAATATTATATCCAGCATCTTTTAAGGAGATTTGTGAATGCGCATATAAATTTCCCACAAGAACTGAAATATTTGCTTTAAACAAACCATTCCCAAATGCTACAATTCCCAAAGCTGTAAATAATAAATATGGCTGATCAGTTGGTACAGCCATTAAAGCATAACCAATTCCCATTATTACTGCACCGATTGAAATAGTTTTGCCGTAACCTAAAAAATTATCAGCAATCCAACCTCCTAAAATTGGTGTAAAATAAACTGCTGCTAAAAATATTCCATATATATTAGTTACTGTTGCTTGGTCCCAGCCAAAATTTTCTTGTAAATAATAAACAAAAATTGCCAACATTGTATAATATCCGAAACGTTCCCACATTTCGGTAAAGAACAAAATCGGAAGGCCTTGCGGATGGTTTTTGAACATAACACCCCAAATAAATTTGAAAAATTATTTTTTTAGTCCGTATAAAAGTAAAATTACAATATTTTAATAATAATAAAAAATTATAAGTTGTTATAAAAAAAGTCATTTAATATATTTGAGCCAATGAAAGCATTATTTTATAAGATTTTAACAATAACTTCAATTGCGGCGGCAATTATCGCAATTCTCGCATTTATTTTAGATGTTTTTATAATGCCATTATATGTTGATAGCGATGAAATCGAAGTTCCGAATGTGATTGGTTTTTCCAAAGAGGAAGCAGAGGAAATTCTAGCAGACAATAATTTGGTTGCTTCTTTCGATATTACAAGGTTTGATGAAAAAATCCCGAGGGATCATATAATTTTTCAAAAACCATTTGCCGGAAATTCAGTAAAGAAAAATAGAAGAATAACTCTACATGTAAGCGGTGGAAATCCATTAAAAAAGATGCCGGATTTATTTGGTAAATCTGTTAGAGATGCACAACTTACTATTGAAAGATTGGGGTTTGAAATTTCTGAAATTGACGAAGTTAAATCTGAACTCTCTTCAAACACAATAGTAGAACAATATCCTTCTGCCGGAATGAATTTATCAAAAAGTTCTAGAATAAAACTGATGGTTAGTATTGGTCCAAATAGGGGAATGGTTAGAGTTCCGGATTTGTTGGGTATGTCGCTCAAAGAAGCTTCATCAACTCTTGAAACAAATTCATTAGAAATTGGAAATATAACTTATGAAGAATCCAGAAATCTTTTACCAAATACAGTAATTTCACAATATCCAAGTAAAAACTCTCTAATAGAAATTGGAGATTCTGTAGATATATTTATTACAAAAAATCAAGATTAAAAATGGCCTATTTAGCTCCTTCAATTCTTGCAGCAGATTTTACTAAATTATCACAACAAATAAGAGCAGTAGAATTAGGCAATTGTGATTTTATTCACTGTGATATTATGGACGGACAATTTGTACCAAATTTAACATTTGGTCCATTAGTAATTTCTGCATTAAAAAAAATAACAAATATTCCACTTGATGTTCACTTGATGATTAATAATCCGCAAAATTTAATTCCTAAATTTGCTGAAGCTGGAGCAAATATTATTACCGTACATCAAGAAAATAATGATCATTTGGATGGAGTAATTCAACAAATAAAAGAATTAAATTTAAAAGCTGGAGTTGCAATAAATCCCGCAACATCAGTTGAAACACTTTTACCTGTTTTGCAAAACGTTGATTTGGTACTTGTTATGTCAGTAAATCCGGGGTTTGGTGGTCAATCATTTATTGAATATACTTTAGATAAAATTATTCAATTGGATAATTTGAAAAAAAATAATAATTATAAATATTACATTGAAGTTGACGGTGGTATAACTAAAGCAAATATTCAAAAAGTTAAAAATGCCGGATGCAATATTATTGTTGCCGGAACAGCTGTTTTTGGTAATGAAGATATCACAAAGACAACGGTTGAACTAAAAAATTTATTAATGGAATAATATTTATGGAATTAGCATTTATTGGCGGAGATATTGTAACTCCGTTCAGAATTCTTAAAAAAGGAATTATTACTACTAAAGAAGGAAAATTTTATCATGTTGGGCCCGAAGATAAAATTACACTTCCAAAGGAAATTAAAATTTTTGATGTTTCGAATAAATATATGTTTCCTGGATTCATAGATTTATTGGTACATGGCGGAGCTGGAGGTTACGGTTTTTCTGATGAATCAGATGAAAGTATAAAAAAAATTAGTGAATATTTTATAACAAAAGGCTCTACTTCAATATTAGCAAGTTTGCATGCGAAACCCAAACAAGCACTTTTGGATGATTTGGATAGAGTTGCTCGGTTTATTCAAAATAATCCTGAAACCAATATTGTTGGGATTCATATGGAAGGACCATATTTAAATCCGGAATTAAAAGGTGCAATGAATGAAAATTATCTATGGAAACCATCAATTGAATCTTTTAAAGAAATGTGGGAGGCTTCAAAAGGTTTAATAAAAATGATGACAATTTCTCCCGAACTTGATGGAGCTTTGGATGTAATTAGAGAAGCATCATTTAATGGAGTTGTTTGTTCAATCGGACATTCAACGGCAAGTTATGAACAAGTTGATTTGGCAATTGATCATGGTGCCGCACATGTAACTCATATGTTCAATGCAATGAAACCGATAAATCATAGAAATCCCGGGGTTGCAATTGCCGCACTTTTAAGGGATGAATTAAAATTACAACTTATTGCAGATACTTATCATGTGCATCCAGCAACTATGGAATTTCTGCTGAAATCTAAAACATCAAAAGGGATAATTTTAATTACGGATTCAATCAGAGTTGGTGGAATGCATGAAGGTGAAAAAACTCAATTTTCTGATCAAAATGTAACTCTTTCTGGAAACAAAGCAGTTATGGAAGATGGAACAATTGCCGGGAGCACGTTGACACTTAATCGTGCTATAAAAAATATGTATGAAACAACCGGAGCAAAATTAACTGAATCTGTAAGAATGGCTACTGTTAATCCAGCAAAAGTTATAAAATTGGATAGCGGAATTATAGCAAGTGGAAAACCGGCAGATTTTGTTGTCTTAGATAAAGAGTTAAATGTTGAAATGACAATTATGAATGGGGAAATTAGGTTTATTTCAGAAAAATTAAATATGAATGGATGATTTTTACACTAAATTAAAAAATTCTTCAATTCCTTTAATAATGGGAATTGTAAATGTTACACCGGATTCATTTTCTGATGGTGGAAAATATTTAGATGCAAATTCGGCTTTAAATCATGTATTAAATCTTATTGATTTTGGAGCAGATATAATTGATATTGGAGGAGAATCATCACGACCTGGAGCAGACCAAATTTCCTCTGAAGAAGAGTTAAAACGTGTGATTCCGGTTTTGGAAAATATTAGAAAAAATAACAATGATGTTTTTTTATCAATTGATACAACAAAATCCGAAGTAGCAAAAGAAGCAATAAATTGTGGAATAAATTTAATTAATGATATTAGTGCAGGAAGTTTTGATCCAAAAATTTTAGATATTGTTAAGAAAAATAAAATTCCTTATGTTCTTATGCATATGAAAGGTAATCCGAAAAATATGCAGAATAAACCTTTTTATGAAAATACTATTTATGAAATATTCGATTTTTTTCAAAATAAAATTTCTGAACTAAAATTATTTGGAATTGAAAAAATTATAATTGATCCGGGAATTGGATTTGGCAAAAGAGTTGAAGATAATTTTCGAATATTAAATAATCTTGAAAAATTATTAAAATTTAATTTCCCAATTTTGGTTGGATTATCAAAAAAATCATTTCTTGGTAAATCATTAAATCTTGAAGTGAGTGATAGAGAAAATTCAACAATAATTTCCGAAACAATTGCGGTAATGAGAGGTGCAAAAATAATTCGAACACATAATGTTAAAAATGCAGTTGAACTAAAAAAAATTTATAAAAATTTAATTGAATCAAATAACTGAAAATGTTAGAAATATTTAAAATAGGATTTTTACCTTTCACACTTCTCGATTTTATTGATATTCTATTGGTCTCTTTCATAATTTACAAATTATACAAAAAAATCCGTGGAACTATTGCCGCACAAATATTTATTGGATTAGTAATAATTTTATTTCTTTCTTTTGTTGCACAAGCAATAAATTTGAGGGCTTTAGGCTGGTTATTAAATTTAATAACAGATATTTGGGTAATAGCTTTTATAGTTTTATTCCAACCAGAAATTAGAAGACTTTTGGTTATTCTTGGTAAAAATCCATTATTTAATGTTTTTGTAAAAAATGATGAAATCAATTCTGCCGCCGATATAATTACTGAAGCTGCATTTGAATTAGCTCAACATCAACATGGAGCTTTAATAGTTTACTTAAAATCAACGGGATTGCGGAGTGTTATTGAAAGTGGTGAAATTTTAAATGCTAAACTTAGTAAAAATATGCTCAGATCAATTTTTTTCCCAAGAAGTCCTTTACACGATGGAGCAGTTATTATTAATAATTATAATATTGAAGCAGCTCGTTGCACTTTGCCACTTACAGAAAGAACTTCAATTGATGGTAGAAATTTGGGAATGCGTCATAGAGCTGGAATTGGAATAACGGAAAATGCAGATGTAATAAGCATTATTGTTTCCGAAGAAACCGGCGGAATATCAATTGCTGATAAAGGAAAATTGATATCCGGACTTTCAAGAGAAGGATTAAAAAATCAAATTGTAAAAAGCATGATTTCATCCAAAGAAAAAGGGATAAAACACGTATTTGAATATTTCAGAAAACAAAAATAAAATTTGTGCAGTAATTCCATTCTACAATGAAAAATCCACTCTAGATAAAATTATTTCCGAAACTTTAAATTTTGTTGATTTATTAATTTTAGTAAACGATGGATCAACAGATAATTGGCAAACTGAAATTCCAACGAATGAAAAATTAATTTTAATTTCACATGAAAATAACTTAGGCAAAGGTGCAGCATTAAAAAACGGGTTTACAAAAAGTATTGAATTAAAAACATTATTCACAATTACTTTGGATGCTGATCTTCAACATGATCCAAAACAAATTCCAAACTTTTTGAATCACATTGAAAATTATGATTGCTTAATAGGGAAAAGGGAAACGAGAAATACACAAATGCCAATTCACAGAAGATTAAGCAATTATTTAACTTCAAAATTATTGAGTATAAAAACCGGAACGAAAATTCTTGATAGCCAATCTGGTTTTAGAGCTTTTAAAACAAATATACTTGAAAATATTTTGCCGGAATATATGGGATTTGAAGCGGAAAGTGAAATGATTGTAAAACTTTGTAAACAAAATTACAAATTGGGATTTATCTCTATTCCAACTATTTACGGTAATGATAATTCTAAAATGAAAGCAATTCCCACAATATTAGGATTTACAAAAGTATTAATAAAATCGTAAATATTTTACTTCAACATTTCATTTAAAATTTCTGCAACCTTGTCTAATTCGTCATAACTAATTACAATCGGAGGAAGTAATCGCAAAACGGTTGTACCGGCGGGCATTGCTAAAACTCCTTTGTTCATTAGCTCAATTATATATGGCTGAACTTTTTCTTTAAGTTCAATTCCAATCATTAATCCAAGATTTCTAATTGCTCTAACTTTGGATAATTTTTCAATATTAAATTTTGAAATAAAATATTTACCTTTTTCTTCAGCTTGTTTTGCTAAATTATTTTCTAACATAAAATCAATTGCCGCAATTGAAGCTGCTGCAGCAAGCGGATTTCCGCCAAATGTTGTTCCATGTTTTCCAACAGAAATATTAATTTTTTCAGAACATAATGCTGCACCCATTGGGAAACCTCCAGCAATTGCTTTGGCCAAAGTTAAAATATCCGGTTGTATATCAAAATATTCACAAGCAAACATTTTTCCGGTTCTGCAAAATCCGGATTGAATTTCATCAACTATGAAAAGGATATTTTTCTCATCACAAATCTTTCTAACTCCATCAAAATATTTTTTTGACCCAATATTTATTCCGCCTTCGCCTTGAACAACTTCTAATATTATTCCGGCTGTTTTTTCAGTAATTGCGGCTTCAAGTTTTTCCAAGTTGTTAAACGGAACAAAAGAAAATCCCGGAACTAAAGGCTCAAATGGTTCTCTATACTCTGATTTATATGTCCCGCTTAATGCTCCTAAAGTCCTTCCGTGAAATCCTTTCATCGCTGTAATAAAATCTGTTTTTCCCGTTGAAACCCTTGCAAATTTTATGGCTGTTTCAACTGCTTCTGTACCGGAATTTGTTAAAAATGCTTTTGTTAAATTTTTTGGTGCAATTGAAATTAATTTTTCTAAAACTTGTGCACGTTTATCATTATAAAAAATTGCGGGATTTGTTATCAAAGTTTTAGCTTGATTCGAAATTGCTTCGGTAACTTTTTCATTGCAATGACCAATTGTTGCAACACCAATGCCGGCTGCACAATCAATATATTCTTTACCATTCTCATCCCAAAGTTTTGCATCTTTTCCTTTAACTATTACAACGTCTCTTTTGGGATAAACATTTACTTCATATTTATCAATCAATTCTTTGTAAATACTCATTTTATTATAGTTCCTTTTCCGTTTATTGCGTCTGAAATTGGAGTTTCGGTTCTTCCATCGCCAATATATATTGTTGCATCTCCTTTTTCAAAAAGTTTTCTAAAAGCTAAGATTTTTCTTTTCATTCTTCCTTCAACTTGATTTTCTCTTCTTTCTAATTCATCTTTCGAAATATATTTAACTAAAGAATTTGGATCTTTGGGGTTTTCTAAAAATCCGGGAGCTTCAATAAGCTGAATTATTTTATCGGCATTCAAATCATTTTTTAAAACAGCAACTATATCATCATTTTCAGAATTGATTGCAAAATTATTTTCATCAATTATTGGAACGGACAAAACCGGAATATATCCATTATCCAATAATATATTTAATAATGAAATATTAATTGTTTTTGGCTTGCCGGAAAAATCGTGAACTATTTTTAATTTTCCATTATCCTTAATTCTAATCCCACTATTTCTTTTACCTTGAATTACTTTTCCATCAATGCCAGAAAGCCCAACAGCATTTATTCCAACTTGCTGACACATTTCAACAATTCGTTTATTTTTTAAACCAGCATAAGCCATAATCATAATATCTAATGATTCTTCATCTGTAAAAACACTTGAATAACCGGAAGCAGAAGTTATAACATTTTTCGGTTTATTTAATTTTTCAGCTAGCTCATCTCTTAAAGCATTTGCTCCATGAACAATTATAAATTTTTCATTAAGATTAACTAAGTCGTTAATAATTCCTTGCAAATTTAAATCTTTGCCGCCGCCAATTTTTACTATATACATTAAAAAACCTCTAAACTCTTATTATTGATTTTTATCCAATCATTTTCGCCAACATAATTTTGAGAACAAATAATTAATTCATCATTTGATTTTTTATATGACATTTGAAAATAATCTTGTTCCACGTTGAATAGGGAAGATACGTAAGCATTTTCTTTATCTGCAATTATTATATTCATAGCCCGAATGGAATTTGATTTTTTAACAATTATTTCAGTTCCTTTTTCAATTGCCTTTTTCATATCATAATTATGAAATCTTTTAATGAAATTAAAAATTTTTTCTGCACCGATTCTACCTTCAGAGTTTATTTTTACTCCTCTTAATTCACCGTTAAAAATGAAGATAAATTCATCATCATAAAACGGCATGTTGTTTTCAATAAAAATATCTTTATCTTCAAAAGCACTTCTAGCGTGTACGATTAACCGATTTGTTGTTTCAAACTTTGTAAAATCATCTTCCCAAATTGGATTTATATTTTTATAATGCTGCCAATCATTTTCTTCATTCAAATAACTGCAGCCCCAACCATGCCCTTGAAATTCTTTACTTGATTTACAAACTTCAGCAAATTTTTCAAGATGGTATGATATTTCAAAATCCAAATCAGATTTTACAAATAATAATCTGCACATAGTTTTATATTCTTCTTAATCTTTATCTTACTCTTATTCTTAATCTGCAACTTATCTTTTTTTATGTTAAAAAAAACAAATAAAAAATAGATTAAGAGGAAGTAAAGATAATTAAATTGGAAGTAATCCCGGAAATTCCAAACCCGTTTTTTCATTAAATCCAAACATTATATTAAACGCTTGCAAAGCTTGTCCAGCTGCACCTTTCATCAAATTGTCAATTGCACTTATTACAACTAATCTATTTGAAAATGTGTCTTTCTCAAAACCAATATCGCAATAATTTGTTCCGTAAAGTAATTTTGGTTCTGGAAATCTGTAATTACCTTCTTTCTCTTTTACAATTCTAATAAATGGTTCTTCTGAATATTCTTTTCTGTAAACTTTCCATATTTCTTTTTCATCCAAATCATCTTTTAAGAAAACATGACTTGTAGCTAAAATTCCTCTGACCAAATCCGTTGTTGTTGCAGAAAAATGGATATCAATTTTTTTCCCTAAACAAAGTTCTTGAAGCATTTCGGCAACGTGTCTGTGAGCAGTTGGTTTATATGATCTTAAAGAGCCGCTTCTTTCTGGATGATGAGATGATTGCGAAGATTTTTTTCCGCCTTCGCTAGAACCAACCTTAACTTCAACAACTGTTTTAGTTTCATCAATTAAATTATTCTTGAAGAGGGGATAAAGAGCTAATATTGTAGTTGTTGCATTGCATCCGGCACTTGAAATGTAATTTGAATTTTTCATTTCTTCACGATGAAGTTCGGGAATTCCGTAAATAAATTTTTCAAGCAATTCTGGTTTTGTATGTACCTCTTTATACCATTTGATATAATCATCTTTATTCTTTAATCTGAAATCGCCGGATAAATCAATTATTTTATCTGAGATGTTCATAAACTTTCCCATACTTTTCATCGATGAACCATGCGGCAAGCACAGAAAAAGCAAATCACATTTTTCTAAATCTGCTAATCCAGTAAATTTTAAATTAGTTATTCCACGTAAATTTGGATGAATTTTCGAAATTAATTTCCCATAGTTACTTTCTGAAGTAACTTGAAAAATTTCAACATTTGGATGGAATAAAAGCAAACGCAATAATTCTCCACCGGTATAACCGGAAGCACCGGCAATCGAAACTTTAATTTTGTCCATTTTAATTTCCTTGCGCAACTTTAATTACATAATCAACAATATGCTCTGGAATATTCACACCAGTAGTTGAGATACTATTTTTGAATTCCATTGTATAATTCACTTCATTAATTTGGTAGCCTTCTAAAGTTTCAAAAATATCTAATGCTACAACTCCTCCACCGACGGCTTTCGCTGCTTTTAGGGATAGTTCTGCAATTTCATTTGTAACTTCACATTTTGTTGCAACACCACCTCGCGCTGTATTTGTAATCCAATGTGGCGAAGTTCTATAAATAGCAGCAATGCATTCATCACCAACTACAAAGCTTCTAATATCTCTTCCTTTTTTCTCAACATATTGCTGAATATAAAATATTGAATGGTGATATGAACCAAGCACAGTCTTATGTTCAAGAATTGATTCTGCAGCATCACGATCATTAACTTTTGATAAGAGCCTGCCCCACGAACCCACAGCCGGTTTTAGCACAACCGGATATCCCATTTCTTCAATTGCCTTCAGTGCCGATTCTTCTGTAAAAGCAATTTTTACATTTGGCTGTGGAATTTCGGCATCTTGCAATGCTGTTGAAGTTAGTAGTTTATCACCGCAAATTGAAGCAACTTTAAAAGAATTTACACATTTAATTCCGGCACTTTCAAATAATCTTAAGGCATGTAAAGCTCGCGAATGATTTATTGATCTTTCAATAACTGCATCAAAAGGGAACTTATTTTTCTTAAGGTCAAATTTCAATTCTCGGTCATCAATCATTGTGAGATTAACATTTTTTCTTTTGCTAAATTCATCAATAAGAAGTTTTTCATCTTTTCTCATCACTGAATGTAAAAAGCCAATTTCCATTTTTGGTTTCCCTTAATTTAGTTCTTTTCAATTAGTTATTTGGATTTATTCTGAAAAGACTAAGCGAAATCACTTAGCCTTGATTTGGTTATGTTTATAATTTTGTTTTGTAAATTCAACAATATGAGGAAGTTCATTTAGTTCTACAACTTTCCCTTTTTGTCCTAAAGATTTGACTTCATTCAATACTGCAATCTGTATTTCTAAATCTATATCGCTTATATCTAATAATTTGAATGCATATTTTAATGAAGCAATTCCGGACATATGATCAAGTGAAAAATGTCTTTCTTTCCCAAGTAAATCTGGACTTAAACTCTCATAATGTGTTGGATTAACAGAGGCAGCATGAGTATGTACTCCGGCACAATGTGTAAATGCATTTTTTCCCATTACTGGAAAATGTACGGGAATTGGAATTCCGGAATGTTTGCTAACAAATTGATAAAGTTCATCAAGTTTTTTTAGATCCCATTTGTTGATACTATAATCTGCTGTTAGGACAACAAGAAGTTGAGCTAGATCAACAATGCCTGCTCTTTCACCTAATCCTAAGACAGAAGCATCAATAATTTCTGCACCGGCTCTAAATGCATCAAGTGCATTAGAAAGTGCAAAACCTCTATCATTATGACAATGTACTGCAATTTTGGGAAATAAATTGCTTGCAGCTAATTCTTTTTTTAATCTTGAAATATAATCAAACATATTTCTATCAGTTCCGGGAACCATATAACCGGTTGTATCAGCAACCGAAATAATATCAGCTCCGGCAATTACTGCAGCTTTTGCAGCTTTGATTACATTTTCAAATTGCGAGCGAACTGTATCTTCCGGTGTATATCTAATTAACAAATTTGGATTTTGAGATTTTGCAAATGAAATTACCGACGTAATTTGACTGATTGCTTCATCTAAATCTTTTTTGAAAACTGAATCTAATCTTTCATCGGAAACACAATAAAAGATTCCAAGAAAATTTACACCGCATTCCAATGCTAATTCAACATCACTTTTAATAGATCTTGAATGAGCACCAATTATTGCATTAAATCCACCATGAGCTATAGTTTTCACCGAATCATATATTTCAGAGGTAACTGCCGGATGTCCGGTTTCAATAATATCAATTCCAATTTCATCCAGCATTCTTGCAACTGCAAGTTTGATATGACGATTAAAATAAACTCCGGGAGTTTGTTCTCCCTCGCGAAGAGTTGTATCAAGTATTTGAAGCAATTATTCTCCCCAGTCTTCTTCTTCTTGCGGAGCTTCTGTAACAATTATTGGATTAACACTAACAACTTCTAGCTCTGTTCCACAATCTGTACATTCAATTAATTCTCCTTTAACGGTTCCGCGTTCTAAAACAATTTCTGCACCGCATACTGGACATTCTGACATATTTTTATTCCTTATGAATTAGGTTTAAAAAATTGTGCAAAGTTATATACATCATTAGAAAATAACAAAGCACTTTATTTCGTAGCGGAATTATAAAAAAATATTTTTAATATAATCAATAGAAAAGTGAATGAATATTCAAATCTTCCAATTAAGTGGAGAAATAATTATTACAAATTCACCTTTAATAATTTTATTTGGTAATTCTAAAAGAATTTCATTTGGAAAACCACGCCAACTTTCTTCAAATTTCTTTGTTAGTTCTCTTTGAATAACAATAAATCGGTTTGGTATAAATTCATTTAATTCTCTTAACAATTTTTCAATTCTATACATCGATTCGTAAAGTACAATTGTTCGTTCTTCATTCGAGAGTTGTATAAGTTTTTTCTGACGACCTTTTTTTTGAGGGAGAAAACCTTCAAAAATAAATGCATCAGTTGGTAATCCGGAAATGCTTAATGCAAGAATTGCAGCGTTAGCTCCTGGAATTCCGGAAATTAATATTTCACTTTTAATTGCCGAATTTACTAATCTAACTCCCGGATCTGAAATACATGGAGTTCCGGCATCGGAAACCAATGCACAATTTTCACCGTTGATTATTTTTTTGATTACATAATCAATTTTTCTTATTTCAGATTGTGCATTAAATGAAATTAATTCTTTGGAAATATTAATTCTATCAAGAAGTATTTTAGTTGTTCTTGTATCTTCGCATATAATAAAATCAACCATTTTTAAAGTTTCTATTGCGCGCAAAGTAATATCTTCAAGATTTCCGATTGGAGTTGCAACAATATATAATTTACCTTGATCCATAATTAAACATTAACGGCTCCATTGGAGCCGCTAATTTGCAAGTAGTGATATCCTTTTATTTTTAGTGCAATTCAAAATAAATTATTTTACTGAAACAATCAAAATAGTTGAATGAAAAATTAAAATAAATTTTAAGCCATTTCGAAAAATTCTTACTAATTTATCATTCATAAAATATAAAATAATTAAGGTGTGATATGGATTTCTTAAAAAAACTTGGAATTAAAAAAAATAATTTCGGTTCATCAACGGGATTAAAATGGAATACAACAAAAAATCAAGGTGAATTAAAGATTTATTCACCGGTTGATGGAAAATTCATTGCTTCGGTTTACCAAGCTTCAATTGATGATTATGAAAAGGTTTCTCATATTTCTCACAACACATTTCTTGAATGGCGAAATATTCCAGCTCCCAAAAGAGGAGAAATTGTAAGACAACTTGGTGATAAATTTAGAAAATATAAAAGTCCGCTTGGACATTTAGTTTCATATGAAATGGGAAAATCTTTGCAAGAGGGTTTGGGTGAAGTTCAAGAAATGATTGACATTTGTGATTTTGCAGTTGGCCAGTCACGACAGCTTTATGGATTTACAATGAAGTCGGAAAGACCAAATCATAGAATGTATGATCAATATCATCCGCTTGGAGTTGTTGGTACAATTTCCGCATTTAATTTTCCCGTTGCTGTTTGGGCTTGGAATGCAATGCTGGCAACAGTTTGCGGAGATACAAATCTTTGGAAACCTTCGTCAAAAGTTCCTCTTTCGGCAATTGCAGTACAAAATATTGTTGGTGAAGTAATTAAAGAAAATAATTTGCCGGAAGGATTATTTACTTTAGTAATTGGTAAAGGTTCTTCAGTCGGTGAAAAAATGTTGAATGATCTCAAAGTTCCTTTGATTTCTATTACCGGCTCAACTCATGTTGGAAGACACGGTGCTGAAGTTATTTCTAAAAGATTTGGAAAATCGATTTTGGAACTTGGTGGAAATAATGCAATTATCTTAACTCCGGAAGCTGATTTGAAAATTGCTTTACCGGCAATTGTATTTGGTGCAGTTGGAACAGCCGGACAAAGATGCACAACTACTCGTCGATTAATCGTTCACGAATCGATTTATGATCAAATGAAATCTTCATTACTAAAAGCTTTCAAAAGTTTGAAAATTGGAAATCCGTTAGATGAGAAAAATCACGTTGGACCATTGATTGATAAATCGGCCGTTGCTGATTTTACAAATGCTTTAAATCTTGCAAAAAAAGAAGGTGGTAAAATTATTTTTGGAGGAGAAGTTTTACAAGGACAAGGATTTGAATCCGGATGTTATGTTAAACCCGCAATTGTTGAAGCTGAAAATCATTTTAAAATTGTTCAAGAAGAAACATTCGCTCCAATTTTATATTTAATTAAATATAAAGGTTCAATTGAAAATGCAATTGAACTTCACAATGGTGTTGTACAAGGATTGTCATCTGCAATTTTTACAAATAATTTACAAGAAGCAGAGATATTCTTATCCGCTTCTGGTTCAGATTGCGGAATTGCAAATGTAAATATTGGAACTTCCGGAGCTGAAATTGGCGGAGCATTCGGTGGTGAAAAAGAAACAGGCGGCGGACGTGAATCTGGTTCAGATTCTTGGAAAGCTTATATGAGAAGACAAACTAATACAATTAATTATGGGAAAACTTTGCCTTTGGCTCAAGGTATTAAATTTGAAATCTAAGAAAGTTAAAAGTCAAAAATGAAAAGTTAAAAATTGGGATTGAAAATGGAAAAGCCAATTCTTACAGATCCGAATATTTTTCCGAATGATGAATTAATTTTTTCAATTATCGGAAAGAAACAAAAATTTTGGGAAATTTTATTCTCAATGATTTCATTAAATTATCCCGAAATAAATAAAGAATGGAGATATTACAATGATGGAAAGAGTTGGCTTTTAAAAGTTACTAAAAAAACTAAAACTATTTTTTGGTTAACAGTTTTTGAAAAGAATTTTAGGATTACATTTTATTTTGGCGAAAAAGCTGAAGCAGAAATTATAAACAGCAAAATTTCAGAAGAATTGAAAGTTCAATTTTTAACCGGACAAAAATTTGGAAAAATTAGAGCTATTAGTATTGATTTTTCAAAGCAAAAAGATATTGAAAATGTGAAATTGTTAATTGAACTTAAACAAAAAATTAAATAAACCATTAAAGAAATTGAGTTACTATTTTATTGCAAATATTAAAATCAATGATGAAAAAGAATATAAAAAATATTTAGATGAAGTTGATAATATTTTCTCAAAATTTAATGGAAAGTATATTTCGGTCGATGAAAATCCAATAATCTTGGAAGGGAAGTGGAATTACACGAAATGTGTTTTAATTCAATTTGATTCAAAAAAAGATTTTGATGATTGGTATTTTTCACAAGAATATCAGAATATTCTTAAATATAGATTAAAAGGTTCTGAGTGTAATACAATTTTAATTGAAGGAAATAAATTAAAATCATATCTAAACATTTTGAAATAAAACAGATTTCGCTTCTTCTATTCTTTGACTTTTGATATTTAATTTTTCACTTTTCACTTTCTAATGCGCTTCCAACCAATTCTTTCCAATTCCGGTATCTACAACAATTGGTACATTAAATTTCATAGAAGTTTCCATAATATTTTTAATTATTGGTCGCAATTCATCGACTTCATTTTTGTGAATATCAAAAAGTAATTCATCGTGAACTTGTAAAATCATTTTAGTTTTCGTTTTTCTTTTTTCCAGTTCATTGTGAATGTTTATCATTGCCAATTTTATTAAATCTGCGGCAGCTCCTTGAATTGGCATATTTATCGCAACTCTTTCTTCAAACTGACGAACAACTCGGTTGCTTGAATTTATATTTCTCAAAAACCTTCTTCTTCCAATAATTGTTTTAGCAAAACTATTTTTCTTAGTTTCTTCAATTAAAGTATCCATCATTCCTTTTACATTTTTAAAAGTCTTAAAATATGTATCAATTACTTCTTGAGCATGACTTCTTGGAATTCCTAATCTTCCAGCAAGACCGAAAGCTCCAATTCCATATAAAATTCCAAAATTTACTTCTTTGGCTTTTCTTCTCATATCCGGAGTTACATCTTCCGGTTTTACAGAAAAAACTAAAGCGGCAGTTGCTCTGTGAATATCTTCGCCTTTTTCAAACGCATCAATTAGAGCTTCATCTTTGCTTAAATGAGCCATAATTCTTAATTCAATTTGACTGTAATCGGCACTGAGAATTAAATAATTTTCATCGGTTGGAATAAATGCTTTTCTAATTTCCTTGCCAAGTTCAGATCTGATTGGAATATTCTGCAAATTTGGATTTAAACTTGAAAGTCTTCCGGTTGAAGCAACAGTTTGACTATACGTAGTATGGACTTTCCCAGTTTGCGGATGAATTAATTTGGGAAGTGAATCTGCATAAGTTGATTTCAATTTTGATAATTGACGATAATTTAAAAGTTCATCAACAATTTCATGTTCACCCTGATGTAATTCTAAAGATTTTGCATCAGTCGAAAATCCGGTTTTTGTTTTTTTTGTCGGCTTAAGTTTTAATTTTTCGAAAAGTAAAGTTTGAAGTTGTTTTGTAGAATTTATATTAAAAGTTTCACCGGCAAAATTATAAATATTTTCTGTTGATTTTGAAATCATTTTTTCTAAATCAATACTGAAATCGTTCAAACCTTTTTTATCAATTCTAACTCCGGTTCTTTCCATATTTTCTAAAACCGGTACAAGTGGAAACTCAATAGAATAAGCTACTTCATCCAAATCATTATTTTTAAGTTCATTCTTAAACTTTGTATAAAGCTGAAAAGTTACATCTGCATCTTCGCTCGCATATTCATTAAGTTTTTCCGGCTCAACAGAAAATATTTGCGTCGGATATTTGTTAACATCGTATAAATCTTTAAGATGAATCGGTTCGTAATTTAAATATTTTTCAGAAAGCGCATCCATTCCATGTTTCTGATCTGGATCGAGTAAATAACTTGCTAGCATTGTATCAAAGTAAAATCCTTTTAAATTTATTTCATAACGTTTTAAAACGCTTAAATCATATTTCCCGTTTTGACAAATTTTCTTAATCGATTCATTTTCGAAAATTGGCTTAAATATTTTTATAAAAATTTCTACATCTAATCGATTGCTTAAATCATACTCAAAAAGTGAATTATTTTTCATATTTGGATTAATTGCAATAAAATATGCTTCACCTTTTTTCAAACAGAAAGAAGCACCGGCAATGTTTAAATCAATAGTATCAAGTGAATCTGTTTCTGTATCGAACACAAATTCATCACTTTTTTCTAGAAGTGATGCGAGATTTTCTGCGCCTTTTTTCGTTGTGATTAGATGATAATTTACTTTCCCTTTTTCAAAAACTTTTTTCTCTGTTTGAATTTCTTCAACTTGTTCAACTGATTGAGAATTATATAATTTTTTTACTTTATCAAAAAGTGTTTTAAATTCTAATTCATTGAAAATTGATTGCAATTTTTCAAAATCTGGATTTTTAATTTTGGTTTCGAAATCAAAATCCATTTCAACATTTGTTACAATTGTTGCCAATCTTTTTGAGAGATATGCGTTTTCTCTATTTTGTTCAAGTTTATTTTTAATTGCCACTTTATCAATTTTATCCAAATTTTCATAAATATTTTCAAGGTGACCAAATTTTTGAATTAATGGCTGGGCTGATTTAGGCCCAATTCCGGCAACTCCGGGAATATCATCTGATGAATCACCAACTAATGCCAAATAATCAATCATATAAATTGGTTCAAATCCTAATTCTTCTTTTACTTTTTCTACATCGGTAATTATAAGTTCATCGTTTGATTTTCCGGTTTTTATTAGTTTAATATTTTCCGAAACTAATTGAATATAATCTTTATCGGGAGTTACAGCAAAAGATTCTAAATTATTTTGCTCAGCTAATTTTACAGCAGTTCCAATAATATCATCAGCTTCAAATCCGGGTTTTATGTAAAGTGGAATTCTGAATGCGGAAATAATCTCTTTTATTCTATTAATTTGTGGAATCATATCTTCGGGCATTGCTGAACGGCTTGCTTTGTAACCTTCAAACATTTCGTGTCTAAAAGTTTTTTCTTTTGAATCTGTTGCAACTGCTAAATAATCCGGTTTGGTTTCTTCAATAATTCTTATAAGTTGAGTAATAAATCCGTAAACTGCAGAAGTTGGTTCACCGCTTGAGGTTTGCAACGGTCTGCTCATAAAAGCAAAATACGCTTTATAAGTAATTGCCATTGCATCTATAATTACAAATTTTTTCTTTGCCATTTTATTCCAATACTTTCTAAAATTTTATAGTTATTTTATTTCCTCAAAATATAAATTCTTTATAACAATAACTAAAATTTGTGAAATATGAAAAAATATCATAAAACATTTTTAATACTTTATACTATTTTAATTTGCAATTCTTGTTCACAGAATTCAAATTCAATTGCTCAATCAAACAATGAATTTTATGTTGCAAATTGGAACGTTGAAAATTTATTTGATACCGTTGACGATCCCCAAAAAGATGATGAATGGTTTTTACCGGAAAGTGAAATTAATTGGGATGAAGAAAAGTTAAATACCAAATTGAATAATTTGGCAAAAGTTATAAAGTTTATGAATGACGGAAATGGTCCGGATATTTTAGGATTTGAAGAAGTAGAAAATAAATTTGTGGTTGAGTTGCTAGTCGATAAATATTTAGATAACTCAAAATATAAAATTACTCATTCCGAGTCTCCGGACGGAAGAGGGATTGATAATGCACTAATATATAATTCAGAGAAATTTGATTTGCAATATTCTGAATCCATTAAAATTAAGTTTGATGAAAAAAAATCTTCGCGTGATATATTGTTTACAACTTTTAAACTAAAAATGACTAATGAACTCATACACGTTTTTGTTAATCATTGGCCAAGCAGAAGAGAAGGTTTAAAAGAAACAGAAAAATTTAGAATTGATGCTGCAGAATCTTTAATAGAAACTATCGAGAAATTAAAAAATAATGACGAGAATTGTAGTATTATTATAATTGGAGATTTTAATGATTTACCATCAAATCACTCTATTGCTAAAGTACTTGGTGCCGTAAAATTAAATTGCAAAAAATATGATTCTGAAAATTTCTTATATAATTTGTCGTATAATTTATTTCAAAAAGGAGAAGGCAGTTACAAATATAAAGATCATTGGAATATGCTTGATCAAATAATTATTTCAAAAGGATTTTTTGATTCCAAGAATTCTGAATATGATTGTGATAGTTTTGAAATTATTAAACCGGAATTTATGATTGAAAAGGAAGGTAAGTATAAAGGCAATCCATTTCCAACATACGGTGGGAAAAAATATTTAGGCGGATTTAGCGATCATTTCCCCATTGGTGCCAATTTCATGATAAAAAATTAATTTTGAGAGAGAAATGTCTTTTATTCAATGAAAACAACACTTAAATTTACTTATTGACTTTTTTTTACTAAATACTTAATGTTAACCAACTTAATTTTGCAATTAAATTAAAGAACAATAAAAATAATATTGGAGGAAAGTTCTCATGCAAATTACTGAAATATTTGGATCAATTACTTACATTTTGGCGCAAGCTGAATCTACCAGCATGCTTAGTTATCTACAAGAAAAATTTGTTGCTGGCGGCGGTTTCATGTGGCCAATTTTAGGATGTTTGATTTTAGGTTTAGCTTTTTCTTTTGAAAGAATGTGGACTCTTACAAGATCAAGCACAAATACAAAAAAATTCATTGTTACTGTTAAAGATGCATTGAAAAAAGGTGGAGTTAAGGAAGCAATGAAATTGTGTGAAAACACAAGGGGTTCAATAGCTTCTGTATTTCATGCTGGTTTATTAAGAGCAGATGAAGGCGTTGAAGCTGCAGAAAAAGCTATCATGACATATGGTGCAATTGAAATGAGTTTCTTAGAAAGAGGTTTGGTTTGGATTTCACTATTTATCAGTTTAGCTCCAATGCTTGGGTTTACCGGAACTGTACAAGGAATGATTCAAGCTTTTGATGATATTGCAGCTGCAAACACAATGTCTCCCGCAATTGTTGCAAACGGTATTTCTGTTGCATTGTTAACAACACTATTTGGGCTTATCGTCGCAATGACTTTACAATTTTTCTATAATTTCTTTATTTCAAGAATAGATAGAATAGTTGGCGATATGGAAGAAAGTTCAATTGAGCTTATTGATGCACTTTACGAAATGAAAAAATAATCTAATAAACTGAGAAAATAATGATTGCAGATAAGAAAAAAACAAGACCTGGCGGAGAGTTTTCTGCTGCTTCAATGGCAGATATAACATTCTTACTTCTCTTATTCTTTCTTGTAACAACAAATATTGATGTTGACACAGGTATTGGTATGGTTCTTCCGGAATATGTTCCAGAAGATGAAAGAATTGAACAACCGCTATCAAAAGATAGGTTAGTAGCTATTCTGGTAAATGAAAATGGCGATGTTTTGTTAAATAATGAAATTATTGCAATACCTCAAATAAAAGATTTACTAAAGGAAAGAATAAAAAGTAAAATCGATTTACCTAAAAACAAAAAATTAGTCGTATCTATAAAAACAGATAGAGAAACTAATTATAATATTTTTATCCAAACTCTTGATCAAGTTGAAATCGCTTTTTCCGAAGTTAGAGAAGAATATGCAACTTCGAGATGGGGCAAAAAAGTTATGGATTTAACTGAAGAAGAAACTGATGAACTTAAAGAAAAGGTTTATAAAGTTGTATCTTTTGCCGAACCAGAATCAATTAAGAAGTAGTAAAAATATTTGAAGGATTGAAAATGAAATTTGAAAAATCACGTGCTAATGCAAAAACTGAAGTTTCCACAGCTTCTATGCCAGACATTATTTTTATGCTTCTTCTATTCTTCATGGTTGCAACAACTATGAGAGAGCAGGAAATATTTGTTAAATTTGTTCTTCCCGAAGCAAAAGCAGTTCAAAAAATTGAGGATAAAAGACTTGTATCCTACATTTGGATTGGCGATAATGAAAGAATTCAAATTGATGATAATATTGTTGAACTAAAAGAAATTCAAGATATTATGTATAAAAAAAGAGTTGATATTCCAAAAGTTATTGTTTCATTAAGAGTTGATAAAAATTCTAGTATGGGTTTAATTATGGATATTCAACAATCTCTTAGAAAAGCTGATGCAAGAAGAATAAATTATTCTGCTGTTGGTAAACTGTAGAAAATATTTTAAAGTATTTTTAAGCAGATTATAGTTTTATAATCTGCTTTTTTTTTAAATATTATTTGTAATAGGTATTGAAATGACATTAAAAGAAAAGATTAATAACGATTTAAAAGAAGCGATGAAATCGCAAGATAAAGTTAAATTGAATACAATTAGATCAATTAGAGCATTAATTTTAGAATATGAAAAAAGTGGAGCTGTAAAGGAACTTTCTCCGGATGATGAAATTAAAATGTTAAGTTCTGCAGCAAAAAAAAGAAAAGATTCAATTGAGCAATTTACAAATGCCGGAAGAATTGATCTTGCTGAAAAAGAAACTCAAGAATTGGAAATAATTCACAGTTATTTACCAAAACAACTTTCGCAAGAGGAAATTTTAGAAAAAATAAAAATTATTGCTCTAGAGATTGGCGCAACTTCCAAAGCGGATTTTAGTAAACTTATGCCAGCTGCTATGAAAAATCTTAAAGGTTTAGCAGATGGAAACGAAATTAGAAAAATCGTGGAATCACTTTTAGGTTAGATTTTGAATTATATTGATTACATCTTAATTGTAATTATTTTTATCGGATTTATTCTTGGATATAAAGACGGATTAGTTAGAAAACTGATTGGTTTATTGGGTTTAATTCTCGGAATTTATCTTGCGATTTCTTACGCTGATGTTATTGGAGAAAAATTAGCTCCAATCTTTAACGATGAAACTTATCTTGCTAAAATGATTGGCGGGTTGGTAATTTTTTTAGGAACAATTTTGTTTGCATCAATTATTAAAAGATTGGTTCATCCGGTTGATAAAGTAAATAAATTTATCAATCAGCTTCTTGGTGGAATAACAGGAACAATTCAAATTATTTTTTTTGTAAGTGTATTTTTATTGCTGTTAAATGTTTTAAATGTTCCCAAACAGAATGATAAAGATAACTCACTTCTTTACAGTTCAATTTACAATGTAACTCCAACTATAATTGATTTAATCATTGGTTCAAATTTTAAAACTGAAGGTTTCCTTAAAGATTATATTAATAGTAAAAATGATAAAGAAATTCCCGAGGATTTTTCTGAACCAATCGATTTAGATACATTAAATTCCAAAAATGATAAATAATTCTGTTTTAGAAAAAATTGAGTATAGTAAAGTTTTACACTACATTTCAAACTATGCAGCAACAGAGTTTGGGAAAATTCAAATTCAATCACAATTACCTTTTTCGGAAAAAGAATCGGCAATCAAAAAAGGTAAATTAATTTCTGAAGCCAAAGAAATTTTAATCAATTATGAATATCCTCCTATAAATTATCTGCCAAATCTTCAAAAGATTTTGATACAAAGTAAAGTTTTAGGTACAGTTTTAAAGAAGGAAGATATAATTAAAATTTTTGAACTTGCGCAGATTTCAAGAAAAATTTTATCATTCTTAAAATCAAATTCAACTAATTCAGAATTATTTAACAAATATTCAAATTTGTTTTTTGTCGATAAAAATTTCGAAGCACTTTTTTCCAAAATTTTTAGCGAAACCGGAGAAGTGAGAGATTCTGCAAGTCCTAAATTAAATGAAATAAGAAAAGAAATAATTAAAAAGAATTCGATTCTAACTAATGTTGTTGAAAAAATTCTAAAAGATTTAAGCAATTCATATTTAGTTCAAGAAGAATACATTACACAGCGTGAAGGTAGATTAGTAATCCCCGTAAAAGCTGAGCATAAGCGCCACGTAAAAGGATTTATTCATTCAGAATCAAATACTGGACAAACTGTTTACATTGAACCGGAACAAACACTTGAACTTAATAACGAAATTTTATCTTTAATTTTTGCAGAGAAAAGGGAAGTAGAAAGAATTTTGCGTGAATTGACAGTAATAATAGGTAAAAATTCCGATTCATTACTTTTAGCATTTGATGCAATAACCGATCTTGATAATATTTTTGCAAATGCAAAATATTCTCTTGAAATAATTGGAACATTTCCGCAAATAAATTCGAATAGAAAAATTAAAATTATTGATGGTCGCCATCCAATTTTGTTAAAAAAAATTGGAAGAGAAAATACAGTTCCTCTTAATTTTAATTTTGATAAAAACAATATTACAATTATTACGGGACCAAATGCTGGCGGAAAAACTGTAGTTTTAAAAACAATAGGTTTACTTTCACTTCTTGTAAAATCGGGAATTCATATTCCGGTTCATCCCGATTCTGAATTTATGTTTTTTGAAAATATCATGATGGATATTGGTGATGAACAATCGCTTGAAGATGATCTTTCGACATTTAGTTCTCATCTTAGAAATATTAAAAATATTTTAGAAAATGCAGATGAAAATTCGCTTATTTTAATTGATGAAATCGGAACCGGAACTGATCCAAGTGAGGGAACTGCTCTTGCAACTTCATTTTTAATAAAATTATCTGAATTAAATTCAATAGTTGTTACAACAACTCATCACGGAAATTTAAAAATTATCGCTTCAGAATTAGAGCATTTTCAAAATGCATCAATGGAATATGATATTGAAAATTTGCTCCCAACTTATAAATTTCGACAAGGAATTCCTGGTTCGAGTTATGCTTTTGAAGTTGCAACAAAAATTGGTTTAGAAAAAAATATAATTGATTTAGCAAAAGAACATTTGGATTCTAATAAATTTAAAGTTGAAAATTTTATTGCAGAGTTGGAAAATAAATCTCATCAATTGAATAAAAAATTAAATCAGCTTGAAATTGAAAACTCAAGATTGCAAGGCTTAACAAGTTTATATGAAAGAGAAAATCAAAAATTAAAAGAACAGAAAGAAAAAATATTAAAAGAAACAAAACAAAAGGCTGAAGAATTTTTGAATGATGTAAATAGTAAATTTGAGAATACGATAAAAAAAATCAAAGAATCAAATGCAGATAAAAAAGTTATAATTGAAGAAAAACAAAAAATTGCAGAAATAAAAAATTTTACAAAAATTAATTTTGAAATTCCTCAAAATGAAATTCATTCAAAAGAAAAATTTGAAGTCAATGATTATGTGCTAATAAAAGATTCCGGAACTTCTGGTGAAATTGTTGAAATAGATAATGAAAAAAATATTATAACTATTGATACCGGAAAATTAAGAATAAAAGTAAAATCCAAAAATTTAATTCACACCAAAAAAAATAAAGATGAAAAATCTGAATTGATAAATTCATTTATGCTAAATTCTGTTGAAAGCTCGCGGTTTGATATTAGAGGGAAAAAGCCCGAAGAAATTGAATTTGAGCTAATAAAATTTATTGATGATGCTTTTTTAAGCAATTTGAAAAATGTTGAAATTATTCACGGAAAAGGAACAGGAGTTTTGCGCGAAACTGTTCATCAAATATTAAAGAACCATGAAATGGTTTTATCATTTGAATTAGCTAACGCAGATTTTGGCGGAGCAGGCACAACTTTTGTAAAATTAAAATAAATAATTTTTCTCATTTTTTTTTCCTATCTTAAAATAAATATTTTAACCATTCTATCAATTTGTCATATTTCAAAAAAATATTAATTGCAAATCGCGGTGAAATTGCGGTGAGAATAACTAATGCTTGCAGAGAAATGGGAATTACGTCTGCAACAATTTATTCGGATGCTGATAAAAATTCTCTTCATGTTAGATCTGCTGATGAAGCTTACAGAATAGGTGCATCGCCAAGTTCGGATTCTTATTTAAATATTGATAAAGTTATTGAAATTGCGACTAAAATAAATGCTGATGCAATTCATCCAGGGTACGGATTTCTTTCGGAAAATTTTGAATTTATAAAAAAAGTTACTGAAAAAGGAATAAAATTTATTGGTCCAAATTTTCACTCTGTTAAGTTAATGGGAAACAAAACTGCCGCAAGAAAATTAATGATTGAAAACGGAATTCCAATTGTGCCGGGAACTATTGATCCAATTAAAAATATTTCTGAAGCTGAAAATATTGCAAATGAAATTGGGTTTCCGATAATGATAAAAGCTTCAGCTGGCGGTGGTGGGAAAGGCATGAGAAAAATTTCTTCACTAGCTGAATTACAAAAGGGAATAGAATTTGCACAAAATGAAGCTCAGAAAGCTTTTGGAGATTCTTCGGTTTATATTGAAAAATTTATTGTAAATCCGAAACACATTGAAGTGCAAATTTTAGCAGATGAATGCGGAAATTATGTTCATTTATTTGAACGTGAATGTTCTGTTCAGCGAAGACATCAAAAAGTTTTAGAAGAAGCACCTTCCGGTTCGCTCACAAATGAATTACGAAAAAAAGTTACAGATATTGCAATAAAAGCAGCACAAGCCGCTGATTATTTTAATGCAGGAACAATTGAATTTTTATACGACCAAAAAGAGAATTTTTATTTTCTCGAAATGAATACAAGATTGCAAGTTGAGCATCCGGTAACCGAAATGATTACCGGAATTGATGTTGTAAAAGAACAAATTAAAATTGCTGCTGGAGAAAAATTATCTGTTACTCAAGATGAAATATATTTTAATGGACATGCAATTGAGTGTAGAATTTATGCAGAAGATGTTGACAACAATTTTGCTCCATCAACTGGGAAAATATTGCATCATAGATTGCCATCCGGAAACGGAGTTAGAGTTGATAGAGGAATTGATATTCTTTCAGATGTTTCAATTTATTACGATCCAATGCTTTCAAAATTAATTACTTGGGGAAAAAATCGTAATGAAGCAATAGAAAGGATGAAAAGAGCACTTGGGGAATATCAAATTGCCGGTGTTAAAACCAATATTAATTTTTTCAATTGGATTTTAGAAAACGAGATTTTTTTGAATTCGACATTTGACAATAATTTTTTAGATAATCATTTTTTAACATTGCAGAAGAATGAATGGCGTAAAGATGTAAATCAAAAATATAAAGAGATTTCAGCAATTCTTAGCGCATACTTAAAGTTTGGAAATAATAATTTAAAACCATCAAAAAATTGTATTTCAACAAATAATAATTGGTCAAATCAAAATTATGAATGAGTTTATTTCAACAATCGATAATCAAAAAATATTAATTAAAACTTCAGATTTTTCTGTAGTTGAAATAAATGAACAAAAATCCAATTGTGAAATATCAAAACTTTCTGAATTTACCTACAAAGTAGAAATTGATAATAAAATTTTTCACGTTACAGTTACACAAAAAAATAATAATAAAATTACATTTTTAATTGATGGTCATTACATTGAAACATCAATAAAAACTTTATTGGAAGAAAAGGCAGAAAATTATTTAAGGCAATCCGAAACAAATAATTCAATCGAAGAAATATTTTCTCCAATGCCGGGTTTGATATTAAAAGTTTATAAAAATATATATGAAAATGTAAATCAAGGAGAACCAATAATTTTACTTGAAGCCATGAAAATGGAAAACGAAATTCACTCACCAAAAACCGGAAAGATAAAAAATATTCTTATTAAACCGGGAAATTCCGTAGAAAAAAATCAACTTTTACTTACTATAGAATAATATAAATGTTGCAATTGGATATTTTTAATTGCTATCTTTAAAATGCTTTATACTCTAAAAGGAGGTTTGGTGAAAAAATATCTTACAACTTTATATTTAATTATTCTTTCATTCTCAAATTTTTATTCCAGCGGATTTCAAATTAACGAACAAGGCTCAAGAGCAATGGGATTAGGCGGAGCGTTTACCGGATTAGCAAATGATCCATCAGCAATTTATTTTAATCCTGCAGGTATTACTCAACTATACGGCACACATTTTATTGGCGGAGCAACATTAATTCTTCCAAGTTCAACTTTTAGAGGTCCCTATCCATCAATTTCGGAAACGAAAATGGAATCTCAAGTTTTTAATCCAATTCACTTATATGCTACACATCAAGTTTTTGATAAATTTTTTCTTGGTGTTGGAGTTGGCAATAATTACGGACTTGGTACAAAATGGGATGAAAATTGGGTTGGCAGATTTATGACGGTTCAAACCGAAATTAGAACATTCTTTTTCAACGCAGTTGCTTCATACAAAATTATGGAAGAAGTTTCTGTTGGTTTTGGATACGTTTTTGCTTACGGAGATGTATTGATAAATAGAAAAATTAATTTAACACCTTTTAACAGTGAACCATCTTTGAATTTAGAAGGTACAGGTTATGGAGCAGGATTTACAGCAGGAATTTTTGTTCATCCAATAAAAGCAATTTCACTTGGGTTGTCATTTAGAAGTCAAGTAAAATTTGATTTTGAAGGTGATGCAATTCCTTCAGAATATTCTTCACAATTTGAAGGTTTGCTTCCAAATGGAAAAATTACTGCACCATTAACAACTCCGCAAAATATTACTCTTGGGGTTGCAATTAGACCTTTGAATAATTTTACATTAACCGCAGATTATCAATATGTTGGCTGGGATAGTTATGATAAACTTGAAGTTCAGTTTGAAGAATTTATTGATTCTGAAACCGGTGAACTACTTGTTTCAACTTCAGATAGATTATATGATAATGGTTTTATTGCTAGAATCGGAGCAGAATATAATTACAGTAAATCTTTAGCTGTTCGCGGTGGGTTTCTATATGATCGAAATCCGGTTTCTGATGAAAGATTAGACCCAACTTTACCGGATTCCGATAGATTGGGATTTAATTTTGGTGGAACTTTAAATCTTAATGAAAATATAGCATTGGAAGCTGCATATATGTTTTTAAGATTTGATGAAAGAGAAATTACAAATTCTGCAGAAAATTATAGCGGTATTGAAAATAGTATTTCACCAATGAACGGGATGTATAATTCAATTGCACATTTATTTTCAGTTACATTGGCTTATAAATTTTAATGTTTGGAGAACTTATGAAGAAATTTTTTATAATAATTTTTATTGGATTTTTTATTTTATCTTGCGAAGACAGAAGTGAACTGACAGAACCTTCAACACCGGATACTGGAACAGCTAACTTTACAAAATTTGTTACTATAGGAAATAGTTTAACTGCAGGATTTCAATCAAGTTCACTTTATGAATCTGCACAAGAATTTTCATTCGGAAAGCAAATTGCAGATCAAGTTGGAGTTGAATTTATTCAACCGACAATTAGTGATCCCGGAATTGGCGGAAGAATTGAAATTAAAACTTTAAATCCTCTTGTAACTTCAACTGCATCATTAAATGCCGGAACTCCAACAAATCTGAATTACAATGGAATTTATAATAATTTAGGGATTCCCGGAGCACTTTTACCGGATATTTTAACTGCAAAAAGTACAGCAACTGCACTTGACAAAAGTAATGTTTTCTTTGACATTGTTTTAAGAAATCAAGATAAAACTCCAATTGAAATGGCAATAGCTGCTCAACCAACATTAGTAAGTTTATGGATTGGCAATAATGATATTTTAGGTTATGCAACAAGCGGAGGAACTTTACCTCATACTCCAACAGAAACTTTTACATTTTTATATGATCAGCTTTGTGGAAGTTTGGCACAAGCAAATATTCCAGTTGTTCTTGCAAATATTCCTAATGTTAGTGCAATTCCATTTTTTACAACTGCAGCGCCAATTATCGGAAGAAATATACAAACTGCACAATCACAAAATCCGCAAATTCAAGGATTAGTTTATTCATCCTCTTCTACTGAGATTCCAATTGGAATAGCTTCGGTTTCTGATTTAGCAACAAACAAAACAATGATAACTTTAAGAGGTTCAGCAGCTGCTGAATTTATTGGTGATACAAAAGGTTTATATTATTCATCAAATTCAATTTCCGTTCCGGAAGGAGTAAATACTGCTTATCCGTTTGGATTAGCTCCGGAAAATCCATTTCCAAATAATTTTGTTTTAGATCCATCTGAGCAAATTATCGTAAAAAATGTAGTAAGTAGTTTTAATTCATCAATCACAACCATAGCTCAAAAATATGGTTTTCATTTAGTTGATGTTAATAACTTTTTTAATGAAGTAGCTGAAAACGGCTATTTATCAAATGGAGTTGAATTTACAACTGATTATATTTCAGGTGGAATTTTTAGTCTGGATGGAGTTCATCCAACAAGTCAAGGTTATGCAATAATTGCAAATTTATTTATTGAGAAAATTAATGAATCATTTAATGCTAAAATTGATAAAATAAATGTATCGGAAGTTCCGGGAAGTTTGGAATTAGCGAAAAAAATTAAATATGATAAAAATAATCTTCCTAAATTTGAAAAAGGTACTTTTGAGAGAATATTTTATTAATTGATATTTTAGTTTAAGCTGATTATTTTTGAGTATTACCAACAAATCAAAGTGTAAAAAATGAAAAATATATTATTAATTCTGTTTCTTATTTTATCTCTCTCAGCATGTTCAATTTTTCAATCATCTGAAGAAGAAGAAAAACAAGCAAAAGCTGATGCTGAAGAAGTTTACGTTTTTGATGAAGTTGATGACTCAAAAAATAAAACTAATAAAGTTGATGAAGTTAAAAAGGAAGTTGAAACTACTTTTGATGATGATGACAGCGAAAAAGATGAATACTTTAAATCAAATCAACATGGATTTTTCTTACAGCTCGGTGCATTTTCTACAAAAGATAGAGCAGAACAATTTTTAAATGAGAATAAATCAAAAGTCCCTTTTAGCTTATCAATAGTTTTTAATAGTACCAATTCACTTTATACGGTTAGAAGTTCTGCTTACCAAACTAAACCAGAAGCGCAAATGGTTAGAGAAGGTTTATGGAATCAAAATATGTTTAAAGATGCATTTATTGTATCTGAATAATATTTATAATTTATTGGAGAAATTTCAATGGCATTTTCATTAAATAAAGTAATGTTGATTGGCAATTTGGGACAAGATGCTGAACATCGTTTTACAACTAATAATACTGAAGTTACAACTTTTTCTATAGCCACTTCACATAGTTTCAAAGGAAAAGATGGAAATTGGGTTAATGAAACAACTTGGCATAATATAGTATTATTTGGTGTTACTGATTTCTTAAAAGCTAATTTAAAAAAAGGCAGAAAATTTTATATTGAAGGAAGAATAAGTAAACGAGATTATGAAAATAAAGAAGGTCAAAAAGTTTATATTACAGAAATTATTGCTGATAAACTTAGCATTATTCCTCTAGATAGTTCGGAAGGCGGATCACAAAATTATAGCTCACGTGATTCAGCCAATTTTGTTCAAGTAGAATCTACAAATAATTCTACTGCGGAAGACGATGATCTCCCATTTTAGTTTTTATGTAAAATAACATAGGTTAAGAATATTTTTTGGACGTTGATTGGTTTTATCGAACAATTTTACTTATTGTTCTTCTATTATTTTCCGCATTATTTTCCGGTTCTGAGGTTGCATTATTTTCATTAGATGATAAAAAATTAGATGAAATTAATAAACGTTCTAAGCACTTAGGGAAATACATTACAAAATTAATTGCTTTTCCAAAAAAATTATTAATTACTATTCTTATTGGAAACACAATCAGCAATGTAGCCTTATCAATTATTGCTGTTTCTATTTCGTTAGATATTGCAAAAATATATAACTATCCGGTTGATATAGTTTTGCTAATTCAAATTATAATTCTAACAATAATTGTTATTTTATTTTCCGAAATTACTCCAAAAGTGTGGGCAAATAAATATCCGGTTAAAGCTTCAAAACTTATTGCAATTCCATTACATTTTTTAAGCATTATTATAAGTCCAATTTCAAAATTACTTTCTTTATTGATGAAAGTTTTAACATCTAATGTAAAATATGATAAATCGAGAACTGCTTTGTCAACTTCTGATATTGCTGATTTAGCAGATATCGGAATTGAAAAAGGTACTTTGGAAGAGGAAGAACATGAATTAATTCACGGATTAGTTTCATTCAAAACTTTACTTGCAAGAGAAGTGATGACTCCGCGAGTTGATATAATTTCTGTTCCGGAAAATATTCCGTTTAGCGAATTAATTGAAATAATTAAAACTTCCGGTCATAGTAGAATACCGGTATATTCAAATGATTTAGATTCAATTATCGGCGTAATTCATGCAAAAGATTTACTTCCATATCTTAATAATGAAAGTTTATTCAACATTAAAAAAGTTACAAGAGAATGTCTTTTTGTTCCGGAAACAAAATTACTTAGTGCATTGATGAAAGAATTTCAAGAGAAAAACATGCACATTAGTATTGTTGTTGATGAATACGGTGGAACAGCCGGATTGATAACTTTAGAAGATATTTTGGAAGAAATTGTCGGAGAAATCCGCGATGAATACGATACTGAAGAAGATGAAATTATGCAGATTAGTGAAAATAAATTTATTATGTTTGGAAAAGTGTATATTGATGAATTAGAAGAAAAATTGAAAATCGATATTGAAGTTCCCAATGAAGATTTTGAAACTTTGGGTGGATTTATTTTTAATCATGCTGGAACAATTCCGGATATTGGTTATAAGTTTGAAAAATACGGATATTCATTTAAAGTAATTGCATTAGAAAATAACAGAATTAGTAAAGTAGAAGTTGAAAAATTATCACAATGAAAAAAGGATGTTTTTTAACGGTAATTATTACATTAACAGTAATTGTTGCTACAATTTTTTATTTAATTAAATTTCATGGCGAAGACTTAATAAATATTGGTAAAGATAAAGTTTTAGAATTTGCAGAATCAAAGTTAAATTCTGATTTAGATAATTTACAAAATAAAGAGTATGTAGATTCATTAAAGTTTGAAATGAAAAAATTCTTTACAGGTTTTGAAAATAAAAATGTTGAAAAAAAAATTAACAAACTTGAAGAACTATCACAAAATATTGAACTTATTATTAAAGATTCAAAAATAGATTCATTAGAATTTGCATTTATTAAACAATCCCTAAAAACAAATGAATGAAGAAAAAAAAATTGAACTAAAAGTTGGCATAACTATATTTATTGCACTCATTCTTTTAGCATTAATATTTGGCTGGGCAAGAAATTTTAATTTATCTTCAGAGAATTTGTTGTTGAATGTTAAATTTAATACAGTTGCTGGCTTGGAAGTTGGAGATTTAGTAAGTGTGAACGGTGTTAAAAAAGGTTATGTTGAATCAATAAACTCTGAAGAGAATTCAGCCTTAGTTAAAATTCATTTTACAGAAAGTCCAAATTTAAATGAAGATGCAACATTTTCAATTATGATGCTGGATTTAATGGGCGGAAAAAAAATTGAAATATTAAACGGAACTTCTCAAAATAAAATAAATTTTGATAAGACATATTATGGCAAATTTTCCGGAGATATTTCAACAGTTATGGCTACTTTAAACTCTGTTGAAGACGATTTGATTTCTGTAATAAAAGATTTAAAAACGTCTTTGCATTTTATCAATTCTAACTTTTCTAATGATGAGTTTAAATTCAATCTGCATAATTCAATTTCTAATTTGCAATCAGTTACAAAAAATTTGAATGAATTGATTATTATTAACAAAAGTGATATTTCACAAATTATCGATAATACAAAAAATTTAACAAATCAGACTAATGATTTTATTTCTGAAAATAAAACTTTAGTTAATGAATTATTAAAACAATCAAATAAATCTTTGCAAAATGCAGATTCTTTGGTTCAAAATATTAATAAAATTGCAGATGAAACTGTATCCGGTAAGAATAATATCGGAAAAATTTTATATGATGAAAATTTATTTAATAATTTGAAAGAATCTCTTGAACAGTTGAAAAAATTAACAAACACATTAAACAATCAACTTGATAATGGCGGATTGGAAGTTAAGGCCGATGTTGATCTTTTTTAACGAGTTAAAATGATATTCGGAATTGGGATTGACATAATTGAAATTGAGAGAGTAAAAAAAAGTGTGGAAAAATTTGACGAACTTTTTCTTAATAAAATTTATACTCAAACAGAATTGGAATATTGTTTAAAAAAGAAGAATAAATTTCAGCATTTGGCTGCACGATTTGCAGCAAAAGAAGCAATTGCAAAAGCCTTGGCAACTGGTTGGAGTAAGGGTTTTAGATGGAAAGATATTGAAATATTTAATGAAAGTTCCGGAATGCCAAATGTTAAATTACACGGAAAACTTCAACAATTTCTTGGAAGTGATAAATTGTTAAAAATTTCCATGAGTCACTCAGAAAATTACGTTACATGTTTTGCGATTATTTATTCAAATCATTTAAACTAATTTCATCAAATCAATTCCTATGATAAATTAAAATTATGAAATATCTCTTTATTGTAAATCCGGTTTCTGGAAAGGGAAGAGGAAAAAAATCTATTCCGATTATTGAACAATTTTTACAAAATGAAGGTATAAATTACAAACTAATAATTACTCAATATCCAAAATTTGCAACTGAATTTTCACTTGAGAATTTACAGAATTTTGAAGTTGTTGTTTCTGTTGGTGGAGACGGAACTTTAAATGAAGTTGTAAACGGAATAAAAAATGAACTAATTGCAAAAGTTAAACTTGGCGTGCTCCCGATTGGAAGTGGAAATGATTTTTCAAAAAATATAAAATTATCAAAAGATCTAATTTCAAATCTAAAAGTTATTTGCGGTATTGAAACTAATAAAACACGAAAAATTGATTTATATGAAGTAAAATATGATACGGTTAATCAAAATAATCAATATCATAAATTCATAAACGGAGCCGGAATAGGATTTGACGCCTATGTTGGTGCATTAACTCAAAACAATAAAGTTTTATCCGGAATTTTAGCATATTTAATTAGTGTTGTTAAAGCATTGTTTAATTATAAAATGATAAATGTAAATGTTGAAATCAATAATTTAAAGATTGTTGAAAATAAATTAATGATTACTTTCGGAAACGGAATTTCACATGGAGGTGGTTTTTATTTAACTCCGAATGCAAAAATTGATGACGGTTTACTTGATGTTAGTTTTTTTGAACAAATTTCTCGAAAAAGATTATTAGTTGCATTGCCAAAAGCTCTAGTTAATAAGGTAAATGAAATTCCAGAAGCAAGATTAATGCAAACAAAAAAAGTAAATTTAATTTTGCAAAAACCGTATTATTTTCATTGTGATGGTGAAATAATAAGCGATAATTTGAAATCTGCGGAAATTTCTATTCTTGAAGAAAAATTACAAATAATAGAAATGGTATAAAAATGATTTTAAAGAAACCCAAAAATAGAAAATTTGATTATCAGCCAAGATATTATAAACCAGAAACCGATAAATCAGAAAAAAGAAAAAGAAAACTTGGGTTTAGAAATAATTTTAATAATTCAACAAGAAAAAGATCGCCAATAATATTTGTTCTGCTGTTAATAATTATTTTGTATTTGATAATTAAATATCAAGATCTGATTAAATAGGGAATTTATTAGTTTACATAATATACATTATATGACAAATAAATGTTATTTTTTTTACTTAGATTAATGTCAATATTTATAAAAACCTTCACCAGACTTTCGTCCTAATTTTTTTGCAGCAACCATGTTTTTTAATAATGGACATGGACGATATTTTGAATCATTAAATCCTTCATATAAAACATTCATAATAGAAAGACATACATCTAAACCAATAAAATCTGCTAATTCAAGCGGTCCCATTGGATGAGCCATACCTAATTTCATTACCGTATCAATATCTTCTTTTTTAGAAACATTTTCATAAAGTGCAAAAATTGCCTCATTAATCATTGGCATTAAAATTCTATTGGAAATAAATCCGGGATAATCGTTTACTTCTACTGGAATTTTCCCAATTTTTATCACTAAATCATTTATTGCTGAAAATGTTTCATCGCTGGTTGAAAATCCTCTTATAATTTCAACTAATTTCATAACTGGAACGGGATTCATAAAATGCATTCCAATAAATTTATCAGCATTTATATTTGCACTCAATTCAGTAATGGAAATTGATGAAGTATTTGTAGAAATGATACAATTTGGTTTAATTATATCTAATAATTTATTATATAAATTGATTTTAGCTAATTTGTTTTCAATTATTGCTTCAATAACTAAATCAACATTACTTGAAATATTTTCAATTCCCACTATTGGATTTATATTTAGAATTGTTTCATTTAGATTAGACTCCGAAATTATTCCTTTTTGTAATTGGCGATCAAGATTCTTCTTAATTATTGAAATTCCTTTATTCACTAATTCTTCAGAAATATCTACAAAATCAACCTTAAAATTATTCTGTGCAAAAACATGCGCAATACCGTTTCCCATTGTTCCTGCACCAATAACTACAATTTTTTTAATTTCCATATTAGCTTTCACATTAAATTAAATCTGATAAGAAGTATTATATTGTTTAACTTATGTGCTCCCGATAAATTAAATTATTCCAATTCAAAAGAAAGGCAACATTTTAATTTTCCACAAGGACCTGTATATTTTGAAATGCTGTTTGCCACATTATTCTCTTCGGCAATGTCTGTAGTAATTCTCTTAAAGTTTGTGATAAATGTTGTACAGCAAAATTCCCTTCCGCAAGTTGCTAATCCCCCGATTCTTTTAGCTTCATCTCTAACACCCATTTGTCTTAATTCAATTCGGGTTTTAAATGTAGCAGCCAATTTTTTAGCCAATTCGCGGAAATCAACTCTTCCATCTGAAGTATAAAAAAAGAATAATTTTTTTCTATCAAATTGAAAATGTATATCAACTAATTTCATATCCAAAGAAAGTTCATGAACATACTTTAAGAAAATTTTTCTTGCTTCTGAGCAATTAATAACATTACTTATATTTCTTTCAATATCTTTTTCATTTACAACTCTGTCAATTACTGGCAATTTCATTTCACTAGTTTCAATCTTGGAAAGTTTGAAATCTACAATTTTACCGGTTTCTATAATTGTAGCAAATTCAAATTCATCATCTACTTTTAAAATTACATCATCAAATAATTTAATGGGTAAATTTCCACTGTTTTCACAAAAGTGAATACCTAAAAGACCCTTACTTTTTGCAATTAATATTTTTGAATTACCGTTACTATTTATTTCTTCAATAATTTTTTCATTGGGTTGAATTTCAAGAATTTCAGAATTACAGCAAATTAATTCTTTAGTAATTTTATCATGAACTAAATTGTAATAATTATCGTCAATAAGAGTGTTTGATAGACTGTGATGGTTGTGTGAATTCGGTTGGGATTTATCAATCATTTTGCTTTCATTCCAATAGACGCTAACTCAAATATAACATTCATCATTATAAGATTCAAGTTAACATTCCGATCCGCAGCATCTCTTAATAAAACCAATTTTGCAATAATTTCATTAATATCAGATTTGCGAAATCTATTATTGAATTTTTCTAATGTATCTTTATAGTTACAAAACTTAATATTATTTATTTCATATTTTGATCTTAAAGTATCATTGAACCACGTAATTATTAAATCAATTATTGTACTTAGATTATTTACGGTATTATTATCAAGAAGATTAGAAAATTCTTTTGTTGCCGTAAACAATTTACCAGCTAAAGAATATCTTAAAATTGTAATAGCTTTTTGAATATATTTTTCAAAATTATTTTCTAACAAAAAAACTGCATTTGTTACTGAGCCGTTTACGAAAGGTAAAACTTCAGATATGTTTTCTTCGGAATATTTATATCGATATTTTAATATTTTTTTTATTTCAGTTTCTGGTAAAGGTGAGAAATTTATTGTCCAACATCTTGATTTTATTGTTGTTAAAAGTTTATCTGGTTGGCTCGATATTAAAATAAATATTACACCGTTTGGAGGTTCTTCTAAATTTTTCAAAAAAGCATTTTGTGCTTCAATACTCATTTTATGAGCATCAAGTAAAATTATTCCTCTAAACTGTATTTCATCATAATTAAGAGAAAGGACTTTATTTATTTCACGAATACTATTGATCTTAATATTATTCGCATTTTTAAGTGAGATTTGATGATATGGATTTAATGATTTTTCTTTCAGTTGTTCGTTAATTGTTTCAATTTCATCTTGGGTTAATTTATCAAGCGGCATATCAAAATTTGATTCTGATTTACCTCTTGGCAATGGAAAAATCAGTTTTACAAACGGTTCTGATAGAATTGAAATTTTGTTATTAATTGAATTGGAATTTCCATTTAGCAATTTTAAAAACTGAATAGCGGAGAAGAATTTACCTACACCTTCTATTCCAGTTAGTAAAATTGCATTGGGAATTCTTTTTGAAGAATAGATATTGAATAAAATATTTAATGCAGAAGTTTGACCCTTAACATCAAGCAATAATTCATGCATTATTATTCTTGGAATTCACTAATTGAATTCGTTCTCATCATCAAAATAAAAGAAATCTTCATCGCTTGGATAATCCGGCCAAATATCCTCGATGCTTTCATATATTTCTTCGTCATCATCTAATTCATTCAGATTTTCTATAACTTCAACCGGACTTCCAATTCTATCGGCATATTCGATTAATTCTTCTTTTGTAGCCGGCCAAGGTGCATCAACTAAATAGGATGCTAATTCTATAGTCCAAATCATTATTGTATCACTCCCCTACTTTGAACTTTTTCATTATTTATATCAAATACTTTAATATCACTAAATATAAAATTTTCCGGATTTAAATGAACTCCGTCATGTAAAACTTCATAATGCAAATGTGGTCCGGTAGAAAGTTCACCGGAACTTCCGGATAATCCAATTAAATCACCTCTTTTAACTTTTTGTCCTTTTGAAACTTTAATTTTGGATAAATGAGCATAAAGTGTAACATAACCGAATCCATGATCAACTTGTATTGTATTCCCATAGCCGTAATGAACTCCAGCTTCAATTACTTTTCCATCGCCCGGCGCAAATATTTCCGTTCCGGTATCAACAACCACATCAAGACCGGTATGCATTCTGCTAATTTTTAAAATAGGATGAAAACGCATTCCAAATCTATCTCCAATATTTCCATCTGCTGGTAAAATTGCCGGAATTGATTGAAAAAGTTTAATATTATTTTTTAAGGAATTTTCTATTTCGTTATAATTTTCTTCAGCAACTGTAATTTTTGTCTTTAATGTATTAATTGAATTATCCAAATTTTCTAAAAGATTGCTTACATCAGAAATACTTGTTGGAAGAATTTCTTTAAATTCAGAACCGCCAATACCAAAATACTTTTCATCATTTTGTAAAGGTTTTAAATTTACTGAAATTCTAAGAGCATCATCTTTTTCTCTCAACTTATCTATTGTTTCATTAAGTGCAATTAAATGATTTGCAACTTCTTTGTATTTTGATTTTAAAATTTTATTCTCAGTACTTAATGATTCTATATCAAAAGTGGAATTTATAAAACTAGAAATAAAAAGATATCCACCAAAAATTATTAATGAAGACAGTAACCCAAATAGAGCAACTAACGAAAGAAATTTTGAGTAAAAATTCTTTATTTCGATGAATTGGAGTTTTTTATCTGAGTAATAATAAAGACTTTTCTTCATACCTTAATTTGACTAATTTGGTTTTGAAAATACAAAAAGACATTATTTTAAGCAAGCAATTTTACCTAATTAAATAAAGAAAAAAATTACTCAAAATCGTGCTCAAAATAATCAACAGATCTGTTTGTATCCGCATTTTTCGATTTAATTTTGGTTCTTAATCTTTGATTTAATACTTCGGCGGCATCATATCCATAATGCTTTAGTACATAATTTAATGCTATAACTTCACAAATAACTGTTATATTTTTACCTGGAACAATTGGAATTTTAACAGTTTGAATATCAACATCCATTATGCTTGAAGTTCTTGCGTCTAATCCGGTTCTCGTATATTCACTTTTATCATCCCAAACTTCTAGCTCAATTATAACTTCCAATCTTTTTTGAAAACGTATTGCTCTAATTCCAAACATACTTCTAACATCAAGAATTCCAATTCCTCTAATTTCCATAAAATGTTTCACTAATTCGGTTCCGGAGCCCATAATAATTCCTTCACCTTTTTTAGTTAAAATCACAACATCATCTGCAACTAATCTATGTCCCCTTTCAATAAGATCGAGAGCAACTTCACTTTTTCCAATTCCGGATTTTCCTACAATCAACATTCCAATTCCGTAAACATCAATAAAAGAACCATGAACAGAAAGTCTCGGTGCAAATTGATCATCAAGAAAATCACTTACTAAATAAGAAAGTTTTGTAGTTGTTAAGCTTGAAAGAAATATTGGAATTTTAAATTGATTTGCTAATTCTAAAAATTCTTTTTCCGGTTTATTGTAATTTGTAAAAATTATACACGGAATATTAAAGCCAAATAGTTTTTCCAAAGCATTTTTTCGTTTTTCCAAAGTTAATTTTTTCATGTAATGAACTTCGGTATTACCGACAATTTGAACTCGCTTGTAGGAAAATAAATCTACAAACCCGGCAAGTGCTAAACCGGGTCTGTGTAAATTTTGTTCGATTATCGGTCGGTTTAAATCTACATCTTTATTGAGCAACTCAATATCAAAACGCTCTTTGGTTTTTTGGTAGAAAAAATCGACCGTTATACTTTCTTTTCTAAATATATTTTTATTGTTTATGTTCACTATCTTGCTTTAGAAATTCTTTTAGATTTAAGTGTTTTAAGTTGTTTAATTAATTTTTGAATTACCAAAGTTAAAGCTTTTCCGTATTCATCACTTGTTTCTGTTGCTGATAAAGTTTTTCCTGGAATATTTATATTAATTTCCACAGTTTTTATACTATCTTTATTGTGTGTATAACTTAAGATTACATTTGCGTCCAAAATATCATCATTGTATTTTTCAAGAGATTTCAATTCGTTTGTAATCTCTTCTTTCAATGAATCTTTCGCCTTAAATTTTCTTGATGTTATTTTAACATTCATAAAAACTCCTTATGATTTTGGATGAGCGTTTTTATATGCTTGCTTTAGTCTTTCAACACTAACATGTGTATAAATTTGTGTTGTTGAAAGATTTTCGTGTCCCAATAATTCTTTAACTCCAAGTAAATCCGCACCATTATCTAACATGTGTGTTGCGGCAGAATGTCTAAGAATATGTGAACTTTTTTTTGCAATATCAGAAACTTTGGAAAAATATGTTTTTACTAATCTATCAACATATTTTGGATAAATTCGTTTATTAGAATCGGTAAGAATTAAAGGATCAGAATTCTTTATTTGCGGTCTAGATGAAAGATAATCTTCCATAATAATTTGAGATTTTTCACCTAGTGGAACTAATCTCGTTTTGCTTCCTTTACCCAAAACTTTTATACTTTTACGGTTCAGATCAATATCTCCAAAATTTAGATTACAGAGTTCTGAAACTCTAAGTGCACAACCGTATAATAATTCAAAAATAAGTTTATTGTTTCTATTATCTTTTTGTTCCTCATCCAGAAATTTAAGAATTTTTAAATAAGAGTCAAGAGTAATTATCTCCGGAAGTTTTCTTTGGAGTTTTGGATTGTGAATATTTTCAAGTGGATTTGATTTCAATTTTTCAATCTGAATGAGAAAATTAAAAAATCCTCTCAATACAGATAATTTTCTTGAAATTGAAGTTCTGCCGAAATTTTGTTCATTTAGATTCAGAATAAATGATCTAATAATTTTTTCAGAAATAAATTTTAATTCTTCAATTTTCTTTTCTTCCAGAAAATCGATAAACTGCTTTAAATCATTTTGGTAAGAAATAATTGTATTATTGGAAACTCTTTTAATTGCAGAAAGATTTGAAATAAATTCATTTATACTTTCGTTAAGAGTATTTGATATCATTAAATTTTTTTATTCTGATTGTTCAGTTTCGCTTTTTACTTGTTCTTGAACTGGTTTGTTCCAGCTTACATAATCGCATTTTGGATAATTACTACATCCGTAAAAATATCTTCCGCTTTTTGCTCTTCGTGTTACAACTTCACCATCACTGCAAACCGGACACTTAATTCCCAATGTAATTTGTTTAGTAAAATCGCATTCTGGATAATTTTCACATCCAATAAATTTCCCAAATCTTCCACTTCTAAAAACAGTTTTACTTCCACATTTTGGACAATCTTCACCGGTAAATTCCGGCTCACTATTTTTTGTTTTAAGTTCATTAGTTGATTTAATATTTGTACAATTTGGATATGACGTACATGCAAAATATTTTCCAAAACGGCCAATTTTAATTTCCATTTCTGAGCCGCATTTTTCACAAATTACTTTTTCTAAATTATGTTTAACAATATTCAATTGTTTAGAAAACGGATTATAAAAATCTTCTAAAACTTGGATATAATTATTTGTTTGCGAAGCAATCATATCCAGTTCGTCTTCCATTTTAGCAGTAAAATTTACATCTAAAATTTTTGGAAAATTTTTCACTAAAACAGAATTTACTTTTTTGCCTAATTCTGTTGGAACTAATTTTTTCTCACTTTGATCGATATAAAATCTATCTTGAATTGTTCCAATTATTGAAGCATAGGTACTTGGTCGTCCAATTCCGTTACTTTCAAGCTCTTTAATTAGAGTGCTTTCTGTATAACGTGGAAGTGGTTTTGTAAATTGTTGAGATTTTTCAGCAGAATTTAAAAATAAATTTTGATCAATTTTTAATCCAGCAGGAATTTGTGAACTTTCACCATTTTCATTTCCGTTTTCTTTTTCTTCTTGATAAACTTTTAAAAATCCATCAAAAGTTACTACGGAACCGGATGCTTTTAAAATATTTTTATCTGCTTTTACCGAAACATTCGTTGATTCAACATCTGCAGATTCCATTTGGCAAGCAACAAATCTTTGCCAAATAAGTTGGTAAAGTTTAAACTGATCTTTTTCTAAAAATTCTTTTACAGCTTGAGGAGAATAATCCAAAGAAGTTGGTCGAATTGCTTCATGAGCATCTTGAACATTTTTTTTGTTGTTCTTATCATATAACTTTGGATGATTTGGTAAATAATTATTCCCGTAATTTTCTTTAATAAAATTTCTTGCAGAAGAAATAATATCTTCACTTAATCTGGTTGAATCTGTTCTCATATAAGTTATAAGACCAGTAATTTCACCTTTATCAAGTTTAATTCCTTCATATAAACTTTGAGCAATTGTCATTGTTTTTCTTGGTCTAAAACCCAATTTGCGAGAAGCTTCCGCTTGCAATGTGCTTGTAATAAATGGAGGTGAAGGATTTCTTTTTGATTGCTTTTTTGAAATATCACTAATTATAAATGAATTTGCATGTTTAATTTCTTCAAGAATTTTTTCAGCTTCATCTATACTTGTGATTGCAAAATTTTTAACTAAAAATTCTTCCCAATCAGAATCACTCATTTCCGGTTTTGGCTGAATTTTTAATTGTTTGCCGTCTCTTTCTGCAAGTTTTACAGTTAAAATATCACCGTTTTCAGATTTAAATTCAGCAGAAATTACCCAATATTCTGTTGGAATAAAATTATCAATTAATTCTTCGCGCTCACAAATTAGTCTAAGTGCAACTGATTGAACTCTTCCGGCAGAAAGTGAATTTCCGGAAGCTTCTAATATTGAACGCCACAATAACGGACTTATACTGTAACCAATAATTCTATCCATTACACGTCTTGCTCTTTGAGATTGAACCAATGCATCATTAATTTCTAATGGATTTTCCATTGATTTTTTTACAGCATTTTTTGTAATCTCATTAAACAAAACTCTATAGATATGAGCTTCTGTTTTTCCTTCTAAAACTTCTACAATATCTTGTGCAATAGCTTCCCCTTCACGATCCGGGTCAGTTGCAACAAATATTTTTTCAGCTTTTCCGGCAAGTTTTCTAATTTTCTTTATGGTATCGCCTTTACCTCTAATATTTAAAAGCTGAACTTTGAAACCGTCTTCAATATCAATTCCTAACTTTGTTTTCGGTAAATTCTTAATATGACCAACTGTAGCTTCAACAATATAATTTTTACCTAAATATTTATTAATAGTCTTAGCTTTTGATGGAGATTCCACCAAAACAAGATTTTTAGCCATTTAAAATTCCTTAGTTTATTGTATCGGATGAGTATAACAAAACTCTGCTTCCCGGTAATATTTCTGAATCGAAATCTACTAATGAGAAAAGAATAATCCAATTTATATCATCCTTGGAAATTTTCTCTTCCGGAAACATTGTCATTTGTTCAATAAGTAATTCTACATCGATTGGATCTAAAAGCCCGACATTTACTAAATGCTGGATGTATTTGGTATTTTCAGTTCCAACAATATTTATTTCTTCGTTTGTTAAAATTCTGAAACCTTTATTTGCTAATTTTCCTTCTTTTCTTAGCTCTAAACGGTTTGTTAAAAATTTATCGAAAACCAAACTAAATGCGGCACTTACTGTTTGTTCATCAAAATCTTTATTTGTTTTAAGTTTTTTTGTTACTTCTTCTATAGTATAATTTTTTTTAAGTCCCTCTAAAATTTTAGCTAGAACTTCAACAATTTTAGCAGTCATAATTTATCGTAATTTTTTTAATTTCATTCTGAAATTTATTTACTAATCTATTTTCTTCAATTTTCATTTTCTTTCTCGCAATTTTGTCTTTATCATCAAATCCCAATAAATGTAAAATTCCGTGAATAACTAACCTAATCAGTTCAATATCTATAGAAACATCAAATTTTTTTGAGTTAAAACATGCATCATCAAAAGAAATAAAAATTTCACCGTCTAAAGTATCATTTTCTCCAGAATAATTAAAGGTAATTATATCAGTGGAAAAATTATGATCTAAATATTTTTGGTTGATTGGAATAATTTCTTTTTCTGAAATAAAATTTATTATAAGTGAAGAAATGTTAAAAGAATATTCTTTCTTGATCAATAACACAAGTTTGTGAACATTTCTTTTATCAATTTTAATTTTGGGAATTGAATAAACTGTAAGATTTTTTATCAAATTTTCACTCTGTTTTTAAGTGAATCAATTGTGATTTGCGTATATTTTTTATAACGTTCTGCCGATGCAGCCAAATCTTTAATTTCCTCTTCTGTTAAATCACGGATTATTTTTGCTGGAACTCCGGCAACTAATTTTCCAGATGGAACAACAAACTTCGGTTTTACAACAGAACCAGCTGCAACCATTGAGTTTTCTTCAACAATTGCTCCATCTAAAATTATTGCTCCAATTCCAATCAATGATAAATCATTAATTGTGCAACCGTGTAATTTTACACAATGACCGATTGTAACTTTATTACCAATATTTAATGGAAATCTTTTATTCGTAACGTGAAGCATACTTAAATCTTGAATGTTAGTATCGTATCCGATTTTTACGTAATGCACATCGCCGCGAATTACACAATTGTACCAAACACTTGAGTTTTTACCAATTGCAACATCGCCGATAATTTTTACACCTTCTGCCAAAAAAACATTTTCATCTAATTTTGGGAAAAGATCTAAATATGGAAATAATTTATCATCAAAATTTGTTTCGTAATTCATTGTTATTTTTTCTTTGAAATTGGAAGTTGATAATTTTTTTCTAACAATTCTTTTGCTTTTATAAATTGTTCGTCTTCATCTAAAAGTATGGAATACCAACCGTTATTATTCCAAAAGTTTTTTGCAATGTGAGCTTTTAATCTTGCTCTAATAAATTTTTCATCTTTCAAAAAATCTTGGTTGGAATATTGAACACCATTTTCTTCCGCAAATTTAATAAATGATTTCATATCATTTTCAGTAAAATTAAATTGCGTTTTGAACAATTTAAAATTGTTTTTGTAAATTTTATTTAATTCGGAATTTGCGTCAATAAATCTTCGTGCAAATTTATAATAAATATTTTTACTTCTAAGATTAATCGAATAATCTGAAAGTTCCTCATTTTTAACAATAAAATCCGGAGTTATTCCGCCACCACCAATTACTTTTCTTCCACCCGAAGTAAAAAATATTTCTTTAGTAGAGTCTGTTTCAATAGTGTGATTAATATTTTCACCTTCATTTTCTTCACGATTCATAACTTCTTCATAATAATCTTCTTTGTTTTTATATTCTCTTTGAATTGCTCTTCCGGATGGAGTAAAATATTTTGAAATTGTAATTCTTACTGCTGAGCTATCTTCTAAAATAAATGGTCTTTGAACCAAACCTTTTCCGAATGATGTTTCGCCGACTAAAATTCCTCTATCCCAATCTTGAATAGCTCCGGAAACAATTTCGCTTGCTGATGCACTTCCGCGATTTATTAAAATTACTATTGGAATTTTTTCATAAGGATATGATTTTTCTGCATTTAAATTATCATCAAAATTTGAAATTCTTCCTCTTGTAAAAACAATTAATTTATTTTGATCAATAAATAAATCAGCAATCTGGAACGCTTGGTCCAAATATCCACCCGGATTATTTCTTAAATCAAAAATTATTTTTTTCATTCCAAATTTTGTCAGATTTTCTAAGGATTGTTTAACTTCCAAAATAGAAGTTTCAGCAAATTTGGATAGAGAAATATATCCGATTGTATCAGAAATCATAATTGCTGCATCTACAGTATAAATTGGAATTTGATCTCGTATAATTTCGAAATCTAATTTCTTTTTTATGAAAGGTCTGAAAACAGTAATTTTAACTTTTGTACCTTTTTTTCCGCGAAGATTTTTAACAACATCTTTGTTTGTAAAACCGATGCAATTTTTTTCATCAATTTTAATAATTCTGTCACCAGCTTCAATTCCAACACTTTCGCTCGGTCCGCCGGTTATTGGTGAAACAACATTTATTGTATCATTATTTATTTGAAATTCAATTCCAATGCCTTCAAAATTCCCTCTAAATTCTTCTTCAATGTGAATTTGATCAGTTGGCGGAATGTAAACTGAATGCGGATCAAGATCATTAAGCATTCCCGTAATTGCATCATCTACTAAATCTTTTGTTTCAACATCTTGATAATAATATTTCTGAGCATATCCTAAAACTTCATTAAATTTTTTAGAACCTTCTAAAACTTCCTCATTAACCAAATAATTATTTAGAAAAAATCCGATTAAAATTCCGGAAAGTAAAATTATAATGGAGAACAAAATTGTAAATGTTTTATTTTTCAATCGATTGACTCATTAAATTTTTGTATATAAAGAGAAAGTAGTGAAGAAATTTTCAAAATGTTGTGATCTGGCTAATGAATTATTATTATAATTTATATTAAGCATAAAAATCCAATTTTTAATTGGCTCAAATTGTGAATTAAGTTTTATGGAACGAAGAATTTCTTTTTCACCTTTTAACAAATAAACTTTTTCGGAATCATTAAATCTATATCCCAATAAAATATCACCGCCGTAATTTGTAATGTTACTATTTTCGTCAATCATATTTGCGCCATGAACGGAATATCTAAATTCCAAATTTAAATTTACACGATGATGTAATCGATAGAAAAAATTTATTATTGCAGAAGATGAATTTGGCGGAATATCTGTACCTAAATTAAAATTAGAATTTGTAAAATTGTTTTCTATAAATCGATGAGTAAAAACATATGGATCAATTTTGAGGTATTGAATTTCAAATTCCATTGGAATAGTATTATAAAGTGAACTTGAGTAAATACCAAAATTCATTAATGTTTGATTTCCATACCAACCGCTACCAATCTTACCGAAATCAATATCATCAATTAAAATTGTTGAATAAAATTTCAATCCTTTTACAGAATTATTTTGAAAATCAAAAAATAAAAATGAATTGTCTCTATCTTGATTTGCATGTTCCGAACTTTTGTAAAAGTTAAATGGATTTAAATAAGAAAAATCAATATTTCTATTTGCATAAATTATCATTTCTCCAGCACCAAATTGAAGATGCTTACCCAAATTTAAACCCAATCTATGATAAGCAAAATATTTATCATCAACTAAATTTTGTCCGCCGCGTATTGAATCAAATTTATAAGAAAAAGGTCCTAAAAGTTTTGCATGAAGGAAAGAAAAATTAAAAATGTTATAATTTAAATTTAGTTCAACATATTCCATTCGCGGAGCATTATTACTTAAAATTGATTTATGGAAACCGTAGCCAATATTTTTTCTATCATTACCAAATTTTAATTTTGCAAAATCATAATCTGTTGTAACAAATGAAGTGGTTTCATCGAAATAATTATCTCCAATTTGTGAAGCAGTTTCTTGATTGAATTTGAAATTATATTTTAATGAAGAATAATTTTGTGCTAATTCTTTACTTCCAGTATATGAACCATTTGTTGAATTAACGGAAAATCCAATTTTATCAAACAATGTTCCTCTAATTTCTCCACCAAATCTGTAAAGCAAACTTGAGAGATTATTTTTATCATCATTTCGATTAAGAAAATCAAGCATTCCAACGAAATTAACAAATAAAGAAGTTTCATTTGAATCTGAATATTTATATAAAAATTTTTCTTTCTCAGATTTTAAATAATTGAAATCAAAATTTGGAAATAAAGTTTCCGAGTTATTTAGTTCCCAGGAAATTTCCAATTCAAATTCGATAAAATAATCATCAAGTTTTGCTAAATCAATTTCATCAATTTTATTTGAATTATTTTTAACTTCAATTAAATATTTGGAAATTTCTTTACGTGTTTTTGGTATTTCAAATGAGTTAAAATTTTCAATAATTTCCAACGAACTCATTCTTTCTAAATAAAGATAAATTTCATCTTCAACCGGAACATATCCAACTTGCGGATAAAGTAAAAATGGTAAAAAATAAAATATAAAAAGAAAAATATTTTTCATGAATTATCTAACTTCTTCCCATTCAGAAGATTTTGAAGTTTTAGTAAAAATAATATAAACACTATTTATTAGCCATGTAAAGAAAATTCTAAAATGTCCAAGTTTTCTATAACGTCTTGGTGATTCATAAATGATTAAATTTCGATCGAAAAAAATTTTGCCATGTTTTCTAATTCTCTTAAATAAATCAAAATCTTCACCGGCGGCAAGTTTTTCATTGTAACCATTTAATTTTTCGAAAATTTCTCTTTTAATTATATGACACTCGCCTCTTCCCATTCCCATCCCAATTACATTTAAAGCATGAAAATGAAAATTATAAAATGTTTGGAAAATTAAATCAATAAATTTTTGCTCTTCAGGAAAAACTTCAACTTTGGTAGTCATTGCTAAGTATTTACTTTGTGAAAATTTATTCTCAACTTCCATTAAAATTTTTTCAAAATTTTCTATTGCAATATCTCCGTTAAAAAATATTAAAATTTCCCCTTTTGAAATTCTTGCACCAAGATTTCTTCCCATTGCAATATTTTGTTTTTCTTCAAATTTTTTTTTAACAATTATTGCATCAAAACTTTTTGCAATTTCTAAAGTTAAATCTGTACTTCCTCCATCTGAAATTATTATTTCATAATTATATTTTTTCTGAAGATTTTTATCACAAATTTTTTGGAGCAAATTTGGCAATAATTTTTCTTCATTCAATGTTGGAATAATTATACTGTAATTCATAATTTCAATAAATAATTAATGCGAAAGAAATTCCATCTTTGGAAAATTGAATTCCCGGCATAGGAAAATGAATATAATTTAAAGTGTTTTTTATAAATGTCCAAAACTTTCCATACAGCGGAATTGTTTCTGCATCAATATCCAAAGCTAAATAGTAATTTTCTTTGATTGGTTTTTCGTAAATTTCTCCAACATTACTAACATGATATCCGACTGACAACATTAAAAATGATGGCCAATATTCTGATATTCTTTTAGGTAATAAATTTTTCATTCGTAACGCTAACCACATTTTTTGACCTTCGTAATCGTCAGAAATATTATTATCGGGTTTTTCTCCATTTAACATTTCTTTAGAAGGAAAATAACTTACACGCAATTGGAAATTATTTAATTCTGGGAAATAATATCTTGAAACAAAATAACTTGCTCCAATAAAATTTGAAATTGCATCACCGGTACTAAATCCCCATTTAGGTTTTCCGGTAATTTTATCAATAGGTGAATAACCATCATTGATTTCGACAAAAGTTTGCATTCCTAATCCGCCAAGCGCCCCAAGCCAAACACATGTTTCTTCATCAATATTTGCAGCTTCAAATCCCGCAGCAAAAAAATGTGATATAACTGCAGTTCCAAAAGCATGTCCAATTTTATCAATATTTCTCGCATAAGTATTATCACTAACAATATTAAATTTATTATTGTAAACATAATTTGAATCTTTTTTCCACCAAGTATTTTGATAGTAATTATTAATTTGATAAATGATAAATGAATAACTTAGTCCAACTCCAGCTAACATTGGGTAATTAATTTCTGTTTTAAATGGATTAATTTTTTCGGAAAAATTTTGATTCATCAAACAAATTGGAATTTTAACTTGAATTGAATCTGAACTATTTTGAGCTTTTGTTAGATTGAATAAGATTAAGAAAAAAACTAAGAACAAGAAATTTGATTTAACAAAAATTTGCAATTTAGCAATTTTAAAATTCTTTGAATTTTTTATCTTAATCTTACTCCTAAACTCAATCATTTTTTAATAAAATTATTTTTCCGGACGCATTTGAGGGAATAAAATTACGTCTCTAATCGATGGTTGATTTGTTAATAACATTGTCAATCTATCAATTCCAACTCCGAGTCCGGCAGTTGGCGGCATGCCGTATTCTAAAGCTCTAACATAGTCTTCATCTATTTGATGTGCTTCTTCGTCCCCTTCTTCCATAAATCTTACTTGTTCTTCAAATCTTTCTTTTTGATCAATCGGATCATTCAATTCACTAAATGCATTGCAAATTTCGCGACCTAAAATATAACCTTCAAATCTTTCAACAAGTCCTTCGCGTGTTCTATGTTTTTTTGCTAATGGAGAAAGTTCAACCGGATAATCCATAACAAAAGTTGGTTCAATTAATTTTGGTTCAACAACTGCTGAAAATAATTCATCAATTAATTTTCCTTTGCTTTCGCCGCCTGATAATTTAATTCCACGTATCTTAACTTCTTTTACTAAATCATCTTTGGAAATTGTGAGCACATCAATGTTTGTTTCTTTTTTAATTTCATCAACCATTGAAATTCTTTTCCACGGCGGTTTGAAGTCAACTTCATTTCCCTCAATATTTAATTTTGATGTTCCCAAAACTTCGTTGGCAATGTGGTAAACCATTTCTTCGACAAATTTCATCATCCATTCATAATCTTTGTATGCAACATAAAGTTCCATCATTGTGAATTCCGGATTGTGAGTTTTATCCATTCCTTCATTTCTAAAATCTTTAGAGATTTCATAAACTCTATCAAATCCACCGACAATTAATCTTTTTAGATAAAGCTCATCAGCAATTCTCATATACAATTTTATATCAAGGGCATTATGATGCGTAATAAAAGGTTTTGCAGAAGCGCCTCCATAAAGCGATTGTAAAATCGGAGTTTCAACTTCAAGAAAATCATTTTTATCCAAATAATTTCTCATTGAGCTGATAATTTTTGATCGTTTTACAAATACATCTTTAATATGCGGATTAACTACCAAATCAACATAGCGTTGACGATAACGCAATTCTTTATCAGCAAATTGATCAAATATTTTCTTGTTACCTTCTTCATCAATAACTTCTTTTGCAATTGGAATTGGTCGAATTGATTTTGCAAGCAAAGTTAAAGATTTTGTATGAACTGAAATTTCTTCAGTTTTAGTTTTAAACACAAATCCTTCAACACCAACTAAATCACCAATATCTAACAATTTAAAAATATCATATTGATCACCGATTTCTTCTTTCTTCAAATAAATTTGTATTCTTCCATCTTTATCTTGAATTTGTGCAAATGAAGCTTTTCCCATTTTTCTAATTGCCATAAGTCTTCCGGCAATTTTAACTGTTTTATTTTCAAAATTTTCAAAATTATTTTTTATTTGAACCGAATATGTATCAACGTCAAACGAATATTCATATGGGCGAACATTTTTATTTTTTATTTCTGCAAGTTCTTCAAATCTTCTTGCAATCAACGTGTTTACATCTTTATCTAAAGACTGATTTTCCAAATTATTCCTCCGAATAAAATATCTCAATATTTATTTACTAATTAAAAAATTTATTTCTTTTTCAGTCAGAATTCGGCTTTCGCCTCTTTGCAGATTTTTCAATGTAAGTTTTCCGAATCTAATTCTGGTTAAATCTTTTACATTATATTCAAAATGATCAAACATTTTTTTTACAAAATGATTTCTCCCTTCAACCGTTACAACTCTGACAATCGAAAAATTATTATCTTTTGGAAAAGAAATTTTCACAAATTTACTTTTTCTGTAATCAATAAAAATTCCTTTTAGCAAGTCTTCTCTGTGCTCTTTAGTTAAAGGTTTATCAAGTTTAACTTCATATTCTCTTTCAATTCCATTTTTTGGGTGTGTAATGAAATTGGAAAAATCACCGTCGTTTGTTAGAATTAAAAGTCCGGTTGTATTATAATCTAATCTTCCAACCGGGAAAATTTTTTCTCTGGTTTTAACTAAATCAACAACCGTAGCTCTATTTTTTTCATCATCGGTTGAAGTAATTACACCTTTTGGCTTATTAAGCAAAAAATAAACTTTTCGCTGAGCTTTACTTTTTTCGCCATCAATCGAAACTTCATCTTGCTCAGTATCAATTTTGGTCCCAAGTTCAAAAACAATTTTACAGTTTACTTTTACTCTTCCTTCTTGAATTAGCAAATCAGATTTTCTTCGAGATGCAATTCCGCATTCTGATAAATATTTATTCAATCGTGTTATCATTTCCACTCGAGTCTATTATCTCTTGTTCCAAATTTTCTTCAATTTCATTCATCATAATTTTTCTTTTTTGTTCAATAAAATCAGCATCTTTAACTATTTCTTCAATTTCTCTCGGCTTTGGCAAATCCGAAATTCTATTCAAACCAAAATATTTCAGAAATTCATCTGTAGTTGCATACAACAAAGGTCTTCCCATTGAATCTGCTCTACCTTTTATTGTAATGAGATTTTTTTCTAAAAGCGTATTAATAATATAATCAGAATTTACGCCACGAATTGTTTCAATTTCCGGTTTTGTAATTGGCTGTTTATATGCAACAATTGCCAAAGTTTCAAGCGCCGCTTGACTTAATCTACGTTTACTTTTTTCTGTTGAAAGAAATCCAACATATTTTGCATATTCCGGTTTTGTTGCAAATACAAAACCCTCTGCTATTTTTAGTATTCGATATGATGATTCTTCATTATTATATTTTTCATTTAACTCATTTACGGAATTTTCAACATCGGAAATATTTATTTCAATATCTTCACCGTCAATTTCCTTAATTGCTTTAATAATTTCTTGCGGTGGAATTGGATCATCCGAAGCAAAAATTAGTGATTCAATAATAGATTTATAAATGTTATCCATTGCTCAATGCGTAAATTTCAAAATCATTAAATTTTGGAGATTCATTCAAACCAATTCTTCCCATTTTTACTAATTCAAGTAACGCAATAAATGTAACAACTATTCTAATTTTCTCATGCATTTCTTTAACTAAAGCAATAAAATGTACTTTTCCAAATTCAGCAATTTTAGATAAAATAAAATCAATCTGTTCATCAATAGTTACATTTAATTTTTTTACTTCGTGCAAAACCGGTTTAGGTTTTTCCATCAGGGCAGATTGAAATGCTTTTATTAAATCATAAATTGTAACATTCTTTAGCAAAGTTTCTATTTCACCTTGATGTTCAATTTCATCATTTTCAAAATTTCCACGATATGACACTTTTCTATGATTTGCCTCAAGAAATGAAAATTCTTCAGACATTTCTTTATATCTTTTATATTCTATCAATGCATTAACTAAATCCATTCTTGGATCTATTTCTTCACCTTTTGCATCAATTTCTTTTGGAAGAAGCATTCTAACCTTAATCTGCATAAGCGTTGCAGCCATTAACAAAAAATCCCCGGCAATCTCTAAATCTAACTTTTCTAATAATCCTAAATATTCAATAAACTCTTTTGTAATTCTTGAAATTGGAATATCATAAATATCCAGTTCGTCTCTTCGGATAAAAAATAAAAGAAGATCAAGCGGTCCCTCAAAAGTATTTAATTTAATTTTGTACAATTTTTATCCCAAATGCATTGCATTTCTTACTTCTTTCATTGTATCTTGTGCAACTTTTCTTGCTCTCGTTTCGCCATCAAAAATTATTTCTTCAACTTTGGTAATATTATTTTCGAACATTTTTCTTTTTTCAAGAATCGGTTCTAAAAATAAATTCATCATTGAAGCGCAATTCAATTTACAATCTACACAGCCTAAAGCTCCGCTTCTGCATCCGGTTTCAATTTCATTAATTTCTGATTCATTAAATTTTTTGTGATAACTGAATACCAAACAAACATCTGGATTTCCGGGATCATTTTTTCTTAATTTCTGCGGATCGGTTTTTGCTTTTTTCAATTTATTAATTACTTCTTTAGGTTCATCAGAAAGAAGAATTGTGTTTCCGAGAGATTTGCTCATTTTTGCTTCGCCATCCAAACCAACCAATCTAGAAAATTTTGTTAACAATGGTTTTGGTTCTCTAAAAACAAATCCGTACTGATTATTAAATTTACGTGCAATTTCTCTTGTGATTTCAACATTGGGAACTTGATCTTCACCAACCGGAACAGCTTCCCCTTTATACAATAATATATCTGCAGATTGCAAAACCGGATAACCTAAATGTCCAAATACAATATTTTCAATATTTAAATCTCTAACTTGATCTTTCAAAGTTGGATTTCGCTCAAGTCTGGCTTTAGTTATTAACATTGAAAATATTAAAAATAATTCATTGTGTTCTTTAATTTGTGATTGACGGAAAAAAGGAGCTTTTTCATTATCAAGTCCAACGGCAAGCCAATCAATTACCATATCAATTGTATTTTGATAAATTTGATCCGTTTCAAGTTGAGTAGTTAAAACATGCAAATCAGCAATTAAGTGAAAACTAAAATATTCATTTTGAAGTTTTACCCAATTTTCTAACGCACCAACATAATGTCCAAGATGCAATTTACCAGTAGGGCGCATTCCACTTAAAATTCTTCTTTTTGTATTTACCAATTCCATAACGAGATAATTTTGTAATAATTTTAAAATGAGTATCAAAATTACAAAAATTGTTTGATAAAATTTCAGAAAATTGAGTTTAGTTATTGATCCGATTTTCTATGTGATTAACATTAAGAATAAGATTAGAATAAAAATATTCAATTTAATTTGGGATTGAAATTTCAATTTCATCTAATAGAATTGTTTTACCCATTAAAGATTCTTGCTCTGCAACAATTTCAAATTTATCGATTTCATTCCAATCAAATTTATTTTCAGGATTGTACCATTTCCCATTTTCATAACAACCAGTTTCGTAAAAATCATTTAATGGTATTTCAAACTTTTGCCAAGAATTTGAATTGTCAGATTCTATTGAGTAATTTTTTCTCCACGCATGATCTGAAGAATTAATTTTTGAATCAACAAATCTCAAATCAATTTTTGTATTTGGATTACTAAATTTAATTGAAAATTTTACAACAGCATTTTCGTTTGCGAAATTTTGTAAATTTTTATTAGGTGAAAAATCAAAAGTAATTGTTGAATATTTTTCAGCATTTTTCCATTTTAATGAATATTTCCCTTCCGTTTTTTCTTCAATTGAAAAAGTAATATTTTTCATATTAGCTGATTTTATTGGCTTAACTCCCTTTTCGCAGTAATCAGAAAATATTTTATAATTTTTCCCAATTTGAATTTGATTTTCATAATTAACGGATTTAAAATTCAATGATTCTAAAAGTTCTAAATTTATTTTTTGATTTTTATCAAATAATCCAAAATCGCCGTTAAAATCCCAAACTGTCCAAGCAATATTATTCTTTGTTAAATACTCAGAAACAATTCTATGCCAGTAATTTCTATCATTTTTATCAACATTAAAATTCAAAACGCCAAATTCACCGCAAAATAATTTTACATTATTTTTCTTTTTAAATTCAGCAATTTTATCAATCATTTCATATAAATATTTTTCAGTTCCTTCTATTTTATATCTTTTAAATAAACTTTGTATCCAACTTTTGGAGTAAGAATTATCTATGTGCATTTTATTTTCATTATACGGGAATGAAATATTTTTAACTTTTTCCATGGATGGATTTATCCAGCTTGCACCTTGATGAGTAAACAAAAACGGTTCATAAAAATGAAAAGTGTAAATTATATTTTTATCATTAAAAATTAATAAAGAATCTAAATCTTTATAACTATTGAAATTTGCTGCACCAATAATAATTGAATGAGAAGTATCAATTTTTCTAATTTCATTTAAAACATTTTGTAGAATTTTATTCCACTTAAAATTTGAAATTCCATGCGGTTCATTTAAGATTTCGTAATGAATTAAATTTGTACGATTTTTAAAATGTTTGCTTAGTTCTTTCCAAATTGGAATTAAAATTTCATCATAATTTTCATTAGTTATATCTTTCCTAAAAGGATGATTATCGATAATAATATTTATTTGTAATTCTTCCGCCCAATCACAGACTTTATCGAGAAGAAATAAAAGATAATTATCAACTTTGTAATTATTATTTTCATCCACCATTGCTTTAAAATTTATGGGGATTCTTATAATATCGCAGCCAATTGATTTTAAATAGAAAAAATCATCTTTGGTGAATTTAGAAAAATTTATTTCATAAATATTTTGAGTTTGAAACCAATTTGTAAGATTTGCACCTTTTGTAAATCGAGTTTGACCATTATATACATTGTGCAAAGAAAGAAATATTAAAACGAATAAAAATATTTTTCTCACTTAATTAACATCATTTTTTTTATGTCAGAAAAAGTTCCAGCTTGAATTTTATAAAAGTAAACTCCGCTTGATAATTTGCTTCCGTCAAATTGTATTTCATAATTTCCGGGAATTTGTTTTTCGTTTACTAAGGTTTTAACTTCGGTGCCCAAAATATCATAAATGATTAAATGTACGTTAGGAATTTCATTTTTCACATTTTTCGGAATTGAATATTTAATTGTGGTAATTGGATTAAACGGATTCGGATAATTTTGCGAAAGTGAAAATTCGGAATTAATTTTATTTTCTTTAATTCCGACTGGATTATCAGAAATGTAAATATTATCAAACCAAATTTCTTTATTTAATAAACTTGATTCTTCAGCTACAATATCGAAATTATCAACATTCTTCCAATCAAATGCGCCAATTGGAACATACCATTGATTATTATCCCACGAACCATGTTCAACAAAATTTTTTAATGGGATTGACAAATCGTGCCATGAATCATCCCATGCACCAATATAACTTTCTGTTACTGTAAACCTTCGTCTCCAAGGGTGATCATTTTGATCGGATTTTTTCGTATCGATAAATCTTAAATCAAATTGAGTTCCGGGAGATTTACATTTTACATTAATGTGCAAGTAAAAATTATTTACCAATTGCGATAAATCTTTATTTGGAACAAAATTAAAGTTTATAAAATCATATTGCTTTGCATTCGACCAATAAATTGCAAATTCACCTTGATGCGAATTTAAGTTATCGTAAAAATTCAATTCACCACTTGTAGTATATGTATTGATTATCGTAAAATTTGGAAATTTATCTTTGTACATTTCAAACCCAATAGAATCGGGCTCAATAACTAATTCCTCTTGTTCAATTTGATTTAATCCTAATGCTTCAAGCAAAGCTAAATTTAAATCATAATTGAAAAGTTCTTCTGTACCTTTTTCAAAAATTCCAAATCCATTTTGATAATCCCAGCTTGTCCATGCAATTTCTTTTTCCTCTAAATATTCTCTAACAATTTTATACCATTCAATTCTATCTTCATTGTTTGCATTATTCATAAAAATTCCGAACTCACCGCAATATACGGTGACATTTCTGTTCTTCTTAAAATTTGCTGCAATATCAATTAAGCTTTTAACTTTTTGAATTGTTCCCTCATTCTTATAGGAATTATACGAAGTTTCAATCCAACTTCCTTTTAATGAATTTGGCAATGATGGCATTTCGGTTGCAGAATATGGAAAAGGAATGTTTGATAGATTTTCCATTGATGGAGTTGTCCAATTTGCTCCTTGATGCGAAAATAAAAATGGATCATAAAAGTGAAAAGTATAAATTAAATTTGTATCCGAATATTGAGGAAGGTAATTTAATTCATTGTATGAATTCCAGCTTGTGCCTCCAACAATTATTGTATGTACAGAATCAATTTCTCGAATTGCATTTATAACATTTTGCTGAGTTGAATTCCAAATAGTTCTGGAAATTCCGTTTGGTTCATTTAAGATTTCGTAAAAAATTAATTTTGATCTATTCTTATAATGCTCTGCCATTTGTCGCCAAACCGGAATTAAGATTTCTCCAACATTTGGATTAGTGCTTACTGCCGGATCAAAAGTATGATTATCTAAAATTAAATTAATATTTATTTCTTCCGCCCAAGTTACTGCACTATCAAGAAATTGAACGAAAATTGGATCTAAATTATAGTTGGGTGCTCCGTCAGTCATGAAGTGTAAATTAATTGGAAGTCTGATTACATCACAACCAAGTAATTTAATATTTCTAAAATCTTGTTTTGTATATTTCCCAAAATGAATCAATGTTGCTTTGTCTTCTTGAAACCATCCACTAAGATTAACTCCTTTGGTAAATGGGTTTTGAGCAATAATTTGACCGAATAAAACAAAATAAATAATTAGGTATTTTTTCAAAATAATTTCCCTATTATTGAAACAAATATGGTTTCCAATTTTCATCAATTCTGCTGATGGAATTTAGAATAAACATAATATGATTTGGCTTGTGAGGAATAATTCTTAATTTCATTTCAGCATCTTCGGGTGTTCTATCACCTTTTTTGTTATTACATGGAAGACAAGCGGCAACTAAATTTTCCCAAGAATCTTTTCCACCTTTTGATTTTGGAATTACATGATCAACAGTAAATGCCAAATCTCCTCTTCCGCAATATGCACATTTGTGATTATCTCTTCTTAAAATATTTTTTCTGGTAAGATTTATATTATTATGTGGAATTTTAATATAAGTTTTTAATCGAATTACGCTTGGCCATGGCAATGATGTTGAAACAGACCTAACAATAAGTTTGGGATTTTCTTTAATTAGTTCAGCTTTTCTTAAATAAACCAAAACAACAGCTTTCTTTGCGGAGCATAATGTAAGCGGTTCATAACTTTGATTTAGTAAAAGTACTCGTGCATTTAATACACCATTATTTGAATATGTGTGTTCGAAATTGCCTCCAATCTCATTTTACTTTTTATTCTTTTGAAATAATGCCACCAGCTAATAAATATCCTTGCTCGTCATAAACTGCTAAAGATTGTCCAGGAGTAATTGCTCTTTTTGGTTCCAAAAATTCCAAAATAATTTTATCAGAATTTGCGTCAACAACTTTTGCTAATGAACCTTTATCGGAATATCTAATTTTAGCTTTCACAATATTTCCAATTTCCAATTTATCAACACTTACATAGTTAATTTGATCTGCAATTACATTTGTTTTGAATAAATCTTCGGCATTTCCTAATTCAACAATATTATTTTCTTTATTTATTGATTTAACATAAACCGGTTTTCCTAAAGCAATTCCAAGACCTTTTCTTTGTCCAACTGTATAAAAAGGAATTCCTTTGTGATTTCCAACTTTTTCGCCTTCAAAAATTAAATCACCTTTTTCAACTTTTTCCATTTCATCTGGAACTCTTTCACGTAAAAATCTTTCATAATTATTATCTGATACAAAACATATTTCTTGGCTATCCGGTTTATTTGCAGTTTTGATTCCTAATTCTTCAGCTATTTTACGAACTTCAGTTTTTGTAAAATCACTTAAAGGAAATAATGTTCTGCTTAAACTTTTTTGTGTTAAACCCCAAAGTGCGTAAGTCTGATCTTTGTTTGTATCATTTCCTAATTTTAGGCAATAACGATTTGTTAAATTATTATATTCAACTTTTGCATAATGTCCGGTTGCAACATAAAAAGCATCTAAAGAATCTGCTTTTGTTAAAAGTTCTTCCCATTTAATTTTTCTGTTGCAAATTACACATGGATTTGGAGTTCTTCCATTTAAATATTCTTCGACAAAATCTGTAATTACATTTTCCTCAAAAGCTTTTGTAAAATCAACAGTATAATGTGGAAATCCAAATTTTGTGGCAATACTTTTTGCATCAAAGATTGCATCTAAAGAGCAGCAGCCGGATTCATGTTTTGGTGCTCCACCGACTTCCATAAATCCCCAAGTTTTCATTGTAATTCCGATTACATCAAAACCTTGATTTTTTAGTAAAGCTGCCGCAACAGATGAATCAACTCCGCCGCTCATTGCAACTATAACTCTATTTTTATTCAAAATAAATCTTTCAAAAATTTTAGGAAATAATTTAGGTAATTGTAGGTAAAGAATCTATAGAATTAGCAATCGCTGAAGTTGAATTAGGTATGTTAAAATTATATTAATTCTTCTAATAAAATTTTTTCATCAACATTTTTAACAAAAATCAAAAAATCTGTTTTATTTGGAATTTCAATTGCGGGATAAAATATTTCCTCGATTTTATCATAAAATCCGATTCTTAAATTTACATAACCGGATTTTTCCAATTCAATCTCTGAAACAAAATTATACGTACTATCTTGAAATAAAGTATTTTCATCTTCATTAAAAATTTGAATATATTCGTAATCATTCGAACTGAAAATCTGAATTCCAAATTGAGAAAAGTAAGAATCGGTTTTAGGTTTTATACTGAAATTTAATTCATAAAAATCTGTATATTTTTCATCATCTTCATTCTTTACCGAATAAATATAACTTATTTCTGCTTCAATAAATCTTAACGGAAAATTTGGATAAACATCATCTATTGTAAATTTTTTATTTTCTGGAGTTTCAACAATAAATGTTTCTACCGGAATTTCTATTATTTCTTCAATATAAATGGGTTTTTGTGGTTTTATAATTGGACGATTAGATTTCACCGGATTTGAAATTTTGGTTTCTTCAATTCTTGGATTTTCTTTTTTTCTTTTTGGAATTTCATCATTTATAGATTCATCATTTCTTGTTCTTCCAGGTTGTTTATCATTTTTATTTGTGTTTCTTTCTTCAGTTTGTTTTCTTTCTTTTACTCTGTGATTTAAGTTTCTTGTTTGAGAATATTGAATGTTTGAAGAAAGATTTACAATTACGAAAATGAAAAAAGTAATAATTGCAGTTTTCATAAACTCAGCACAACTTTTTAATTTAGAACCTCCAATATTGTGCCGAATTTATAATGTAAAAACTTAATTTAATTTATTTTTGTGTATATTTTAGTATAAAATACATGTATGATTAATTGTACACTTTAACGAAAAAGTTAGTTTTTATTGTAAAATCAATTATTAAAAAATAAGAATGGATTTTACCCAAAAATTGCATTCACAAATTCTTTTGCATCAAAAGTTTGAAGATCTTCAATTCCCTCTCCAACTCCTATATATTTTACGGGAATATTTTGTTCAGCAGTTATTTGAAAAATTATTCCGCCTTTTGCGGTTCCATCAAGTTTTGTTACAATCAGTCCAGTTAATTCTGTTGATTTTGCAAATTCTTGAGCTTGTGTTAAACCATTTTGACCGGTATTTCCATCTATTACCAAAAATGTATCATTTGGTGCAAAATCTAAAACTTTATTTAAAACACGTTTAATTTTTTTTAATTCTTCCATTAAATTTGTTTTTGTATGCAATCTTCCGGCAGTATCAATTATTACAATATCTGCATTACTTTTTTTTGCAGAAGTTAAAGTATCAAATGCAACAGAAGAAGGATCGGAACCATGCTCCCGTTGAATAATTTCAACTCCAGCTCTATTTGCCCAAATTTCCAATTGTTCATTGGCCGCAGCTCTAAAAGTATCTGCAGAACCAATAACGACTTTCAATCCAGCTTTTTTATAATTATGCGCAAGTTTTCCAATTGTTGTTGTTTTGCCAGCACCATTTACTCCAACAATTAAAATAACGTATGGTTTAAATTTTTCAATAAGATCATATTCTGTAACTTTAGAACTTTTTTCTTCAAGAAGTAAAATCAATTCATTTTTAAGAATTTCAATAATTTTTTCTTCTGATCTTTCTTTTTCATTCTTTAAGGATTTTCGAGTTGATTCAATAATTCTTTCGGCGGTTTCCATTCCAATATCGCTTGAAATTAAAATTTCTTCAAGTTCATCTAAAACTTCATCATCAATTTTAGCTTTTCCGCTAATTGTTTCAGAAATACTATTAAATATTTTCTCTCTGGTTTTGGTTAATCCGTCTTTAAGTTTTCCAAAATTAAGATTTTTAAACAACTTCATTTTTACCCTTTTTAATTTCTTTATATCCTCTCAATGCATAAATAATTACTGAGAGAAAACTTAAAATAATTGATAAATAATAGAAAATTTGATGAGAAATGTGCGAAGAATTATATCCCAGCGTAACAATTATAATATAAATTCCGATTGATAAAACCGTTGCTTTTCCTAAATAATTTGAAGGTAAAACAAAACCGATTTTTTTACTCACAAAAATTCCGCCGGTAAAGATAATTAAATCCCGCAAAACAATTAACCAAAAGTAAAATTCTGAAATGATATTAAAGTAAAAAAGAAAAAACACAATCATAATTACCAGAATTTTATCTGCAAGAGGATCAATTATTTTACCAAGCTCAGAAATTTCATTAAATTTTCGTGCAAAATATCCATCAAGAATATCTGTTAAAAAAGCAAATAAATAAATCGAAACTAAAATAATTCGTGATCCCGAAATTTCATTTATATTACTGATGAAATAAAAAATTGGAATTGCGAGAAGTAATCTTAAAAAACTTATATAATTTGAAATTGTATGAATTTTATTTAATTGAATTTTCATAATTTTACCGAATTACAGCAAATTTACCTAACTTTTCTTGAATATTTTTACCTTCAAAATCTTTAGAAATTACTTTAAAAATATATATTCCGGAAGAAATTTTGATATTATTTTCATTAATTAAATTCCATGAAATTCCACCGTTTCCGTCATTTTCAACTAATTTTTTCACAAATATACCATCTAATGAATAGATTAGAATTTCTGCAAATTGAGTTAAATTTGCAAAAGTCATTTCCTCAACTTCATTTAAATTTACTGGATTTGGATAAACAAATATTTTATTGAGATTTTCTGAATTAGAAGTTAAAATAATTTGACTTCCCGCATTTTCTTTGATTGGGAAATATCCGCTTTCTTTGGATGAAAAAATATTTTTTATTGATAAAATATAATCTTTTCCAACAGATCCAATTGGGTTTTCAACTATAACATTTAAAGATTTTCCCTCAAATTTATCCAGATTTAATTGCTTAATATTATTTTTAGGTAAAAACTCATAATTATTTATATTTAGAGCAGTTAATGAATCTAAATTAAAATTAAAAATAATATTTATTTTATAATTATCTATTATTTTAAAATTTATTATTAGTAACTCGTTTTCTGTGAAATTATTAAAATCAGTTTGGAAATTTATCGATGAATCAGGAAACGGTGTGTTATAAATATCTCGAAAGTTTTTAAAAATTAAATTGTTATCATCACTTTCCAATTTTGAGTTAGTGAAAATTATTAGACTTTTTTCTGAACTAAAAACAAATGAATTTGGATTTTCATCATTTATAAAAATGTTATTTAATTTTATAGAACTTTTATCAACATGAATTGAAAATAGTAATTCAATTGAATTTTGATTCAATATTTTTAGTGAAATGAAATTTCCGGGAGCATGTGAAAAAATTGAAATTATTTTACTTTTATTTGATACTGAATTATTTAAGATATTTTTTATTTGAATTGCGTAAAAATACGTTTCATTTGAACTAACTGAATCTATATAGTAATTGTTAAAAGTCGAATCATATTTTGCCAAATTTTGCGGATTCTTTCCTTTATAAATAATTGTTTGGGAATTTTCAGATTTCCATTCAAAATAACTTTTTATTGAATCTATTGAATAGTAATCTATAATTTGCGGAGTAATAATTTCAGATTTATTATTTAATTCAAAAAAGTTGATTAAATCATTTTGGGGAATACCAATTTCATTTATTCCATTTTCGTCAATATCTCCCCAAAAAATAGATTGCGAATTTACGTTTGTCAGGTGGAAAATTAAATTGTCAATTTCTTCATCAAATTCAAAAATGTACAAATTCGGATTTTGAGAAATAATTAATTCCTCTTTTTCGTCATCAATAATGTTTGCAAATCTTATAGATGAATATGATTTATCGAAACTGCTTGTAAAATTTTCATCCGTTTTTAATATTGATTTCTCAAAAATTCGCTCAAATTTATTTTCTATAAATGAAAAAACCGAAACATGAAAAATCGGTAATTCATAATTTTTATCATCAATTTTTGTTAATGAAGCAATATCTAAAATTCCATCACCGTTAAAATCTCCTTTTGCCATTTGGGTTTGAGATTCATATCCGGAAAATATTTTAATCAAAAAATCATTTGTAAAATTTCCATGATTTTTAATTTCATAAAAAATTAGATTTCCAAAATTATCCGATGCACAAATTTCATTACTTAAGTCGTTATCAAAATCTCCTACTAAAATTTCATTATTTCTAAAAATTGAATTTTGATTATTATTGGAATTATAAATTTGTAAATCGTTTTCTTTGATCATCTGAAAATCATTTTGAACTTCCCAAATAGAAATTGTTCGATCATCGCTGAAAGCAATAATTTCAATATTTGAATCGCTATCAATATTTTCTGCTAAAGCCGGCCAAAATGTTTGTGATGAATCATTAAAAACATTTCTAAAATTAATACTTCCATTTTCAATCTGAGTTTCAATAAATCCACTTTTTACAAACAGACTTAATATTTCCGTATTTTCGTTATCATTAAAATTACCAACAGAAATTGGAATACGATTTTTCAAGGAATTTACTTTTACAAATTGAGAATTTTGAAATTCAAAAATACTTAAATCGGTTGCGGATAAAATTTCATTCACAAGCAAAAAATTATTTTCCAATCCATTAAATTTAATTTTATTAGGAAAAATTCTTCCACTTTGAATTGTATAATTTTTCTTTTCATAACTTTGCAGATTTTTTTTAAAAGAGTTTTCAGATGTGAAAAAATTATCACCATCCTTAATCAAAATTTGTTTTCCAGCTTGATTTGTAACAACAAAGTAAAATTCAATATCTAAATTATTCTTAATTAGGTTAGTCGGAATAAAACTAAAGTGTTTTTGTGAAATATTTTTTATATCGGAATTAAATTCATCTAAATAGGTTGATTGAAAATTATCATTTGAAAATTTATTTCTAAAAAATATTTGCGCAGAAGTTTTATCATCGGAAATTATTGAAGCTTGCAAAGTTTCTTCATCGTTTAATATAATTGTAGAGAAACTAAATGACAGAATTTCCGGTTGTGTTCTATCAATAGTAAAATAAGATCTTTCAATAATAGTCTTGTTGTCAATTGTATTTAAATAAAGTTGAATTGTATAAGTTGTATCAACTAATTTTGATAGATCAAAACTATAAACATCTTCATTCAAAATTTGGTATTGATTATTTTGCAAATCAATATTAATCCAACGTGTTGGATTAAGCCCAATACCATATTGCAAATTATAAGATTTGAAACTTGGTGAAATACAAGAAATATTTATTTTAATATTTTCTTCAGAAGTATAAAATTCATTTGGAGGATAGTTAATTTTTATTTCAGAAGGTAATAAAAATTTTAAAGCTTTTTCTAAATCTAAATTTCCGGCACCAAACTTATCGTCCCATCCTGCTTCACCCAAATCATTACAAGTTGTTTTAATTATTTGTTTAATTTCTTCGTTGTTAAAATTATTGAATGATAGAATAATTGAAATTGCTGCACTAACAAACGGAGTAGAAATAGATGTTCCACTTACCGATTTGTAACTATTATTCAAATTTGTTGTAATTACTTGTGAACCCGGTGCAACTAAATCAATTGTAGAACCATAGTTTGAGAAACTTGCTATTGTTTTATCTTTCTGAATTGCACCAACACTTATTACATTAGAAAAACTTGAAGGATAGTGTGGAAGATTGGAACCAGAATTGCCGGAACTCCCTACCAATATTACACCATTTGAATATGCAAAATCTAAAACATCTTTTAAAACTTGAGAATATTCTGAATCACCCCAGCTCATATTAATAATCTTTGCACCCATATTTACTGCATAAATAATTGCAGAAGCGGCATCATCTTCTTCACCATTACCATTTTTATCAAATGCACGTAAATTTAATATTTTTATTTTTGGATTTATTCCAGCAATTCCAATTTCATTATGTTCTGCGCCAATAATTCCGGCAATGTTTGTACCGTGACCGTGTTCATCAATAGGATCGTTATCCCAATTTGTAAAATCATAATTAATCTCAGAATTATAAATTTCAGTCTTGTTAACAAAATCCCACCCCGAAAAATCATCAACAAAACCATTTTCGTCATCGTCAATTCCATTATTTGATTTATTATTTCCATTTTTATCAATTCCTAATTCACCTTGATTTCTGAATATTTGATTTTTCAAATCGGGATGCAAATAATCTATTCCAGTATCAATTAAAGCTAAAATAATAGTTTCTGAATTTTGCGGAATTAAATCCCAAGATTTCTCAGCATTAATATTTTGCAATCCCCATTGTTCATCGTACAAAGAATCAATCGGAGCTAAATCAATTTTATAGTTTACAGATTTTTGTATATACTCAATTTCAGAATTACTTTTCAATTCTAATAATATTGATTCTTGGTCACTTGGAATGTTAATAGTGAAAATTCTATCAAATATATTTTTAGAATAAATGCTTTTGGGAGTTTGATTAAATCGGTTTGATAATTTTACGTTTTTTATTTTTTGGGAAAGATGTTGTTTGCATTCTTCAATAGGTACATGATCTTTATATTTTATAAAGTACTTAGTTTGCGGAAATATATAATTGCAAGTTAAAAAAAATATAATTGCAAGTTTAAATTTCATAAGCTGACTTTTCGAAATTAGTATTTACCGGAACTGGGTAATTTCCCGAAAAGCATGCTGTACAAAAATTATCTGGTGTATGATCAACCATTGCTTCCAACATTTGATCTAAAGTCATATATGATAAAGAATCAACTCCGAGATAATTTTCAATTTTCTTAATATCGCCATTAAATCTATTAGCAATTAATTCTTCAGATGAAGGAAAATCCATTCCGTAGTAACATGGATGCAAAATTGGCGGAGATGAGATTCTTACATGAATAGATCGCGCTCCAGCTTCTTTAATTAGCTTAATTAATTGTTTAGAAGTTGTACCTCTTACAATTGAATCATCAATTAAAACAACTTTTTTATCTTCCAATACACCTTTTACTGTATTGAATTTAATTCTGACACCAACTTCTCTTTTTCCTTGTCCGGGTAAAATAAATGTTCTACCAATATAATGACTTCTAATTAATCCAATTTCATGTTTTGAGCGAATTCCCATTTTTTCAAGTTGAGTTTGATAACCAATAGCAACTGTATTTGAACTATCCGGAACACTTATTACTATTACTTTTTCATCTGATTTATCGGGGAAAACCGGATGATGACTTGCCAAAACTTTTCCGAGCTTTCTTCTCATTTTATCAACATTTGATCCAAATATTCTGCTATCCGGTCTTGAAAAATAAATGAACTCAAAAACACAATGTTTCTTTTCAACTTTTTCAGAATTTATTTTATGAGATTTAATTTCTTCAACATTTGAAGAATCCTTATCAATAATTATTAATTCACCGGGTTCAATATCTCTAATGTATTCAATTCTGTTTATATCGAAAGCGCAAGTTTCCGAAGCAATAACGAAAGAATTATCAATTTTGCCAAGTACCAAAGGTCTAAAACCATGTGGATCTCTTGCAGCAATTAATTTATCATCAGTTAGAATAACAACAGAATATGCTCCCTCAACTTTTCTTAATGCTTCTAAAACTTGATCAATTTGTGATGCAAGTTTACATCTTGCAATTAAGTGTAAAATTACTTCTGTATCACTCGTTGTTTGGAAAATTGCTCCGTCATCAATCAATTCTTTTCTAATTATATCTGCATTTGTCAATTGACCATTATGAGCAATGGCAAGATTTCCCATTCTATAATTAACTTTAAATGGCTGGATATTTTTTTCTGATTCAGATGCTCCGGTAGTTGAATATCTGTTATGTCCTATTGCAGAAAAACCTAATAATTTTGATTCAAAAACTTCAGAATTTGAAAACACTTCTGAAACTAATCCTATACCTTTATGAATATTAAATTTAACTTTTCCGGTATCAGTCTTTGAAGCAGAAATTATTCCACTCGCCTCTTGTCCTCTATGTTGGAGTGAATGGAGACCATAATAAGTATAAACAGCGGGATTTTTTACACCAAAAATACCAAAAATACCACAATGACATTGAGGTTTATCAATTTTCAATTTTTTTCCGAAAATTTAGTTAGAGATGATTAAGAGTCGGAACGGCGGGATTTGAACCCGCGACCCCTTGAACCCCATTCAAGTACGCTACCGGACTGCGCTACGTTCCGAGTTTATTTTTATGCTATTTTAGCAATATTTGTTACTTTTCTTTCTTTTCTTGTTTCTGTTTTTGTACAATTTTGTACAGTTTTATTTAATTTCTGCAACCAATCTGCAACCATCAAAAATTAATCTTACTCCTTATTTCATCCAACTCTATATTTATATAATACTTATCAGTCGTTCTTATATCTTTGTGTCTCATTACTTTTTTAAGTTCATAAGGTTTCAATATTCTTGCACATCTTGTTCCGAATGTCCGCCTAAAATCATGAAATGAATAACCGAACTTAGCTAATTCTCTTTTTATGCCTTTTAACGATTGTCTACTCTTATAATCAAATAACCGCTCATTAACACGTGGCATTTCGTTCAATATTCGTTCTGCTGTATCGGTTAATATTATTTCTTCGTCTCTGTTCCCTTTTGTATTTCTTATTACTATTGTTTTCTTATTAAAATTAATATCTTCCCACTTAATACTCAACAATTCACTTACACGCAAACCCGTATTATTCAATAATTCTAAAAGATAATAATGTTTTTTATTTCTTTCTCTAAAATACTCTAAAATTTCCTTAATTTCATCATCACTAATAACTTTTACTACATTATTGATTGTTGCTTTCGGAATTATTACCGGATTACTTGTAACTAACTTGTTTTTTAAACAGTAATCAAAAAATATTTTGATATGCTTTAAGTATGTGATAATTGATTGTTCCTTCTTTCCCTCAGTTTTTAAGATTTCTACAATCTTATCAATATCCTTTTTACTTATTTCGTTAATAAATTTTTCATCATAATTATTCAATTTCTGCAAAGAATAATCATAAATTAGAAAGGTATTCTTTTTTTTCTTCTTCTTAATTTCAAGGAAAGTTTCTTTTGCTTCCGCAACTTTTAATTTCTTTACGTAAAATATTTCGGTATGCTTTAATTCGTACTCTTTCTTCTTTTTTATCTCAAGTGCTATTTTTCTGTTCTGCTTATTGTCGACTAAATTTAAGTTTATTTGCGGGTGAATCTTGCTCCCGTTTTGATGTTCGATCCACCCCAACCAAAGTTCGCCACGTTTAGAGAATATTGAAGCCATACAAAAAGTTTTTATTTGTTCAACAAATCATTTGTCAATGGATTTATTTTTGTTTCGTAAATCATTCACCATCTCACGTAAATCATAAATCTCTGCTTTTAGCTTATGAATCTCATTTGTATTACTATTAATTTGTGAAGCGTTTCCCGTTAACAAATAGTTTACATCAACGCCCACGTTTGCCAATTTTGCCAATACCGAAGCTCTCGGCTCTCGTGCGTTTTTTTGAGTATACATAGAAATATTAGCAACCCCACTTTTTTCCGATAAATTTTTTATGCTGCCAAATTGTACAATTGCTATTTCTTTTAACCGTTCGGAGAATCCCTCAATATCGAATTCTTCCATATTACCCGCCCTTTTTTTAAATTTTGTTGCAATTTATAATATATCTATTTGAATAATTAATTTGCTTGTAAATATCTTTATAGCTATATTTATATATCTTATTAGATATTTATTTCTATATTTTTATATATCTTAGTATAAAGGTAATATTATGAATCCAAATAATCAAGATACTACTATTCAAATCTCAAAAAAAGTTCATAAAAAGCTTACTCGCTTTACAAAGACCAATAATCTCAAAATTAAATACTTCGTTGAATCCATAATTTTAGACGGAATCTCCAAAGTTGGAACTGAACGAAAAAACTAATTCTTCTCTAATTAAAAGAGTTGAGGCACTAGAAAAACAAATAAATGATTTCAAGGGGGGTTTATTTAACTTTTCCGGTGCTTCAAATTATCTTAACATAAATATCTTTTGGCTTAGATTTCTTATTTCTCATAACTTAATCCGACTCACATTTCTTCCCGGTTATAAGAAACCTAAAATTTATCGCAAAGACCTGGATAATTTTATCGAGTCTTTGCAGTCAAATCCAAATCTGCATCTTAAAATCTTTATTACGGCAAATAAATTAAGTCATAAAAGATATTCAAACCTTGAGGTTGAAAATGATGGTTAGCATTGAATCCAATAGAAATTATTGCGTTTATACATTTAAAAAAAAATCTTCAAGTTTTTCAATTGCAGATAAAAAATTTTCTTTATTTAATTTTATATTTTATTATATTAAATCTTTAATATATAAATAATACAGTAATCGTTATTTTCTTCTAAAGTTTGACCCGCACCCAAACTTTTTAGGAATCTCGTTTACTGTATTTTTTTTTTTTTTTTGGTATTCTGATATGATTTCGAAAGAAACTCTTTTATTCGAACTTATAAACTTTTCATCCTTTGAAAAACCGCTTGATGCTTATTACTTTTTCCATAAGTACAAAATCAAAGAAGCTGATTTTTTCAACTACAATAAGAAAATTGTATCTCTATTTAAAGAAATTCAAAATGATCAAATCTATTATTCACTTTTAAAAAAGCCTTTTCATTTGGTTTTTTCTTCCGGCAATGGTTATTACATCGCAAAAAATAGAAACGAAGCAATCAATGGTCGCAGTTATTATTCAGAACGTGCTAAATCAATTCTTGCTTTAACCGGCAAAATAGATAAAATGATAAACTTAGCCTTTCCTACAGAAGATCCAAATCAATTAAAATTACTTTAACTATGGAGCTTAAATGAACGAAAAAAGAAAAATGGCATTTTTTGAAATCGGCGATGGTACTCTCGCCGCCGATATGCAGAAAGCTTTTGAACGGGTACAGTTCTCAGCTTTAAATCATGGAGTTGAAACTCAAGTTACTTTGGAAATAAATATTTTCCCAAGTAAGGATGAACGTTTCGGCAGTATTTCCTATAAAATAAAAGAAAAACATCCGGGTATTAAATCCATTAAACTAACAACCCAGCTCGATAAAAACGGATTTATTATTTCTGATAGTGATACTGTTATTGGAGTTCTGCAGCACGAATTAAACTTCAAAGAATCTAAAGAACCTACCTTAAATAATTTGGATTAATAAATGGAAAACGAACCCATAACTTTATTCCTAAATATCTCGGATGAAGTAAAAGACATTAAAAATTTCCATGAAATTGATCAAGATGTTTTATGGACCTTCAACCAAATTTATCCTAACGATATAAAATATTTTCGTCTCTATAATTTCTTTGACTCGGTTCAATTTCGTGAATCATTCAAAAAATATTTTCAAGAAAAATTCAACATTAGCATTACACCAATCAATTTTAATGAAATCTTCCACATATTAAATTCGGTTACTCATGCGCAAACGAATGATAAATCCTAGCATATGGACCAACAGAAAGTTTCTTAGATGTAACGATTTTGAGAAACTTCTTTTTATTGGTTTATTCTCTATCGCTGATGACTACGGTAAACTTTGGTATGATCTTCTTTCTATTAAAGCATCAATTTTTCCATGCAATAATTTAACTCAAGATTATTTATCCAATTCAATTAGAAATCTGCACGATCTTAATCTTATTATTTCAGATGAAAAAGTGATAAAAATTCATGGCTGGAAAAATCACCAATTCGTTCCCAAACCTCAAGATTCCGTAATTCCGGAACCAAAACCAAATCATTACAGCTTGCCTACCGATAGGTACGGCTTGTCTGCCGATAAGTGCGGTAACGATACTGTATCAACACAGTATCAAGAAGGTAATGGTACATTAACAGTAAATCTTGGTGAAAGTAACGATACAATAACAATAAATCTTGATGAAAGTAACGGTTCGTCTAAAGAAAGAAATAAAGAAAGAAAAAAAGAAAGCTCCTCAGTTATTCCATCAGATAAGGAACTCTTAACAAAAGAAACAAAAACATTGCTCCTCGAAAATGTTTCTTTGTTCTCTAATCAAGAATATAATGAAATTAACACTTTAATCACGGAAGGTAAAAATCTTTCGGCATCGACAAAAATTTATGAAAAACTTGAAAATATTAACTCCGCCGCTAATTGAAGAATCTTCAAAAAGATGTTCTTTTTGCGGTAATAAATTTATTAAAGTAAGAAAAGCAAAAGTTTTATTCTCAATTAAAATCCCTTTTACTTTTATTGAAATCTATTCAATAATCTACAGCAGATATTTTAAATATTATTGCTCTAACTGCTCTTACTATTCTAAAATCCTTACTCATAAATTTTTCAATATTTTTTATAAAAATTAATATGCCGGATATTCAACTTTCAGAACATTTTTATTTATCGGAATTCCACAAATCTCAAACCGCTGTTAGGCTCAATATAAAAAATATTCCTAATCAACAGCATATAAATAATATGAAATTATTATGCAGAAATGTCTTGGAGCCAATTAGGGCTTATTACAATAAACCAATAATCATTACATCCGGTTTCAGAAGCAAGGAATTAAATTCAAGAATCGGCGGAAGTTTTAATTCAAAACATTGTCAAGGTAAGGCAGCCGATTTTATAATTCCGGGTTTTGACGTGGAAGATGTATTTTATAAGATTATTTATTTGGCAAACGCTGGTAGGTTTAAATATGATCAGCTTATTTTGGAATTCAGCGAGTGGATTCACATCTCAAATCTTAATGATCCAAAAAACAATAAGTGCAGAAATTTAATCGCGGTAAAAGATGAAAAGAATTTTACAGTTTATAATAAAGTTATGCAAAATAATATGAGGTACTAAAACTATGCAAAATAAAATAAAATTTATCCGTCATACCGGAAGTGATATTCACAGAAATTCAATCGGTTTATCCGTTTCCGTTAGCCAACGGATAACGGATCATGTCATTGCAATAATTTGTTTCAATCCAGACTGTATGATGTAAAAACAAAACACACAAGCTTGCCTGCCGGCTTGACTGCTGATAGGCATGTTAGGCATGGCACATGCGGATGCACAAGAAATCGTAAAAATGTCGAGGTCAGAAGATGAAGTACTTTTTATTTATCCCCATTTTGTTTTTACTTTTACCTGCCGCTAGGCATAACTTCTCCTTTCTCGTTTCTCGTTTTACTTTTCACGCTTGCCGGCCGCTAGGCATGGTTTTACTTTTCACTTTTAACTTTTTACTTTTTCCTTCCTGCCAACCCAGTGATCAAAAACCACAAGTAATTTTTGATACTTTGGAAATCGTTAAAATAGATTCCTTCAAAGTAATTGAATACGATACTCTTTTAACCTATTTGGTCGATACTGTCAACACTCTCGTAGATATCGATTCATCAGCATGGTTTTATTTCACGCAGAATTTTCACGATTCAATTGTATATAAAACTTACGCTATTGTTTATTCAGATACTATTTTCCGGAATAAAAGATCACCTTTTCAAAACCATAAAACTAAATTTATTAAATGGAAGAATGTGATTTTTGAGATGTATGAATAAAAACAAATATAAAAACTTAATTAGCCATGTTTCGCACATTATAAAAAGTGGTCATTGGCATTTGCTGGTTATACGTTTTTATAAATATTTAGATATTATCTTATCTAATTCTAAATGAGTATCTTTTGTTGCACCCAATTTATTATACAGAATATCACCATTTCTATTTATAATAATATTTCTGGGGAAAGTTTCACCTAAAAGTGAAGTTAAATATTCGCTTGAATATCCATGAAGATAATTAAATTTATGCTTTGATAAAAATTTATCTAAGTTCTCAGCATCCCAGATTATTGAAAGAAATTCAACTGATTCATTTTTATATTTTTCAACTAATTTATTGAGGCCGGGAATTTCTTCAATACAAGGAATACAAGAAGTTGCCCACCAGTTTATTAAAATAATTTTATTATTATTTTCGTTTGTCCAATTGCCTTCTTGAGTCTCGATCTTAACAATTGGAAAAGTTTTTCCAACTTTTAATTTATACTCTTGAATAATTGTTGGATATTTTATATTTGCTGAATCAGTATTTTCCCATTTATATTTTAATTGTTTTTGTTCTAAGTCAATTTGTAAAATTAGTTTTGATAATAAATCTTCATTTTCAGTATTAAGATTAATTGCAGATCTAAATAAGTTATCATCTATTTTCTCAAAGTTGATTCTGAAAAAAGAAAAATTACCATTTAATTGAATTGGTGCAATAGCTAAATTATTTTCAGATTTAAGTGAATCACGTGAAATCAAATATATCTTCTTAAAATAGTCTCCTCCCTCAATTTGAGTAAAAAAAGTATTTTCCCAGGTAAACTTTATTTCTTGAGGTAATCCATTTTGAAAGTCTGTTATTACAAAATTTGATTGTTTATTTTGACACGAAATTATTATTAAAATAAAAATAAATAAAAGTATATTTTTCATATTTCCTCAAAACGTATAACGGCGTGGCAAATAACCCGTCCGCCCAAAACAACAATTTTATTTAATAATGAATGGTTTATTTTATAAGCAGTTTTTAATTTTCATCAACAAAAACTGCAACTTACTTTTCTGAATTGTACTCCACTTTAACTAAAGACTAAAATGAACTTTCACTTTTAAATTTTACAACCAAACCAGTATTGAGCGAAGCGGTCGGGTTGATTTGTTTGTTAGGCAACTATTTTAATAGTAACATTTTCCTAATTAAAGTTACATCCTCATTTTGAACAACATAATAATATATTCCACTTGAATATTTAATTCCATTGAATTCGACTTCATAAAAACCGGGATTTTTATAATTATCAATTAATGTTTCAATAATTTCCCCAAGTGTATTATATATTTTTAATTTTACATTCTGTCCTTTTCCTAGAGTAAAACTTATTGTTGTATTAGGATTAAATGGATTTGGATAATTTTGGTTCAATATAAAATTATTTGATATAGTTTTTTCTAATTCCACTGAAACTAATTCTCCATATTCATTCCCATTAATTTTTGCATATAACAATCTGTATTCATACTTTTCCATTTGAGTAGCATCTCCATAATAGGTGTATGTAAGTCCTAAACCTTGTGATATTTCCCATCCATAATAATCATAACTTGAAATCCAATATGGGATATAGTGTTTTGTTAGTCTATCATTTCCAAGAATATTTTTTGTTGTTAAGTCAACTAATCTGAATGATTGCGTAAAGTCATCTATATTTGCTAACAAACTATCAACTGCATATTCATTATCTGTTGTACTTTTACCATAAACTATTCCACTGGTTGAATCTATTCTTAAGTACTTTGATTTTAAATGGTCTAGAATATAATAGTTGTTCATATTCTCAAACTTTTTTTGAAAATATCTTTTCTCATTTTCTAAAACTGTGTCTCCAACAATTTCAATACTTGCATATCCCAAATGCTCATAATTTGAACCGGCTAAGTGGGACTTAGTAAGACTATATTGCCAATAATCCCCAATATGTAAGGGATAATATAATATGGCTTCATTTAGTTCATTATTTTGAGGAAAAATAATGTTCAAATTTAGAAATATTAGAATGATTATTTTTTTCATAAAGTTGCCTAACGGTGGTGCAAATAACTTGCCGCCCATAATTACAATTTTATTAAATAACGAATGGTTAAAATTACCAAGAGCAGTTTTTAATTTTATTCAGAAAAAACTGCGACTAACTTTGCTAAATTGCACTTCATTCTAACAAATAACTTAAATGAACTTTCAAACTTTTTGTTTACAAACCAAACCGGAATTGAGCGAAGCGGTCAAGTTGATTTGTTTGTTATACGTTTATTTTTCTATATAATAAAATTGTTTTTTACCGTCTTGAACTTCAATTAATTTGACATTATTTAATTTAATTGTATCCCTAATTGTTGGAAAATATCTTGATTGTGCACCTACTATTAAAGAATCTTTTAGATAAACCGTGTCAAAATAAAATATTTTACTATCATCATTTTTATCTGTGAATCTAATTTCAATTGATGGACCATTTTTTAAAGAAATTTGATTTTCGCCATCGTAGCATAAAATATTTTCAATAGGATTTGCTGGGTAAAAACTTCCAATTTCTGTGTAAGCATAAGTTGTTCCCAATGGAATATTAATTTGTACAATTTTAAAATCAGTTGTATCAATATCTTTAAATTGTTCTCTAAAGCTTTGCACGGGAATAGTATATGTACTACAAGCTGCTAAAATGAATAATAAAACTATGGAAATGAAATATTTCATTAATTCTTTCCTTCAAATTTTAACAAACGTATAACGGCGTGGCAAATAACCCGACGCCGAAAACAACAATTTTATTTAATAACGAATGATTTATTTACGAAGCAGTTTTTAATTTTCATCAGCAAAAACTGCGACTCACTTTTCTGAATTGTTCCGTCAGCTGACGGATCACTTTAACAAAAAACTAAAATTTACTTTCAAACTTTTATTTTGCACAAAACCCAAGCCGGAACGGCGGTCGGGTTGATTTGTTGGTTAGGCAACTTTTTTATTTTTCTTCATTCACAACTTTTGTTAATGCTGAGGCAATTAATCCAGTTGGGATTGCAACAATTCCAATTCCAATTAATACAACAAATGAAGTAAATATTCTACCGCCAATTGTTATAGGATAGACATCTCCATAACCTACAGTTGTTAAGGTTGCGCCTGCCCACCATAAACAATGAAATATTGAAGAAAATTTGTCTGGTTGGGCTTCATTTTCGAAATAATAAATACCAACAGAAGAAACATAAAGTAAAAATAGAGTTGCAACTAAAAAAAGAAACAATTCTGCTTTAACTGAATTAAAAGCATCATTGAATCTTTGTAATGCTTTGCTATATCTAAATAATTTAAAAGCTCTTAAAAGTCTAAATAATCGAAATATTCTTATTGAACGTAAATCAATTCCGCTTGATAAGTAGAAAGGTAAAATTGCAAAAAGATCTATTAATCCATAAAAACTAAAAATAAATTTATACTTTTTATTTGCAAAAACTAGTCTAAGTAAATATTCTATTGTAAAAATAGTAACACAAATTATTTCGATGAGATTTAACCAAAATATTGTTTGATTACTTAAATTTGGGATTGTTTCAATAGTAAAACTAATTAATGAAATTATTATTAAAAATTGAATTACAAAATCAAAAATTCTTCCAGACTTTGTTTCGTTATTTTCAACAATATTTTTTAGTTGCATAAAAATTTGAATTATATTAAAAGAATATTATAAAAGATGAAAGAATAAAAGGAATCAGAATGACAATTAAACAACCTTTTCCAGTTATCATACTTCCAATTTTTCTTTGACGTCCACTTTTAGTTAATGGAATTCCAATTTGTCGTGAAAGTTGTTGTTTTGCTTTTGTTACACCGAGTGCTCTCTTCCATGAAAATCCACCTTTATTCATAATTACCTCAAATTAAATTAAAAATGAATTATCTTTTAAAAATGAAACGTAGACCAAATCCTATTTTTCGAACTGAATTATAACCAATAAAAAAATCAAAATTATCAATGTTGTAACCAACAAATCCACCAATTCCAACATCTGATTCATCTTTTGTTATCATATGATATCCTCCTCCATCAAATCGTCTATCTACATAATTACTATAATAATTTTTTGATGCGAAAGATATTTCAATGTTTAATCTAACTTTTTCTATAACTTCATAACCATATCCTAAATCAAATGATGAAAAGTATTCACCAGTTCCACTAATTGTTCTGCCATAATTTGATTTTTGTTCACTTACTAATTTTCCAACTGCATCGTTTGATTCAGATGTATAACCAATATGAAAACTACTTTTGTCACTAATATAGCACACATCACCAAATAACGCATTTGAAGTGCTATAACCTAAACCAAATCCAAAGCCTTGAGAAAATACATTTGAGATAAATAAAATTGATAGTAATATTATCTTATTCATTTATAACCTCAACCTTTGTAAGTTGCCTAACGGCGTGGTGGCTAAGGCGCAGCCCATAGCTACAATGCCGAACTTGTTAATAAATTTTATAATTACAAAAAACTTTCATGGCACAACTACCTAAAACAAGAAACTTAAAACGGAACGACTAACATTAAAACTTGTAAAATGCCGAATGCGAAAACGCTGTCGCCTTGAGCCACTTGTTATGTGCGACATTAACTATTTTATATTTCTTAATCTAGATAATTCTTTTCTGAATGTTTGATTAACTGTGGTTTTATTTTTATCTAAATTCAATGGCGGATTTAATTTTGCAATTAGAAATTCTTCATAGGAATCTGGACAATCATTCTGCTGATAAAATAGTGTTAAATTTTTCTTCATCCATTCAGAAAGTTTTACTTCATCACTTTCTGAGAATTTAGTCTTTCCATTGTTCGGGTCTTTATCTCTTGGAACTTGTTTGTATTTAAACATTGCGCCAATACTTTTCCTTAAAGTTGACCTACCAGCATTATTTCCGCAAAAATGTTGTCTAAAATCTCTTGTTCGTAAACTCCGACTAGCAATTCCAGTATATATTACAACAAGTTTATTGAAAGTGTTTGTTTCACAAGTTAAACCAATTTCTGGTAAATATGAGTTTGTATTTAAGCAAATAATATAATTCCCGGGGGCATTTGGAATTATTTTATCGCTATCCAACAAAGGATTAAACCTTATAAATTTTTTTAAATCAATTTCGCTGGAATTCTTTTCAGAAATAGTTTTGATTTTTTTAAATGGAATTATGTCTTCTGATTTAAATTTGGTTTCCTTAGTAATACTTCCGTTTAATATTTTTATTCTTCCAGATAATATCAAATTTTCAAAATCAATTGGTTGCATATCAATTACATTAAAATCATCTTTTCCATAAAATCCAATGGTTCTCATTTTATTACGAATAGACTTTTGTTCACTTCTATTAGCTCTGATTCGTTTTTGAATAAGACTTCGTAATTCTGCTATTTCGGATTTGGTAAATATGTTTTTTCCTTTCATAAAATAATCTCACTTACTTTATTTTATAATTCTACTAAGCATATAACGGCGTGGCTCCGTTAGCTAACGGATAACCCGTCCGCCAATAACAACAATTTTATTAAATAACGATTGATTTATTTAAAAGCAAAGTTTAATTTATCTTAGCAAACTTTGCGACTAAACTTTCTAAATTGCACTTCACTTTAGCAAAATACTTAAATTGACTTTCAAACTTTCTATTTACAAACCAAACCCAAATTAGCGAACTTGTCTGCCGTGGCAGAGCGGTCGGGTTGATTTGTTGGTTAGGCAACTTTTATTTTCTTGATTTTTAATATTTTCAACATAAAGTCAATCATCCATATTCCCAATTAGTGTTAGGCAATTTATATTATACCAACTATACCTTTGTTTTCTTGATAAGCTTGACTTGCCGAAATACAAGTGGAATCGGCTGATCTAAAATGTCACTTACTCGTTCTCCCCGATTAATCAGCTCCACTGTGTTTTCCTGTCCATATTCAACTAAACTTGTAATATCAAATATGTACAAGCATGATTGACCTTCAAGTACTTGATATTTAGACTCAAGGGTATTGTTTGACTCGTAATCATGGCTGTAAAACAATATCCAATATGGTGGCAATTCCAGCTCTGCTCCTCCACTGTAGTAATTGAAAATCCGACCATCCGCATAAGTAAAAGTAATCGGCTTATTTACAAGCAATTCACCAGTAACAGGTTTATCATTTATCAATATCTCCATTATCCATGCGCCACCTGCTAGGCTATGCCATCCAATTCGGGCTTCTATTGAGAGCAGAACAACATCACTTGAATATATATCGGAACTCCATGCTCTCTTTTTACTCGTATGCACAGTGTCTTCTCCAGGAGCAAGTGTAATAATCGACCAAGAAGCTGCAGGCGTAGGTTCAGGCTCAGTTGAAAATTCTTTACATCCTAGAATAGTTAAGAGAATTGATATTACGAAAAGAAAGATATTTTTTTCCATTTTTATTCCTTTTATACTTTAACAATCCTTGTTGCCTAACGACGTTGCGCCTAACCCGCCGCCCATAACAGGGAAGCCGAGTAAAACACAAATGCCAATGATTAAACAAACTGCATTTAACTTGCATCAGTAAATGCAGTTTGTAAGTTAATTAATTAGAACGAACAATTAGAACAAAATGCCGAACAAAAACTAAACGCCAAAAATTACAAATCCGCCGAACTAAAATGGCGGTCGGGTTGAGGCGCTGGTTGAGGCGCTTGATATTTCCAATAAGTAAAATAATAAATATGTTAGTAATAACATTAACAACAATTGGAGGTATCAAATGTATTACACCGGAATCGATCTTCACAAGTTTACTTCATATCTAACAACTGTTGATTCATCCGGAAATATTATCAAACAGCAAAACATTAAGAACACAGATTATAATTTTGTTCAATATTTTTCTGATCTTGGAACTGAGAATTTAACAACTGTTGAATCCACTATGACTTGGTATTGGTTAGATGATTTACTCAATTCTCTAAAAATACCATTAGTCCTTGCCCATGCTAAATATGTTAAAGCTATTGCTTATGCCAAAGTTAAAACCGATAAAGTTGATTCTCACACTCTTGCGCAACTCCTTCGTATGGATTACATTCCAGAAGCTTATAAAATTTCTATTCAAAACAGAACTCTCAGAGATGCTCTTAGAGCTAGATTAAAAATAGTTCAACGGCATACTTCTGTAACCAACTCTATGTATCTGCTTTTAGCTAAATTTAACTTCGATAATCCATCTCAGCTATTTGGTATCTCTAAATACCAATATCAACAATTAGCAAACTTAGAATCTTTACTCAATGATCAAATTCTTGATCTTGAAAAACAACTCTATCCAATCTTAATTCCTAATCAAGACATTCAACGGTTACTCTGGATTCCCGGTATTGGGAAGTTGAATGCTTTCAACATTGTTCTAGAAGTTGATGATATTAACCGGTTTGAATCTATTAACAACTTCTATTCTTACTGCCGTTTATCTCCTTCTGCTCGTAACTCTGCCGGCAAAGCTATACAACGTTCCTCTAAAGATGGGAACAAATATCTTAAGGTTGTTTTCTCTGATGCTGCTGTTCATGCTATTCAATATTACCCAGTAATAAGAAAAATACAATAATTCTTTAATGAGAAAAAAAAATAAACAGATAGCTAAAACTATTATTGCCAAAGAAATTGCGAATATTGTTTTTCATGTACTTAAATACAAAACTAACTTTAATAATAAATTTAAGGGTAAGGTTTTAGAACACACTAAATCTTTACAATGGCCACGAGTTGTAAGCCCCTACGCATAACTGATTACTGCTACACCGTAATCCTCGCGCTGGATTGGGAAACAACTCGTTTGCCTATTAAATATCTGAGATTGTTCCTTTTTTATTTTGGAACACCTAACATTTTTTTTGTTAGTAAGCTCCTTAAGAGGTTTGGTTGCCATCTATTTGGATAACCTTTAAAGATATTCTGGCTTTGTTTGTTGTTTATTATTGTTTATCTAATTTATGCACCTATCGTGTACAACTTTTTTTAACAATTTATTTTTGTGATAAATTTTTATACCCTCTTGACTTTTTACTTATTTAAGAGGTTATATTTTACAAATTAGAATTACGTAATATTATTGTTGTTTTTTTCTTTCCACTAGTTTTAGTGAATTTAAAACTTAAATGTTCAAGATTATATAGTTGACAATCAATGATCTCAGCACATTCTAAATTGAATAAAGTGATATTTAACCCTTTTCCTAAAGTGCTTTTATATATTATTCCATCGTATCCGTGATTTCTGAATAATTCGGAAATTATTTGAGTTGGTATATAATCGGTTGAACTATCGGCAGAGGTAATAGGTTTTGAAAAAGCATTGTCTATATCTGCCCAAACTATTTGTTCTCTTAATTCTGGATTTGGTTCATCAAGATGATATCTAATGGTGGAATTATTTTTTGAACAATCTATAAGAGTCAAATCTTTATTTGTTTTTAGTTTAGCAAGTGAAATTTCAGAACCAATCCAAGGTCGAACTTCTGCAAGAGCAGTATTCCTATTAGTTGAAACATATAAATATGGAATTCCAGCAGGGTTTGCGCGCCCTTCCTTTGCTTGATTAGGTAATGGTTTCATTCTTTCTTTGGGGTAAGGTAGTTGTATATCATAATTGTGTTTTCCATTTTCGAATTTGGGAATTAATTGACAACCTAATTGAGCACGCCAATAAACTGTCCCTTTACCAATTTTATTTATCCGTGACTGTCTCGTATGGATTAAAGTATCAAGGAATATTTTTATTTCTTGATTAAAGAAATATCTATTATCATATCTAATTGTTTTGGCAAAATTCCTATAACTTTTCCAAGTATTAAATTCTTTCATCACTTATGAATAAAATGTAAAATATAACGGCGGCGCAAATAACCCGCTGCCAAAAACTCAATTTTACAAAATAACGAATGGTTAATTTTACAAAGCAGTTTTTAATTTGGTTTTACTAAAAACTGCGACTCACTTAACTGAATTGTACTTCACTTTAACAAAATACTATAATTTACTTTCAAACTTTCTGTTTACAAACCAAACCAGAATTGAGCGAAGCGGTCGGGTTGATTTGCTGGTTATACGTATTTTTATTTAACAATAAAAATCATATACTATTTCTAAATTCAATTCACCCAAATATTTCATGTGTTCGGGATCAATTGTCGGACCACCATGACCATGTGCACTTGACCAAAAACAAAATATATACATTCTTATTTTTTTCTTTTGTAAAGTTATTATTTGTTCTTCATTTCCTTTAATTTGGTCAATAATCCATTGAATATGCCTTCTTGAATCTTTTGATTCGATTTTATCTTTGGAAGATAAAAACCATGCATTTATTTTATGCTTTCTCTCAATTTTCTCGTGAACTTTTTCACCAGCAAACTGTAATTTAGTCGCTTTAATATTTAGAGTTTCACTTATGAAATTTGGTCCATATTTATTTGGATAAATACACAATGTTGCATAAGTTCTTTCACAAGTTTCATATTTATCATTAAATTTCTTCATGTTTTTTATACGTATAACGGCGGCGCAAATTACCCGTCCGCCAAAAACAACAATTTTGTTAAATAACGAATTTCAAATTTTACTAAAACAATGTTTATTTTGATTTTCCAAAAACATTGTTTTTATATTTGCTGAATTGCACTTCACTTTAACAAAAAACTTAAACAAACTTTCTAACTTTAAATTTGCACAAAACCCAAGCCGGAACGGCGGTCGGGTAGATTTGCTTGTTATATGGCTTTTTATTAAAGGAATGTAAAACCAATACCTATATTCATTGTTGCTGCAAATAGTCCTTCTTTATAACCAAATTTATTTTCATACTGATATCTTAATCCAGCAGAAATAAAAAAATGAATGCCTTTATTTCTTAATGATAGTAATCCAACATTAGCTGAAATAATTTGCCCCTTAAAATACGCTGGTTGAAGTTGTTCCATAAAAGTATAAGTGCAATTTAGAATCATTGGCCAAAGTATATGATAATTTAATCCAAAACTTATTCTTCTTTGCGAATCAGTAGGAACCAAAAATAATCCAACATTTCCACCATAAGACATTTCAATTGAGTATTTATTGGATAACATAATTGTACTTCCTACATATGATCCTTTTGAATAAGACATTCCAGCGTTCACATCAATTTTGGGATAGATAGATTTTTCAATATTCTGTCCAAATGAAACTGTAAACAGAAAAATTATTTGTAAATAAAATATTGTTACTAACGTTTTTAGCATAATATTTTGATCTCACATTTTAGCCATATAACGGCGTGGCAAATAACCCGTCCGCCAAAAACAACAATTTTATTAAATAACGATTGATTTATTTAAAGAGCAGTTTTTAATTTTCAGTAACAAAAACTGCGACTCACTTTTTTAAATTGTTCTTCACTTTAACAAAATACTAAAAATTACTTTCTAACTTTTATTTTGCACAAAACCCAAGCCGGAACGGCGGTCGGGTTGATTTGTTGGTTATGCATTATTATTGTAAAATTATCATTTTTTTTGTTGTAATAAATTCATCAGTGCTTAATTGATAGAAATAAATACCGCTAACCAAAGTTGAAGCATCAAAATTAAGTGAGTATAAGCCTTGGGGTTTATATTCGTCAACTAAGGTTTTAATTAATCTTCCAAGACAATCAAATACTTTAATTGTAACATTACTTGCTCGACCTAATTGATAATTTATTTTCGTTGTTGGATTAAACGGATTAGGATAATTTTGTGAAAGTGCAAACAAATCTTGTTTCTTTTTTTCATTTATTACTTTTGTTATATTTGAAATTTTTCGGTACCAAAGACCATTCTCCACAGCACCTAAAAATAGATTATCTCCAGAAACAGCAATAGATAAGATATACAAATCTGGTAAATCATCTGTAATTTCTTTCCACTTGTTTTCATTTTCAAGTAAAACATATACTTTTGAACCTGCTATAGAAAATAAGTAATTTCCATCTGAGGCAAAACTATGAATAGAAAAATCTCCAATTCCATCATTTAATGGTAACCAGTTTAATCCAAAATCTGTAGAATAATAATTTCCTGATTTCTGTTCTTCATAAGTTACTCCAGCAAAGATTTTATTATTAAATAATATCATACTTTTTATGTAACTATTAGACGGTAAACCATTATTCAACTCATGCCAAGTTTCTCCATTGTCTGATGATCCATAAACTCCAATTGTACTTGTGCCAGCAATAATAAATGAATCGATTGCAATTAATGACCGAACACTTAATACACTACCTTCTTGCCAAATGTCTATCCAATTGTTGCCATAATCAGTGGATTTCCATACACCTTGAAAGCTAAAATCACTTGTTGTTCCAGCATAAATATTATTCCCATATTGAGCCATTGAAGTTACTCCAATACCATTATTAAAACATTTTTCCCAACTTATTCCCCAGTCAGAAGTTCGATAAATATTGCCTCCTTCATATCCATCACCAGCAAAAATATAATTATCCGAAATAATAAAAATATTTGGGTGATTTGCATTGTTACTATAACTTTCTTTCCATGTAGTACCGTAATCTTTTGAATAGTAATAATTAACAATAACACTATCCCCAAAGTTTTTGCATCCTAGAAAAATTACACTATCCTTTGCGGAGATAGCAGTAATGAATAAATCTTTATTAATTAGGTCCGACTGCACCCATTGACAATTTACAATGGATTGTATTGTGAGAGAAATGATGAATATTAATTTATATTTGTTCATTAGAACTTCCTTAAAAATTTATACCCCATTTGCAAAAATTCCAAAAAATTTCAAAATTTTGAATAATTTAAAATGTATTTACATAGAAATATTGTTAACATTTTTTCGATCTGTTTAATGCATAACGGCGTGGCAAATAACCCGTCCGCCCTAAACTACAATTTTATTTAATAACGATTGGGAAATTTTACAAAGCAGTTTTTAATTTATCTTTAGCAAAAACTGCGACTCACTTTTCTGAATTGCACTACATTTTAGCAAAAAACTAAAATTTACTTTCAAACTTTCTGTTTACAAACCAAACCTAAATTAGCGAAGCGGTCGGGTTGATTTGTTGGTTATAAGGTTAATTTATTCTTAGAAGATATTCCCAATTTTTATCATTTTTATAATATTTCAAAATAAAATATCCAGTATTTATACTTTTTTTTAACAATTCCATTGTATAACTACCAGGTGAAAATTTTTCATTAAATATTACAGAAAGTAGCTCTCTATTTTTATTTAACAATTCAAGTTTTACAGCATCACAATCTTCAACCACAAATTGAAATGTTTGACTAGGTGAGAATGGATTTGGATAATTTTTTGAATCGATTATTGGGACAGTCCAAATTTTTATAAGTTCGATTCCTAAACTTGAATCTGCAGTTACTATTTCGTGATCATCTGTATTAAAAACTATAAAGTTAAGATTTTGCTCTGTTAGGTTATAAATTCTATACTTATAATTTTGACACCAGACAATTGTCGATAGAAAATATATTATTAAGTATAAATATTTAAATTTCATTTCTAACCTTATAACGGCGTGGCAAATAACCCGTCCGCCCAAAACAACAATTTGACTTAATAACGTATGATTTATTTTAAAGAGCAGTTTTTATTTTTCATCAACAAAAACTGCAACTCACTTTTCTGAATTCTACTCCACTTTAACAAAAAACTTAAAATTACTTTCTAACTTTCTGTTTACAAACCAAACCCAAATTAGCGAAGCGGTCGGGTTGATTTGTTGGTTATGTTGTTATTGAATAAATACCCTTGTTCCAAATCCAATTCTAAAAACATTTGTTTCATTATTACTTGAACCATAATCAGAAGAAAATTCTCTATTATTTATACTGTAATTAATACTGCCTTCAATAGCAAAATAATTTGTAATAAATAAATCTAAACCTAAAGTAGCTGTAAAAGAAGACGATGTAACCTCATCATCATCACTATCAATATTTAATGAATATCCATAATCTAATCCAATAAATGGATTAATATTATTTTTTGTAAAATAATACCTTACCTCTGGTCCAATTCCATACGAAGAATTTGAAAATCCATCATTTGATACGTAAGAATAAGATAGCATAATTCCAGTATAGAGATTATCAATAAAAAAATAACCAAAACTAGGATACATCCATAAATGACTAGAACTACCTTCATCTTCAGAATAGTGATAATAACTAATTTCTCCACCAATACTATAGGTATTTTTTGATACTGGATTTTGCGAAAATATAACAGTTGAAAATGCCAAGAATAAAATTAAAACAAATGATTTCTTCATATTGACCTCATTTTAGTTTTTAGTACCTATCTAATTTTATATAATTTAATTTCAAATGATATGTATTTAATTATGACCAACAACATAACGGCGGCGCAAATAACACGACGCCCTAAACAACAATTTTATTAAATAACGAATAATTGAATTACCAAAGCAAAGTTTAACTTGTCTTTAGCAAACTTTGCGACTTCCCTTTTTTAATTGTACTTCACTTTAACAAAATACTTAAAATTACTTTCTAACTTTTATTTTGCACAAAACCCAAGCCGGAACGGCGGTCAAGTTGATTTGCTGGTTATACTGCATTTATTAAAAATAACTATTTTAACTTTTATTCTTCTTTAATCATACTTTTGATTTAATTTTGTATTTCATTTTTAGAAATTTCTGGAGATGACAAATAATCTTTAATCATTTCATAAGCAATAAATGATCTTGGTAGATTCAAAATATTGTTTTCTTCTTTTGTCAAACTTCTTTCTAACTTTTTCTCAGCAATTTCAATAATCATCTTTTTGAATTTTCTTTCGATTCCCATTTTTTTTACTTTTATTCTTCATCTTCCCAAAGTGCAACTGGTACTGATTTATGTAAAACTTTCTTTAAACATTTTATGTGTGTGAAAATATGCTGTGTTCCGCCATCTTCAAGGTTAATAGTAATTCCAACTTTTCTAATATTTTTTTCAATCTTTTCTCCACAAATTCCACAAATTGCACTATCCTTTTCCTTAATCATAATTTTTCCTTTTTGCAGTATAACGGCGGCGCAAATAACCCGACGCCCTAAACAACAATTTTATTTAATAACGAATGATTTATTTTAAAGAGCAGTTTTTAATTTACATTTAACAAAAACTGCGACTTACTTTTCTAAATTGTACTTCACTTTAACAAAAAACTAAAATAACTTTCAAACTTTTATTTTGCACAAAACCCAAGCCGGAACGGCGGTCGGGTTGATTTGTTGGTTATACAACTTTTAAATATTAACTAATGTTTTTGATTATTAGAATTTCTAAATTCTTAAAAAAATAATTAGTTTCATTACTAAGAAAATCAAAAAGCCCTTGCCAATGATTTTTGATAAGACCTTCAATGTGGTCTAATTTTTTATTTTCTGTTCCTATATTTAATTTTTCTTCAACTAAATATAGATTTTGTTCGAAATCCTTAAATGAAAAAAATGGAGATAAAAATGAAGCCAAAGAATTTTCCATGTCACCATATATTCGATATCCTTTCCAACTCTTTAGATATTTAATACAATCAGTTGAGTTAGTATTATAATCCATATTTAAAAGGTTAATATTAATTTTATTTTTTAATAATATTTCATCACGGATTTCTATAAAAGGTATCTTATTATTTTTATTTTCATCACCAAGTTGAACATAATTAAATATTTTCTCTGAAATAAATTTTCGATTAATTTCATATTGAACTAATATGAAAGCAATTGTAGCAGTATCGTTATTAATAATATCGTCAAATATTGAATTCTCAGAATTAAAATAATAATTAAATCCTTCCCACAAATTTTTTAGATGTTTGAATTTACTTTTATTTAATAATGTATTTAAATTCATATTTTCTCACAAGTTGTATAACGGTGTGGCAAATAACTTGCCGCCCAAAACAATAATTTTATTTAATAACGAATGGTAAAATTACCGGAGCAATGTTTAATTTTCTTAAAAAACATTGCGACTTAACTTTTAAAACATTGTTCCACTTTAACAAAAAACAAAAATAAAATTTCCAAACTTATTTTTTACAATTTCCGCCGAACCAGAACGGCGGTCAAGTTGATTTGTTGGTTATATTTTATTAAAATTTCTTTTAACTGAAAAATGAATTTCTTATTATTTGAGTAATATAAAGGGACTCCTTCACCATTGTGTTTTTTTGCAAAGACAAACCACCCAAGCCAAATTCCATTTATACTATGACCAACACAAAATTCATTTACTTCATCAAACTCTAAAATTCTTGGCGAAAATCTATATTTAATTTTATTATTTAATGAAATTAGTTTTAGTAATGTAGAATGAAATTCTAGAGCTATTGAATTTTCTTGATAATTAATTGATAAAGATTTATTCTTTTTTATAAAAATGTAAAGAAATGATAAGTTCAAATATGAGTAAAATAGAATTACAAGCCAAAATGGGAAAATATCAGTTGCCATAGTTAAAATAATATTAAACATTATTGTAATTAAAAATAATGGCATTATATAAAACCACAAATTAGGAGATAAGAATAAAATGTTATTTTTTAATAATACTTTATCATATTTCCATTCTCTTTTTAATTCTACTATTTCTTGTTTCATTTCATCTAACATAAAATATAACATATATAATTAGGCGCCAAGCGCCGTTAATTAATTTTTCTGTTATCAGAAAATTGTTTTCTGTTATCAGAAAACTTTTCTTATATCCGAAAACTCGGTTTTCTTATATCAGAAAACTTTTTTATCATTTATTCTGTCTTCTATTCCTAACTTTTTTACTTCTTTAAATTTTATTTCCCACACTTTTTTATCTAAATTCCACTTCCCGCCGGCTTCTTTTACACGTGTCCTTAATTCCTCTTCCTGATATTCTATCTTTATTTCAACTATCTTTTCAGCTTTTTTTCTGCTTTGGCTGCTTTCATAAATTCCGCTTTCTTCAACTAATTCTACTGTTTTATACTTTACTCTTTTTTCTGAATCATATCTGTATCTTATATATAATAATTTTTCACCATATTTTTCAACCATGCTTTTTGTCCCTGGTTGCCCCGCCGTAAGTCTTCTATATGTAACCGATTTTTTCAAATTTAATTATTTGTTATTACAACGTATCAACGGGACTCATTATCCCAAATGCACCTTTATTTATTATATGTGTGTAAATCATTGTTGTATTTAGTGATTCATGTCCAAGTAATTCCTGTATAGTTCTTATATCTATGCCTCTATCTAATAAATGTGTTGCAAATGAATGTCTAAAAGTATGGCATCCTGCACTTTTTTTAATTCCCGCTTTCCCCATTGCCGTTTTTACTGCTTTTTGTATTGCGCTCTCTCCTAAATGATGCCTTCTTATTACTCCACTTCTCGGATCTTCTGATAATTTATCTGCCGGAAATAAATATTGCCAGCCTATTTCCGTGTTTGCATTCGGATATTTCTTTTCTAAGGCAAACGGTAAATAAACTTTTCCATATCCTTTTTCTAAATCTTCTTTATGTTGAATCTGTATTTCTTTAATTCTTTCTTTTAATGCTGATTTTACTATTTCTGGTAAAATTGTAATTCTATCTTTATCACCTTTGCCGTTTCTTACAATTATTTGATTTAGTGAAAAATCAATATCCTGTACTCGTAACCTTAAACATTCAATCAATCTTAATCCGGCACCGTAAAGTATATTGCTTACTATCCAATCTATTCCGTTTAAGTTCTTTAATACTGCTCTTACTTCATCCTTGGAAAAAACTACCGGTAATTTCTTTGGCTTACTCGACCATACCATTTCTTCCAATTCGCCGACTTTCTTTTTCAATACTTCTTTGTAAAGAAATATTATTGCACATAAAGCTTGGTTCTGTGTAGATGCTGCTACTTTATCTTTAACTGCTAATTTTGTTAAAAATTCCCGTATTTCCTTATCACCCATTTCTAGCGGATGTCTTTTATTGTGAAATATTATAAATCTTTTTATCCAATTTATATAAGCCTCTTCGGTTCTTATGCTGTAATGTTTAAGTCGTAAATAATTGATTACTTCTTCAATTAATTTCGGCTTTTTTTCTTGCATTCCTACCTTTTCCTAATAAACTTTATTTTTTAATAATCTTATTAAAACTAAAACTTATAATTTAAATTAAAAGAATATATTTTAATTCTCAATATATTTTCTCAGTTATTCTAAATTCATTTACTATTATATTTCAATAATAATACTAATTATCTTTAATCGGAATAAATACTGCTTCGCCAACTAACCTACATTAATAATTATTTTATAATTTTAACTTAAATCTTAAATATAATATAAGAGAAAAATATCTTTTTGTAAATACGTATAAGTACGTACTGTAAGTATAATTACTTACAAAGTCATTATTTTTGTGGTCAAAATTATACGCTTTTACAAAAAAAAAGCCGAACTTTTCATATCCGGCTTACTCACTTTGCTCTATTTTTTTCCTTTTCTATTTTTAATTCTTTATTCTTTTTCCGTCTTTTAAATTCCTAATTTCTAATTCTTAATTTTTACTTTTTACTTTTCACTTTTTATTTTTCACTTTTTACTTTTTAATTTTTAATTTTTACTTTTTACTTTTTAATTTTTTTCCCACTGAATCCCCACTGAATTACAACTTAATTACAATTGAATCACTTTTCCCTCTCACACCGCATCACTACTGAATTTCCACTGAATAACTACCGAATTACTCTTTCTTTTTTCACTGAATCACAATTGAATAACTACCGAATTACATTTTTTCTTTCATTTCACCTTTCACTTTTGACTTCTAACGACTTAATAACTCCCTTCACAATCTCATCCAAAACCTTAACAGCCTTATCATCCCATGCCGCTTCGCTGTCCGTTGCAAGCTTGTTTAACTCATCAAAGGCAATTTCCCAAACATAGTTTAATAACTTTGCCAACCCAATAATTGCAATAATGTTTTTTAATATTTGTTGCATTTTTCATTCCCCCTTATTTAAGTAGTTTAACTATTGTTTCAAAGTCCCATCCAAAAAACCACATCGCAAATAACAATGTAGGTATTATGAATAAGAGTTTATATTTTTTTGTCATTTTCTTTATTCTTCCGAATTCTACAAGCGCATCAATTCCGGCTTTTATTTCTCCAATGCTGTAACCGTTAAATATTTCCTTTAACGCATCAACTGGGTTTTCCAATTCACCGATTGTCTTTTGCTGTATTCCTTTCATTATATATCCGTTTTTTTTCACTTTTGCTTTTTCACTTTTTTTTCATCTTTACAACTGAATGACTATTAATGACAACTGAATGACTATTAATGACAACTGAATGACAGTATTCTTTTTCCCATTTCAACGATTATCATTTTTTTTTATTTCTGTTCAATTTCTAATTCAAAATCTGTTTCTTGTAAATTGTACCTTCTTACAAAATAATCTTTGGTGAACTTTACGCCCATTTCTTTTAATGTTTTATCCCTTTCTACTGTCGCATCAACAATTCCTTCTTTTTTCTCAAGAACAATCTTTGGATATTTTATTTTAGTTCCATAATTGAGAATTACATAATATTCTATCAGTTTGTTTATAGCACGCTCAACAATTTTTTTATCTTGAAGTCCAATCATTTCAAGCATATCTCTATGGATTTGCGCAGCTTTATAACTTCCGGTACTTCCTATTTCTGTTGTTAATGTTACTGTTAATATTGCTTTGGATATTTCTATGTTCAAAGTCTCAATCATATTTTTGAACAAATCACCGGCATTGTATTTCTGACTTTCCTTAAATTCCAATCCTATTTCTTCGCTTAACATTCCAACATGATCATTTAATAAATCAATAAGATTCTGTTCGATAATTAATTTTTGATCTTCTGTTGCATTACTTGGATGCCTTGCAACTATATAAGGGACGCCGTGTTCGTTAAGTAATTTCTCCCAATTATCAATCGCTGCTTTTTTAAAAGTAATGGGCCAATAAACTTTGGAAAGTAATTTCTCACCGTAAGGGTTTTGATACGTTGCTTTATGCTGAGATAAAATAAATTTGTATTCCGGTAATGTTAAACCTTCTTCAAAAACGTAACTTCCGCCGGTTATTTTTCTTAACTTCAATTCATTTTCATTCGAGTAAATAAACCATTCCACTGGTTTCTGATTTAATTCAATGGGTGTAATTTTATTATTAATAACATCATATCTAATTTCCTCAACATCAAAACCAAATAAAGTACAATCTAAAATCTGATCAATTGCCTTATTGATTTGAATTCTTTCTAAAACTTCAATAATTTCATTTGCTAAATCTTCATAATCATCATTATCTAAAGTCCAGCCCATTTGATTAACTTGTGCTTTTCTCTGCTGAATCGTGCTCCATAAATGCGGATCACTCAATAAATTTCTGTAGATCGAATAATCAAAACCATTATCCTGCAAAATTTTATCGGGATCTGGTATTGTATATTGTAACTTTTTCCACCACTCCACCTTCTCCGCAGTCGCAAAATCCTTCTTAATAATTATCTTCGGCAATTTATTTTTTATCCCTTTTTCTTTTTTTTCTTAATCTTATTCTTAATCTTAATCTTTTTTTAATTTTTTCTTTTTGCTCTTTATCTTGATCTTTCTCTTATTCTTTAATTTTTAATTGTTTTTTTTCATTCATTCTGACTTCAGAATTCAGAATTCTGTCTTCTGCTTTTTCCCTTTCCGTCTAAACTTCTCCACGTTTCACTTTTCACTTTTTCCTTCTTACTCCTCTTCACTCATCACTGATCACTAGTCACTTTCTGCTTTCATCCTCTCACATTCCTAAAATTCCTTTTCGGTTTTTTATATTTTATAATTCTTGCAGTAATATCAGCATTCTCTTTTTGCTTATTCTTTATGTAATTCAAAAATTGCGTGATGGAATCAACCTGATCGTCAAATTGTCCGTTTGGAAATTCTTCGCATTCATCAATAAAATCTTTTTTCCATCTTGCGTTTTCATCAATGAAGATTTTCCCAATTTCTATTAGCGGTGTAACGGCATTGGCTCGTGCAATTTTATCACCATCGACCTTTATCTCTTTTATTGGAAGTAATGATTCACTTTTTAATTCTTGAATTAAACTCGTTCCGCTTGCTTTATCTTCAATTAAAATTTCCTTCGGATCATATTTCATAAAAAGTTGAACGGCAATTCTTTTTAATTCCGGGAATGTTAATCGCTCTCTGTAAACATCAATTAAGAATATTTTATTTTTTGTAATAGCCCAGGTAGTACAGACAGAAAAATCATTCTCCTCATTTTTTTTGAATGCAGTGTCCCAGCTCTGATAAATTCCGGTTATGTTTTCTGATTTATAACTTTCATTTCTGAAATATTGCCACCATTCTTTTTTAATGATTGCGTTTTCCGTTACATCAATAAACTTTCCGTATATTTCTTGGTCCCTAATTGATGAAGCAATTTCTCTTTCCAACTGCTTAATTTCATCAACATCAATAAGCGGATTATCATAAGTCGAGAATTGAAACAACTCCCAATCTTTTTCAACTTTGCATAATTCCGAAAGTTCATAAAATAAATGCTTTTCACCTTTATGTTTCTTACCTTTTGGTGTACCGCCGATTATTACATCGGCTTTATAATCCATTACCATGGGACGAATAGATTCAATCCACAATTTTCTATTTTTTAATATTATTCCGGCTTCGTTTAGAATTATTAAATTATATCCAAAACCTTCTATGTTTTCCGGTCTATCTGCTGATCTAAAATCACAATATGAATCTTGTATTTCCAATATTGATTCTTTTTTTCGCCATCTCCAAAATTCTTTCGGAACATTCTTTAACACGGGAAGAAAATATCTTTCTACATATCGCTGAATATTTGAATAAGTCGTATCAACCCAAAGAGCTTTAATGGTTTCATCAAACATTTTTTCAATGAGAAAATTTGCCATACCTTTAGTAAGCCCGAACCTTCTCCCTTTTGTAATTACCTTATATCTTTTCTTCGAATCAAAAAATATCTTGAGTTGATTTTTATGGTAATTAATTTCAATCTGACTAATACTTTCTTCTTCCATTCTCTTTTTATTTCTTGTTCTTAATCTTAATCATATTCTTTTTTTCTTTTTTTTTCTGTTTTCACGTCTAAACATTTCAACGTTTTTCTTTTTCCATTCTTAATTCCTAATTCATAATTTCTTTTACTTTTTTTCATTCTTAATTTTTCTTTCCTTTTCTTACTCTTAACTTGCCAGCTGCAAGCTGGTCTTAATCTTAATCTTCATCTAATTCCTCATTATTAATTCTTAATTTTTAACTAATCTTTAATCTTATTATTCTTTATAAATATTCTGCTGGTTATACTTATTTACTAATCCTATTGCAAAATCATAACTTCCGCCATTTTCAAATGAATCTTCATTATCTAGTTTAATATCTATTACTAATCTTGGTCCGGGATAAACAGTTTCGATATTATATTGTAATTTTGAATCCCTATTTTGATATCCAAATGCTATTATTCTATCGTTTGCATAACTGAACAAATTATTTGGGAAAATTATGTATAACTGATCTTCATAATATTCAATGTCCAGTATTGGTCCAATTGTATTATAGTATATTTGCACATTCATTGATGGAGTATCTTCCCATGTAAATCTTCCAACCAACATTCGTAAATCCGGCACTTTAACCATCTGCATTACGCCATTTACAATTTTACTCACATATTTTTGACCTTCATCGGTTGGCACATCTTCAACTAATTCTTTTCTTCTAACACCAACCTGACTAAACATTGATACTTTTCCCATTTTTTTTCTCCTTTCTTCTAATGGATATATTTTAAATAATTCACTCCAATTTGAAATATTGCTTCCTCTAATTGCTCTGTACTTTATAAATCTTTCTTCCGAATCACTAAATTCAATTATTCTTTCTCTTTCACCTATGTAATTATTTTCTTTTAATATTTGATATTCATATTCAGTTGCATCTCTAACAATATCACAATTTACTTTTACTTGGTAGTCTTGTAAATATTCTAGTTCTATTTCTTTTGGCTCATCAATAAAAATTTCTGTTTGGTAATTTATTGCGTCATTGACATTTATTATTCCGTTTATATTTTTTGTTTTATTCGCTAAAAATCTTGCATCTTGTAAATTACAATTTCTTAATTCGGCTATTTTGAATAACTGTCCGCAGATGTAACCATTGCTAAATGAATCCTTGTTTTGTGTTGAATCTTTAAATTCAAATTCGCCGCCTTGCAAATCTTGTAAGCTTTCGGTAACGACTAACTGCTGTATTTGTTCTGCATAACTTGAATGAGTCGGCATGAATATCATTATGTCTGGATTATTTATTGCCAATTGTAAAAAATTTGACAATCCTTCATAACTGTAAATTATTGCATCATAATTATTATCTCTTGCATAATCCAAAATCGCTTGATTAAAAATTGTTATTAAATAAATATCTGCATTAATTCCACCGCCGTTTATAAACGCAGTTTTTACTGCGTCTGAATGCGCCGGTTCAAGTGCATTAGTATGATAAATTATTAAAGCCTTCAAATTCTATTTCTTTTATTTCTTACTCTTAACTTGCCAGCTGCAAGCTGGTCTTAATCTTATTCTTAATCTGCTTTTATTTTTTTTAATACTTTTTTCAATCTTGAAATCTTGTAATCTTGAATTTTTGGATTTTTCACTTTTTCCTTTTTCTTACTCTTTTTTTTTATCCCGTCATTGCGAGAGCTTTTCCGAAGCAATCTCTCTTTTTATTTTTTTTCATTCTTAATTCTTAATTCCTAATTCATAATTTTTTTAATTTTTTCATTCTTCATTCCTCATTCTTAATTCTTCATTCAAAATTTCCTTTACTTTTTTAATTCATAATTCCTAATTTTTTTAATTTTTTCATTCTTCATTCTGTCTTCTGAATTCTTAATTCATAATTCCTAATTTTTCTTTCAAATCTTTTTTACATTCTTCATTTTTTCTTCTGACTTCTGATTTCTGAATTCTTCCGTTAGCTAACGGATTCTGTTTTATTTGATTTCTTTTTTAGTTATTTCCAATTTCCGCCTTCCGTTTTGTTCCATTTTATCACTTTGTTTTAGCCAATTCTTTCCTAGCCAGATTAACATAATATCACTTCCTTCCATCGCTCTCTCATATTGCTTATCCGCTATTTTTAACTTTTTTTTTTGGAATTCCAAAATATTTTCATGTTCCCTTTTTTGTAAAAGTGCGGAAAATTTATTCCTAATCGTCTTCTCATCAACACCTACTAATTTCGCTATTTCTCTGCCGGAAAGCCCAATCCGTATGTATTCCTCAACCTTTTTATGATTAATTCTCTTTTTATTTCGTCCACTCATTTTAGTGCGGATAAATGATATTTAATTTTACGTATCCGCTATTTTTTTTACTTGTTTAATTCTAACTTATAAATTATTTTGGTTATATTCAAACAATTGGCTAATATTAAACAGTTTTTCGAGGATAAAATGAATAAAGGTATTATTAACATTTTTGATCACATTTCAAGTTTTGGCATTTCTTCTAAAACAATTCTTTACACTCTTGAAGATTTCAAATCAAAAAATATTTCTGAAATTGAAGTTCGAATTAATTCAGCCGGAGGTAGTTTATTCGAAGGCTTCTCAATCTTTAACCAATTACGCGATTTCGGAAACGTAACTACTATTGTTGACGGAATCGCAGCTTCAATTGCTTCCGTTATTGCTCTTGCCGGAAATAAGATCTTAGCTTACAAAAATTCCTACATGTTTATTCACAATCCTTGGAATATCGCAATCGGTGATACAAATGATTTTCAAGACCAATCAAACAATCTTGGGAAATTCCGGGATACGCTAATAGATATTTACAAAGCAAAAACCGGTTTGGATGATGAAAAACTTAAGGATTTCTGTAATAAATCAACTTTCATTAACGCCGATGAAGCTCTTGCAATGGGTTTTGTTGATGATATTATAGAAAATTATAGGACGGAAAAATTTGTCGCTTTTAATTCGTCAATTCTTGATGAATCCGGAAATCCTTTGGAAGAAATACCACTATCTGAAGAGAAAAATATTAATTCATCCTCCCCAGAATCCTCAGCAAATGATTTGTTATCTGTTGTTACAAATCTTAAAGAAGATTTTACAAATTTAAAAGATGATCTAACCAAACAGCTTAATTATTCCGTTCAGTTAAAAATTGATATCGCAAAATTTGAATCATCTCTTAATGATAAAATTAAATCCGGTTCGCTTACTCCCGCAGTAAAAAATTCAATAATGGATATTTTGCAATTTATAAATGCGGAGCACGATTCTGATCCGCTAAATCAGACTAAAATTCTTTTGTCAAAATTTGATTCGCTTATTGATCAATTCCCAAATATGCTTTTATTGGATGATTTCGCAAAAAATCTCGGCAGTTCTAAATCTGAGTATGAATATGATAACTATGAAGTTGATGCTGAATCTTTTGCACTTCATAAAAAAGTATTGGCGTTATCCAAGGAACAGAAAATTTCTTATAAGGATGCGCTTCTAAGATTAATGAATAATTAAAACATAATTAAATATGAGGTCCATATATGGATGGAACATTAAAACAAAAGAGAGTTAACGACGCCGTTCTTACTGAATTAGCTAGAGGCTACTCTAATGCCGAACATATCGGTACTAAAATTTTCCCAATTGTTGTAGTTTCTAAAGAAGGCGGAAAAGTGCCTTTGTTCAACAAAGAAGCTTTCAAAATTTATAATACTGAAAGAGCAATCCGTGCAGCTTCTAATCAGATTTCTCCCGAAGGTAGAAGTACTGTTGATTTTGTTTTAACGGAGCACGATCTTTCTTACCCAATAGATTACAGAGAATTAGACGAAGATGATATTCCTTTAAAAATGCATGCTACTAATGTGGTTTCAAATGGCATCAATTTACGTCTCGAAAAGCAAATCGCAGATTTACTTCAGAATACTGCTAATTATCCGGCAACTAACAGAATTACTCTTACTACCGGAAGCGGTTTTAATCAATCAGCTTCAAATCCTATTCAAATTATTGACGATGCAAAAAATGCTGTCCGTGCGCAAATTGCAAAATATCCTAATGTTGCTGTTTTGGGAGCTATTACTTACATGGCTCTTAAAAATCATCCGTCTATTGTAGATCGTATCAAATACACAATGAATGCAGTTGTTACCCCGGATTTGTTACGCCAATTATTAGGTTTTGATGAATTATTTATCGGCAATGCTGTTTATACTAATGATACAAATGTTAATGCCGATTTGTTCGGCGATTTTATGGGTTTGTATTACCTTCCAAAAGCACAGACAAATGAAAAGCGTTCTTATTATGAACCATCTTTTGGATACACTTTTAAGAAAAAAGCTTATCCTTCAGTCGATACTTTTGACCGTGATGGAAAAGTTTTGTTTGTGCGCTCGACCGACATATTCCAGCCTAAAATTGTTGGACCGGATGCTGGTTATTTAATTAGTAATACGGTGATCTAATATGAAAGTAATAGAAAATTTCGTTCATGATGGAACAATTTATAAAATCGGTATGGATTTCCCTGGAAGTCCAACCGATGAATTATTACCGTTCCTTGAAAATTCATCTGCAGATATTCAAGACGAGAAAGTTTTAGAAGAATCTGAAATAATTGTTCCGGAAACTGTAAATGAAAGTTCATCCGAAATAAATAATTCCGTTTCTGCTGAAGTACTTCAATCTAAAAAGAAATCAAGAAATAGATAATTGAAAGAATTTCCAAAAATATTAATCGTCGGTAAAGTTCCAACAGATCCCAGTGATAAAGATGAACCAAAAAATCTTGTTTATGCTGAATTGGAAAATCAAATTGTTCAAGGGTTTCAAGAACTTCAAAATGTTTATTATAACCGCAATAAATATATCGAAAGATATTATTTCGGTTATATTGATCTTGAAGAAGCTCTTATTTATGCACTTAATAATAAATTTTCAATAGTAGTATTGCCTTATAATTATTTTAATTCTGCTGATTTGCTGATGATAAGGCATTATTTCCCTTCGGTTAATTTAATTTTTGGTTCGTGTAATTCTTTAACTAATTCACATTGTAATATTTTACCCAAATTGCAGATAGTTCAATTTGTTTCCACCGGAACATTTCCCCATGAAAATAATTCGTATGGTTATAATTGCGATTTCTGGCTTCCCGATACAATGTCTCCGCGCGTATTTGATGGAAATGAATATGCTCAATCTTCACCCGGAAGAATTGCCGGCTATATCGCTTATTTAATGTATGAGTATAATCTTTCCTTTTGGGATGCAAGAGTTCTTTTAATCTGTTCTACCTATCCAAATTCTTATAATTCATTAAATGAAAATACTTTTAGCAATCATTGGACGGAATTAAACGGATTTGGTCAGCCGTCATTATATTCAGCGACTTGGGTATATGACAACAATCATTTTTTCTATGCGCGTAATCCCTATTTACTTTATAAATTAAGGACAAAAGATATGCAGACAGAACAATCAACTTTAATCACTTCGGTTTTAATGCCGGCAGATAGAACAAAAAATTTATTCATTGGTTTAGACGGTGCTTTGTGCGGAAACGGTGCCAAAGCTCTTGGTGTGTTAAATGCAGATACTCAAGCAAATGATTACGGACCGGTAATGACATCCGGTATTGCTCTTGTTGTTTCCGGCGCCGCTGTTACACTTGGTGCTAAAGTTCAATCAAATGCAAATGGACAAGCAATTGTTTTCGCATCCGGAGAATTTAACGGATTTGCTTTAGATGCTGCCACCGGAGCAAACCAGCTTATCAGAGTTTTATTAAAATAAACATTGCCATCTTAGTTAATTGCAGAAACTTGGTATTTGACATCTCGTCATTACCAAGTTTTTTTCTAATTCCTAATCTTACTCTTAATCTTATTCTTAATCTTATTCTTAATCTTATTCTTAATCTTATTCTTAATCTTATTCTTAATCTTATTCTTAATCTTACTCTTAACCTGCCTACCGGTTTACGTACCGAAGGTATGTAGGAAGGTCTTACTCTTTCTCTTTTCTGTTTTAAAATCTTTTGTTTAATTTTATTTCATTCTGTCTTCTGTTTTCTGAATTCTTAATTCATAATTTCTTTTTCATTCTGTCTTCGCTTTCCGTTTCCTTTCCCTATCGCATTATTACTAATAACAACTGAATTACTTTTTTAAAATAACTAAAACAATAAAAATTATTTTTATTAATATTAACATTATTAAGTTAATTTTTATTAATTAAATAATATTTATGACTTCTACTTTATCAATTAACTCACTTGAAGAACAAAGAATTAATTTAATTATAAAACGTAATAATTCATCCTTCCCTCATTTATTTATTTCTGATTATAATAGTTATTTTCTTACAGCTCTCAAATTTAATAACCCAAATGTCGCTGAAGCATTTTTACAAGAATTTATTGATGAATTTAAATATGCGGTTTCAAAAATCGGTGCATTTGGAACTGATATTGATTTTATTGCTAATATTGTTAATCAGCTTAAGGAAATCTTTGATCAAAGAATTTTGTTTATACCTCTATCATTCCTGAAAGATGAAATTTTAAAACTTCAGAATGAAGTTATAAAACTTGGGAACATACTTGATGGAAAAGAACACAATATAACTCAAGACCAAAAAGCTGCTTTTCCATTGATTTACAAAAAAAGCAATCATGGATTTTATGGAATTGTTGAATCAGTTACAGTTAGAATAAATAAATCGTCATCATCTAATAAATTTATTATAGTTCCTAGTGAAAAGAAGATAGAAGAAAATATTTTTTCACAATGTAAAAATTCTTGGGAATTGGCTGTTTCAATCTCTAAAAGATTTGTCAAAAAGACTAACGAGTTTCATGAGGTAATATTAAGCTTTGATAAGAAAGAAGGATTTTATGAAGGTAATTCACTAGGAATTGCATTAACTTTTTCATTTTTGGAAGAAATACTGAAATTTTATAATCCTACCTATACGATTAATCTAATTGGTAAGATTGCGTTTACCGGCGGAATAAATACATGCGGTGAAATACAAAAATCCGGGAATGAGATAATAGAACAAAAAATAAATACTTTATTCTATTCTGATTCCCAAGTTTTTATTTTTCATAAAGATGATGAGATTCATGCGAAACAAACACTGCATTTGCTTAACAATAAATATCCGAATAGGAAATTACGGATTGAATCTTTTGATAATATAGAAGCAATTCTAAACCGCCGTGATTTAGTTGAAATTAAAAAACAAAATCCTATCATCAGAAGCACAAAATTCATTAAAAAGAATTGGATTAGTGCCGTTTCTTCTTTAATATTATCAATTCTGTTTGCTTATTTATTTGTTGTTGATTGGGATGATAATCCTTATACATTTTATGCTGATGGTAATTCAATTTATATAAAAAATAAGAATGGGCGTACAATATGGTCTTTTAAGTCCCATGCAAGTCCATCATCTTTAAAAACAAATTATGCTTGTCAATTTGTGAAAATTGTTGATGTAAATAATGATGGTTCAAATGAAGTGATTTCTAGTCTTCCAGATTATTCAATAAATAAAACAGCAAACACACCAAATGCTGTAACATGTTTTGATAAAAACAAAAAAATTATTTGGACTTATCAATTTAAAGATACAGTGAAAACTCATACTGGTCATATTGCTCCGGATTACGGCGGTTATAGTATTATTGATACAACAACCTTAGGTGGAAAAAAATCCATTTTTTTAGTTTCATCCAGTGTAAATTCCTTCAGTTCTGCAATATATGGTTTAGAGTTAAAAACTGGGAAAAGGTTACCTGGTACATTTTGGGCATCTGGTCACATAGTTGATGGTATGGTTAAAGATATTGAACAAGATGGAAAAAAAGAAATCATTGGTATTGGTTATGATAATGGATTTGAAGATTTAGTTTTTTTTGTTTATGATCTTGATACTTTAAAAACGGTGCGTCTAACATCTGCCGAATATTTGATAAGCAATTTTCCAGTAAGAAAGATGAAAGCGTATATTCGAATTCAAAAAACAGATTATGATAAATATATTGGTGTTAGAACACCAACTTTTAATATTGGAAGTTTTTATGAAAAAGAGGAAAGCCAAAAATTTTGTCTGGCAACATCGATAGGTTTAAACCAAGAAGAACCAGCAATTGGTTACGAAATAAATCCTAATTTAAAAGATATAGATATTGTAATTACTAGTACTTATAGAGTAAAAAGAGATTCACTCGTTGTTCACGGCAAATTAAAACTTCCATTTACTGATACAGAAGAATATTGCAATATTTTAAAATCCCAAATAAAATATTGGAACGGCAAAGAATTTGTATCTCGAGAGCAACTTCAATAATTTTACAGTCTCAAAATTACAAAGCCCTCTAATTTAGAACGGCTTTAAGATGCAAATAAATTTAACTAATATCATTTTAACAAAATCATCTTCTTGGTTTCTGTAAATTCTCCTGCCTGAAGCTTGTAAAAATAAACTCCACTTGGATATTCACTTGCATTCCATTCGATAGAATAGTTTCCGGATGATTGTATTTTATCGATAAGAGTTTTTATTTTTCTACCAAGTATATCATATACAATTAAAACAACTTTTGATTGTTCACTTATTGTATAGCTAATTCTTGTAGTTGGATTAAAAGGATTAGGAAAGTTTTGTGATAAACTAAATATTGACGGTAATAAAGTTAAATTTTTAGTTGACGTTATTTTACTATAATTTGAATTATATGTCGTGTCTATACTGCCGTCTCCATTTGTATCTACATACATAATTGTCTTAGATATTGTAGAGTCTACTTTGCAAAAAGCTTTTGTATTATTCTCCATTTTTATACTATCAATGGTTAATAATGATTCCATATTGCCATCTTTTATATCTAATACAGAAAAATCAAAAGTACTATTTGTATCTTGGGAATTTATTTCAAATCTATATTCACCATTTCTTGGTAATAAAAATATTTTTTTTGATTCTGGATCTAAAAGATTTGCGGGAATATATTTGCTACCTGGAATTCCCTCAATATAAGTAGTATCAGATGTGGGGCCTGTTTTATTCCCAAAATCATCGTAAGCATTAACTATAACCGGACAAGCGACTATCGTCTGCAACCAATTTGAATTAGAATATTTATATTCTTGGGGTAAATTATATGAATTATTAGCTGAATCATTCAAGATATTGTTAATAATGTCTAAAACATTTTTATCTGAGGGTAAGGCTTGGTGATTTCCACCTTTTATGTAAAATGTTTTATTAGGGTTATAAATATTCCCATTTATAGTTTCAGAACTTTTTAAAGGTACTGTACCATCACCGTCCAAATTATAGATGGCATCTTGTGAATATTGATTATTAAAAAGATTCCTTACCCAGATTTGTCCAATCGTTGAAGTATTATATCCAACTATATTATAAACGTCAATATCTTTAAAATCCACATTTGAAAGGTTATCTTGAATTGTCTTTGCAGATTCAATTAAATCAACATTATATAAATTATTACTGCCAACTTGTAAATTTTCAAAAAATTTAATTGCATCATTATATCCAAAATATTCAATATTTGAAATTAATGGTGTATAGTGTGCATTTAAAATTGAATAATTATATAAATCATTACCAGAAATGTTTCTATTTATTTTTGCATTAAAATATTCAGCAGATGGAAATAACTCATAAGTTGAGGGCATATTCCTACTTATATCTTTTATTATTTTATTAATTAAGAAAATATCCTTGAAAAATCCAAATTCAACATCACCTGTAAGCATTGTATAGTATATTTTAGGCGCCCCCAAATGAGGTGTTCCAACAAATATAATCTTGTCTATTCTATCTGATCCATTATTCTTCACACAGCTTTTTGTTACTAATCCACCAAGACTATGAGCAATTATATTTACTGTTTGTACACCTGTCCAAGCCAAGACTTTGTTTATATAATCAGATAATTTATTACCGTTATCAATAACACTTTTTCGCCAATCATAAGTGAAACAAAATAAATTTGTATTTGAATTTGCTTCCATTTGTCCAGTGTCATCAATCTGATACCCTTTTGTATCAAAATACATAAATAATCCTTTGTATACACTTAAGGGAAGTTTTGTCTCGTAATTATCTTTTAAAGTATTGCTTATGTCTCCCCTTATTGGAGCTACTTTAATATTGTTATTTTTATTTAAAGGATTCTCACCGCTATCATCAAGTTGCAGATCATACAGAAATTGTTGTGGAACTAATGAATTGAACCAAATTCTTTCATTCTTGTCTGAATAAAATTCATCTAATAATAAATTGTTATTATTCAAATCATCATATAATGGAGATCCCATTATCCCAGGAATAAATATAATCGGTATTTTTGATACTTCAATACTTTGATTGTTATAAAGTGCTAGAATCTCATTTTCACTTAATGCTCGATTATAAATTCTTATGTCGTCTATTCCTCCGTTAAATCGATTAACATCTGATGTAATCAGCTCGTCATGTGCGCCAATAGTTACCGTGGTATTTGCAGGAATAATTGAAAAATTAGATGTATGTGTTAACATTGAATCACGCTTACCGTTAATATATAAGCTTGTATTAATTCCATCATAAACACATGTTATATTGTACCATTCACCCGCTGCTAAACTTTTATTTGAAATTAATGATACTATTTCTCCATTGGAACGCCTTATCCCAAATTGGGGTTGGGTACTATGATAACTTAAGTCTAAAGTCCAAGATTGATTCGAAAGACTACCGTTCCACTTTCCAATAATTGTTTGATTATCATTTGTCATACCTAAACTATTTATCCACACAGAAACTGTAATTGAGGCAAAACTATCAAGAGAATTTGAATTTTGAATTTGAATAAAATTTTTCTTTTGGATATTGAAAAAACGAGCTGAATCTTGATGTTCAAATCTGTCTATTGCAGTAATTGGATCTTCACCTATAACAATACCATCATTTTTATTCCCACTGTAATCTTTTAAATTATTTCCTAAGGTATAATAAGCAACTAAACCATTTGTTGGTACCTGTGCAAAAATCAAATTTGAAATAAAAATAATAAATGTTATTAATTGGTGCCTCTTTTTCATAAATTCTCCCTTTTTATATCTAATTTAAATACACTAAAACCAAAAGGTTTCGGAAAAAACACAATTTTTATATTTATCCAATATCAAATAGTTTTATCTTTTTTTGTTATTTTTCTTTAATGAAAAGCTTAACATCATATTTTCAATTATTAAATTTTCTTGCAGAGAATAAGCTTTCGAAAATTGAAACCAATCAACTTGTCGAAAAAATTTATTCTTTTACGTTTTTTTATCTGAGATACAAAAACAGAAATCTTTATAAGGTTTTTGTTGCTGAAAATATAACTCTACAAGAAATGGCAATTGATGCAATTGCACCATTGTTCGAAAGGGATGGAAATGGCAGATTTATAAAAATTATTAAGTCATTTAATTCTTGGGAACCAAAAATAAATTCTGAAGAAAAAGCTTTATTTTTTCTTAATAAATTGGCAGCTAAAAGTGCTGAAAAGTATATTTCGGAACTATTAAGAAATTCAGACCCGTTTTTTTCAAGTATTTTAGATTCAGTAAATTATTTAATTACAAAAAACAACTTTACTAAAAAACAAATATTAGGCACAACCTACATAGTTGAAAGTCAAGATTTTATAAAATTAGGTTCTTTACCAGATACAGAATTTATTAATCAGCTCCCTATTGAAATTTTTGATGATAACTCAAGTTTGTTACTAAAGCTTTTTAACTTTCTTAAAGAAAATACCGATAAAAGTCCAGCAATTCCTTTAAATGCACTTGTACAGAAACTAAAAAAAATAAGATTATCAAATTGCTATAATTCGGAAGCAACGAGTTTTGAAAATATACCAGAAATTGAATCGCTAACTCAAATTGCATATAATAATACAATAAAAAAATTAAAAGAAACTTATACAGAAAAAAATAAAATTAATGATTTTGAAACTGAAGCTTTTACAAACGCTTTAAGTAATATTCTTATTGATATGAAAAATGGCGGTATATCAAATGGTTTACATAACTATTTATTAGATCAATTACCTCAATCCAATTTCAATGATTATAAAAACAAATATCAAAATACTTTCGAGTATTTGTTTAAATTTTTGAAAAATGAGATAAAAATAAGGTTGGATAAGTAATTTCTTTTCCAAAATGTCTCAAATTAAGAGTATTTAAATGTTAAATGAAAGAAAATCAAATGAAAATTGAAGAAGTCGATTTATTCACTTATGTTTTTTTCCCAAATAATATACCGGCAGAAAAACACATTACCATCGAGAATGAAAGATCATATATTGAAATAATCGACTTTTACAAAGAACTTAAGAACAATACAGTTTCTGAATTAAGCCATGGAATTAAAATAAAACTTTCACAAAAAATTCCGGAATATACTTTTTTTAATTCAGTCAAGTTAAAAAAAATTACTTTGCCCGATAATATAATATCTGAAATTGATAAACTTGCAGCAAAGTCACCACTAAATTCAAAAATCAGCAATAATACTTTTATTGATGAAAGTAATTTTTATTTCATTAAAGTTTATGCTGAACCAAATTTTACTAAAATTTACATTTTTTCAGAAACTTCAGATACTGTAAATAATTTCGAACTGAAAATTTCTCCAAGTAATGAAATTATTAGATGCGTTGATAATAGTAATCCAATCATACTTAACAAAAATATTGAAATTGATTCAATTGAATTAATTTTCTCAAAATAACAAATTCATATTTCTCTTTTTACAGTTAACTAATTTTTAAAAACAAAGCCCTTCTATTTCGAAGGGCTTGAATGTTTAATAAAATTTTAGATTATCTTATTTTAACAAAATCATCTTCTTTGTTTCAGTAAAATCTCCAGCTTGTAATTTGTAGAAATATACTCCATTCGAAATTCTGCTTGCATCAAAATTATATGTGTAATTTCCAGCTGATTTATATCCATTCTCCAATAAACTTACGACATTTCCTAAAACATCATATACAATTAAAGTAACATAATTATTTTCTGGTATCGAATAACTTATCTTTGTCGTTGGATTAAATGGATTCGGATAATTTTGATTTAATATGTAATTGCTTGGTATAACGTCTGCAATTTCTTCTTCTCTGTTTTCATTGACTTCTTTTGCTAATTGTTCATTTGGTAATGGTATTTCACATGTACCTTCTACTAAGTATTGGACATTACTTTTTACGGCTGTTCCATTTTTACTATGTGGTACTTGTACTTCAAATTCTGCAGTTCCTACATTTCCGTTTAAGTCTTTGCCTCCAATTATTACTGTATAAACTCTTCCATCTGCATTTCCTAATCTTTCTGCCCTTAATCCAACTGATTTACATCCTTCATTAATAACTATGTCATTTAATGTGTTACCATCACCGCCACTTGGATCATCTTCTAATTCATCACTTGTTACTTGTAATATTCTTAAATCATTTACTTGTAAATTTCCACTACATCCGTCAGTAATTCCATTTACCATATCAGTAATATTTATATTAACATATTTATGATTTACCGGCCAAATCTTTATGGGCGCTTTTAATGTTAGGACTGGTGTTGTTGTATCTTCAACTTTAATTAAAACATCATCACTTGCTGTTCCGCCATTTCCATCATCAACTACTAACGTAAAATTATATTCTCCAACAGTTAAATTTAAATTAGCTATTGCTTCTGTTGATACAACTTCTTCATTCAAATACCAAGTAAATGATAATGAATCATTATCCGAATCAGTGGAGCCACTCCCATTTAGTGTTACTTCGGTTCCATCTACTCCTCCACATTCAATAACTTGATCCTCTCCTGCTTGAGCTATTGGTAAAACATTGCAAATTCCATTTTGATAAAATCCGAATGGATTCAATAGATTATCTGCTAATAATTCTTCATTTGTTAAGATTCCTGAATACAAAGCAATGTCATCCATTTTAATGTTATTTGCAAATCCTACACCATAACAATGCAAATTTAAATAATTACCCCCAATAGACATTTGTTTTTGATTTGTTTCGCTCATAAATAATTTTTGATTTTCTGCCACAAGAATCCCATTAGAATATAAATCAACATACCCATTGGAATGATGAACAATTATAACTCTATTCCAAGAATCATTTACTAAGCCTGTGATATTAACTCTATCATTATTTCCAGCATCCCATATATAAGAATCATCAAACGCTGCAATAAATCTATTATTTTCTGGTTCGGGTGTTATATAAATATAAAACCCTCTATCACCACAATAGCCACTGTTGGATGACATTCTTGTAATTAATCCATTCCCTCCGTCACTTTGCGAAGTTAAATAGATTGAATATGCTAAAGTCCAATCATTTGTCAAAGGGAAGTCTTCTAATTTTGAATTTTCAACTACAAACCTCCATGCTCCATTAAAATAAGCTGCAGAGCCTCTTGTGCAATAGCTCATACCGATACTTTTTTCACCTTGAATAATTCCATTGTGTAAACCTTCCGGGGATCTATCAATAATAATATTGTCTGTAATAGTTTCAAAGTCATATTTAAATATGAAATCTGCGTTCTGTTGATTACTAGCATAAAGTTCAGAAATTTCACTTTGATTTAATTTTCGATTGTATATCCTAATATTATCTATTAAACCAACAATAGAATGTGGGGCATTCATATTTGGGTCTCCAATAATAATTGGAGTATTAGTATTTTGAATCGAAGTAACTTGTGAATTTATTTTATTATCTAATACACCATCAATGTATAGTGACATATCGCCATTATTTTCCCAAACAAATATTACATTGTACCAAGTATTTAAAGATAATCTACCTATTGAATTAACAGAATTATAAACTGAAGCATTTCTATTGCATGCTCCTGAAATCTGTCCTTCAGGTGATATTGATAGAGAATATTCATCATCTTCTCCTCCTCCAGGTCCCATTTTAATTAAAATATATCCATTGGTTGCTTCAAGTAATTTGAATTGTGCTTCAATTGTAAAACCAGCTACAGCAGAGAAATCAAACAAATAATTATCAGTTATATTGACAGAACTAGATGATAGAAACTTTGCAGCTTGATTATTATTATTATTAAAAATATAAGTTAAACCTTGTTCAATTCCATTAAGAGAATTTCCACTTACATCTTGTGCATTTCCGTTAAATGGATAGGAAGCAACAAGACCATTATTTTGAAAATTGTTTTCATTATAAAGTGTTATAATTTCATTTTCAGTTAATGCTGTATTATATATCCTAATATCATCAATTTTTCCTTTAAAATAATCTTGATGATATTCTGAATATGCATTTTTTGAAACAGCAATATTCAGATCAGTATGTGTATCTGGTTTAGCAAATATTTCACTATCAAGCGTACCATTAATATAAAGTTTCCATAAATTCCCGGTTCTCACACCTACAAGATGATACCATTCATTATTTTGCATTGTTAAAACACTATTTTCAATTCCAGTAAATCCACCCATCCAACCATTAAATCCAGCTTTGTTGTTAGTTCCATCAAAACTTAGTCTAATGTTAAAGTAACTATTACCAATACAAACTGGCATACTCCAATTTGTTGTGCCAGAGTTTTTTATCCAAACTGCCATTGTTATATTATTATTTAATGTTATTCCGCCATCTCTTTCAAAATAATCATCAATTCCATTAAATGAGTATGCACTATTCGAATTACCAAACCTATCATTTGTTAATTGTGCATGCCCATTCAATAAATTGTAATTATTTCCACTTTCATCATTTGAATTACTGTTAAAGGGGTAATAAATAAATGGTTCTTGTTGTGCATAAATATTTGCGCAAATACTAAGTAGAAAGATTGCTAAAAGAGTTATTTTTTTCATCATTTCTCCTAAAAAATTTTATCAATTATTTGGCTTAATGCCAACTAATTAATAGTCCAAAAAGTTAATTTTTTGGATAATTATTGTATCTAATTAATTTTTTGAAGACTAAATGGATATTTATTAAATTGCATTTAGCTTATTTTTTATTCTCAGAATTTTACTTATTATATTAATCCTACTATTCAAATTATTAGTAAGTCCTTATTTTATTAATAATTCTAAGCTAATGGTTAATTGAGTCTATTTAATTTCATTCAGCTAAAAATAAAAATGTCCACATTTAGTGAGCTTAAAAAATTTTTATTTCTATTTCTTTCTCCGGTTTTCTTCCCTTTCTTCTAACTCCTTATAACTGATTTCTGTCTTCTGAATACTAAATTCTTAATTTTTTTTAATTATAGTCTTAAATATTGGATATCTCCTCCGATTATATCATAAATTATTTTTTGGGGGAAATATGGTTTCAAAAGAAGCAATTAATTCTGCTATAAATAATCATGTAATTTGGAAACGCCGCCTCATTAGTGCTATTGAATCCGGGAAATCTGAATTCCAAGTCGCTAAAGTTCAAAAAGATAATGTATGTGAATTCGGTAAATGGTTGGAAAGTCTTTCTGCTATTGACAGATCATCAACGGATTTTCAGACTGTTAAAGAGCTTCATTCAAGCTTCCATAAAACCGCTGCTAATGTTCTCGATTTAGCATTAAAAGGTCAAAAAGAATCTGCAATGGAGAAATTCAATTTTAATGGTACCTTTGGCGCAATAAGTTCAAAATTAACCGTTGCTCTAAGTAACTGGAAAAAGAAAGTATAAAAAAATAGTGAATAACTTTTCTAAGCTTATTCACTATTTAACTTTTTTTGTCACCCAACGCTGAACGGATCATTAATCATGCAATCTTAGCAATATTTTAATTTTTTCCGTCTTCCTTCCCCACTGAATTACCACCTAATAACAACTTAATTACTTTTTCTTATTTACTTTCCTTTATTTCATCAAAATCATTTTTTTAGTTTGCACAAATTTTTCAGCCAAGATTCTATAAAAATATATTCCACTAGCTAGCTTTTTTGAATCAAATGAATATTGATATCTTCCAGCTGCTAATCTCTCATTATTCAAGAATTTTTCTACTTCATTTCCTGTAATATCATATACCACTAAACTAACTGTACTTTGTTCTGGTAATCCAAAACTAATGATTGTTGTTGGATTAAATGGATTTGGATAATTGTTATCTATATAATAATCTTCTGGGATATTTCCAATTTTTGATAGATCATCAATCCCTGTAATTAAATTACATGATATTTCTCCATTTAAATTACCTGCATTAGAAAATATTTTTAGCGAATCAGAATATTCTCCAATTTCTAAATTACTTGTATTTGCAGTTACATTAAATGATTTTGATTCATCAGCATTCAAACTAAATTCATTGTAATCAATAGTTAACCAAATTCCTGAAAAAGATATTGTACCGAATAAAATTCCACCACCACTGTTTTTTAATTCAAAATTAAAATTGTTAGGTTCAGGATTACTGCCTTGTGCAAAACTGCCAAATTGATGACTTATTTCTCCTTGTGAAATTAAAAGTTTTGGTGGATTTTCTGCTTGCGTAATTGTCACGGTACTCGTTAACCCACTTCCACTAACTGTAATAACTCCTACTCGTTGAATCCCCTTATTCTCTGTATATTGAACTGTTAGCGCCGCATTTGAAGGAATTAAACTTGTTATCCAATTCTCATTTGTACTTACACTCCAACTAATATTTGAACTCACATTAAATGTCGTACTGCCAGCAATATATTCTACATCTTTATTTGATGGTATTACTGTTAATATTGGCCCTTCAGCTTGAGTTACTGTAACTGATTTGGTTAAGCCGCCACCAGATATTATTATTGTTCCAACTCGTTGACTTCCTAAATTTTCTGCGTAATTCACTGTTATTGTTTCATTATTTTTTCCACTTGAAGGACTTATACCCGTTATCCAGTTCTCATTTGTACTTACACTCCAACTAATATTTGAACTCACATTAAATGTTGTACTGCCTGATGTAAATGATACTAACTGATTAGTAGGTGTAATTTCAAGTCCTGGTACTAGTATAATAAATGATTGACTTGCATCCGGACTTACTCCATTCGTCGCTTTTACCGTTACATTATAACTTCCTGAACTGCTCGGTGTCCATTGTATTATACCACTCGTTGAATTTATTGTCATCCCGCTTGGTGATGTCGTCAATGAATATGTAGGTGCCGGATTTCCTGTTGCATCTACATTATAACTATACAGCTGTCCTACAACTCCGTTTGTTACTGCTGCCGTTGTTATCACCGGTGCTGTATTTGGTAAAGCTACTACTATCGTAAATGATTGACTTGCATCCGGACTTACTCCATTCGATGCTTTTACCGTTACATTATAACTTCCTGAACTGCTCGGTGTCCATTGTATTAGTCCACTAGTTGAATTTATTGTCATCCCGCTTGGTGATGTCGTCAATGAATATGTAGGTGCCGGATTTCCTGTTGCATCTACATCATAACTATACAGCTGTCCTACAACTCCGTTTGTTACTGCTGCCGTTGTTATCACCGGTGCTGTATTTGGTAAAGCTACTACTATCGTAAATGATTGACTTGCATCCGGACTTACTCCATTCGATGCTTTTACCGTTACATTATAACTTCCTGAACTGCTCGGTGTCCATTGTATTAGTCCACTAGTTGAATTTATTGTCATCCCGCTTGGTGATGTCGTCAATGAATATGTAGGTGCCGGATTTCCTGTTGCATCTACATCATAACTATACATCTGTCCTACAACTCCGTTTGTTACTGCTGCCGTTGTTATCACCGGTGCTGTATTTGGTAAAGCTACTACTATCGTAAATGATTGACTTGCATCCGGACTTACTCCATTCGTCGCTTTTACCGTTACATTATAACTTCCTGAACTGCTCGGTGTCCATTGTATTATACCACTCGTTGAATTTATTGTCATCCCGCTTGGTGATGTTGTCAATGAATATGTAGGTGCCGGATTTCCTGTGGCATCTACATTATAACTATACAGCTGTCCTACAACTCCGTTTGTTACTGCTGTTGAGGTTATAGTTGGAGATTTTCTCTGTACTAGTGTAGTTGCACAAACTTCATTAGAATATCCAGAATATGTACTACCGTTACCATTATATGCTCTCACCCTATAACAATATGTTGTATTTGGAGCTAAATTTATATCCTTATATGTTACAACATTTGCATCTACTCTTCCTCGTTCACTCCAAGACCCACTATTTCCTTCTTTTCTTTCTATTATGTAATTTGTCTCTGTCTTAGAATTATCCACCCATTTTATTTCTATACTTTGATCATTAAATGTGACCACATTTAATTCGGTTGTGTATTAGGTATATATGGCGATGTTGTTGCACAAACTTCATTAGAATATCCAGAATATGTACTACCGTTACCATTATATGCTCTCACCCTATAACAATATGTTGTATTTGGACCTAAATTTATATCCTTATATGTTACAACATTTGCATCTACTCTTCCTCGTTCACTCCAAGACCCACTATTTCCTTCTTTTCTTTCTATTATGTAATTTGTCTCTGTCTTAGAATTATCCACCCATTTTATTTCTATACTTTGATCATTAAATGTGACCACATTTAATTCGGTTGGTGTATTAGGTATATATGGCGATGTTGTTGCACAAACTTCATTAGAATATCCAGAATATGTACTACCGTTACCATTATATGCTCTCACCCTATAACAATATGTTGTATTTGGACCTAAATTTATATCCTTATATGTTACAACATTTGCATCTACTCTTCCTCGTTCACTCCAAGACCCACTATTTCCTTCTTTTCTTTCTATTATGTAATTTGTCTCTGTCTTAGAATTATCCACCCATTTTATTTCTATATTTTGATCATTAAATGTGACCACATTTAATTCGGTTGGTGTATTAGGTATATATGGCGATGTTGTTGCACAAACTTCATTAGAATATCCAGAATATGTACTACCGTTACCATTATATGCTCTCACCCTATAACAATATGTTGTATTTGGACCTAAATTTATATCCTTATATGTTACAACATTTGCATCTACTCTTCCTCGTTCACTCCAAGACCCACTATTTCCTTCTTTTCTTTCTATTATGTAATTTGTCTCTGTCTTAGAATTATCCACCCATTTTATTTCTATACTTTGATCATTAAATGTGACCACATTTAATTCGGTTGGTGAAGGGATATTTACGTTTACAGTTAATTTTACGGTGTTTGAATTTTCCCAATATTTTGGATCTGGATAACCTCCAGAAGTATTAATTACTTCACAAGTAAATTCATTATTATTATCAATAGTAAAATTTACATTTGTAATTTTAAGTGTTGAGGAATTACTTTCATTTACTATTGTAATTCGTCCATTTTTATCACCATTGTTCCATTGATTCGAGCCTACACCCCACCATTGAAATTCAAGAGGACTACTACAGTTAGCTTCCACTTTAAATGTTACTGTCTGTCCTTCATTTATTGTTTGGCTAATTGGTTGAAGTGTAATTACTGGATCTGTATTTAATTCTGGCACTACTATCGTAAATGATTGACTTGCATCCGGACTTACTCCATTCGATGCTTTTACCGTTACATTATAACTTCCTGAACTGCTCGGTGTCCATTGTATTAGTCCACTAGTTGAATTTATTGTCATCCCGCTTGGTGATGTCGTCAATGAATATGTAGGTGCCGGATTTCCTGTTGCATCTACATCATAACTATACATCTGTCCTACAACTCCGTTTGTTACTGCTGCCGTTGTTATCACCAGTGCTGTATTTGGTAAAGCTACTACTATCGTAAATGATTGACTTGCATCCGGACTTACTCCATTCGATGCTTTTACCGTTACATTATAACTTCCTGAACTGCTCGGTGTCCATTGTATTATACCACTCGTTGAATTTATTGTCATCCCGCTTGGTGATGTCGTCAATGAATATGTAGGTGCCGGATTTCCTGTGGCATCTACATCATAACTATACATCTGTCCTACAACTCCGTTTGTTACTGCTGCCGTTGTTATCACCGGTGCTGTATTTGGTAAAGCTACTACTATCGTAAATGATTGACTTGCATCCGGACTTACTCCATTCGTCGCTTTTACCGTTACATTATAACTTCCTGAACTGCTCGGTGTCCATTGTATTATACCACTCGTTGAATTTATTGTCATCCCGCTTGGTGATGTCGTCAATGAATATGTAGGTGCCGGATTTCCTGTGGCATCTACATCATAACTATACAGCTGTCCTACAACTCCGTTTGTTACTGCTGCCGTTGTTATCACCGGTGCTGTATTTGGTAAAGCTACTACTATCGTAAATGATTGACTTGCATCCGGACTTACTCCATTCGTCGCTTTTACCGTTACATTATAACTTCCTGAACTGCTCGGTGTCCATTGTATTATACCACTCGTTGAATTTATTGTCATCCCGCTTGGTGATGTCGTTAATGAATATGTAGGTGCCGGATTTCCTGTTGCATCTACATCATAACTATACAGCTGTCCTACAACTCCGTTTGTTACTGCTGCCGTTGTTATCACCGGTGCTGTATTTGGTAAAGCTACTACTATCGTAAATGATTGACTTGCATCCGGACTTACTCCATTCGTCGCTTTTACCGTTACATTATAACTTCCTGAACTGCTCGGTGTCCATTGTATTATACCACTCGTTGAATTTATTGTCATCCCGCTTGGTGATGTCGTCAATGAATATGTAGGTGCCGGATTTCCTGTTGCATCTACATTATAACTATACAGCTGTCCTACAACTCCGTTTGTTACTGCTGCCGTTGTTATCACCGGTGCTGTATTTGGTAAAGCTACTACTATCGTAAATGATTGACTTGCATCCGGACTTACTCCATTCGATGCTTTTACCGTTACATTATAACTTCCTGAACTGCTCGGTGTCCATTGTATTAGTCCACTAGTTGAATTTATTGTCATCCCGCTTGGTGATGTCGTCAATGAATATGTAGGTGCCGGATTTCCTGTTGCATCTACATCATAACTATACAGCTGTCCTACAACTCCGTTTGTTACTGCTGCCGTTGTTATCACCGGTGCTGTATTTGGTAAAGCTACTACTATCGTAAATGATTGACTTGCATCCGGACTTACTCCATTCGATGCTTTTACCGTTACATTATAACTTCCTGAACTGCTCGGTGTCCATTGTATTAGTCCACTAGTTGAATTTATTGTCATCCCGCTTGGTGATGTCGTCAATGAATATGTAGGTGCCGGATTTCCTGTTGCATCTACATCATAACTATACATCTGTCCTACAACTCCGTTTGTTACTGCTGCCGTTGTTATCACCGGTGCTGTATTTGGTAAAGCTACTACTATCGTAAATGATTGACTTGCATCCGGACTTACTCCATTCGTCGCTTTTACCGTTACATTATAACTTCCTGAACTGCTCGGTGTCCATTGTATTATACCACTCGTTGAATTTATTGTCATCCCGCTTGGTGATGTTGTCAATGAATATGTAGGTGCCGGATTTCCTGTGGCATCTACATTATAACTATACAGCTGTCCTACAACTCCGTTTGTTACTGCTGCCGTTGTTATCACCGGTGCTGTATTTGGTAAAGCTACTACTATCGTAAATGATTGACTTGCATCCGGACTTACTCCATTCGTCGCTTTTACCGTTACATTATAACTTCCTGAACTGCTCGGTGTCCATTGTATTATACCACTCGTTGAATTTATTGTCATCCCGCTTGGTGATGTCGTTAATGAATATGTAGGTGCCGGATTTCCTGTTGCATCTACATCATAACTATACAGCTGTCCTACAACTCCGTTTGTTACTGCTGCCGTTGTTATCACCGGTGCTGTATTTGGGTTACCTGCTTGGGTTACTGTTACTGTTTTATTTGAAACACCTGTTCCACTAATTGTCATTGTTGCTGTTCTTGAGCTTGTTGTACTATTGGCACTTGTTGCTGTTACTGTTACATTGCTATTATTTGTCTCATCTTCTACATTTCCTTTATCTGGTGAAACATTTAGCCAATCTGGTTTTCCTGCAATTTTCCAATTTATATTTGAAGTGATTTCAAATTTTCCAGTGCTGCCAGAACCAAAACCTATTTCTAAACTTGTTGGGCTAACTTTAATAAAAGGTTCTTCTCCATCTCCATATACATTTACGTAAACATCATTAGCATTTTGCGAAGTAATTTTAATTTTATCGGCATATTCTTTTACCACATTCGGATAAAATTTAACGTATATTGTACCTGTAAAAGAATTATTATTATTTGATATATTTAAAGAACTTGTAAAGTTTGTATTAGAATATTTTGAAACTTTAAAATTGTTTGGTGCAGTAATAGTTACATCACCTTCCAAATTTTTACAACTTATATTGAAACTTACTACTTCCGATTCATAACCAACCACAGCATTTCCGCAATCAATTTCGGGATTATTTACTGAAATTGTTGGTACAATGTATTCAATTTCATCATAAAACGAAGAAGACTCATTACCGGCCTTATCCTTAAATCGTATATATACTTTTTTTATTCCTGGATTAGAATTTCCACCATTCTGTGATAAATCCCAATTACTTCTAGTACTAGAATAATTTTCCCAACTTGACCAACTAGAATTATCATTACAAAACTTCATTTTTTCTATTCCAGAACTATTATCAGTTGCTGAAATATTATTTAGATTCACCTTCAATGTCCTAGATGTCGCTGCGCCATTTTCAATTTTAATTATACCATTGGTTGGCTTTGTTTTATCAACTAGTATTCCATCATCATTAAGTGAAATTTCACTTCCATTTCCTACCTTGTCAAAAGCTTTCACATAATAGTAATAATTCCCTTCAGGTAGGTCCCTCACATATGAAGTTGTAGAAGTGGGTGATGCTATTCTAGACCATTGTCCATTATTTACTTGCTCAAATAATTCATAGTGATCAAATCCAGATTCATAATCATAAGATGAATTCCACATAACCGTAAATTGAGTATTTGTAAAATCAATATCTGGATTATTTTCAGTCGGTGTACCTGGCGAAGTTGGTGGATTAATATCAGTCATAGTAATAGTAAGGTAGGGTTTATATTTTGAAGTACTTCCATAAACCTGTGCTGGTGGATTATCATCATCACCGTATTCTTGTAAACCTAATGAGAATCTGCCATCCCCATCATCAATAATTTTTTGAAAATCTGCAACAGCTTTATTTCCTAAATCAAATACTTTCCACCCAACTGTTGTATTAGCCAATAATGAAGATTTATCAACATAAATGGTTCCAGTCGCCGCATGATCATATAAATAAGAATAATTTAGTGGACTAAGATCAGTGGGGTGCAGATAAAAATAATCACCATCAATTCCAAATTGACGAATCATAAGCTTATGACCACTATTTGAAGATGATGCACAATAAATGCGTAATTCAACCTTATTTACAACAACTTTAGTTGGAAAGTTATCTACATTAAATTCAATCCAACCTCTATAATCTCCTGATCCAATTCCTGTATTATCTCCTACAAATATTAGTGGTTCATTAGTCCAACGGACAGTTTGGTTTTTTTTATCAGCACTACCAGTGGTCAATTCCTTTTGCTCAACATAAATTGTTTTAATGAATTGTTGAGGATATACCAAATTGATATACATAAAAAAAACTGCGAATGAAAAATACTTTTTCATTAAATCCTCTTTTTTCGTTAAATAAATTAAATATTAAAAATAGATATGTTAAACATATAGTAGTTATAAAAGTCAGTTTTTTTAAAATAATGTAATTATTTTTTGAGTTTGATTGGATCATAGAAGTACCAATTACACAATATCTTTAACTTAAATAAAGAATTGTCTGTTCATTTAAAGTTGTTCTTTTCAGTACTACAATGTTATAATAGTCCAATTTTATCATTTTTTGAATTTATTGCAGTTTTTTTTAGTATTTTGGGTTGGTATCAAACTTTAGTTTTTTTTCAACAAAATTAATACCTTCAAAAATATTATTAAGTAGTATAGTGCTATAGCATTAGCCAAAATTGTTCAGTTAAAGCCTATAAATAACTTTTCGTTCGGTAACTTAAGTTATTCACTCAAAGCTATTTAACTTTCATTAAAAACATAAAAGCACGTTCAAAACAAATCTTTAAGCACTTCACAAAGTTTTAGCAATTTGCTGGTTGAACCGGCAAATAAAACATTGTTCAGCTCAAAACTTGTAAATAATATTTCACTCCTCACCTTCGGTTTCGTCCCTCAATACTATTTAACTTTCAACCTCACTTCGTTCGTGGAACTTTGTTTAGTTTTTATAATACATTATTCTTTCATTCAGTCGCTCAATCCTCGAACCTCGTCAATCGCTCCATCATTCATTCATAAAGTATTTTTTTAGTTTTTATTATTCCGGTCGCTCATTCCTCACGCCCAAGTTTCAGTTATATAACTTCGTTAAATAACTTTTCTTCAATCATACCATTTAATCAAATAAAAAAATGTTAAAAAAAATGTAGCAAAATATGTTTCGTTGCTCAAAAAAGACAAGGGTGTACAAAGCGGGCAAATATCAGCCCGCCCTTGCTTTTTCTCCGCCCTGCACATGAATCAATTTACAGTTTTTTTATTTCATTTTTTTCTTTTTAAGTGTGGTGGTTATGGTTCTAAATCAAATTCGTAAAAACAATATTCTTTATCGCTTAACATTCTTTAATGGTAGTTATAACATAAATATTTATTTGGTAAGTGGTCAGCATTATCATTTTTCGTTTAAGCAATTATCAAAAGCACAAAGCAAGTTTTTTAATATAACCGGTATTAATAAGCAAAATCAACAAAATCAATTAAATCTTTTTTAGGTGGCAGTATGTATACAATAAATCAATTAACATCATTTGCATTTAAATATAATTGCTCTTTCATCGGAGGTAAACCTTTTAATAATGTTCTTTCCGGTTATTTGGGTCAGTTGGTTTTTTTCTTTAATCCTCAGCATAATAATAATTTTTTCTTTCAGTGGTTACGCATAAACCATAATTCATCAGAGTATTTTCAAACTACACTTAATTATAAAGGTAAATCTTACGCAGTAATTTTTTTGGCAATTCCGCAAAAAATAGAAAAGAAATTTCTTACTTCCTTTAAGCAATTCAGCAAAAAACAAATGCATTTAGTTAACTATTTCTAAAGGAACACAATGGAAGATATTATTAAACAATTAGAACAAATCTTAAAAATAATCGCAGACATTAACAATAAACTAAGAGAGGCTTTAAAATGATAACAACAGAAAAATTAACTAGAAAAGAAAGAACAAAAATTTTAGTTCAAAAATTAAATTCTCTTTCTGATGATCAAAAATTGGAGTTATCAGCTTATGTAATTTCATCAATTGAAGGAAGAGTTTATTCCGGCAGAAACCAAATGTTAATCGCTTTACAATTTGAAAACATTTTAATTCCAACTATTTGCGGCGGCTTTCATCAATGGAAGGAGCACGGCAGAATTGTAAAAAAAGGTGAACACGGAGCAGTTATTTTATATCCGGTTGGAGTTGATAAAAAGAAAAATGAAGGTGAAGAAACAGAAGAACCAAGCAATTTTTTTAGTGCAGTTGTTTTTGATATTTCTCAAACTGAGGAAATAAACGAAAATGAATAAATCAATATGTGAAAAAACAGTTTTGGAAAGATTTAATGAATTGGGTAAAAAACCGATCAAAATTTCACTTAACGGTAAATCTTATACAATTTCAAAATTTTATAATTGTTTCAAATTAAAAGACAAAAACAAAAAATTGGTTATGCGTTTAAGCCCAAATTCAACAATTGAGGAAATTAAAACATTAATAAAAGGTTTATTGAAATGAAACAAAACATTTACCCAAGAAATTATTTTACACCTTATGATGAATTTACAACGCCGGAAGAAATTCCGACAGAAATTAAAGCCGATGAAGATTCCGAAGAAATTATCCGGAATATTATGAATAAAATTTCCAGAGAGTGCCAAGATATTTTCAAAAGAAATGATTCAAGATTTATACTTAATAAATTTAGAATCATGGTACAATTGGAAATGGCTGAGATCTTAACCAAACTTTATAAATTAAAAGGAGAATAAACAAAATGGATGCTCTTATAATAGCTGATCGCATTTTACAAATTTCTGATTCATTTAATAAAATTAGAATTGAAGTTGAAACAATATTAAAAGAATCTGCTGAACCGGTAATATTAAACGCTTCTGAAAGAATAAGAAATATTGCATCGGAAGAAGTTAAAAACAATTACAATAATTTGGAAAACTTAAAAAAAAAAGGAGTATTATAAAATGAACTTATCAGATTTTGCAAAACCGTTAATTAGTAAAGATCATTTCATTAAAGCAAGTTTTGGCGGATTTCAAGGTTCGGGTAAAACCCGGACCGCTTTCGAGTTTATTACCGGAACTTACAAACAAATGAAACTTTCAAAACCAATTCTGATTTTAGATAATGAAAAGGGATCACGTTTTTTAATCAACTTATTCAAGAAAAATAAAATTGAAGCAATCGCAAAAGAAACAACATCTTTAAAAGATGTTCAAGAATCTTTCAACTTTTTGCAGAAAAAAGAAATTGATTTTCTCTTTATCGATTCACTAACTAAAATTTATTACAGATATATAAAAGATTATCGCTTAAGAAATAATAAAAATTTTATGACGCTTCAAGACTGGGGAAAAATTCTTCCACTTTGGAATGAGGAATTTTCAGAAAAATTTGTTCAATCAGAAGGTAATATCGTTTTTACCGGAAGAGGTGGATTCGAATATGAAAAAGAAGAAGATGAAAAAGATGAAAATGGAGTTGTAACGCAAAAAGGCCAATTTGTAAAATCCGGATTTAAGATGAAAATTGCCGGAGAAACTCCGTATGAAACAGATTTAAATGTTTGGATGAATTCAAATGATATTTACAATAAGGAAGGTAAACCTACAAAAGAAATCTTTGGATATGTTTTAAAAGATAGATCAGATTCAATAAATGGTAAAGTACTTTCCTTCCCTACTTTTAAAGATTTTAAACCTGTAATTAACTTTATTCAAAATTTACCGACTGGAATTGTTGCAGAGGAAACTGAAAAAAATCTTATTCCAACAGATAAAGATTATTTTGAAAGAGAACTTAGAAGGAAAATCGAAATAGAAAAAATCGAAGGAGTATTTGAATTAAATAATTTGGGAACTCCAAGAGCCAATGAAGATAAAAAAGTCAAAACGGCAATTATTCAAAAAATATTTGGTACAACTTCAAAAACAGAAATTGAAAAAATGTTACCCAATGAATTGAATTTCAGACGACAAGAATTAGAAGAACTATTCAAAGAGTTGAAAGATGTTGAACCGTTAGAAACTTTAATTCATATTGAAAATTATAATCTTTCCAATGAAGTATTTTCATAATAATTTTGGGAGCATATAATATGCTCCCTATTTTTTATGGAAGATACAAATACTAAAAAGCTTATTAAATTTTATCGAAAAACGAAAAGCCCAAAAGCTTTGGAAATTCTCGTTAAAAACCACCAGCTAATGATACATAAAGCAATTCAAGGAATTCCGAAAAATTTAACTGATTATGATTCTCAGTTTTCAATCGCTAATACCGTTTTGTTAAGCAGCATTAACTATGATTTCAATTTTCATAGTAAAATTAAATTCACAACATATTGTATATGGTTAATACGATTTAGAATTATTGATGTGATAAGAAAGGTTAAAATAAATTATGAATATTCGGATGAGATAAATTTTACTTCTGAGAACATTGAATTTTTTGATGAGATGGAAAATAATGAGATATATAAAATGATGATCGATTTAATTCCAAAATTAGGTAGAACACAACAAATAATTATGGGATGTAAATTACAAGGTATGTCAAATAAATTTATTGCTAAAAGTGCAGATGTTTCGGAAGGACTAATTTCTCAACATTATAAAAACGGTTTACTACAATTAAGAAAGCTGATGTTTAAATTCTTATAAATTTTATGAGCAACAAAATGACAAATTTTTTGCCATCTTTTTCAATATTTTAAAATCAATTTTGCAACCAATCTGCAACCAAGAAAATTTTCTCGATTATTTTCTTTGATTTTTAATCAAATTCGAAACAAATTTTCAATTAACTCTTGAACCCCATTCAAGTACGCTACCGGACTGCGCTACGTTCCGAGTTTTATATCTTAGAACGTAAATCTACTAAAAAGTTCTTTAAATCTTCAAGGTCTCTTTTAATATCGCGTTGTTCTTGTATAACAACTTCTTGAGGTACTGTATTTTGATTTGAATTATTTTTACTTTCTGTGCTTATTTTATTTAATTCACTTGGATCACTTAAAATCTTTTTTGCGCCTTCAATTGTATATTTTTCTTCTCTTAAAAGATGCTTTATTAAAAGGATCATTTTAATATCTTTGTTGGTATAAATTCTGTTTCCGGCTCTATTTTTAGAAGGTTTCAGCTGTTCAAATTCAGTTTCCCAATAGCGTAAAATATATTGCTCCAAATCAGTTAATTTACTTACTTCAGAAATGGAGTAATACAATTTTTTTAAGCCAAAATCTTTCATATAATTCCTCGATTTATACTTTAGCTAAAATATATAAAGTGTTAAAAAATAGCAAGTTTAGAATTTAATCTAAATTTTTGCTTCAAACAATCAGATAATTTAAAATTAAAATATATTTCTAATATATCAAGCTTTTGCTTAACTTAGGTAACTATTACCGGAAATTTTTATACAATTATTTTCGAAAAAATGTATGAAATTTTTAAATGATTTCTAGAATGAATAATTATTCGTTATTGTGAATTTGATAGTTTTTGGGATAATCGATGATGGGAGCACGATTTTTTGTTTAAATTATTTTGGTAAGTAAATAAACACCCGCTAGGTAGCTATTTTCTTTAAAACCCGAAACATAACCATTTGTGATTGGCGTAGTTATCATAACTTTTCTAAAATCTTCTCTTGCAGACACATTTGAAAGGTGAACTTCAATTTTAGGAATTTTAACAATTTCCAAAGCATCTCTAATTGCAACAGATGTATGCGTGTAACCGCCGGGATTTATTAGAATTCCATCAAAATTATTTTGTGATTTATGAAGTTTTTCAACAATTTCACCTTCTAAATTACTTTGGTAAAATTCAAAATAAATTGAAGGAAATTCATTTTTAATAATTTCTTCAATTTTTTCAAGAGTTAAATTACCATATTGTGATTCTTCTCTTTTACCTAATAAATTTAAATTTGGTCCATTGATAACTAATATTTTCATTTTGTTTCATCCATTTGTTCAATAATTTCTCTTAATTTTGGTGGTAAATAGATTTCATCAACTCCTAGTTCTTTAAGTGCTGCAGAAAGTGTAATAACTTTTCTCTGAGTTGTTGATAGTCTATTTAAAACAATAATTTTACTTTCCTTAACAATACAATATCCACCTTTAAAATCACCTCTTTCAAATCTAACTTTTGCTCCCATTTGAGAAGCAACAGATTTCAAATCTTCTAGAACTTCTTCAAATTCTTTTTCTTTAATTTTCATTTATGATATTTTATATTTAGAAAGAAAATAAATTTATAATTTGAAAATAACAATTCTTTAACTCAATTAAAACTTGGAAATTATGAACATTGCAAGTGTGGATATTGGCTCAAATACTGTTCTTTTATTAATCGCCAAAATTGAAAATAAAAATCTCATTCCCCTACTTAATATTTATAAATCACCTAGATTAGGAAAAGATTTGATTCCCGGTAAGAAAATTTTGGATGACAGAATTAATAATTTACTCGAAATTTTAACTCTATATAAAATAAAAGCAACTAAATACAATTCTCAAAAAATTTTATTAAAAGCAACAAATGCAATGAGGATTGCTTCTAATTCAGATGATATTTGCACTTTGGTAAAATCTAAACTTGACTTAGATATTGAAATAATTGATGGAAAAACTGAAGCAGAATTTTCATTTTTGGGAGCATCTTCGACTTTCCCTCAATTTGATAAAAAGATGGTAATTGATATTGGCGGCGGAAGTACGGAAATAATTTATGGAAATTTTAAAGAAATTTATTTCAAGCATAGTTTTCAAACCGGAGTTGTTAGTTTAACGGAAAAATATTTTAACATTAGACCAATATCTCAAAATGATATTTCCAAAGCTGAAGATTTTTTGAATAAATTATTTATAGAATTTGCATCAAATATTCCGGATAATTTAAATTCAATTGCTGTTGCTGGAACTCCAACAACTTTATCTTGCATCAAGCAAAATCTAAAAGATTATAATGAAAAAAAAGTAGAAGGTTCATTTATTACTTTGAATGAACTTATTCAATTAAAAGAAAAAATAGCAAAAATTTTACCAGATGAAATGAATGCAAATTTTGGAAATGTTGTTGAAGGAAGACAAGATGTTTTATTTGCTGGAATTTTAATATTAGAATCAATTATGAAATTAAAAAAACTTGATAAAATATTTGTTAGTGGAAGAGGTTTAAGATATGGAATTATAATTGATTACATTAATAAACTTAAATAATAATATAAGGTATTTTATAAATAATAGTTATCAAAAAACATATAAAAAATAAAAGCATCGTAAAACTAAAAATATTCGAATTCGATTGAAGTTTAATTCCCTTAAATAAAATAACAAAACTCCAAGCAATAAAAACAATTTCCACAAAACTTAAAATGTAAGCTGGAATATCTTTTATTAAAAATGGTGATGGATTAAAAATAAACCAGTGTTTCCCAAATATTCCATATTCAATTGGTGTTAAAACGAACAATGAGAGTATTATTGGAATAAATGAAAATATTGTTAAGGAAAAAGTATTTCTAAATTTTGTTTTCGTAAATTTCTTTAGACTTACATTTAGGATGATTGAAAATAGTATCAAAAATAATATATAAATTGCCGATTGAATTAAAATATTATAAATAAAACTCGTAGAATTCATTACGCTGTCATCAATAAATGACTGAACAAATGCAGAAATCAGTAGAAATTTAATGGAAAGAAAAAATGTCAAAAATGTTATAAAATTTTTGTGTTCCGCATAAATTATGTTTTTTAACGCATCATTTGGTGTTTCAAAAATTTTCCAAATCGTGCTCCATAAATCAATATTAACAACCGCAGCCCTAAAATAATGATGACATTTTGTACATTTATTTAAATATAATGGATTTTTTTCTCCGCAATTTTGGCAAATGTTAAAATTTGTATTCATCAAAAATTGAGTTTAATTTTAAATTCCGGTTCATTTGTAAAACTGTTCATTCCAATATCAAAATCAAATAAATGTGCATCTACATATGCATCAATAATATTTAAGAAATAAGTTAAGCCCAAATAAATTGCAAATAAATCTCTGTCATCTCGGTAAAAATCTCGTAATTTTTTATAATTTGCATTACCGTTAGACGTTTCGATAAGACTTTTGTTGTATAAATCTCTGTAATAATTATAATTATCATCTTGTCTAATCCAAGCATAAATAAACCAGGCTGATGCTCCCCAAATTATTGGAATTTTCCAATATGATTCATTATATAATTGTCCCCAACCAGGAATTATCGCACTTCTTAACATTGCTCCAGTTGGTGATTTTTGCATAATAAAAGTCGAGTCATCTTCGTTAATTGTAGAAACGGAATCTTTATCAATGTTTTGACAAAAAACACTAATAAAACTTATGATACTAAGGAAAAGTATTTTAAGAATTAGCTTTTTCAATTAAATCAAAAAGTTCAAATAATCTATCAAGTTCTTCATTTGAATAAAAATCTATTGTAATTTGTCCGGCGCCGTCTTTTCTTTGTTTACAAATTACTTTGGTTCCAAAAATTATCCGCAATTTATTTTCAATATCTCTTTGAGAAATTAAATCTTGATCATTTAAAATTGTTTGTTCTTTCTTTTCAGATTTTTTTCCTTCAAGAAAAGATTTTACAATTTGCTCAACTTTTCTAACAGATAGATTTTCTTTTTTTATTTTCTCAAGAATTTGAAGCTGTAATCTTTCATCATAAATATTAATTATTGCACGTGCGTGACCAAATGAAATTTCATCTTTTACTAAACTGTTCTGAATTTCAATAGGAAGTTTTAATAATCTAATTGTGTTCGTAATTGTTGTTCTATCTTTTCCAACTTTTTCAGAAACTTCTTCTTGTGATAAATTACACTCATCAATTAATTTTTTATAAGCGTGTGCAATTTCTATCGGATTTAATTTTTCCCTTTGAATATTTTCGATTAAAGCCAAAGCCAGCATTGCTTCTTTGGTTTCCACAACAATAATATAAGCCGGAATTGTTTTGTATCCAATTTCTTTAACAGCGCGAAGTCTTCTTTCTCCCGAAATTAACTCATATTTATTTTCTGAAATTCGTCTAACCGTTATTGGCTGAATTAATCCATTTTGAAGAATAGATTTTTTAAGTTCATCCAAAGCTTCCGCATCAAATTCAGTTCTTGGTTGAAACGGATTTGGAGAAATATTTTCAACTTCAATTTTTGCTAAAATATCTTGAGAAATTCCATCATCATTACTAAGATTTTGATTTGCCAAATCAATATTTTCATGATTTTCAATTTTGATTGAAGGATTTAATAATGCTTCTAAACCTCTTCCAAGAGCCGGTTTATTTTTATCACTCATTTATCTTTTATGCTCAACTGTTTATGATTACATCTGTTTATTACTTCTGATGCTAGTGAAATATAATTTTTTGCTCCCGTTGAAATTGCATCATATAAAATTACGGGTTTTGCATGACTTGGAGCTTCAGAAATTTTTACATTTCTATGAATAATTGTCGTAAAAACTTTTTCGCCAAAATATTTTTTAACTTCTTCAACAACTTGATTTGATAAATTCAATCTTTGATCATACATTGTTAACAAAACACCATTAATTGCCAAATTTGGATTTAACTGCTTTTTAACAATATTAATTGTATTTAGTAATTGTCCCAAACCTTCCAAAGCAAAATACTCGCACTGCACCGGAATAATTACAGAATCAGCTGCAGTTAATGCATTTAATGTTAGTAAACTTAACGATGGTGGACAATCGATAATTATGAAATCATATTCAGTAGTAATTTCCGTTAATGATTTTTTTAACAATTTTTCTCTATTTTCCATATTGACTATTTCAATTTCAGCTCCAACTAAATCAATATGAGATGGTAAAATATCTAGATTTGGCATATAAGAATTTACTACACAATTTTCAATTGGAACATTTCCAATAATTACGTTATAAATGGAATTTTCGTTATTGTAAATTCCTAAACCATGCGATGAATTTGCTTGAGGATCAATATCAATAAGCAATGTTTTAAATTCTGCCGCCGCCACAGATGCAGATAAATTTATTGCTGTTGATGTTTTTCCTACGCCCCCCTTTTGGTTGGCAATTGCTATAATATTTGCCATGAATACCTAAAATTACAATACTTAAAAACTTTTTTAAAATTACAATCTAATGTTAAATTCCTAAATTTACAATTCAATCTCTTCACCAAAATTAAGAATAATACATTTTTTATTTATTGATTCAACTTTTTTCTTAAATTCATTTGGATTTGCTTCAATTATGGAAAAAGTATTAAAATGAATTGGAATTGCAATTTCCGGATTTACAAATTCAACTGCTTTTACTGCATCGTCAATTCCCATTGTAAAATTATCACCAATTGGGAGCAGCATATAATTTACTTTATTCATTTCGCCTATTAATTTCATATCAAAAAATAAAGCTGTATCCCCGGTATGATAAATTGTTTTATTTTCAATTGTTATAATAACTCCGGCAGGTTCACCCGCGTAAGTTCCATCCGGTGTTTGTGATCCGTGATGTGCAATTGTAAATTTAATTCGACCAAATTCAAAATTATGTGCTCCGCCAATATGCATATTGTGTGCATTAAATCCTTTTGAAATACAATAATTTGCTAGTTCATTAACACAAATAAAAGTGGGATTTGTTCTTTTAGCAATTTTGAAAGCATCTCCAATATGATCACCATGTCCGTGAGTTAATATAATATAATTTGCATCAACATCCTTAGATTTAACCGGAGAAGTTGGATTATCATCCAAAAATGGATCAATTAAAATTGTGATTCCGGAATTTGTTGTAATCTGAAATGCCGAATGTGAAAAATATTTTAATTTCATTTTTTCACCTATTATTAATTACAAATTATTTTGTTATACAGAAATTTACAATAATTAATTAAAATTGATTGGAAGATTTTAATCGAAATATTTAACAATAATTTACAAAGGAATATTTGAATGTTTTTTCTTTGGATTAGTATCAACTTTTGTTTTTAACAATTGAAATGCATTTACTAATTTTAATTTTGTTTCGCTTGGTTTAATTACATCATCAATATATCCACGTTCAGCAGCAATATAAGGATTTGCAAATTTCTCAATATATTCTTCCAACATTTGATTTAACTTTTCTTCCGGTTTTTCAGATGTTTGAATTTCTTTTTTAAATATAATTTCAACGGCACCTTTTGGCCCCATTACTGCAATTTCCGCAGTTGGCCAAGCAAAATTAAAATCGCCGCGAATGTGTTTTGAATTCATAACATCATATGCACCGCCGTAAGCTTTGCGAGTAATTATTGTAACTTTTGGAACTGTTGCTTCGCTGAAAGCAAATAGTAATTTTGCGCCATGTTTAATTATTCCATTCCATTCCTGATCTGTTCCCGGTAGAAAACCTGGTACATCTTCTAAAACCAAAAGCGGAATATTAAATGCATCACAAAATCTAACAAATCTTGCACCTTTTACAGATGAATTAATATCTAAAACTCCGGCTAAAATTGCCGGCTGATTTGCAATTACTCCAACCGAAATTCCACCAATTCTTCCAAATCCAACAATAATATTCTCAGCAAAATTTTTGTGAACTTCCAGAAATTCAGCATCATCAACAATTTTAGAAATTATTTTATGCATATCATAAGGTTTGTTGGAATTTTCCGGAATAATTTCATCTAACTCCGGTATTAATAAATTTGCATTAAAATCAAATTCCTTTTCAAAAGATTTATCTTTCCAATTTAATGGTAAAAAATCGACTAATTTTCTAATGTTATTTAAAACTTCAATTTCACTGTCATAAGCAAAATGTGCAACTCCACTTTTTGATGTGTGTGTTTCTGCACCTCCAAGTTGTTCAAATGAAACTTCCTCATGTGTTACAGTTTTTACAACATTTGGTCCAGTAACAAACATGTGACTTGTTTTTTTTGCCATAAAAATAAAATCAGTAATTGCCGGTGAATAAACTGCTCCCCCCGCACATGGTCCTAAAATTGCAGAAATTTGCGGAATTACACCCGAAGCTAAAGTATTTCTTAAAAATATCTCAGCGTAACCACCAAGACTCACAACTCCTTCTTGTATTCTTGCTCCGCCGGAATCGTTTAATCCTATTATTGGAATACCGATTTTCAATGCCATATCCATTAATTTGCAGATTTTCTCGGCATGAGCTTCGGAAAGTGAACCACCAAACACAGTAAAATCTTGACTATAAATTGCAACTGGGCGATTATTAATTTTGCCAAATCCAGTTACAACTCCGTCTCCTAAAAACTTTTGTTTATCCAATCCGAAATCATTTGATCGATGTTTTACAAACATATCAATCTCATCAAAACTTCCTTCATCCAACAATAATTCAATTCTTTCACGTGCAGTTAATTTACCTTTTTCATGTTGAAATTTTATTCGTTCTTCACCGCCGCCAAGTTTAGCTTCGCTTCTAATATTTTCAAGATTTTTATTTTTATCTAACATAGAAATTTTAAACCGAAAAATGATATAGTGTGCATTGAAGTTTAGTTTTAAATATTTCTTCAATTTCATTTCTGGAAGATTGAAATTGCTCAGTTTCCATCAAAGATATTTCACGTTTTTTGGATAAATCAACTTTTAATTTTTCTATAATTTCGCCAGGATTTTTTTTCATCAGATAAATTTTATCAGAAAGAAAAATAGCTTCTGTAATATTGGTTGTTCCAAACAAAATTGATATTTTTTTTATGTTGAAAATATTTCGCAACAAAATGTAAATTTCTTCACGAGTTTTGTCATTAAGATTATTGAAAGGTTCATCAATAACTAATAAATCTGGTTCATTTGCTAAAGCTCTTGCAATGGAAATTCTAAATCTAAATCCTTCACTTTTAGTATGCAGAAAATGTTCATCGTATCCATGTAATCCAACTAATTTTATTATTTCATCAATTTTATTTCTATCCAATTTAGTATTGAAAGAAATATTATCATAAACATTTAGCCAAGGAAAAGATGAAGGTTTTGAAGGAATGAAAAATATTTTTTTACTTTCGGAAATAATTTTTCCAGCAGAAGGATTTTCTAATCCAGAAATAATTTTTAACAATGAAGTTTTACCGGAACCTTTTGGAGCTAAGATAGTGGCAAACTCATTTTTATTAATTGAGAAAGAAATATTTTCTAAAAGATGAATTGTATATCCAACTTGATCGGAATAATGTTTAGAAATATTTTCAGCTTTCAAAATATTTTCACTCATTAAAATTTTCCCAAAAGAAAAATTTATCTTTTATTAATTTCATTAAATAATTAAAGAACACAAATGAAATTACCAATACAATTATTGTTAAAATTAGTATTACAAAGTCATCATATTTTAATGTTAAGTAAAATAGTTTTCCTAATCCATTGGTTTTATTTATAAATTCATAAATCAATGAATAAGTCCAAATTAAAAAATGATTTCTAACAAATACATTGAAAAGTTGAGGTTGGAAATTTTTCCAAATTATTTTTGATATAATTTCTTTCTGATCTAAACCAAGACTTTGAGCCGATAAAATATACTCTTCATTAACTTTATTGGAGTTTAAAATAACTTGAGATTTCAACATTCCCATTGTGATAAATAATAAAAATAATATTTCTCCAAGAATTGAATTATCAAACCAAATATTAAAAAGAAATATTAGAAATATTGGAAGAAAATAATTTGCAGAATTTAATATCTGATAAATTTTATTAAACTGGTTGGAAATCCTAAATATTATTGCGAAGAATAATTTTATTAAAAAATATGAAGCAATAAAACTTGAATAAATTAAAGTAACAGTAAAAAGGAAATTTTGTATAAAATAATATTCCTTATAAAGAGATGGAATTGATTCAATTAAAATAGACGGGCGCGGAAAAATTGAATTAATTGGAAGGATAAATTCAAATAAAATTATATAGACAAAAAATAGTGACGATAAAAAAGCAAAAGTTACATAATAATTTTTTGGTATATAAATATTAGTCTTGGACATATAAATTTTATTTCGAAAATGTTAAAATTTATTTAATCAGTTTAGTATAATCAATTATTCCCTATTTTAAAAATGGATTATTAATTTTTTCATATCCAATTGTAGTTTCATCGCCGTGTCCCGGATAAACTTTTGTGTTATCATCTAATCTAAATAATTTTGATTCAATCGAGTTTATTAAAGTTTTATAATCTCCGCCCCACAAATCAGTTCTTCCAATTCCTTCAAGAAACAATACATCACCACTGAAACAAATATTATTGTTTATAAGAATACTAAATTCTCCAGCAGTATGTCCCGGTGTGAATAGAAAAGATATCTTATTTTCACCTAAATTTAATTTTAAATCTTCAGAAATAAATTTATTTGGCCGAGGTGATTTTTTTGCCGAAACACCGAACATATTTGCTTGATCAAGTAATTTATCTAAAAGAGGAATGTCAAGCTCCGGTGCTAAAAAATCACATTGATATTTTTCTTTAATAAATGAATTGCCAAAAATATGATCAATGTGACAATGTGTATTTATTAAGTATTTTATTTTAAGATTATTTTTTTCAACAAATTCAATAAGAATTTCTTCTTCATAATTTGAATTACAACCTGGATCAATTATAATCGATTCTTTTGTAGATTTGTCCCAAACAACATATGTATTTTCTTGAAATGGATTAAAAATAAATTTTTGAATTTCTATCATTTAATTTTATTTAAAATTTCTTTTAATATTTGCGAATAAGTTTTTAGTGTAATTTTTATAATTTAATTTAGTTTCTTCCAAAGAATCACCACCGAATTTTTCTAACATAAATTTAGCTAAAACCCAAGCGAGTGCAGCTTCGCCTATAACGCCACATGCCGGAACAGCAACAAAATCACTTCGCTCTCTTCTTGCTTTAACAGATTTCATTTCTTTTAATTCAATTGTTTCAATCGGCTGCATTAATGTTGCAATTGGCTTCATTGCGGCTCTTACAATTATTGGTAAACCGGTTGATATTCCGCCTTCAATTCCTCCGGCTCTATTTGTTTTTCTAGAAAAATTGTTATTTTGTAAAATTATTTCATCGTGTGATTTTGAGCCGAATAAACTTGCTGAATAAAATCCCGAACCAATTTCTACACCTTTAATAGCATTAATTGACATAAACTCAAATGCAATTGCCGCATCTAATTTTTTATCAAAATGCATATAAGACCCAAGTCCAACTGGTATTCCGGTAGCTACAACGATTATATTTCCGCCTAATGTATCTCCGTTTTTCTTCGCTATTTTAATTTTATTGATAATCTTTTTTTCTTGATCAATATCTAAAACTCTTACATCACTTTTATCAGCTTCATCTGCTAAAAATTGTGCGGAAAAATTATCCGGTAAATTATTATCAAATAAATTTTGAGCAAAATTATTTTTGGAATAAATATTTCCAATACTTTCTATAAAACTTCCAACGGAAATTCCAAATTCTTCTAAAAATCTTTTCGCAATTGTGGAGCCCGCAACTCTTGCTGCAGTTTCTCTTGCACTTGATCTTTCAATTGAATTTCTAATATCATCAAAATTAAATTTACTTATTCCCGTTAAATCTGCATGACCCGGACGTGGAATTGTAATTTTCTCAACTTTATTTTTAATTGGAGTATGACTCATTATTTCTGTCCAATTTTTCCAATCAGAGTTTGTGATATTAAAAGAAATTGGAGAACCTAAAGTTTTACCAAATCTTATTCCGGATAAGATTTCGATTTGGTCCGTTTCAATTTTCATTCTTCCACCGCGACCATATCCCATTTGTCTTCTACGCAATTGATTATCAACAAATTCTTTTGTAATTGGAATGTTTGATGGAAATCCTTCAACAATTACGGATAAAGATTTTCCATGAGATTCGCCTGCAGTAAGAATTCTTATCATTTATTTTCCTTTAATATTTTACTCATAAATATAAAAAAAACGCCTAAGAGATATAGGCGTTTTCTTAATTAATTATTTTTCTATATTCAATTATTCATTTGGAATCTCTAATCCAACAAATCTTGTATTACCATTTTCATCCATAACTTTTAGTAAAACTGCTTCACCTCTTTTTGAATTAATTATATCTTCAAAATCTTCAGCAGAATTAATGTTCTTTTTATCAATTTGTGTAATTAACAAACCGGGAAATAATTTTTGATCAGAAGCTTTGCCAAATTGTTCTACATCCTTAATCAAAACTCCGTTTTTAACTTTATATTTTTTTAGTAATGAATCATTTAAATCTTGTACAGTTAAACCCAATTCTTTGAAATTCACTTCCTGAACTTTATTTGAATCCTTTTTCTTTTCTTTTTTTAATTCAACAACTTCAGTGTTTTCTTCCTTTTCATTGTTTCTTGCCTTCAGCACTACATCTCTATTTATTTTTTTACCATCTCTAAATAAAGTTAAGTGAACTTCAGTTCCAGCACGTTTTGTAGCAATATAACTTTGTAATTGATTTGGTTTATCAACTGCTTTGCCATCAATTTCTAAAATTACATCTCCTGCTATAATATCTTCTGATGCAGCAGATCCATCTTCAACAACATTTTGAATCATTATGCCCATTGGTTTTTCTAAACCAATTGCTTTTGCTGTTGCAGCATCAACTTCCGTAATACTAACACCAATATAACCACGACTAACTTCGCCATTTTCTATTAAATCTTGAGCTACAGATTTTGCAATATTTATAGGAATTGCAAAACCATAACCAATATATGTTGCGGAAAAACCGCTTGTTGCAATTGCCGAATTAATTCCAACAACTGCACCGTTTAAATCAACTAAAGCTCCGCCACTGTTCCCCGGATTTATTGCTGCGTCTGTTTGAATAAAATCTTCAATTCCGTAATTATCTTTTATAATTCCTATATTTCTGCTTGTTGCACTAACAATTCCTGCAGTAACAGTTGATGTTAAATAACTCAAAGGATTTCCAATTGCCATAACCCATTCGCCAACTCTTAATTTATCTGAATCGCCCATATACGCAGCTGGTAAATTATCTGCATCAACTTTAACAACAGCTAAATCCGTTAATGGGTCTTTCCCAATTATTTCAGCTTCAAGTTCCCTTTTATCAAATAGATGAATTGTAACTTTAGATGCATTTTCTACAACATGATTATTTGTTAAAATATATCCGTCTTTAGAAATTATAACTCCGCTTCCGCCGCCTTCTCTTTTGAATTCTTTGTTCTTGTCCTTAAACTGCGGGAAGTTAAATGGAAAATCAAATAAATTGCTATGAGGATCTTCTTTTACCGAACTCACAACGTTTATACTTACAATTGATGGAGTAACTTTTTCTGCAACTTCAATAAATGCTGTATTAAAATTTGATAATGCTAAATTTTCAACCGGCGAGCTTTCACTTCCGATACTTATATTTTCTGCTCTGCTAAATTTTACTAAATCTGCGCTTGAAACAAGAATTGCTCCAAATACAATACCTATTACTATCAATGAAATTTTACCAATTAAATTTCTCGATTTCATTTTTTTGAACCTTCCTTTATAATATTTGTAGTGATTTGATTCCGTTAAATTCTGAATTATGGTAAACTAAAAATTTTTCTAATATAAAAATTATATTTTCTAAATCGTTTTTCTTATAAGAAATTGATTTGTTTTTTGAGGTTAAACATGTAAATAATTTGAAAAGTTCCTTAGAAAATTCAAAAGTAGTGATTTTATTTGAATTACAATTTTCGCAGATAATTCCGTCCGGATAGCTGAATGCATTTTGATCATTTTCGCTTATCGAATTTCTACAAATTGAACAATTATTAAAATTCAACTCGAATCCAATTTCTTTGATAAAGAAAATTAGAAATTGTGTAAATAAAAAAATTGGGTCAGATTCTTTCTTATTTAATAATGTTAAAATTTTTACAACACCTCTGAATAATTTTGCATTAATATCTTTTTCCAAAACTAATTTAATAATTAGCTCACAAATTCCGGAAGCATATTTTAATCGCTCTAAATCAGATTTTATAATTGGGAAATACTCAATCAAATTTGCTTGAGTAACAAGCTGAAGTTCCTTTTCTTCTTTATTATAATAAACAATTTCAACCAAATTAAGTAAATCAACTTTACTTCCAATTTTTGATTTTCCACTTTTTGCGCCTTTGATTACTGCGGAAATTTTTCCATGCTCTTTTGTATAAAAATGAATAATCAAACTTGTATCACCAAAATTAACTTTCTTTAATACAATTGCTTCATTTTTTACAATTTCAACCATTTGAAAATTTAGATTAATCCAAAATTATAAAGCGGGAAATGAATTTTTTGTTCAGTAATAATTCCGGAAATTAATTTATTTGGTGTTAAATCAAAAGCCGGAGAAAAACAGTTATATTCATCATCTGTTATTTTTTCATTTCTAAATGAATTAATTTCTTTTTTGTCTCTAAATTCAATTTGAATATCATTTCCGGTTTTACAACTTTTATCAATTGTTGAAGTTGGAGCTGCAATATAAAATGGAATTTTGTGAAAATTACATAATACTGCTAAGTTGTATGTCCCAATTTTATTGGCTGAATCACCATTTATTGCAATTCGATCTGCTCCGGTAATTACTAAATCTATTTTATTATTTTGCATAAGAAATGCCGCAGTGGAATCTGTATTTATAGAAAATGGTATTCCGGCTTTGTGAAGTTCAAATGCTGTAAGTCGGCTGCCTTGTAAAAGTGGACGAGTTTCATCTGCATAAACGAATTTGACTTTCCCTTTTGCGAATCCATTTTTTATAACATTAAATGCAGTCCCATCTCCGCCAGTTGCAAGTTTTCCGGTGTTGCAATGAGTTAAAACAACACTTTCTTTTCTAAATATTTGTAAACCGTTTTCAGCTATTTTATCACACATTAAAATATCTTCTTGGTGAATTTGTTTTGCTTCATCCAATAAAATGTTATACAAATTTGCTGATGTTTGATTTTTCTCAAAAATTTTTTTCATTCTTTCTAAAGCCCAAAATAAATTTACTGCTGTTGGTCTTGTTTTAGAAAGCCGTGAAAATACTTTTTCAAAATGAGTTGAAATATTTTCAACATTTTTATTAAAACTGAGTGCAATTGCATATGCAGTAGAAATTCCAATTGCCGGAGCACCTCTAACTTCTAAACGCTCAATAGCAATTGCAATTCTTTCATAATCATTTGTCTTTATATACGACTCAATCAAAGGAAGTTTTGTCTGATCAATTAAAACTAATTCATCATTTATAAATTCTATTGAATTAAAACTATTTGTCATCAAATTTTGAAAGCTCCCTAAACTCAATAAATCTGTCATGAATTTGAAGTTTATCTAAATCTTCCAAACCTTTTGTGCTGAATTGTTCAACACAAAATGAAGCCATTGCACTTCCATAAATTACAGCTCTTTTTACATTATCAAAATTCAAATCTATCGTGCTATGAAGATATCCGGCAAAACCACCGAGAAAAGTATCTCCCGCTCCGGTGGGATCAAAAATTGATTCAAGCGGATACGCGGGTGCAGAAAAAACTGTATTATTATGAAAAAGCAAAGCACCATGTTCACCTTTTTTAATTATTAAATATTCAGGTCCCATTTCTCTAATAATTCTTGAAGCTTTAATAAGATTTGCCTCATTTGCTAAAAGTCTCGCTTCCGAATCATTAATAATAAGAACATTTGTTTTTGCTAAAACTTTTTTTAAATCATCCAAAGTTGTATTAATCCATAAATTCATTGTATCACAAACAATAAAGTTATTTCCTTTAAGTTGATCAATTACGGAAAGCTGAAGCGATGGTTGAATATTTCCTAAAATTACAAAACTATTTTCTTTAGATTTTTCAGGAATAATTGGATTGAAATTTTCGAATACATTTAAGTGTGTGTAAAGTGTATCTCTAACATTTAAATCATAATGATATTTTCCGCCCCAGCGAAATGTTTTTCCATTTTTTATAATTTCCAGATTTTCCAAATCAACCATATGATTTTCTAACATTTCAATATGTTCCTTTGGAAAGTCGTCACCAACAACTCCAATCATTTTAACAGGTTGTGTAAAATAACTTGCAGTTAGTGAAATGTAAGTTGCAGCACCGCCTAAAGCATTCTCGATTTTGCCAAATGGGGTTTCTACGTAATCTAAACCAACAGAACCAACGACTACTAAATCCAAATTTCCTCCGTAATAAAATCAAAAATTATAACCGAAATATAATTAATTGTTTATTTAATTAGTGATTTGAAAATTGTATTAAAATTGAATATGAATCTGAAGCCCAATATTAGATGAATTTATACTTGGCAAAATTTGATAACTGAATTTATCAGGATTTTTTTCATTTCTTTTCTTCTCCAAATTTGAGAAAAACTTTCCGGCAGAAATTCCAATTGCAGCACCAAGAAAAGTATCAGAAAGCCAATGATTATTTGAATAAATTCTTTGATATGCAGTTAATGAAGCTAATCCATATAATGCAATGCTGGCATAGATATTATCAATTCGCTCCGATAAAACTGTACTGATTGTAAAAGCAACGGTTGAGTGTCCGCTTGGTAATGAAACGTTTATATTTTTGAATTCAAAAAAGTTGAAATCAAATTCACCCATATTTTTTTTTGGCCTGCTTCTTCCGGTAATAATTTTAATTACTGATGTTGCTATTCCGGCTGCAGCTAAAGATTCAATCAAAATTCTTCCGGTTGTTCGCAATTCCTTATTCTTAAAAACCAAACCGCTTCCATAAATTGATAAAGGGATTCCAAATAAAGAAATTAAATCTCCGTATAATTTTCCAACTTTTGTAAAATCTTTTTGGAAAATTGTTTGATTTAATCTCAATTCGTTTTTAACTTCTTCATCAATTGTTGAAAGCAATCCGGTTGAAACAACTATTCCGGAAAAAATAAGCCAATCATAAGTGTTAAATTGAGCTGGACGAGAAAAATAATCTAAATTATTTTCCAATATTAATTTTGTATCATCACAAATTATATTTGTAATTTTTGATGAATCAATTCTATTACTTAATTCTTGAGCTGAAATTTTTTGTGAAAATATTAATAGAATGAAAATTAGAAAATATAATTTTATCAAGAAATTTAAACTCATAATGAATTTTCAATTTTAATAAAATTTAGAGATTTATATTTCTTGGTGAAATAATCATTAATAATTTTTGCAGATTCTTTTTGTACGGGCCAAGCTAAAAGTTTTTTTACTTTTTGCAATTCAACCCATTGATATTCGCAATGTTCATTACTTAATGCAATATTTTCAAAATTTTTAATTGTTGCAACAAAAACTGGAATCATCACAATTGTATCATCAATTTCATTATAAAAAGAATTTGTTTTGGGAACAACAAATAGTTCATCAATTTCCAAATTTGTTTCTTCTTTAATCTCTCTAATTACAGTCTCGTATGCTTTTTCACCAACTATAATCTTACCAGTAACCATTTGCCAAATATTGGGGTATTTTTCATTAGGTGATCTTTTTAATAATAAAAATTCAACATTATCATTTTTAATTCTAATAATGTGTGCTTCAATCAAAGTTGATACAATTCTCATTTTATTTCCTATTATTTTCAAAAGTATGCTCTCGCTTCTGCTCTTAAAGTATTTATTACTTTTCCTTTACCCTGAAGTCTGCCGGAATAATTAATATTCGTTTGCAAATTTCCGGTAAAACGATAATCGAAATTTGTTCTCCAAATATAATTTTTCCCAATCAAATTTCCGTTTGTAATTTCAAAGGGAATTATATTTTCATTTGTATTAACCAAAAGTTCGGTTCGCTCAATTTCAAATCTTAAACGACCTTTTTCCAATAGAGATAATGTTAATCGCAAATTTAGTTTATTTTCATCAAGAATGGTTGGAATTGTTGGAAATTTATCTTCCAATCTTCCTACTTTAATTAGAAATCCTAATTCAATATTATTATAAGGACGATATGAAAAATCAGTTTTCAATTCATTTGAGTTAATAAAACGCGATCGATTTGTATTCACGGGCGCAAATACGTTTTCTATTTTATTTATAAATTCTGTTTCGTTATTAACTTCATCAACCATTCTGAATTTTATACGGATATTTCTTTCTTTCAAAAAAGATTTTTCTAAACCAGAGCTATATTGATTTAAATTTTTTGTTTCTGTAAATCGCAATCGAAAAGATAAATCACGTTGATTTTTTAGAATATGAAGATCTTGCTGAAAATAATTTGTACCGCGTAAAGTAAGCGAATCATTTAAGAAATAATTAAAATTAAGTAAGTAAATTTTTCTTGTATCAGTTATTTTACTATTTTCCTCAATTCTAAAAGTCGTTTCGGTAAATAAAGAATTTAAAATTGTGTTGAATAAATTTGATTGATCAAACTGTTTTGCAAAGTCAATTTGAAAACGTGAATTTATTTTTAAATCAATTACCGGAAATAATTCATCGGTAGGTAAGGTAGTTTGAATATAATCTCCTTCATAAGGATCAATTATATATTCATTCTCATCTGCAATTCCGTTATTGTTTAAGTCGCCTTGATACGAAAACATACCGGTGCCTTGAGTAACTCTGATATAAACTTTTTCATATTTTGCGCTTCGCTCCGAAGCTGCGTTGTAATAAATATTTCCACTAAAAAATCTATCTAACAAATTAATATTTGATTGCGAACGTAAAAGAATTGTTTCATTATCACCAAAGCCTAATTGAGAAAATTTATCGGAGTATTTCTTATTACGGAAAGTAAAATCCAATAAAGTTGAGAACTCTTTAAATTCATTCCAATTTAATGAATATGTGTGTGCATATGATTTTGCTTCCTCTTCCATAATTCCATCAAGTGGCGAAGACTCCTTTGTAAAAGTATATTTTGCAGAAATTATTAAATTATTTTCAAAACTTAAATTTAGAAATGGTGAATATTCAAAATATTTTAGGCTGCTATTTAATAATGAATCGGTAAATAATTTATTTTCATTTTTATCTTCTGATCTAAATGAAAATCCGGGTTGGAACATATTGATTTGATATGATATTTCACCATTTTGTTTCAGCCAATCAGATTGTAAAATAGAATTATCTGAATTTACAAAATCGTATTCATAATTAATGTTAGTATTTTTATAATTTCTCCAGTTTGTTTTTGCATAAATTCTTTCTGATGAAAAATTATTTCCTTTTTTTAGATTTCCATATTGACCAATAAAATCAATACTTTCCACCGGATTGAAGTTTATAAGAAACTCCCTCAAAATTTCTTCATTTAGTGTTGAGTTTTTTGTGTTATAATTTCTTTCAAATTCAATTTCATTAATTCTATCAATTGATTTAAATCTTTTGTTAAGAAGTCTATCACGATAACTTGAACTGATTTTTCCTAAATATGTTTCGAAAAGATTCACATCAATTGGTTCAATTTTAAATTTTAGATTTCGAGCAAATCCATTGTTATCTTTATCATCAACTGATGAGAAAGTATTTTTATCATAACTGCTTCCAGCTAATTCTAAATTGATATTTATTTTTTCAATTGGAGAATAATCAAAAACAAAATTTGCTAACTGATTTTTTTCTGGCAGCGGTAAAAGTCGAATAGGTAAATACGCACCTTTGTTAATTCCAACAAATTTAAATTTCCCAATACTTTCGCGAATATAGTTTCCATTATTTTCACCTACATAACTAAAAACAATATTAAATTTTGCATTTTCAGAACCCGGAGAATAGATAAATATTTTATAATTTTCTCCATTTATAAGTGAATCCAAATCATAATATAATCCTAATGAATCACCTTCCAATTGGATAATTCCAGATTGAGCCGCCAGCAATTGGTTATCACCCGCATCAATTAGTAATTGTTCACTTTCATCAGAAATTGTAAAATCAATTGGACTATTTTTATTATCTCCTTCTTGAATTGCATTAATATAAAATTTAAGTTTATTTGAGAAAAAGTTACCTTGAGCATTTGCCGAAATTGTATTTCTATCATATTGACGATTTGTGTATTCAAAATCAATTGTAATTCTGCTTAAAGAAGTAATTAATATTTTTGGTGTAAAAGTTATTTCGCCAATTGAATATTCAATTATGTAGTCATTATTTTCACCGCGTTTTAATTGTCTGCCATCCAAATAAATTTTTTCACTTCCGGCAATTACAATAATGTCATTTTCACCATTAGTTCCTGAAAGTCTATACGGACCTTGTACTCCGTCAATTCCTGCAAATTGCATTGAATTAAACTTTCCGCGTGAAGAAGCAAATGAAACTGAACCGTTATAATTCTCGATATTAAAATTTCCTACAACACCTTGAAGTTTTCTTTCAACTTTTCCAAATTCGCCAATATTTTGTTTTAGATTATAATCACCAAAAACCGCGTTGGCATTTTTATGTTTTATTTCGATGAAAACTTTATCAAGTTCTTCAAGTCTTTCAGTGTTTCCTTCCGGCTGAATTGGAGTATTTTCATCTGTTAGTGCCGCAACAATTTCTATTTCATCAGAGATTTTTCCAGCAAGTTGAAGTCGTAAACCGCTGTTAACTTCTAAATCTTTATTTGAACCAAACGTAAAACCGCGTAAAAGAGTTCCGTTACTTTTTAGCTCTTTCCCAAAAATACTTTTTGCAGAAAGATCAACAGTTTCTGTTTTAACTGTACTTATATAATTATTAATATTATTATCAAAGTATTTTATCAATGAACGATTCTTATAATTTTTCTTCAGATTAAAATTCATCGAATTATATTGAACGAATAAAGTATCAAAAATTGAATACTGTATTGTATCCGAAAGTGAAAGTGAATTATTTTCTAAATTGATTTTGTATTGAGTGGAGTTTAATTCTCTGTTATTTATTCCAACTTTTTCAGAAAATGGAATGAAGTTTATTGCATTTAATTCATATACATTTTCAAAATTTATTTTAAAGGTATCAATTTTAGAAATTTGCAAACTATCAATTTGTGCATGCAAATTTGAAAAATAAATTGAAAATAAAAATATTATTGTAAAATTATTAAATGATTTCAAATATTAAACTTTTTGTAAGTCGAGAATTTTATTTATCAAAACTAAAAGGTGAGATTAGTTTATGCAAGTCAATAAAATAAAAAATCCCACCGAATTGATGGGATTGAATTTAATTATTTGCCACTAATGCAAGAATTAAAATATTACTTTTTGCAATTTGATTTTTAATTTTTGATATTTCCTCTATTCATATCTTAGTGCATCAATTGGATCTAAGTTTGAGGCTTTGTAAGCTGGATAGGTACCAAATCCAACTCCAACAATAACGCAAAGTAAAACTCCGATTGCTACCCAATCCATTGGAATTGAAAATTCTCCACCAATTGCAGAGCCGGCAAGATTACCAACAACTAAGCCGATAATAATTCCAATAATTCCGCCGAATAGTGAAAGTACAACAGATTCAATTAAAAACTGAAATAATATATTACTCTTTTTGGCACCAATTGCTTTTCTTATTCCAATTTCTTTAGTTCTTTCAGTAACAGAAACGAGCATAATATTCATAATTCCTATTCCGGCTGCAAGTAAAGCGATTAGTGCAATTACGTAAGCTCCAATCTTAACTCCAGCTGTCATACTGTTTATATCATTTAATACTGATTCATTTGAGAAAATAGCAAAGTCATCATCTTCTCCGGGAGGAACTTTTCTAATTGTTCTAAAATATCCCACAGATTTTTCAATTACATCATTATAATCTTCTTTGCTAAATGAACTTACTGTAATATTTACACTTTCACCGTATTTGCCATAAAAGTTTTGGAAAGTTGTAATTGGAATTGCACCAAAATTATCTTTATCATCGCCAAAAGAAGTTGCTTGTTTTTCTAAAACTCCAATTACTTTTAATTTTTTGTTATCAACTTTTACTTCCAATCCTATTGGATCAAGATCACCAAACAAAGTTTCTGCAAGTGTTTTGCCAAGAACAATACATTTTTCATATCTATTTACATCATTGTAATTAAAATTTCTTCCATATTCTGCTATCCATTTATTATTTGGAAATGCTTCCGGTGTACATCCAACAAGCTGTACGTTTGGATTTGTCTCTTTATTTTCATAAGTAAATAATTTTCCCCATTCCCATTGTTCTGCCCCAACTGCTTCAACTTGACCTTGCAATTTATCACGCAATTCATAATATTCATCAATAGTAAGATCTTTTCTATTTCTAAATTTTGCGCGATCACCTCTATTCATCATTGCCGGATATTTTTGAATTTGGAATGTTGTTTGTCCTAATTGAGAAACACCTTCCTCAATACTGTTCTGTAGCATTGAAACTATGGTGCTAATCGTAATTATTGAAAATATTCCGACAATAATTCCAAGAATAGTTAAAAGAGACCTTAATTTATTTGCTCTTAAAGAGCTTAAAGCAACTAATAATATTTCCATTATTCATACCTCAATGCGTCTACGGGATCCATTTTAGCTGCCGTCCATGCTGGAGCTAATCCAGATAAAACCCCAGTTAATAATGATATTCCAATTGCTATAATTACTGCATCAATTTGAACCGAAACTGGGAAATTATATTGTTCAATAATTTTTGCACCAAGTACAGCAATAAATAAACCGATTAAACCACCAATTAAACATATTGCAGCGGATTCAGTGAGAAACTGACCTAAAATTGTTCTTTTCTTTGCACCAATAGCTTTCCTAATTCCAATTTCTCTTGTTCTTTCTTTAACTGATACAAACATTATATTCATGATTCCTATTGCACCTACGAAAAGTGCTAGTCCGGTTATAAATAAACCGGCAATTTGAATAACACCGACTTGCTGATTTATCATATCAAGCAAAACATCTTGCTGATTAATAGAAAAATCATCTTGCTCATCATATTTTAATCCTCTAATTCTTCTCATTATACTAATTGCTTCTTCTTTAACTGCCGGAACAGAAAGATTATTGGGAGCTCTAACGCAAATAGAAATTCCACCTCCCCATCGTCTATTTTGAAAATCTTTAAACATTGCTCCAATTGGAATATAAATCATATTATCCGGGTTGAAATCACCGAATAAGAAACTTCCTTGTTTATCATTAATACCAACTACTTGATATTTATTTCCACCAATTTTTATTATTTGATCTACACCGTTTCCAAGTGGGAATAATTTTTCAGCAATTTCACCGCCAATAACACAAATTCTTCTTCCAGCATTACTTTCAATTTCAGTAAAGAATCTTCCCTCGGTAAATTTTAAATCTGTAGTTTTGATATAATCTTGATTTGTACCAACAATAAAACACCCTTCAACAACTACATCTCTAAGTGTTGCTGTTTCGCGCCTAATGGATCGAGGAGAAATTGCTATTGGAAGTGTAGCTTGTTCTTTAAATTTCTCAAAAACCTCCATATCAATATCACGTCTGTTCCTTAATTCCCACCAAGGAACTGTTCCGAACCATGCCCATTTATCAACAAAAATATTATCCGTTCCCATAATACTTGTTGCGCTTGATTGAAATGATTCATCTATTCCTTTAATTGCTGTTGACATTAAGACAACCGAAGCAACACCAATTACAATTCCAAGCGTTGTTAAAATTGATCTAATTTTATTTGCTCGAATTGCATTGAAAGCAATAATAAGACCTTCTTTAAGTTCAAACAGAAAATGTGCCATTAAAATTCCTTTCTTAAAAAATTATTCGTATCGAAGTGCTTCAATTGGATCAAGATTAGAAGCTTTATAGGCAGGATAAGTTCCGAAGCCAACGCCGACAATAATGCAAAGTAAAACGCCGATAATTACCCAATCTATTGGAATTGTTGCTTTTGCGTTTAATGCAGAACCAGCAATATTACCTATAATTAAACCAATTATGATTCCAATAATTCCGCCAAATAAAGATAGAACAACAGATTCAATTAAAAATTGCACCAATATATTTTTTTTCTTTGCACCAATTGCTTTTCTTATTCCAATTTCTTTTGTTCGTTCTGTTACAGAAACCAACATTATATTCATAATTCCCACACCGGCAGCTAAAAGCGCAATAAGAGCAATTACATAAGCACCAATTCTTATTCCTCTTGTCATATTGTCAATATCGGATAACAAAGATTCTCCGGATATAATAGAAAAATCTTCTTCATCACCAGCAGAAATTTTTCTAATTGTTCTAAAATATCCTTTAGTTTTTTCAACCATGTCTTCATAATCTGCATTGTTAAATAAACTAATTGCAATGTTCACACTTCTTGTTCTTTTACCAAACATATTTTGAAAAGTTGTTAATGGAGTAACTGCAAAATTATCTCTGCTCTGCCCAAACATATCACCTCTTTTTTCAATTACACCAATTACTAACAATTTATAACCATTAACAGTAATTTCTTCACCAACAGGATTTTTCTCATCAAATAAAAATTTTGCTAAGGCATCACCTAAAACAATTACTTTTGCATATCTCTGGTAATCTTGATTATTAAAATCTCTTCCGTTTGCAATAACTAATTGATTATTAGGAAAATATTCAGTTGTTCCGCCATAAAATCCTATATCGGGATTTGTCTTTTTATTTCCGTATTTAAATATTTTACCACCAGATGATTGTTCCGCACCAATATACATTACTTCATTTTCTAACTTATCTTTAAGTAGCTCATATTCATCAATAGTTATATCTTTTCTTTTTCTAACCCTATTCCACTCGTCTTCTCCCATTATTGTTGCAGGTAATCTTGTAATTTTAAAAGTATTTGAGCTTAATCCGGAATTAACATTTGATTCTATTGTATTTTGAAGCATTGAAAGAATTGTACTGATAGAAATAATTGAAAAAATTCCAACAATTATTCCAAGAATTGTTAAAAACGATCTTAGCTTATTTGTTTTAAGCGATTGTAATGCAATTCTAAAAACTTCCATTATTCATACCTCAAAGCATCTACCGGATCCATTTTTGCCGCAGTCCAAGCCGGAGCTAATCCGGAAAGCACACCGGTGATAAGTGAAATTCCGATTGCGAGAATAATTGAATCAATTTGTAAATCAACTGGAAAATTAAATTGCTCAATAATTTTTCCGCCGATAATTGCAAAGAATAATCCTATTAGCCCGCCTAAAAGACAAAGAATTGCAGATTCTGCCAAAAATTGTCTGAGAATTACACTTTTTTTTGCACCAATTGCTTTTCTAATTCCAATTTCGCGAGTTCTTTCTTTAACGGAAACAAACATTATATTCATAATTCCAACAGCGCCAACAAATAATGAAAGTCCGGTAATAAACAATCCGGCAATTTGAATTACACCAACACTTTGGTTAATCATTTCCAAAAAAGCATCTTGTTGGTTAATTGAAAAATCATCCGGTTCATTATGTTTTAAACCACGAATTCTTCTCATAACTTCAATTGCTTCATCCCTAACTTCTGGAACCATTTGATTATTTGGAGCACGGGAAACTATTGTAATTCCACTTCCGCCAAATCTGCTTTGAAAATCCTTAAAAAGTGCATTAAGAGGAATGAATGATTGATTATCGGGATCAAAAGCTCCCATTAAAAAACTGCCTTGTTTTTTCAGAATTCCAATAATTTTATAATTTTTTCCATTGAGTTGAACCTCTTGATCAAGTGCATTTCCAAAAGGGAATAATTTTTCTGCATATTCATAACCTAAAACGATAACCCTTCTTGCATTTTCACTTTCCAATTCACTTATAAATCTTCCTTCGGCAAATTCAAGATTAGTTGTGTAAATATAATCTTGGTTTGTTCCGGAAACTCTTGCACTCGAAATCGAATTATTTCCTTTAATTACAGTTACTTCACCGGCATCATGTACCGGAGAAACGGCAATAGGAAGTTCTGCAAGTTCTTTGTATTTTTCATAATCTTCAATTTCAAGCGGTCTTCTTTTATTCAATTCCCACCAAGGAACATTACTAAACCAAGCCCATCTATCAATAAATAAATTATCAGTTCCCATAAAGCTGGAAATTCCATCTTGAAATGATTTGTCAATTCCCTTAATTGCATTTGACATTAAAACAACTGATGTTACTCCAATAACAATTCCAAGTGTTGTTAAAATTGAGCGAATTTTATTCGCTCTAATTGCATTTAGTGAAATTAACAGTCCTTCTTTTATTTCAAAAAGAAAATTGGTCATGTTTATTTAGACTTCTAAATGTTGTGGTTTTGCAACTCTTCTATTTGAAAGTATTTCATCTTTTTCAACAATTCCGTCGCGTAAACGAATTATTCTGTTTGCGTGCTCCGCAATATATTCTTCATGTGTTACTAATATAATTGTGTTTCCTTGTGTGTATAGATTTTCGAAAAGAGCCATGATATCTTCACCAGTCTTGGTATCTAAGTTTCCGGTTGGTTCGTCCGCTAATATTATTGATGGATTTGTAACTAAAGCACGTGCAATTGCTACTCTTTGTCTTTGACCGCCAGAAAGTTCATTTGGTCTATGATCCATTCTATCTTCCAAGTTTACTTTGATCAAAGCATCTTTTGCACGTTCACGTCTTTCTTCTTTTCCAACTCCGGCATAAATTAGAGGAAGTTCAACATTGTGCAAGGCATTTGATCTTGGTAATAAGTTAAAAGTTTGAAATACAAATCCAATTTCTTTATTTCTTATTGATGCCAATTCGTTATCATTCATATCACTAACATTTTTTCCTGTAAAAGTATATAATCCTTTTGTCGGCGTGTCCAAACATCCCAAAATGTTCATTAAAGTTGATTTTCCGGAACCGGATGGACCCATTATTGCTACGTACTCGTTTTTATCAATATTAACAGAAACATCCCTAAGAGCATGAACTTCTTCCATTCCTACTTGATAAATTTTGGCAATATGTTGAATTGTAATTATGTTCATTATTATTCCAATTGGTTAATTACTTTCTTCTTCGTTTTCTGGAATATTTCCACCACGTTTATTTGTAATTTTAACTTTTGAACTATCACTAAGTTCTTTAGAAATTGCTTTATAAGGACCGCTTATTATCATTTGTCCCTCTTTTAATCCGCTGCTAATTTCCATATATGCATCATCACTAATTCCCGTTTTAACTTCTACCATTTTTGCAATGTTACCTTCTTCAATAAATACAACTTCAACCGGTTTCATTTTCTCTTTATTTTCATCTGCATTTTTTGATTCATTTTTTGATTTTTTATCATCATTCATTTTTGGTTTTGGCATTCTTGAAGATACAGCTTGAATTGGAACAGAATTAACATTTTTTCGTGTTTCAGTTTTTATATCAGCATCGCAAGACATTCCCGGACGAATTTTATCACTTGGGTTTAAAAGTCTTATTTCCACATCAAAATTTACAACTTCGTTCTGCGTGCCTAATTCCGATGTTTTTGCACTATTTCCAATTTGTGTAACAACTCCAGTAAATTTCTCTTCACCAAATGCGTCTATTTCAATTGTTGCCGTATCACCAATTGAAATTAGTACTACGTCATTTTCATCAACTTCAACAATTGCTTCCATTTTACTTAAATCTGCAACTGTCATTAAATGCGTACCTTGACTAAATGAACTTCCCAATACTCTTTCACTTTTTTCAACATTTAACGCACTAACAGTTCCATCCAAAGGAGCATAAATTGCAGTTTTATCAAGCTCAACAACAGCATCATTAAAATTTTCTTGAGCTTGTTGAACTGAAGCTTTTTGAGCTTCAACTCTTGATTTTGCGCCAATGTAAGCAGATTTTACTGCTTCTAAATCTGAATCGCTTGATAATTTCTTTTCGTACAATTCTTTAGTTCTGTTATAATTTGCCTCAACTTCTGCTAAAGTTGCTTCTCTTTCTCTTAATGAAGCTTCAGCTAAATTTAAACTTGCGCGGGCAACATTTCTTCTTGCAATATATTGATCTGGTTTTAACCTAATCAATAATTGACCTTTTTTGACTCTATCACCTTCTTTAACCGGTAATTCAACTATTTCTCCCGTTACTTCTGGTCTTAATTCAACTTTTTCTACCGGATCAATTGTGCCATTTGCTGAAACTATTTGCGTAATATTTCTCTTTGTAACTTTTTCAGTTTGTACAGAAACTATAGTTTCTTTATCACCGCTAAACAAAACTAATAGTATGACAATCAGCAATAAAAGTCCAAGTCCGCCAAAAATAAACAACTTTTTCTTTGACTTTTTTCTGTTAGTTTTACCCATTGATAAATCTCCTCTACCGATTTTATTGATATTTTCCAATTTCCAATTTGCCAATAGCATTCATCAACTTATCTCTAAATTGATAATACTGGAATTTTGCACTAATATTATCTCGCAATGCTTGAGTATAATCTTTATCTGATTGCAGAACATCTAAAATAGTTCCGGAACCTAAATTGTAGCGTTCATTATTTACGCGTCTATTTTCTTTTGCTGCAATAATATTTGAATTTGTAACTTCCAATTGTTTTTTTGATGCAATTAAATTCAAATAACTTTCTTTAACTTCTATTTTTATTGTTCTTTCAAGTGCTAATAAATCTTCTTGCAAATTTAATTTGTTAACTTCTGCAATCTGCATATTTGCTTCTGTACTCCAATTCGAAAATATTGGAAGGCTTAAAGTTAATCCCACATTGTAATTTTGGCGGTCGAATAATGCATTAGGTTTTGTTGCACTTGTACCATATGAATAATTTCCGGAAAGTGAAGGTAGCATTCCTGAAAAAGCAATTGTTTCACCTTTTTCAGCAGCTGATAAAGATAATTTTGCACTTTTGTAATCAGCTCTCGATTCCAAAGCTTCAGTTACCATATTTTCAATATTGTCGAAATCTTTTAGTAAAGATTCTTCTTCTGTTGCATTTGAAGTTTTGTAAGGATCAACCATTGAATAATTTTCAAAAATGTCTAAAGCTAAATAATTAAGAAAATTATTTTTAGCAGTTTCATAATCATTTTGAGCTTGAATTAAAAGTAATTGAGCATTACCAACACTTACTTGTTGAGTATAAACATCAGCAATTGGAATTGATCCAAGTTTATTTCTCTCTTGAATTTGCTCAAGTAATTTTTGATTGAACTTTACATTATCTTCTCTAACTTTAACCAATTCTTCATTGCTTATAATTAAATTATAAAGAGTTGTAGTAGTATAAATTATATCTTGTTTCAATTTTTCCAAACTAAATTCTGCTGATTCTAAATTTTCTTCTGCTTGAGAAATTCTTGCATAATTTGCCAAACCATCAAAGAGTATAACGTTTCCTCCGGCAGACAAACTATAATTTCTTGTATCAGTTTTTGTTTCCGGTGTAATAATTGAATTTCCCAAATAATCCAATTGAGTTCCACCGGCATCACTAACACTTTGCCAACCCCAGCTTCCTCTAACTCCTAAATCCGGTAACAATTCACCATATGCATTTTTTATAGTAGCCTTATCAATTTCTAAAGCATTTTTACTTTTAATTAGGTTGGAATTTCTTTGAAGTGCAATTTTAACAGCTTCTTCTAATGTTAAAATTTTTTGACCAAATAGATTTGTGCTAATCAGAAAGATGAACACTAACCAAATCCTACTCATATTTAATCTCCAGTTTTAGTTAATTGAGCTTGTAAATTTTAGTCATATGTAATTATGACGAAAGTATTAAAGAAAAGTTACAAAATATTATTTTTTATTTTACAACTAATATTATTGACAGTTGCATTATTTTAGAAAATTTTCTTTTATATTCATCAAATAATTAAATGCGGCATTATATTCATTGGGAATTATTCCATCTAAAATGGCTTCTTCAATTGCAGATTTTATTTCGCCAACTTTCTTTGAAGGTTTAAGATTACAAATTTCCATTATTTCATCTCCAGTTACCGGAGACTGAAAAGCTCTAAGATTATCTTTCTCTTGAACTTCTCTAACTTTCTTCATTACATTTTCATAATTCTGCAAATATTTGGAAACTTTGTTTTGATCTTTGCTCGTAATATCTGCTCGACAAAGCATTATCAAATCATCTAAATCTTCGCTCGCATTTGCACTTAATCTTCTAATTGCAGAATCGGTAACTTCTTCAGAAGCTAATGCAATTGGTCGTAAATGCAAACGTACAAGTTTTTCTACATAATTTTGTTTGTTTAAAGGAAGTTTTAATTGTTTAAAAATTGATTTCATCATTCTTGCGCCAAGTTCTTCGTGACCGTGAAATGTCCATCCTATTTCTTCAACAAATTTTTTAGTTTGAGGTTTTGCAATATCGTGAACCAAAGCCGAAAATCTTAGCCAAACATCTTTTGTATTTTTAGAAATATTATCTACAACTTGACAAGTATGAAGAAATACATCTTTGTGATGAAAATCTTTCCTTTGATCAACTCCAGCTAAATTTGCAATTTGAGGAAAAACTACGTGCATAACTTTTGTGTTTTGCATAAGTTTTAATCCTATTGAAGGTTTTTCAGATTCCAAAATTTTAAAAAATTCATCTGAAATTCTTTCTTGCGAAACAATTTTTAATCTTTCAGATAATTCTTCTGCGGCAATTAAAATTTTCTCATCAACTTCAAAATTTAGTTGAGCAGCAAATCGAAATGCTCGCATAATTCTTAAAGGATCATCATCAAACGTAATTTTTGGATCAAGCGGAGTTTTTATAATTTTATTTTGAATATCTTCAAATCCGTTAAATTTATCAATCATTTCACCAAAATTTTCTTCATTTAACGAAATTGCCAAAGTGTTTATTGTAAAATCTCTTCTATTAATATCATCTTCAAAAGTTCCAATTTCCACAAACGGATTTCTGCTTTCTTTTTTATAAGATTCTTTTCGTGCTCCAACAAATTCAAAATCAATATTTTGATATTTAAAATGTGCGGTTCCAAAATTTTTAAAAATATTCACATTTTTCTCACCAAATTTTTCAGCTAAATTTTCTGCGAACAAAACTCCATCGCCAATCACGAGAAAATCAATTTCATGTTTTTCTCTATTTAAAATTAAATCTCTTACAAATCCGCCAACAATAAAAACTTTTACATTTTTATCTTTTGCCAATTGCGAAATAATTTTGAAAAAATCTTTTGTATTTAAGTAATCTCTAAAATTCATAATTTTCTAAAATATCAATATTATTTTTCATCCAATTCACTTTGAGCATAAATTTTTCCAATATTTTCTTTTTTTCTTTTTTTGCATTTATTAAAGCCAAGTTAGAATATTCAATCGCTTTATGAAAGTTTAAATTTTTATAAAAATACTTTGATATTAGAAAATACAAATCGGAACTTGGTTTAAAATTTTTCAAAGATTTTTCAATTTCGTTCATTTCATTTTCTAATTCGGAATTATGCAAAGTATCAATATTTTCTAACAAATATCTATCAATATAATATTGATAAATTTTATCATCATTTTTACTTAAAAAACTTTTAATAATTTTCTTTCGTGAAAATTCTTCATCAAGAAATTTATTAAAAACTGAAGAATCATTTTTCGCAATTGTTTTATAAACTACTGAACTATTTGTATAAAATTCACTAACATTTTGTAAAATTAAACTATCATAATTTGCAATTGCAGAATTTATATTTTTTGTTTTTCCATATAAAAATGCCAATAAATACTCAATATTATAATAGTAAGATGATTTTTGAAAATTTGGTTTTTCATTTTCTAAAAGCTGAATTGCCGAAGCGAAATTTTGAGTTTTAATTTTGTTTTGTACAATTCCATTAAGTGCAGCATAAGAATCAGAGTAATTAAAAATTTCACGAAATAATTTTCCCGATTCTTTGAAATTATTTGAATGAAAAAATTCCCAAGCATTTTGCAGATCTTTTTCCATTGCTCGCGCACAAAATTGTTTTACCAACGGAATTCTTCCGAAATATAAATTTGCTTTGTGAATATTCACATCGAAATTTAGATTTTCCAAATAATTAAAATAATCGTTTTCCAAAGTTTGAATATTTTTTTGGAATACATATTCAAAATCCGGGTTTGCATAAAATTCTAAAACTTTTTGAATAGAATATTTTCCTGAAAGATATTTAATAAATGAACCTGCATAAATATATGAAAGAGAAGAAACATTGCTGAAAAAGCTGAAATTAGAAAACAAATTTTCTAAAGAAATTTTATACTTATTTTTATAAGCTAAAAACGCAAAATAATCGATATCAAATTTATCAAAATTATTATCAAATGCAGTTGCAAAACCTTCAATTAAACCAGGATTATAATTTGTTGGAAGATTAAATAATCCTTTACCAAATTTTTTAGAAAATACGTGAAGCAATTCATGATTTAAACTATTTTCATAATTATCAAAATTAATATAAATTTGATTTAGCCAAGGTTTTGTAACATCTGCAAATTGTGACCCAAATAGATCTTTTTTCTGTGCTCCCGTTTCAAAAATTATTGAAGTTACTTTTTCGTTAAATTTAATTCCTAATAAACGATTATTTTTTTCTAAAAAATAAAAGTGTTCTGCAATTAGAATTTTCTTCGCTTTTTCATTTAAGCTTTTTGGAAAAAGAATTAGAAAATTATGATTTTCAAATTTACCTTTTAGTTCATTTTCAATTCTGTCTATTGTTGTTGAGAATTTTAAAAATGGTTTTGTGATATCTGAAGTTAAGTAAAGTAATATAACTAACGATATTACAACAAATTGTACTTTCTTATTTAAATATTTTTCTAATTTAACAACTATTAAAATTGAAGAAGTTAAAATGATTGTTATAAATCGGTAGAATAATAATTTATCTGAAATTTTAATATTTTGATCATAAATTACACCTGGATAGTAACCGAAAATTGGATTGTAAAAATAAATTTGTGGATTGAAATATAACTCCGGAACAAATCCTAAAAGTAATATGATAGAAATAATTGCGAAAATGAAGAACTTAAATTTATTGGAAATATAAATTGCTAACTCTGCAATTGATGCTCCAACAAGAATTGAGGGAATTGCCAATACTAAATAGAAATAAATTCCATTAGAAATTGGACACTTTTCACAAATTATAGTTGAAAAAGTTAAAATTAGTAATGGCAAAAATATAATTGTTGAATAAAAATATTTTGGATTTGTAAATTTATTATGATTAGAGTTTATCGAATTTTTATTTTGAAAAAATTGAAAAAATGCAGAAACAAAATAGAAAATTATTCCGTTTATTGAACTAGATTCATATCCAAGAAGACTTATTAAAGGAAATTTTGTAAAGAAAATATTTAAAATTATAACAAAAGCTATTATTATAATTGGAATTATGGATTTGTTTATTCTTATCAATTGATAAACACTTTTAGCTAAAACTCTTGAGTTTTAACTCTTTCTATTTGTGCTCCCAATTTTCTTAATTTTTCTTCAATTCTTTGATAACCACGATCCAAATGGTAAATTCTCAATACTTCAGTTGTACCTTCAGCAACTAATCCGGCTAAAACTAAAGAAGCACTTGCTCTTAAATCAGTCGACATTACAGTTGCACCTTTTAACTTTTTCACACCATTAACGATTGCACTATTTCCTAAAATTTCAATATCGGCACCTAATCTGTTAAGTTCAGGAATATGTTTGAATCTGTCCAAATAAATTGTATCGGTAATTTTACATGACCCATTTACAATTGCCATGTATGAAGTCCATTGAGCTTGCATATCTGTTGGAAATCCGGGATAAACTCCTGTAGTAACATCAATACTTTTTGCATCTATATTACTTGCATCTAAAGACATTATATTATTATTATAAGATAACTTAACTCCGGAGTCTTCAAGTTTTTGTATAACCAAATTAAGATGTTTTGAATTGGAGTTTGTAAGTTCAATTTTTCCTCTCGTCATAGCAGCGGCAATTAATAAAGTTCCAGCTTCAATTCTATCTGGAATATTATAAACATTAGCTGGAGAAAGATTATCAACTCCTTGAATTTCTAAAATATTCGAACCTATTCCCTCAATTTTTGCACCCATTGAAACAAGTAATTGTGCTAATTGTGTAATTTCCGGTTCTGCCGCTGCATTTGTAATTAGTGTTTCTCCTTTTGCCAAAACTGCTGCCATAAGAGCATTGCCGGTTGCTCCCACAGAAGAAATATCAAAATTTAATCTTGCTCCAATAAGTTTTCTTGATTTTGCAATAATATAACCTTCATCTAATTCAATTTCAGCGCCTAACTTTTTCATAGCTTCTAAATGTAAATTAATTGGTCTTGGTCCCCAAGCACAACCTCCTGGTAACGAAACTTTTGCATATCCATATTTTGTTAATAACGGACCTAAAACATAAACGGAAGCACGCATTTTTTTTACGTGTTCATAAGGGGCTGTTTGCGAAATAATATTACTTGAATCTAAAATAATTTCCTGATTATTAAATTCCGATTTGATGCCAAGTTGATTTAGTAGTTTTGACATAGTAAAAATATCATTTACTTCCGGTACATTACTAATTTTATTCACACCATTATTCAATAAAACTGCCGGCATTAAAGCTAATGCAGAATTTTTTGCTCCGCTAATTTCTACTGAGCCAGTTAATGGATTTCCGCCATGAATTACAAATTTATCCATAAATTTCCTTAATTTTTATTTTGATATGCTAAATATAGAAGTTCTAATTAAAATAGAAAATATTTTACGTGCCAAATTCAATTTTTCATTTTAAATATCTTCAATTTGCGAAGCGTTTTTAAGTGTTTTAATTTTGTGATTTTCTTCCATTTTGCTCAAATTCTTAAACAATTCTTGCACATCAGTGTTTTCGGCATTATCGACAAGTTTTGTGTATAGATCAATTAAGCAATTATCAACATACACAAAAAGATCAATTAATTCATCAACAGTTACCTTTTCTTCCTTAACTAAAGTTGCTAAAACTTCAAGTTTTTTTTCGCATTGACTATGAGAAAACCATGCATTCAAAACATTTGCCGATGCTGAATTTTCTATCTCAGAAATTGTTTTTTCAATTTGATTTTCACGTTCTTCAAGGTAATTTAGTAAAAGTTTTACCCGTTCTTTTTCTTCGATTTTTCTCAACTGTTTGTAATATTGAGCAATAATTTGATGGAATTTTTTAGAATGTTCTAATATATCACGTGTTGTTTCAATGCGCATAACCACCTCCAAAATTTGGAAAAACAATTTTTAATTGTAATTAGTTGCACATTAATTGGATGAATAAAAAGTATAATGCAATATAATTCGATATTAATTAACTAACAATTGAAAATACTTTATGAATATAAATATTTTTTGGAATTATTTCTTTTTTCTTGAACGGATGGATTTTTTTCTTGGTTCCTTAACAATTTCATCTGGTTCCTGAGCAATTTGTTCAATTGGCGGTGATGAAAGCGTGTCTTTTGCAAAATACTCTTTTCTTATCGAATCTTGAATTTGAATAATTTTGGTATATGAATTTGTGGCAGTTTCTGGAGTATAAAAATAAATTGTTGTTGATAAAGCTAAAATAAAAAGAATTGCAATAAATGGTTTAAATCCAATTTTTGAAGATAGCCATCCACACATCCAAATTGGAGATTGAAGTATGAAAAAAGGTAAAAATAAGATGAAATATAGTGCTAATGCAATTGCATAAGCTGTGCTTTCAATTGGTTGAGAAAAACTCATTTTCTCACCCAAACCTACAATCAAATCCCAAAATGTTGTACTAATTTGTGCAATAATTCCAACAGTTACATAAAGAATTGATAAAACACTAATGATTATTACACTAACAATAGCTTGAATTGCTTGCAAAATAAATGGAGGTTTCCACTGAATAGATTTAAATTCCAAAAGGAATTTTTTAATTGGGTCTGAATATGGATTGGGGGCTAATTCAAACATAAATATTTTAATAAATTATCAAATTTATATTTATATGTGATTTTGATCACATAATTTTATTCTTGTTATTAAATAATAGAAAGTAATTTTTTTCGCAACTTAATTTTATTTATACTTTAATATTCGTAATAAAAACTAAATAATTTAACAAGATATTCGCACTTAATAATAATCTGAATATTTGTAAATCACTTAAAATTACCTTAACTTTGTGCTTTATTTTTTGCGAGAGTGGCGGAATTGGCAGACGCGCTAGACTTAGGATCTAGTATCTCACGGTGTGGGGGTTCGAGTCCCCCCTCTCGTACCAATTTTCCTCCTTTTTAACAATAATTAGAGGTATTTTTTGGAATCAAAAGTAAATGTATTAGGTAATACTGAACACGAACTTGAAGTAAAATTATTATATTCGGAAATTCAATCGGATATAGATGAAGCTTATCAGAAAGAACTAAAAACTATTACAATGCCAGGATTTAGAAAAGGTAAAGTTCCGCTAAGTATGTTAAAAAAAGCTTACGGTGAAGCAATTGAATATAAGGCAAGTGAAGATATTGCCAATAAAAAATTTTGGGAAATTGTAAAAGAGCAAAATTTAAAACCACTTAGTATGCCGCAAATGACCTCTTTGGATTTTGAAGTAAATCAGTTTCTAAATTTCAAAGTAAAATATGAAGTTAAACCAACACTCGATCTAAAAAATTATACCGGATTAGAAATTGAAAAACCAATCTTTAAAGTTCATGATGAAGATATTGAAGCGGAAGTAAATAATTTGTTAAAATCAAAAGCAACTTTTGAGCTTGCTGAAGAAATTACTGATAATAATTTCAGAATAACAGTGGATTTGCAAAGAGTTGATTCAGAAGGTAAAGATATCGAAGGAAATAAAAGTTCAAATATTTTAATTGATTTGAGTGATAAAAAAGTTAATGAAAATATTGTTAAAAATGCTCAAAACAAAAAATCCGGTGAAGAATTTAGCTTTTCTTTTGTTGATGAACATATGCACGGCGATCATAAACATGTAGAAGAATTTAGCTATGTTGCTGTAATTAAAAAAATAGAAAAAATTGTTTCGCCTGAAATTACTGAAGATTTAATCGAACAATTGTCCGGTAAAAAAGCTAAGACTTTGGATGAATTGAAAGCATTCACAAAGTCTAATTATGAAAATTATTACAAGGATCAATCTATAAGAATTTATGAAAATACTTTGCTAGATCAAATTGTGAAAAATAACGATTTTGAACCTTCCAAAAGTTATGTTGAAACAATTTTAAATAGATTAATTGAAACTGAAAAACAAAATGCAAAACAATATAAATCTCCAATCCCAAATGATGAAGTTTTAAAAACAAATTTAAAACCTCGTGCAGAATGGAATGCAAAATGGCAGATTATTCTTGAGAATATTGCAGAAAAAGAAAAAATTGAAGTGACAGAAAAAGAGTTGGAAGATTTAGCAAAAGAAGAATCTGAAAAAATTAATATTCCTGTTGAAAAATTATTGAAATATTATAAAGATTCTAATAGAGGCGAATCTTTAGTTGAAGAAAAAATTCTTAACTTTTTAAGAGAAAATAATAAATCAAAAGAAGTTGATCCGGAAACAAAAGCTAAAGAAGTAAAAAGTAAAAAAGGTTCTAAAACTAAAGAAAAAGAAAATTCAGACGAAGATAAAAAATAGTTTCTGAAAAATTCTAAACTAAATTTAGGAAATCAAATGTCAGATAAAATTTATAATGCATTAATTCCTTATGTAATTGAACAATCCGGACGCGGTGAACGTGGGATGGATATATTTTCACGACTTTTACGTGAGAGAATTATATTTCTTGGAGAAGCAATTGATGATCATGTTGCAAGCGTTGTAATTGCTCAATTACTTTTTCTAGAAGCTGAAGATCATGAAAAGGATATAAATTTATATATAAATTCACCAGGAGGAAGTGTTTCTGCCGGATTAGCAATTTATGATACAATGCAATTTATTAAACCGGATGTTTCTACAAATTGTGTTGGATTAGCAGCAAGTATGGGAGCAGTTCTTTTGGCTGGCGGAGCAGAAAATAAACGTTATTCACTTCCTCATTCAAAAATTATGATTCATCAACCTTGGGTTGGTGGTTTACAAGGACAAACAACAGATATTGAAATTCATGCAAAAGAAATGATTAAAACTCGTGATAAACTTTATAAAATTCTTGCAAATCATACCGGAAAATCAACTGACCAAATTATGAAAGATTGCGATAGAGATTATTATATGACAGCTACAGAAGCTGTTGATTATAAAATTATAGATAAAGTTCACGAACGAAGAAAAATGCTCGGCGATTCTGATAAAAAATAAAAATTAAATTTTATTTAAAATTTAAAACTCCGACGCTAATCGGAGTTTTTTGTTTCTGCATGTGAGAGATGAAATTTATAATGATGTACCAACTTTTAATCTTAAATTTACAAATAATGAAGTGACTCCAAATTTTCCATTATCCGTTTTAGAAAATATTGCAGATGGTCCTAAAGCAAATGAACTAAATCCCCAATTTTCCATAATTCTTTGAACTAAAATATCAATTAAATATTGCGGATTTCTTACTTCACTTTTTGGCATTGCGTCTAATCTTAAATCAAATGTACTTCCAGCTAATGATAATTCTCTTCCTGCAAATCCGAAATGCCATTCATCCAAATATTTTGCTGCGTAAAATCTACTTCTTGTTGAACCTAAAAATCTAACTGGATATCTCAATTCATAATTTAAATATGAATCTTTCATTATCATTGGTTTATAGTTTAAACTCGCAACTGAATCTTGCATTCGATAAGCAAATTCACTCTCGCTTAATTCTTGATTCACACTATGGTAACTGATTTCAAAAAAATTTCCGAATGGAATTACATAACCTACTTGAAAACCTTGAGCACCGTACAAATTATTATGGTTGTTTACATCTTTCAATTTTGAAAATGCTTCAACAAATCCAAACATACCAAATCTAAATCCCAAAATATGAAAATTTGCTTCAACCAAATCTGTTTCCATCGGACCGGAATATGGAGTTCCCAATCCCATTGAAATTCCAATATCCTTTTTAATTGGAACGCCAAATCTTTCACCTCCGAAAAGTTGTAAATACGGATTTATATAAGCCAGATCTGCACTTATTTGATATTTAGTTGGCGTATCAAAAATTTTATTGAATTTCATTTTGCTGAAAACATCAGTAAAAACGGTTGTGTAAGTTATGTTTTCTTGTAAATTTATTTTAAATGGATAAGTAATAATTCTTGCACGAAGTTCTTCTTTCAAAGCTGCAAGAGGATAAATTCTGCTTTTAATTTCAATCGTATTATTTTTTGAATCACGCAAATCAACAATCATTTCAGCTTTGGGATCCGGTGGATCAATAAATAAATTTTCTTGAATGTTTACGAATAAAGAGTCATCAAGCGGCTCCATTTGGAAATACAAAATTTGCTCTTCTTCATCTTGAGCAAAAATTGAATTATGATTTACAAAACTTAAAATTAAAAGTATAATAAGAGTAATTTTTTTCATGTCAATTTATTTCGTTTATTTTGAAAATTCAGTAAAGTAAAATGCTTCGCCAACTTCCGTTTTTTGTTTAGATTTAGTATCGTAAGCGGTAAAGAAAAAGTTAGTTTTAAAACGTCCTTCAGAATCTACTAATTGTTCATTTCTATCTGCCCAAGAATTGAATTTTTCTTCTGTGTTTGCAAGATTTAGTGAAATGTTATAAATCAAATTCCCCTTTTTATCTTTTTGCGCACTTGAAACTGTTATTGGTCCAGAGAAAGTAATTTTTAGTTGTTCAATTTTTTCATCTCTTACTTCTACAGTAAAGCAAGTAGTTTTTTGCAAATCTTTAACATAAATATCTCCCTTATCCATTTTATTTGTAACTTTTTTAATATCAATTTCTGGCGGAAGATTATTTTTAACTTTTATTCTTTCTGTTTGATTTGCGAATTTTATTAATACTTCATTTTGATTTGAAAGTTCAAAATCTTTTTTAGAATTTGGTTCAACTTTAACTAATTCGGAATTATTCTTCGGATCGATTAAAGTAACAGTGTAATCTCCTTTATTTTCAGCTGTGTTTGTAGCATATTGTAAAAATTCCAAACTTTTAGAAAATGGCGAAGGAACATTTTCTTCTTTTTTAATTTCTTTTTCAATAATAGGTTCTAAAATTGGAGTTTCTTTTACTTTTTGAGAAAGTGATGCAACTTGATTATTTAGTTGAGAAAGTTTTTCTTTTAAATCTTTATTTTCAGAAACCACATCTTGATCAATTTCTATATTAAGTTTCAACCCAAGTTTGCTTAAAGAATCCACAACATTTATTAAAGAATCTCTCACAGTTTTAGAAACAACGTTTTCTTTTTTTACAACTTCACCCAAGTTTATTTCTGCACCTTTTAATGCTAATACTGTAATTACAAAAATGTAAAGCACTTGGTAGATAACAAATTTTGCATCTCTGCTTCTTCTAACCATTTTACTTACCTTTTATTTACAATAAGTTCAAGACTATTTAATGATTGTAAAACTTTATCATTATTTAAATTTGATGCCATAGAATCAATTGATTGACTCATTTGACCCAATACAGATAAGTGTTTTCCGTTATTTTCAAGACTTGAATTTAATTGGGTTGTAAGTTTATTTAGTATGTTAAAATTCTGATATGATTCAAAACTTAATGTTTTAATTTTTTCTAATTCTTCACGGAGATTTTTCAAATTATCAATTGATAAATTATTTTCCGCAACCTTTGGCGAGTGATTTTCTGAAAGTAATTTTATCAATTTATCTGTTTGCTTCACTTGAAGTTTTTGATAAAATTGTTCTTGATAATCTGAAGCAACATTTATCACTTTTTGAAATTTCACACCGATATAATCTAAAACCGGCTCAAATAATTTTGCAATTGCCAAAACTATTAATGCTTTAATTTCAAATGGAACAGATAAACCTAAAAATATTTCCGGACCCAATTTTATACTTACTAATAAAAATGCAGCACCAATTAAAGGAAGCGCAGTTGCGTAACCGTCAATCAAACTTATTGAGGATGAAATTATTCTATCAATATTTTCTCGCGGAGTTGTTGAACGAACATGACTAAATAATCCTTTGTATTCTTTTATCGCAATTGAAATAAAAAATAAATAACTTATTAATGGAAGCCACCAAAATTGAATTGGCTCAATAGTTTTTTCAGATTGTTGCCAATCCGGATATAATGATTTTGCAATATCAATTGTTATATTACCCAAGATTGGAACTGAAGAAAGATCAATAAACATCGATCCCAACAAAACAAAAAACGAAAATATTGCCGGCTTTATTAAAATTATTGGTGAAATATTTTTTAGATGATTTTCTTTAATTTCAGAAATTTTATTTGATAAATAATTTTCTTCGGAAATAACGGCTTTACCATTATTATTAATTGTTGATTGAGCTTCAGTCATTTTTCTTCCTATAAGTGATCTTAAACTTGTGATAATAAACACATTTTGTGCCACAATAAAAGTTTAAATGATTTGATTTGTGGGAATTTATTTTCCTGAAGTAAATGCAATATTATTTGTTGAAATTTGAATGTTTGTAAAAATGTAAAAACAATAATTTTGATTTTAATCACATAGTGGTTTTATTTGAGACATGATTTAATCCCAAATTTATAAATTTTTCTTACTTTGTTACAAATAACATTTCGTGATCAATATTCAATTTTACAATAAGATGTAATTTTTACATGTAAACATTTCTTATAAAAACAAAAAAAACATTATTTCATTTTGTAACTTTACTGTATTAACAAATTTTTAGAACGTAAATAGGATTTGTATGAAATCAAATATTTTAATATTTATTATTATTTTTATTATTAATTCAACTTTTGCACAGAAGAAAAATCTTACTATTGAAGATGTTGTTTTTAATTCATACTCCAAATTGGCGCCAAAAACTTTAAAGCAACTCAATTGGATTCCAAATACAAATAGCGTAGGTTTTATCGATGGCGATTCGGTTTTAATTGAATTTAATGTTTCAAAAAAAAGTAAAAATAATTTACTAAACCTAAATCAGTTGAATAATATTTTAAGTAATTCAATTTTTGAAAACAAATTATCCAAATTTCCAAATGTTAATTTTATTGATTCAAAAACACTTACATTTTGGAATAATAATTATTTAGTTTCAATCGATTTAAAAAATAAATCTCACAAAATTCTAAATAAAATTTCTACTAATTCTGAAAATCTTGAAACAGCTTCAAACGATATTTATTCTGCATTTACTATAGATAACAATCTTTTTGCTTCATTAGATTCATCAAAAAAATTTCAGATCACAAATGAAGAAAATAAAAATATTGTTAGCGGTCAAACTGTAAGTCGTTCTGAATTTGGTATAAATGATGGAATATTTTGGTCGCCTAAAAGTAATTACTTGGCATTTTATCAAAAAGATGAATCTAATGTAACTGATTATCCAATTGTGGATATTGGTGAAACTCCTGCTAAATTGAAAAATATAAAATATCCAATGGCGGGACAGAATACTGAAATTGTTAGAGTTGGAATTTATAATTTCGAAAATAAAAATACAACTTGGTTGAAAACCGGTGAACCAAATGATCAATATTTAACTAATGTTTCTTGGGATCCTACAGAAAAATATATTTTTATTGCACATTTAAATAGAGATCAGAATCATTTAAAATTAGCAAAATATGATGTTCTAACCGGTGAACAATTACAAATTTTGTTTGAAGAAAAAGATAATGAATATGTTGAACCTGAAAATGAATTAACATTTTTACCAAATGATCCAACAAAGTTTTTGTGGTTTTCTGAAAGAGATAATTGGCAGCACATTTATTTATATGATATTAATGGAAAATTAATAAAACAAATTACTTCCGGAAATTGGATTGTAAAACAAATTATTGGTTTTGATAAATCTGGGAAAAATTTATTTATTACAGCAACTAAAGATTCTCCAATCGAAGATAATGTTTACATAATTAATTTAAAAAATAATGATATTAAAAGGATTACAAGCGCTAATGTAAATCACAGAGTAAAATTCAATTCTTTTAATAATTATTTTATTGATACATATACAAGTTTGGACATTCCTTCTGTTACTAATATTATTGATGAAGATGGAGAATTAATAGTTGAACTTAATAAAAGTGAAAATCCGATTGAGGAATTTAATTTCTCCAAGCCTAAAATTTTTACAATAAAAGATAAAAATAATGTTGATCTCTATTGCAGAATGATTCTTCCACCAAATTTTGATGAAACAAAAAAATATCCTGTAATTATTTACGTTTATGGCGGACCGCATGCACAATTAGTTACAAATAATTGGTATTTCGGTCGTTATGATTTTTGGTTTCAATTTATGGCTCAAAATGGTTACATCGTTTTCACCCTTGATAATAAAGGCTCAGCTAATAGAGGCTTGGAATTTGAGCAAGCTATTTTTAGAAATTTGGGAACTGTTGAAATTGAAGATCAACTGGTAGGAATTAATTATTTGAAAAATCTAAATTTTATTGATCATGAAAGAATCGGAGTTTTTGGCTGGAGTTACGGTGGATTTATGACAACTTCATTAATGTTGAGAACAAATAACACTTTTAAAGTTGGTGTTGGCGGAGGTGCGGTAATTGATTGGAAATTTTATGAAATTATGTACGGTGAAAGATATATGGATACTCCGGAAACAAATCCGGAAGGTTATAAAAATGCAAGTTTGTTAAACTATATTGAAAATCTTAACGGAAAACTTTTATTAGTTCATGGAACTTCAGATCCGACTGTTGTTTGGGAAAATACTTTAGAATTTGCGAAAAAAGCTGCAAACTTAAATAAACCTTTAGATTTTTATCCTTACGTTGGACACGGTCATGGAGTTGGCGGAAAAGATGCGCTTCATCTATATACAAAAATTTCAAACTACTTTTTCGATAATCTTTAATCAAATTTTGGAAATCGGCTCCGCCATAAAGCGGAGCTAATTTCCCCCATACCCTTTGCTAAAATTTATCCAAATTCAAAAATAATTTTAAAAAGTATTTCACTTTCAAATTATAAATTATTTTTAACTATAATTTTTCATAAGGTAAATTCAACTTTCACGTTCTATGCCAAATTATTTAAATAAATATTCATTAAAAAAAATAATGTAAAAAATATGGTTTTAATGTTTTTTAAAATTTTTGTAAACTTTTTTTGCAACTAATTTTAATTAGGAATGTTAAAAAAATCTCAAAAAGATATTGTGAATTTTTAATTCCAATTTTGAAACATATTCATAATATTCAAATTATGGCAATTTTTAACGAATATAAGTTACAATTATAATAATATTGCATTCTCAAAAATTCACCTTTAACTTTGTGGTAAAGATTGGAAAGTTGTAAATGATAAATGATATAAAATTAAATCTTTTTGAAAACTTAAATATTCTTCGCAAGTTAGCAAAAAAAGGAAGTAAATCATTTCCTGATGATTTGTGTTTGTTTTTAAGCGATGAACTAAATCTTAAATCAGTTTATTTATTCGAAGAAAATTCAGAAAATTATTTTTTACAGATTGGCAAATCTTTCAATATTGATGATCAATCAATTCCGCGAAATATTTCAGTAAAAGAATTTTACAATTTTAAAAATGAATTAAACTTCACCGGAAATATTTTTAAAGAATGCAATCCGGAATTAAATTTTAGTAATGAAAGTGTGCAATCAATAATTTTTAATTTAGATGAAAATAAGTTTGGAATATTATTATTAATCCACAAAATTCTTCCTTCATCAGTAAATAGAAAAAAGTTTTTAATCATTTCACAATTTGTGCAGAATTGTTTTTCAACTTGGAAAAATTCTGAAAATATTATTACAAGTAAATTAAATTCAAGCGAAAATCTAATCTCTAAAAGTATTAAAGGTTTTCAAAAAGAATTAAAAACGATTAACGGTTTGGTTACTTTAGCAAAAGAAGAAAATCCTACTAACATCATTAATAAATATTTAAATCAAATTAAAAATTCTCATCAATTTATTTCTTCAACTTTGGAAGATTTAGAGAATATTTTAAATCTTTTTGAAAATAAAACGAATAAATTAAGAGGCAAAATCAATATTAAAAATTTCACGGAGAATTATTTAAACAAAAAAAATAATGAATTTACTGAGTGTAAAATTACTTTAAATAATATTTCCGAAATTGAAATTCAGTTTGATGAGAATATTTTTAGATCAATTTTTGATAATTGTTTAAAGCTTGCAATTGATTTATCTCAATTAAACGAAGTTGAAATAAATGCTTTAGTAATTTCAGAAAATAATGTAAATCTTAATTTTATTTCTAAAAATTCTAAAATTAAAAATATAGAATTAAATCAACTTCAAACACCATTTGGAAAACGTGAATTATTAAATAAAACAAGCGGTTTAACACTAAATCTATTAACTAAATTAATTGAATCTTTTGATGGATCATTAAAACTAAATGTTGAAGAAAATAATTTTTTAATAAATCTAAATTTGCCGTTTCAAGAAGAAATTCAAAAATCAATTCACGAAATTTTGATGGGAAATAATAATTTAGGAAAAGATAAAATTCTTGTTATAGAAAGCGATCAAGCTTCATCTACACTTTTAAATAATTATTTATCAAAATGGAATTACCAAACTGATATTGTAAATTCCGGTGAGTTTGCATTAAAACTTCTTCAACAAAATAAATATGTTGCGGTAATTTTAAATGTAGAGCAAGGCACTGAAAACAGTTTAGAAATTTTGCAAAAAATTAAAAACAATAAGCATACAAGAAATACTCCTGTAATTGTATTTTCAATGGAAGCGGAAAAAGAAAAAGTTTATTTAATGGGTTCAGTTGAATATTTAGTAAAGCCAATAAATTATAATAATCTTGTTGAAATTTTAACAAGTTATAAATTAAGAAGAGATTCAACAGTACTTTGTGTTGATGATGATCAGCCGACTTTGAAATTGGTTCAGCAAGCTGTACAAACCGCCGGATTTAATGTAATTGCAGAACACAGACCGGAATTAGTTCTTGATTTAATTATAGATAAAGATTTAGATTTAGCAATTGTTGATTTGGATATGCCAAAATTAAATGGTTTTGATTTGATAAAACAAATAAAATCTCACGGAAAATTTGATAAACTTCCAATAATTATTTACACCGGAAAAGAAGATTATCAACAAGATTTACAAAAAATTGATGGAATGTTTGTTGATCTGCTTGATAAAAAAAGTACAAGTTTGAATGAACTGGAAAATGCAATTTCTACAATGATAAATAATTTTGAAGAAACTAAATCGATTGAAGAAGTAAAAGTAAAAAGTGATTCCCAAACAATTTTAATGGCAGAAGATTATAAACATTCACAAATAATTGTTACACGACTTTTGAAAAAAAGTGGATTTGAAAATGTTGTTGTTGTAGAGAATGGTGAAGAAGCTTTAAATATTTGTAAAAAAGAAAAAATAGACTTAATCCTTATGGATATGCAAATGCCGGTTATGAATGGATTTGAAGCAACTCAAAAAATTAGAGAAATTGATGGTTACCAAGATACACCAATTATTGCATTAACAGCTTTTGCAATGAAAGGAGATCGTGAGAAATGTTTAGAAGCCGGTGCAACAGATTATATTCCTAAACCAATTGATAGTAAAGAATTTATTGAGAAGGTAAAATACTATACACAAATAAAAATTGAGAATTAGTTTATTCCAAATATAATTTTTTTTCATTCCGTCCGTTAGCCAACGGATTGTTTCGGAATCTAAAATTTTATTATATCAAAATGTTGAAATAATTCGTAATGAATTTATAACAAAATAATTACCAAAATACACTTTCAAAAATATTTCAAATTTTTTACGTTAAATCAATTCAAAGAAATCCGCAAAAAATTCTTATATTTCATTCCAAAATTTTAGTAATTAAACAAATGAATAAAGAAATTAGAGTTAGATTTGCACCAAGTCCAACCGGATATTTACACGTTGGAGGATTAAGAACCGCACTTTACAATTATCTTTTTGCAAAAAAAAATAACGGAAAATTCATTTTAAGAATTGAAGATACAGATCAATCTCGTTACGTTGAAGGCGCAGTTGAAAAATTAGTAAATTCACTAAAATGGGTTGGATTAAATTATGATGAAGGTCCGGAAGTTGGCGGAAATTTTGGTCCATATTTTCAATCTCAGAGATTAGAAATTTATTCCTCACAAGTTCAAAAATTACTTGATGAAAAAAAAGCATATTATTGTTTTTGCACTCCGGAAAGACTTTCAGCATTAAAAGAAGAGCAGCAAAAGTTAAAACTTCCTCAAGCAAAATATGATAAGCATTGTCTTCATTTATCTAAAGTTGAAATTAAGCAAAAATTGGAAAACGGAATTCCTAAAGTTATACGATTAAATGTTGAACCAAATCAATCCGTAAAATTTTCAGATATTGTTAGAGGAATTGTTGAGTTTAATTCTGATACAATTGATGACCAAATTTTAATAAAGAGTGACGGATTTCCGACTTATCATTTGGCAAATGTTGTTGATGATCATTTGATGGAAATTTCTCATGTAATTCGCGGTGAAGAATGGCTTTCATCAACACCAAAACATGTTTTACTTTATCAACATTTTGGCTGGGAACTACCCCAATTTGCTCATCTTCCTCTTTTGTTAAATCCGGATAAAAGTAAATTAAGCAAACGTCAAGGTGATGTTGCTGTTGAAGATTACAGAGATAAAGGTTATTTGAAAGAAGCATTAATAAATTTTGTTGCTTTACTTGGTTGGAATTTTGGCGACGACAAAGAGTTTTATTTAATTGATGAAATGATTGAAAAATTTTCTTTAGATCGTGTAAATAAATCCGGCGCAGTTTTTAATGTTGAAAAATTAAATTGGCTTAACAGTCAACATTTACGAAATAAAAGTAATGATGATTTATTAAAATTATTTAAGATTGAATTACAGAATTCAAATTATGCAAATGTTCAAATTTCCGATTTCAAACTTTTTGCCATAATTGAAGCAATGAAAGAACGCGTTGAATTTGTAAAAGATTTTATAAACAGCTGCACTTATTTTTATGAAACTCCAAAAATTTATGATGAAGCAATTGTTAAAAAAAGATGGAAAGATGATTCAGAAAAATTGTTGAAAGAATTTTCAACTGAATTATTAAAAATTGAAAATCCGAATAAAATAGATTATGAAAATATTTTACATAAAATTGCTGAACAAAATAATGTTGGTGCGGGAAAATTAATTCATCCAATTAGATTAGCGGTTTCAGGAGTTGGAATTGGTCCCGGAGTTTTTGATTTATTGGATATTATCGGCAAAGAAGAAGTTATAACCAGAATTGATAAAGGAATTTTAGAAATTCCTAAATATTTATAAATAATTAAATTTGTGATAATAATGGAAGATGAGAAAAAAGTACCGAAAAATTTTATTCAAGAAATAATTGATAATGATTTGAAGGAAAACAAAAATAACGGAAAAGTTTATACGCGTTTTCCTCCGGAACCAAATGGATATTTACACATTGGTCATGCAAAATCCATCTGCTTGAATTTCGGTTTAGGTAAAGAATATAATGGAAAAACTAATTTACGTTTTGATGATACAAATCCCACAAAAGAAGATGTTGAATATGTTGAATCAATAAAAGAAGATATAAAATGGCTGGGATTTCAATGGGAAGGAACTGAACTTTACGCATCTGATTATTTTGAACAACTTTATGAATATGCAATAAAATTAATTAAAGATGGATTAGCTTATGTTGATTCTTCAACTTTGGAAGAAATAAAAGATGAACGCGGAACTCCGACTGAACCTGGAAAACTAAGCAAATTTAGAAATCGTTCAGTTGAAGAAAATTTGGAATTGTTTTCAAAAATGCGAGCTGGTGAATTTAATGACGGCGAACATATTTTGCGTGCAAAAATCGATATGAGTTCACCAAATATGAATATGCGCGATCCAATAATGTATAGAATTCGTCATGCATATCATCACAGAACAGAAAATAAGTGGTGCATTTATCCAATGTACGATTGGGCTCACGGTCAATCTGATTCAATTGAAGGAATTACACATTCAATCTGTACATTGGAATTTGAAAATCACCGACCTTTATATGATTGGTTTATTGAGAAATTAGGAATTCATCATCCGCAACAAATTGAGTTTGCAAGATTAAACCTTAATTACACAGTAATGAGCAAACGAAAATTATTAAGATTAGTTCAAGAAAATTTAGTTAACGGTTGGGATGATCCAAGAATGCCAACCATTTCCGGTTTCAGAAGGCGTGGATATACACCAAAATCAATACGAAGTTTTGCTGAAAGAGTTGGCGTTGCAAAAAGAGATGGAGTAATTGATATTTCTCTTCTTGAGTATAGTTTACGTGAAGATTTAAATGAATCTGCACCAAGAGTTATGGCAGTTTTAAATCCTTTAAAAATTGTAATTACAAATTATGATGAAAATTTAATGGAAGAATTAGAAGCAGTAAATAATCCTCAAGATGAAAAAATGGGAACAAGGAAAGTACCTTTTTCAAGTGAGTTATTTATTGAGCAAGATGATTTTCAAGAATTTCCGCATAAAAAGTTTCACAGACTTTCACCCGGGCAAGAAGTTAGGTTGCGCTATGCTTATATAATTAAATGTGAAAAAGTGATAAAAGATGAAAATGGTAAAATTTTAGAACTTCATTGTACTTATGATGAAGCTACAAAAAGCGGAAGCGGAAATAGCGAGAAAAAAGTAAAGGGTACAATTCATTGGGTTTCTGTTAAAAATGCAATTAATGCTGAAGTACGACTTTATGACAGACTTTTTAGTGTAGAATTTCCGGAAGAAGATAAGGAAAAAGATTTTGTAGAATTTTTAAATCCAAATTCACTAACAATTTTGAAGAATTGTAAACTTGAACCAAGTTTAATTTCTGCCAAAGTTGGTGAAAATTATCAATTTGAAAGAAATGGATATTTTTGTTTGGACAAAGATTCTAAAAATGAAAATTTAATATTTAATAGAACTGTTACTTTAAAAGATACTTGGTCCAAAATAATTTCCAAATAAAATTAGCACTACTTTAATATATTAGTATATGATTGTACCTATCGTAATTTGTTGTTTTATAACAATTTACAAATTCAACTTTTTTGAGCAATTAATTACTAAAGGGACATTGCTCCAACCGAAAATCCTTCAATTTCCGGGTCACCAATCATAAATTCGCTAAACTTTTCAATTTGTGCTTGATAATATCCGGATTTCTGATTTGCCAATGCGTGTTCAATATTATCCCAAATTGTTACTGCAACAAATTTCCCCGCATTGCTATTTGTTAAGAAAAATGCTTTCAGAAAACCATGTTGATTTTTTGCTGCTGGAATTATGCTATCTTGATAAACTTTTGAAGCTTGATCCATTGCTTTAACATTTAAATAAAATGTTGTCATTCTTGCATACATATAATATCCCCGCTTTTATTTAATTATTTTGGGAGCTTTATATCTAATTAAAAATAACTATTATTTTATTAATTATTCAAGTTCTTTTTATTAAAGAAAATTAAATTTTATTAGTTGTAAGAAGTATACAACTTTATTACATTTACAACTCATTTTTAGCCGAAGTGGCGAAATTGGTAGACGCGCTAGACTCAAAATCTAGTCTATGCAAATAGGTGCCGGTTCGAGTCCGGCCTTCGGTACAAAAGTCCTTATTTTATAAGGGCTTATTTTTTATCTACACATTATCTACACAAAATGTGCAAGTAATATTGATTTGATAGTACTTTTATAAATTTCAGCATCAGATTTAATTCGTAATCTTTCATATTATATAATAGTAGAATTTTACTATTAAATACATAAAATAAGCTTGACCTTCCCTCGAAAAAATGTCTGTCTATGTATTATTAATTGTTTTGATAACAAATCTATACTCTTACCTTCTGAATTTATTACTTTTGATTCTCGAAGTTTGTTAATTTGTTGTTCTATTGTAAATTTTAACCTCGAATATTTTTTCACCTTTTGATTTCCTGATCTCGATGGAATCGTTATCCTTTATCCTGTTGTTGTAAAATCCAGATCCTACCGATACATCTCTACCGCATCTATTGCATGTAGAATTTGGATCTTCAAATAGACTGAATGTTTTGTCTACAAGATTATGTTTGTTAAATATCTTTGCTACTTGAACTAAGACTAAGAAAATTGCTAATAATATTGCCATTGACATACTTATACTCCTTATTGTTTGTGATTAGTTGATTGATTTGATACAAATGTATGATGATTAATAATTTTGACTGAATTAATAAAATTTTATTGGATAAAATTGTAATGACGAAATTTGAATACATTTAATTGAATCTCTCACAATGTGCTTCCATAATATTTTTAAAATTCTTTGACATTTTTATGACAACGTAGTGTTCGCTGAAATTTATTTTAGTCATAGACGGTTAAATAATTGGAGCGAATATGAAAAAGATAATTGCTATAATAATTCTAATAATATTTGTTGGGTGCAGTAAAGAACTTCCATTAGAATCAAATAATTCATACCTTCCACAAATTCCTGAAAAGCTTGAAGATGAAATTCCTTATGATAAAATTGGCAAAGGGAAAATTGCATTCGAAAGAATAGGACCATTTGAAAATAATTATTCGGGATTAGTTGTTATAGATTCTAAAAATAAATCAGCATTGACGTTCCAGGGTTTATATCAAACACCTGTAATATCCCCCAATGGTCAGAATATATTTTTTAGAAGTTATGATTACAATGAATTTGATCTAAAGCTTTTGAACCTAAATTCAAAGAAACTCACATCAGTTGATGATGGACAATATCCAAATTGGAGTGCTGACGGAGCATATCTTTTATATATCAATATTCCAGAAATACTATTTCACTTTATTAAAACGGATTTCAGTGATTTTTCAAAATCAAGTGAACTTTATTTATCATCTTATGATTTCCCTTGGTCGCCTTATTCAATAAATAGTAATGAACAAATTATTTTTGGAAGTTCATCACTAATACTTCTAGATAAGGATCGCAAAAAGCATAAGTTATATACCTCTGAAACTGGTATTATATATAATCCTCGTTGGTCACCTGATAATAAATTCATTGCATTTGCAGAAAGAAAAAAACGTACCGAAAATGAGAAAGAAATTATCGAAGAACAGATAATTGTTCTAGATATTGCAACAAATGAAGTAAATGTAATTTGTAAATGGGATTTAGCAGACCATATAGATTGGGCTGGCACCTATGAGCTTTCTGTATGCTGGTCACCAGACGGTGAATATATAGCATTTAATAAAAATAAAACTGGTACTGAATCTCACATTTATGTAATAGATAAAAACGGTAATAACTTAACACAGATTACAAATGCTCCCGGAGTAAGTGATACTTCAGTTTCTTGGTCAAAAGAATAAATAAGGATAATCAAAATGAAAGTCATTTATATTTTAATTCTATTACTTGTTTTAACCCAAACAATTATTCCGCAAGAGGATTCATTAAAATACTCAAGTTTTAGACTGGAATTAGGTCTCGGATTTTCAAGCAAAGTTTTAAGTGCTAGAGCTGCTTTATGTTTTATACAATGGCATTCCTTATACTTTATGAATTACTTTTTAAGAAAGAAGAATTATGAATTTTATGAATTGATTGTTTTATATTTTTGTATCTTCAGAAGGTTCAACGTGGATAAGAACTTCTCTAATTTTTGGGTTTGAATTTATTATTCGATCTTTAACTTTATGAGCAATTAAATGTCCTTCACTAACTGTTAAATTTCCATCTAAAACAATATGAGCATCTACGTAATAATCAAAACCCATTTTACGAACAAAACATTTTTCAACTTCCAAAACTTGATCTATTTGTAAAGCAATATTTTTAATATCTAAAATTAATTTTTCAGAAATATTTGCATCTGAAAGTTCATAAAGAGTTGGTTTTAATAATCTGTAACCATTATATAGAATAATCAGTGAGGCAAATAGTGCTGCAAAATCATCAGCACTTTCATACCCTTCTCCACCAAGAATAGCAATAAGGATTCCAATAAATGCTGCCGATGAAGTTATGGCATCACTTCTATGGTGCCAAGCATCATTTTTAACAGCCGTACTTTCGATTGAAGAACCAATTTTAATTATTTTTCTAAATAAAAATTCTTTGGTAAATATCACCAATAGTAATACTATTAAAGTAAATTTTGCAGGTGCATGATGTGGTGTTATAATTTCATGAATACTCTGGTAAATAATTATAAATGCGGCAAGAAACAAAGAAATAGCCACAACTGCTGCAGCAAGTGGTTCAGCTTTGCCATGTCCATATGGATGATTTTCATCAGCAGGTTTTGCCGCAATTTTTAGTCCGGTCAAAACAACAAATGAAGTAAATACATCAGAAATTGACTCAATTCCATCGGCAATTAAAGCATAAGAGTTACCTATTATACCGCTTATAATTTTTATACTTGCAAGAATTAAACTTGTAAAAATTCCAACTAAAGTAGCTTTAATTCCCTTCTTTGTTAACTTTTGAGTTTGCAATTATTATCTAAAATGATGATATATAAAAATATGTTTTAAAATTCAGAAAGTACTAGAATTCCTTCTTTTAAAAAAATACCAAACTGAAGCAGACATAATTATTATAACTAATATGTAGAATGAGAAACTGTAATTTTTTGAAGTAATATTAATTTCTGAATTATTTCCGCTTAATACAAATGCCGCCCAATAGTAAGGATTTGGCGAATACTTTTTGGTAAAATCTAATTTTGCTTTCTGTAATGCTTGGGATTTATTTATCCCGGTTTTTAAATTTTCGTAGAATAATTCCATTAATAAAAACGTATTTCTATCATTAACATCCCAAAGAGATACAATCACACTTTTCGCACCGGCATCGAAGAATGACTTTTGCATTCCTAATATTCCTTCTTGTTTATCAATTACACCTAAACCGGATTTGCATGAACTTAGCACAACCAAATCAGAATTTAAATTTGTATTAATAATCTCACCAACTTCTAAAAACCCATCTTCCGAAGACTTTCTATCTTCAGAAAATACGATAAACGGTTGTTGATTTAATAGGAACGAATGTGTTGATATATGAATAATATTACTAGAAGATGCATACTTTTTAAAATTTTCTTCCGTTGCATCTTGTGAAGTAAATTTATTTGTATTAGTTAAAATTGAATTTATTGATGATATTTCTTCTTCACTATACTTTAGTGGATTTAGTTTAATATTTCTATTTAAATTATAATTTTCATTCACTAACGAACTTCTGAAACTTATATAAAAATCATTATTATTCACATTAGGATTACCAATTAATAAATGACTATTATTATTTTTTGCATGTAACTTTTCTAATTCTGAAAAAATATTAAAAGATGGCGCATAAGAAATTTGATAATCTTCAATTAAAAATTTTGCATTTTCATAGTTATATGGACTTTCATTACTGTTGAAATTTAGTACTAAAGTTTCAAGAGGATAATTAATTAACTCGTTCGGTAATGAAAATATTAAATTTTTATTCTTCGCAAATTTGTTAATAATTTCTTTAAAAAATAATTTGTACAAATCATTTGAGTTTTTCAAATTAAAAGAGAACAAATCTTGATTGAAAATTATCTCTTCAGAAGAATGTTTTGTATAATAAGGCGAAATCTTGGTAATTAAATTCTTTAATTGCTCTCTTCCAATATTGATTTTATTGGCGATGAAATCATTTTTCTTTATTATAAAATATTGCGAATATTTTTCAGAAATGTAAATAGAAATAAATGTTTCTGAATTTTTTAACTTCATTTGTTTTTCTTCCAATGAAAAATATTGCTTAGGGTTAAAAACATTTTTTAATTCCGGATTCTTTTTAATTAAATCATTTTTTACAATTATTAATTCAGATTTGAGCGAATCTCTCTTTTCGAGAAAATAACTTTGCTTCATTTGCCAATCGAGAAATAATAATTTATCATAATCTCTTTCATAAATATTGTTTGAAAATAATTTGTGATTTTTAATATTTTGAAATGTATTTCTTGATCTGGATTTATCAATAATTTCAAAAGCAGATTTGTATTTCGCATTTTGAATATAAAATTCGGTAAGTGAATGATAAATTTCATCAAACTTGGAAAAATGTGAAATTTGAATTTTATTATTAGAGATAAAATTATTTGAAATTTCTTCAATTATTTTAATCGCATTAAGATAGTGAGCTTCAGCAAGATCAACTTTGCTTTCTTTGTAATAATTTTCTGCAAGTTGATAATTTGCTTCAATCTCTATATTTGGCTCAATTATTTTTTTACTAATTGCTAAAACCTTTTGTAAATATTCATTACTAATTTTATGTTGGTTCTCTAATTCAGCAATTTCACTTTTTAAAAGTAAAATATTTGCAAACATATATTCAAAATTATTTGATCTAATGGTTGGCTCAATATCAGTTATAATATTCTTGCATTCTTTTATTTCTTTGATATTTAAATAAGTATTAGCAAGATCTAATCTTACATTCAGATTACTTTGAACATCACCACTTTCAGAAAAAATCTTCGATGATTTTAAAAAATTAGTTTCAGCGTTTTTATAATTTGCTAATGCATAATTTGATAATCCTATTTTGTGTAAAACTTCAGCAATTAAATTAGGATTAGAATCTTCGCTTATAATATTTTTTGCATAATAAAAAATATCAAGTGAATTTTTATATTTGCCCAAATTAAATTCCAGAATTCCCAAACTCATTTCAACTTCAAACTCCAAAGTTATTTCTTTAATTTCTTTTGATAACTTTTTTGCTTGTTCATAAAATTTTATTGCTTGAGAAAAGTTTGATAAATTTGAGTAAACATCGCCGAGAGAAATTAGATTTAGAATTTTAGAACGCTTATTTTCAAAAGAAGTTTCTAAACCTTTCTGAAGATATTTCATTGCAGAATTATAATTAAAAGTTGTTAAATAAATATTTCCCAAATTGTTGTAGACCAAAGATATTCTAAGCTTATCATTTATTTGTTTATAAATTTCCAAGGATTTTAAGTAGTGTTTTTTTGATTTATCAAATTGCGAATCAAAAGTAAATGAAACTCCGAGTTCGGAATTTATTAGAGCTTGCAAGTTTTGAGAATTTATTTTTTCAGCAATATTTTCAGCTTTATAAAACAGCTTTCTTGCTTCATTCACTTTGCCTGATTCATCCTCTAAAATAGCTAAGTTTATAAGTGATTTAGTATTTTCAATGTTATTGCCATATTTCTGTGAATGAATATTTGCGTATACATAAAATGTTTTTGCTTTATCTAAATTATTTGAAAGATAATACAAACTTCCTTTCGCATTTAAAAATGCCGAATATTCAAAGTAAGTTGAATCTATAATTCTCTCAGCATCTTTCAATTTTAAAATTGCATTTTGATAATCACCCAAATATCTATAAGTATAAGAAAGCCAGTAATTATTTTCGAAATGTTTATTGGCAATTTTGCTGAATGCAATTAAATCATCCAACGCTTGCTTATATTTTCCTTCATTTAATTTTACTAATCCAGTTAAATATTTTTTATAAACGGAATTTATTGAAACAAGTTTTCTATTTAATCTTTCAAATTGATTTGTTGCGTTTGTAAGCCAAGCCAATTCTTCATAAAATAGTAAATCAGATTGTTTGCCGTTTAGTTGGCTAAAAAGTTTTTCAAAAGCTTCATTAAATTTATTTTCCTTTTTTAAGATAATTGCATTTGCAAATTCTTTATCAAAATTATTTTTTGAGAATTGATTTAGAAAATTGAGTTCGTTCTTAGAATTGATTTCATTGTTTAATAAATACAGAATATATTTATGCGAATTTTCCTTTGTAAACCCTGAGGTTTTTAATTCTGATTTTATTTCTGAAATTTCTTGTGCAAATAAAATGGAAGTAAAAGAAATTATAATGAGCAATATTAAGGGAATTGACTTCCACATTATTTGCCTTCAATTTCATTATTTAGCTCAAGAGCTTCTGAATAATATTTTCCTTTACTATCAATAACTTTTTGAAGATAAACTTTTGCAGTTTTTGTTTCATTCAAAAGCAAATACGATTGTGCAATAAAGTAATGCGAATCCGAAATAATATTTGCAAATCTTTCATCATTATTTGTTTCAATTGATTTATTAAATTCGGAAATGCTTTGCGATAAATAATTTTTATCAAATCCAAAATTAATTCCAATGAATTTATTTTGGGAATTTTGTAAATAAATTTGTCCTAAAATAAAATGCGTATAAAAAATTGTTTGAGAATTCTGATTTTTACTTAAATCCAAATTCAAAGCTTCAATTGCATTTTCAAAATTTCCATTTTCTAATTCGGAAATTCCTAATAAAAATTCCTCGGTCGTTCTTCCTCTTGAATTAAAATTTAATTCAGATTGATATTCCATAACTTTGTTTTGATAATTAGGAGTAGTGAAATTTGAATAAAAAAGCGAGCCAACATAAATCAATAAAATAGCAGCAATTGCAGTAATATATTTTGTGTAACGAAAATTATTAAAAACGTTTATAGGATAAATTTTTACTTTTGTTTCCTCAGCTTTTTTATCAACAATTTTAGTATCAACAAATTTAGTTATTTCTAAAAATTCTGAGTTGAGTGATTTATAATTTTCCATACAGATTCCGCAAACTCTTAAATGATCTTCAATTTTGGGCTGAAGTTTTTTAAGAAAAATAGCTGAAGCTTCGTTTGAATTTTGAAAAAGTATATATTCCGATAAAATTTCAACATCAATGTGAGCAGATTTTTTCACAGCATTTTTTAATCTATTGTAAAAATCAACTATTTCAGAAACCTCCGGATTTTCAGAAATCATTTTACTTAATTGTATTTTCTCGATATCAGTCAGAAATTCTTTTTCTAGCAAATTATATATTTCTAAATTATCGTTCATTTTTTAATCTCTTTGTTACTGTAATAGTATTTTGATTTTATTAAAAAGTGACATTTAAAATTTCTGTTTAATTTCTTCCAAAGTTCTGTAAAACATTTTTTTTATCGCTGCTTCGTTGCTTTCAAATTTATCAGCAATTTCAGAAAATTTTAATCCGCCCCAAAATCTAAGTTTAATTATATTTTGTTTTTTATCATCAAGCTGATTTATTATCTCAACAATTTTTTGAGTATCAACATTTTCATCAAAATCATTTTCATCTTTTGTCTGATAAAATTCTTCATTGAATTCAAAGTGATTTTGATTTGCATTTTTTTTATAGAAATTTGAATATGTTAAAAACATAACTTTTCTAAGCCAAAATTCTATTTTATCAATATTTTGATATTGTTTAGAAAATGTGATAAAAATGTTTTGAGCCAAATCATCAGCATCATCTTTAGATTTTAATTTGCCAAGTTTAAACTTTGATTCAAAATAACTGAATGCTATTTCTCTAATTATTGTTATTAAAGAATTATAGGATTGATTATTCCCATTTTTACTTTGTTCTAAAAGATCGTTTAATTCGTCTTTGGAAAAATTCGTATAGTGATAAGATTTATTTTTCAAAAATTAATGTCACTTTTTGGTTAAATTTTATACTAATAATATACAAATCATAAATAAAATTTATCATATGAAAACTTTAATGCAAATATTTATTGGAATTATGTTTTTCCAAAATATCAATTATTCTCAAGGTGAATTAGAAATAAAACCATCAAATGTAGATTTTAAAGATAGTTTTCACCGAATTGAAAATGTGATGTTGTTTAATAAAGAAGATCAATCATTATTTATTAACGAAATTAATTTTAATGAAAAATTATTTGAAATCGTTTTTGATAGACCCACAGCTTTTCCAATTGAAATTTTTCCAAATGACACAATAAATATGGATATAATTTTAACTAATTTTTTTTCGGTAACATCCGCGGATACTGCTGATACAATTTCATTTTTTACATCAAATTCAGATAAAGATCAACATCTTAGAGTTAGAATTAAATTTTTTGATGATGATGAAAAAGTTGGAATTCTAAATGGAAAAATTTCCAATGACAGTTTATCGGTTGAAAATACAGAGATCTATTTATATAGAAATGGCCAGTACTTGTATGATTCTGTAATGACGGACTCTGAAGGGAATTTTACAATAAATTTACCTGAAGGATTTTATACTGCGGCAGCTCAAAAAGAAGGTTTTTATTTTACTTTTTATAAAAATAAATTTGATATTTATGAAGCCAACCAATTTTTTATAGATCATGATTCAACTAAAAATATAAATTGGAATATTGAAAAAACAATTGAAACCAATACAATTTTAGAAGGAAAAATTTTCAATTTTAAAACTAAAGCAGCACCAAGAAAAGGAATTATAATTGTAAGAAAAGGCAAACACACCCCGACAAGAAGTTTGAATAAAATATTTGAAGATAATTCAGAACTTGTTTCATACTCAACAAATATATTATCTGATGGTTCTTATAAATTCAATAAAACAATCGAACCCGGATTTTATTACATACAAACATTTCCGGATTTTTATACACCTTCTTTTGCAAACAACGCAAATATTCCGGCAATTTCAATTCAGGATGCGGATTCAATTTATATCGGCAACAATATAACAAATAAAGATTTGTTTGTTGTACGTGATTCTGCTTATGGTGCCGGAAATATTAGCGGAAAAATTTTAATTAATTCTAACCCAGCACAAAACATTGAATTTATTTTATTTGCACAAAATTTGATTGACAATTCCATTACAAATTATGCAATAGTTGATTCCTTGGGAAATTTCAATATTATTAATCTTCCTTTGGGAAAATACAAATTAACAGCCTACCAATTCGGAAATCTCAAGTATGAAGGTCAAGATACAATTGAAATTGATATTACAAGTTTTTCTATAAATGGGATTGAAATTAATTTTTTAATAAATTCAATTACTTCGGAAAGAGAAATTCCTAATAATCCGATTTTATTTCCAAATTATCCCAATCCGTTTAATCCAAATACCAACATTCAATTCTTTTTACCGAATGAAGACCAAATTGTTTTAGAAGTACTTAACATTTTAGGTGAAAAAGTTACAACAATTTTTGAAGGAAAAATAAAAACTGGTTTGCATCAATTTACTTTTGACGGAAGTAAATTAAGTTCCGGAATTTATTTTATAAGATTAGAAACTATAAAATATATTAAAAATCATAAAGCTATATTATTAAAGTAGTTTTGTAGAATATCAGATTGTAATAAACTTTTAATTTATTTAATTATAATAAGTTAGAAGTTTTTTGTTCGTAAACTTTGCAATTATATTTCATATATTTATCTGATAAATTTTTCATCTTTAAAATCTATTACTACACTCATTATATTCAAATATGTAACAAAAATGTTTACTTCTAGCTTTAAAAACATTTTAACTTTCTGATAAATAGCTTATTTTAAAAACTACTGTAAAAAAAAAATAATAAATTTTTAAACTTAGTTTTTACTGGTTATTGATTGATGATCTAAAATACATTTGAGCAGTAAGTATGAAAAATTTATTTTTATACTTAAAAAATCTTGGGTATTCTTTATTCCTTCTAATTTTTATTTCCTCTTATTCAAACTGTCAAAGTGATTACGGTAACCACAAAGTTTTGGTTATTACTGGTGGAAAAAATTTTGAAAGAGAAAGTTTTTTAAAAATTTTTGAAGACATGGAATACATTTCTTTCAAAGAAGTTGTTCAACCTGAAGTAAATAATTTGTATGGTTCACCCGAAATTGACAATTATGATGCACTGGTATTTTATGATTTCGTTCAATAAATAAATGATCCTCAAAAACAAGCATTCTTAGAATTATTAAATAAAGGTAAATCAATTTTATTTCTTCATCATTCACTAGTTTCTTATCAAGGTTGGGATGAGTATGAAAAAATAATTGGCGGAAGATATTATCAATCTACAAATTATAAAGATAGTTTGAAATTTACACAATCAACCTATAAGCATGATGTAGAAATTCCGGTACAAATTGTAGATAAAAATCATCCAATTACAAAAGGTTTGGAGGATTTTATTATTCATGATGAGATTTATGGTAAGTATAAAATACTAACAACTGTTTCTCCAATATTTACAACCACTCATCCGGAAAGTGAAACAATTATTGGCTGGACAAATAGTTACGGTAAATCTAAAATCGTTTATATCCAATTAGGTCATGATAATCATTCATTTAATGATAAAAACTATAGACTTTTAATTTAACAATCTCTTAAGTGGGTTATGAATAATTAAACCAAAAAAAAGTGCCGCCAATTTTGGCAGCACTCTTTGTGTCCAATTATTTTTTATGCTTACTTCATTAATAACATTTTTTTAACACTAACTGAATTTCCGCTTTCCAATCTGTAGAAATAAACACCTGATGTTAAATCCGTAGCATTGAATGAAACATTGTGTAAGCCGGCTGACATATTTTCACTAATTAATGTTTTAACTTCTTGACCAATTGCATTATATATTTTTAATGTAACAAATTGATTATTCTGCAAAGAGAATGAAATCATTGTTGATGGATTAAATGGATTTGGATAATTTTGATTTAGCGTGAATTGATTTACAATTTCCCTTTCTTCATTTACGGAAGTTGGTGAAGTAGTGCTGGATTGAACTTGTAATAAAATTCTATTTGAAGCATCGGTTGCATCAACCCAGACATTTACTGCATCACCAAAATTTAAACTATTTGCTGAAATCACAGTAAAGTTTTTATCTATAAAAATTGTTGATGTAGTAATTTGAAAATCTGAAAACTCTACTTGAATACTTGATGAATTGATACTTCCGATTGAGCCAGCAACTTTTAAGAATCCCGGCTGATCTTCAATTTTAACTCGTAATGCTTTTGCTGAGCCATCTGAATTAACTACATATTTTACTTCAACAAAATATCCAACTTGAAAATCTGAATAACTAATACTTTCATTTCTATGATTTAAGAAAGCTGTTAAATCATCAACATTAATTACCAAACCATTTAGTTCAAAATAAGTTGTATTGATTGATGAAATATTCCCATAGAGTTCAATATCTTCGTTTCCTTCAATTTTAATTCTAACTGCTGTTAAATCAACTCCATTCAAATTGTAACCTTTTATTTCAATTAACTGTCCAACACTTAAAGATGAATATTCTATTGGATTATTTAAATGATCCAAAACAACAACTGTATTAGTTACTAAATATTTTACACCATTTACGATAATATATGTTTCTGCGATTTCTTCAACTTTTCCTTTTAACTCAATTTCGCTGTTAAAGAAATCTTCAATTTTTATTTTTGATGCATAATAATTTCCGTCTGATTTTCTGTAACCTTTAATTTCAACTAACATTCCTACTGAAAGCGCAGAAAAACTTGTTGGGATTCTATTATTATCCAAGAAAACAGTGTTTGTATCTGTGTTAAATGTAATTCCTCTTACAGTTATTTGCGAACCGTTTATCGATTCAATCTGAGCTTTTAATTCGGTTTCTCCGCTATTATTCATACTACTATCGCTGTGATCTTCAAATTTAATTCTTACGGCTAAAAATGAACCATCAAATTGTTTATATGCTTTAACTTCAACCAAATCATTTACATTCAAATCAGAAAATGAAATAAGTGATTTATTTCTGTTCATTATAATTGTTTGATCATTTATAATAAATTCCCATTTGCCAAGAATTACTGAATTAGTAAGAATGTTGTCAATTCTTCCGGTCAATTCAACTTCGTGTTCGTGTGAATTATCATCCTCAAATTTTACTCGAACTGCAACCAAATCTCCATTTGATGATTTATATGATTTAATTTCAATAAAGTCACCGACTTTAATTTGATCAAATGTAAAAGTTGTGTTACTTCTGCCTTCAAAATTTGTACTGGCATTTATTAAGAAGGTATAACTGTTTAATTCAATTGAGTATTCTCCCAATGAAGTAACGTGCCCTTTTACTTCAAATTCAGATTCATGTTCACTACTTGAATCGTCTTCTTGTTTTACCCTATCTGCCAAGTAAGTTCCGTCTCCTTTGCTATAACCTTTAACTTCAACAAGTTCCCCCACTTGTAAAATTGAGAAACTGAAACTATTATTATTTCTGTCTCGGTATTCTGTATTTTGATCAACAGAAAACTTAAGATTTTTTACAACTAAAAAGTCACTTCCAAGTTCTGAAATATTTCCTTTAACTTCTATTTCTTGTTGTGCGGAAAGATTTAAAGTTGATAAAACTGTTATGAAAAAAGCCATAATAAAATGGTTATAGTTTTTTTTAATTGAATTTGTTATTTGTAATGATTTCATTTTTCATCTCCATTGATTTTATGAATTATGTGTGATTTACTGAATTAGTATTCACGAGGAGATAAAAAGTGACATCTGGTGTGATTATTTTTTAAAATAATGTGTAAGTGTGATATAATTAAATTTGTGTGAATTTAATTGAAAAAAATATTGTGTAATCAACAAAATTCTCTGAGATAATTTTTAAATTTTAACATAAATCTTATTTTTATTCATGAATTTAAGTATAAGAAACAAAACTAAGAATCCACCTAAAGCATAAATAAATTGATACCAGTCACCAGTATACTTTTCTAAACCGCTTGTAAAAACTTGAGCAATAACTCTATAATCAAAAACATGTGCGGTTACATAAGCAAAAATTGCATTTGATCCAATTATAACAAAAAATGTTGTCCACTTTTTGAAATTCAGAACATCAATTATGAAATAAAATAAAGATAAAAGAATTGGACAAATTCCTCCGGAAATTAATGTAAATGAGCTTGTCCAAATATGTTTTATTGATGGATGCCATATACTCCACATTTCGCCAAAAATTATCAAAGCAATTCCAAAAGCAAATAAATTAGAAAATTTAGCTAAAGGTTTTTGATTTGATTGAAGAATATATCCACTGAAAACACCAAGCATTGTTGTAACTCCAAAATTAATACTTGAAATTATCCATGTATATGTTGTTCCGTCTTGGAAATTTCCCAATAATAATTTATCAAAAAAAAGTGCAAAATTATTCTCCGGAAGAAAATTATTAGCCCCAATTTCTGGGATTGCAGAGAATGTCATAATTCCCCAATAAATTAAAAGCAATCCAAGTGTTGCAAAGATTTGTTTAATAACTGAAAAATTTAAAATTATAATTGCAGAAATTAGATAACCCGCTGCAATTGCTTGAAGTGTATTGCTATAAAGTTTTATTTCATTTATATCATAAGTTAATAATTTACCTTGAACCATCATTCCTAAAATCCAAAGCCAAAATATTCTAATAAAAATATGTTTCCATAAATTTATTTTTGATTTATCAGAATTAAGCCTTTTTCTAAAGGAGTAAACCATCGAAATTCCAACAAGGTATAAAAAAAGCGGCATAATAATATCATAGAATGTTAAACCTAACCATTCCGCATGATCAAGCTGTGAATAAATAAAATTTGTTACCGAATTGTCTAAAGCTTTGTCTAAACCTTTAATAATTTTTTTACCGCCGATAATCCAAAACATATCAAACCCACGCAAGGCATCCACAGAGATTATCCTTTCTTTTGATATTGTATTATTCTTCGCAATTTCAAAATAGTTTAAATTATTAATTAACGTGCGCATATTATCTCAAAATTAATTTTTAATAGTTTTTAATCCCAACTGAAATTTGGGGGAACTTCATTTCTAAGAGCCGGACCATAATCTATTCCAAGTGATTTTAATCTTGGATAAAATTTCTTAATATTTTTATAATAAACTTCAAAAGGAATTTCCTTTTCACTTCCCCACATCTGATCTGCCAAAACTAAAACTCTTGGAAACACTCTTTTATCTATCATTTCCATCGTAACATTCCAGTCTGTCCATAAACTTGTTCCCATTCCAATTATTAGTGAATCCGGATTTTTAATATTTGAAGGATTGGATTCATAAACATCCCGAATGTCAAACGTTCGATCTTGATTATATTTGGACCAAGGTGTTACAGGATAGTTTAGATATGTATAATAGTTGGTTCCGCAAATTATTTTGTTGCCAATTTTTCTCGCGTTTTGGAGTGCTAAATCTTGCATTTTTCTAAAGTTCCACCAATAGATAATAACATTCTCTGGTAATTTAAAAGCACTCTCTTCAATAACATCTCCCCACAGTATTATTTTTTTTGATTTCAGTCTTAAATAATTCGCCAATCTTGATGAAAAATAAACTTGAAGTTCATTCGAATTTTTTAATTGCTCATCTATTATTTTCTTCTGACAAAATGAACATTTATCCCAATGTTCCTTTGGTGCTTCATCGCCTCCCAAATGAATATATTCTCCGGGGAATAATTCACAAACTTCATCAAGAACATTTTGCATGAAAATATAAGTTTCTTCATTCCCTCCGCAAAAAATATTTGATGAAAAACCCATGACTGATTCAGGAGCCTTTTTTGTGCAGCTCAATTCTGGATATGCAATTAAAGCAGCTTCTGCATGTCCGGGGACATCAATTTCTGGAACAATTGTAATAAATCTTTTTGCAGCATAATTTACAATTTCTTTTATGTCTTCCTTTGAGTAATAACCTTGTTGTTCTTCACCAAAAGCAACGCGTGAACCAATTTCATGAAGTTTTGGATATTGGTCAATTTGAATCCTCCAACCTTGACCTTCAGTAAGATGCCAGTGAAATACATTTATTTTCATCATAGCCAAATAATCCAAATATCTTTTTATGAAATCGATGGATTGAAATTGTCTGCCTGAATCCAACATAAAACTTCGCCACTCATACTTCGGAAAATCTAAGATAGTAACACTTGGGATAAAAACTTTATTGATATTTAATTTAATATCCCCAGCAAATTCACTTGGTAATAATTGTAATAAAGTTTGAACTGCATAAAAAAATCCAACATCGCAATTAGCGGAAATTACAATTTTATTTGGATTTACTTCGAGCTTATAAGCTTCCTTCCCATATTGCAAAAGAGATGGATCTAAAATAAATTCAATGGAATTATCTTTTGAATCATTTTTGAATAATAATTTGAATCCTAAAGTTTTGGTTAATTTGTCGTTTAAAAAATCAACAGAAATTTTAGCATTTTTTATTGAATCTATTTTTGTGAATTTATTTATCTCAAAACTTCCGGATTGCCAAATTATTTTTTGGGGTGAAGGTATAAGTTGAATTTCATCAAATATGTTTTGTTGAGAAATTAAAGTTTGTAACTGAATGAAATAAACAAATATAATGACGATTTTTAATTTGTTCATTTGAAAATGGAGATAAGTTTATTAATAGTTATCATTTATATAATAATGTTTATTTTTCTTAAACAATAAATTTGCCGAACTTAAATGAATTATTAAATTCAGCATTTAATTTTATTAATATTTTTGAGGCATTATTATTGAATCATGGTGGTTTGGCATTTCAGTAAATTCCGGTATTTCAATATTTTTTACGAGATCCGCAATTAATATTTCTTTCCCGGTTGCCATTGAATGGTTTGCTGCAATACCAGTAAGAATGGAATAAGCTCCTGCTCTATGATCAGCAAATCTTAAATATTTATCATTTTCTTTTGAAGAACCAAAAATATCTTTTAACATAATATCATCGCCTCCGCCATGTCCTCCTGTGCCTTCCCAAATTTCCACATCATAAGAAGGACCTCTTAAAGGAAATATTTTAATGAAAGCTCCTCCATCTTTAATTCCGCCTTGTTCATTGCCATCTCCAGCTACATAAATTCCTTCTTCTATCTTATGTTCTAACCTTCCTTTTGTACCATTAAATATTATATAATATCCTTCCCAAGAATTAAATGCATTAAGTGAATAGCTAAGTGTTACATTTGTATTGTACTTAACTATAACATTCATAGTATCTTCAATTGAAATATCTGGTCTAAAAACACATTTATCTCTGTAATAATTGTCATGATGCTCATTATCAAGATAAAGTTTTTTTAATCTTTTATTAGAAGCTAATTTTAATTCAAATCCGCAAGTATTTTTTTCCGGACAAGTATGACACCTTTCGTGGTAATTTGATAAACCAAATCTTTTTGCCATTTCAGGAGTATAGAATTCTTTTTTACCATTTGCATAAACTGTTACCGGAATTGCTGAAAGCCACCAATTTACTAAATCAAAATGATGAGTTGCCTTGTGAACCATCAAACCACCAGAAACCTCTTTTTGACTATGCCAACGCCTAAAGTAATCGGCACCATGCTGTGTATTTAACATCCAATGAAAATCAACTGAAAGAATATCACCAATCGTATCGTTCATTAACAAATCTTTTACTTGAGTTCTAACTGGTGAATATCGATAATTAAAACTAACTAAAACTTTTTTTTTGTATTTATGCTGAGCATCAATAATTTGTTGGCATTTTATTTCATCTATTGTCATTGGTTTTTCAGTAATTACATCGCAATTTAATTCCATTGCTCTAATAATATATTTGTGATGCATACCATCAATTGTTGTAACAATTACCGTATCTGGTTTGGTTTCGTTTATCATTTTATCAAACTCATTATCTAAATAAATAGGTATATCACTTCCTGTGAGTTCTTTTGCATAGGATTTATATAGATTAAGTCTTCCAAGGTTTGTATCGCAAAAACCAACCACTTCACAATTATCTTTATAATCCTTATAAAGTGCTTCTTGCCACATTTCTGTTCTGTGACCAACTCCCACAATTGCAAATCTTTTTTTTCTATCTAAATTATTCATTGAGTTTGCAAAAATATTATTGGTTAGTAATATTCCAGCTCCTGCCGCTGAACCAACTTTAATAAAATCTCTTCTTGTTAGATTACTCATTAGTCACTCCTTAAAATTATATTTATTTCTTAGTCCATTTCACAAAAAACAATTATAAAAATCAGATTTGATGATCAAAAAATATATTTACAATTTATTAGAATACTTATTGTTCTGAATTTATATTTAATAAATATTTCAATTATTCAACAAGACTAATTCTATATTTTATTTCTTGTTCATAACCGCTTAAAGGCTTATTAACTTTGATAACTATTGGAAAACATTTCATTGCAGGGAAAGGGAATAAATATCTATCTGCATTATCTGCAATACTTAATTCAAAATCATCACTAATTAATTCAAACATTACATTCACTTTCATTCCTTTTACTATAGCTTTTTTCTTTGAAATGATTTGAATTTCTGTTCCTTCCGATTCAACAATTGGTTCAATTATTTTTACTTCTGGGTTACGATCATGAAAAAATATTGTAACTGTTTTTTCAATATAGTTATCTGTTATAAGATGTTCCAAAGTATAACCAACTCCTCCTTGAAACCATTGCTCGTTTTTTAATTCACCGACAGTTTTTATTTTCACTAAACCATTTTCAACATCACCTACTTTTACTCTGCCTTCAAATTCGTAAAGATTTGTGAAATATCCATTTTCATTTGTAAACTCAATTCTTGGAGTAAGTGCAATTACAGTATCACTCATTATTGGCATATGCACGGTTTCTCCTCTAATATATTTTGTTTGGCTTGAAGTTTGTAGAAAACCAAAATCCTTGAGCCATATGTTGCAAGTCGAACCACCGGTTGGGTGTTGATTATACTGCCCATTATTTGTATTTGTCAAATCCTTATATTCATAAGCGGAAATAGTAGTCATAAAATTTTTTGATCTTGCAACAAGCGTATTAACAGTCGGATAAAAATGGTACCAATTTGAAATATCTGATGGAATCGGTGTAAGATCAAATTCGTTTTTATCAGTATAAAATATTGAAAGTGCTAAATTTTTTGCTCTTGCAAAAGTCGGATAGTTACAAAGTTTATCTGGCATAATATCCCAGAAGTGCGGACCATTACCAATTAAGCCATCTTTAATCATTGTACGTAAATAGTTAAGGTTTCTAATTGAAGCGGTTGCATATCGGTGATCTTCATCAGCAAACAAACTAAAAAGAATTTGGCTTCCGTCAGCAGTTTTACTTCCAAAAGTTGTCCATTTGTAACATCTGCTTCCCCATGATCCATCAATTGCACCATTGGGATAAACAAAGTTGAGGTTTTTCTCTAAAGATCTTTTTACTGTATTATGAACTTCTCCATCATTATTAAGTTTAGCATATAATTCTAAACCCCACAGTGACATGTCCATCTCATAACCTAAATCAACTCCATATTTTACTCCAAATGATCTTGCAGCTTCACCAACCAGAAAACCATCTTCATCCATTTTTGCAATAGTCCAATCAGCTAATATTTTGGCTTTATCTTTATATTTTTGATCTGGAATCAATTGATAAGTTGTCATCATGCAAGCCGCTGTTGTTGGATTGTAATTAAGGCTTGCAAAATCCGGACTCATATATTTAACTAAATAGTCAGCAGCATTTTTAATTGATTTTTTCCAATTCACTTTTTCTGAAGAAGATAATTGTTCCTCAATAATTGGATAAGCCAAACTCATCATTAAAAGCTGATCTGCTGTTGTTCCTGTCCATTCCCACGGTGTTTCTTTCCATTGCCCCTCTTCAAGTTGTTGCGATATTAACCAATTGCCAAGGGATTTTGCTGCACTTAAATATTTAGAATCATTTGTTTCTCTATACATTATAGCAAATGGAAATACTGCTTCAGCCGCACGTGTATGTAAAATATTACATGAAGGACAAGATATTGCGCCAAAATCTAAACTCATATTTTCATTCTCTTGAAGAGACAATAAAGCTTCCGTTAAAACTGTTAGTGTTTCAAAATATTCTTTTTTTAAATTAACAGTTTGTTGCGCATATATAGAAAAATTTAATAGCAGAATACTAATAATTATAGCAGTTTTGGATTTCATCGTACTCCTAATATTTTAAATTGGCTATTTCTTTAATTCAAAAGAATCGTAAAGTTCACCAGTTACAGTGAGTGATTCATAATTTAGAATATTATTATTTATAGAAATCGTTTGGAATAGTTGAACATTTCCTCCGGTTTTTGCCATAATATGATTATAGTTAGAATTTACAGAATACATTTTAGGTCCAGATACAGAAACCACATAAACTGTTCCAGATTCATCTTCTCCAACTCTTTCGCCATTTTTAATTTTGTAACTTCTTGCGTAAGCATGATCGTGACCGGTTAACACCAGATCAACTCCATATTTATCAAAAAGTGGAAGAAAAGCATTCCTTGTATCATCATCATCTCTATCTCTTCCAGCCGAATAAATTGGATGGTGAAAAGCAACAACAGTCCACTTATTAATATTATTTTTAAGTAAATTTTCCAACCAAGGAATTTGTAAAGATAAATCTTTTTCATCATTTGTATTAACAATTATGAATCTTACGCCTTGATAATCAATAGAATATGATGTTTCATTATATTCAGCAATTCCGTTTTCCGGTAATGTAAATTGCTCTTTCCACATTTCTGCAACTTTATTTCCTCGTTGTTTTTTACCTTTTTTATCTCTTACAATTTTGCCATTCTCCATTAAATAGCCAATATCATGATTTCCAGTTACAATAATTGAAGGCATTGTACCAAAAATAAATCCACCTGCATAAAATAATTCTTCATATTGTTCATCTTCCGGCTCTGATACAATATCTCCCGCAAACAACCAGAATGATGCGTCTGGTGTATTTTTAAAAGCCTCTAAACACACGTGAACAATGCTGCTTTAAATCATTTTGCGGATCACCAAAATAAACAAATTTAAACGGAGCAATTGTATCTTCCGCTGTTCTGAATTGGTTCCATTCACTCCAAACTGAGTCACCACCAACTCTATAAGCATAAAGGGTATTTGGTTTTAAATCAATCATTCTTGCCGAATATTCATTTACTTCAACTTTTTTATCAGTTAATAATTTTTTACTCAAAACATTAAACGATTTTGTATTCGATTCAAACTCCGTCCAAGCAGTTGGCTCTGCCACTTGAACTTCAGGTTTCATAATTTCTTCAACTGTTCTCCAATTAACTGCCATACTATTTGTTGGTGTTTCTGTAAGAGTAATAATGATTCGTTCAGGTATTTTATTATCTTGAGCATAATTCAAGTTTACGATAAAAATAAATATTAATATTTTTAAAATGAAATTATTCATTTATTATTCCTTTTTATTTTCTTCACTTATTTTGTTAATTCGAATTTATCATATAATTCTCCAGTTGCTGTATATGTACACATCTGTAGATTTCTTTTCTTAATCGATATTACTTGAAAAAGTTGAGCACTATTGGCATGTTTAACTGTTAAATGTGAATTTAAACTTTTTGCCGAATATGAATCTGAACCGGAATTTGATGTAATGTATACGGTACCATGTTCAGAATTATTAACTATTTTATCATTTTTTATTTTGTGTGTTCTTGCATAAACATGATCATGTCCTTGTAACACTATATCAACATTATATTTATCAAACAAAGAAACAAATGCATTTTTAGTTTTTCTTTGATCTCTATTCTTCCCCATTGAATAAATAGGCTGATGAATTGTAACAATAGTCCAAATTGAATTATTATTTTCTAAAATTTGTTCAAGCCATTTTGCTTGTTCTTCAAGTTTTTCATTTCCATTTAAAATTATAAATCGAACACCTTGAAATTCGAAACTAAATACTGTTTCATCTAATCCTTTAATGCTACAACTTGGTTGCGTTATATGTGATTTCCATAGTTCAGCTAATATTTCCGTTTCGTTTCCATTAATTATTGTATCTGCATATTCATGGTTTCCTGCAGCAAATACTGCCGGCATAATTGAAGATATGAAACTTGTTGCTTGAAAATATTCTTCCCATTGATAATCAAATTCTGCTCTATCAAGTAAATCACCACTAAAAAGCCAAAAACTTGAATTTGGAGAAGTTTGAATTGCCTTTCGAAAAACACGTGAGCCAAACTTTTTAACATCATGTTGCATATCCCCAAAGTATGTAAATTCGAATTCCTCATTTTTATTATTTGAAGTTTTAAACTGATTCCATTCACTCCAGATAGAATCCCCTCCTACTCTATATACATATTTTGTATCAGGTAATAATTCTGAAATTTTTACAGAATGGAAAAAAACATTTTTACTTTTACCATTATTCAAACTGGACGAAAAAGCATTATATGAAAAAACAGAATCAACAAAATCAGCCCAAGGTTTTGCTTTGGAAATTTGTATCAGTGAATTTTCAACAGAGTCTTTTGTCATCCAAGTAACGGCAAGTTCTGTAGCGGGCAATTCAGTTAAATTTAAAATTATTCTTTGAGGAATAATATCAATTTTTGTCGATTGATTTTGACCTATGATTTTTATAGAAATTAATAGTATAAAAATGAATATTCGCATTTAAGTAAATGGCTAAAAATATTTTTTAATTAAGTTTTTAAATTTTATGTGGTTTCAACTTTTCTAAGTTGACGGTATACATTTTTACTAAATAGTTTTTTAATAATTGGTTTATATGGTAATTTTTTGTCTGCTTGTTCAGCTATAATATTAATTGAACTTATAGATATCAATTCAATCGGCTGTTTGATTAAACAATATGGAGTTATAAATGTTCGAAATTCCGAACCTTCACCATAATATATTAAATCAATATCTTCACCTATCTTTAAATTAAGTTTCTCGAGGATCGATATTATCCAAATTGTATATTCTTCGTTCGTAATAAATATTATTTCCGGAAGTTTATTTAATTTTTTAAATTCAACAAGAATATTGAATATCTTTTCATAACTAAAATCTCCGTAATTAATCCATTCAAGATTTATTGATTTTTTTTTGTCCACTATCGCATTTATGAAGCCGTTAAATTTTTCATTCTCACTTGAATTGCTTAATCCATTGCAAAAACATGCTAAATTATTAACGCCTTCGTTGATTGCTTTAGTAATTATCTGGTAAGCACCATTTGAATAATCAACAACAATTGAGTTAAAATTAATATTTCGAAATCTTGGATTTATAAACACGATAGGAATATTTTTTTTATTTAAAAAATCAAAATCTTCTTTAATATAATTTTCCGAAACTATTATAAAACCTAAAGGATTGTAAGCAAGTATTTTATGAATTTGATTAATTTCTGTTGAAGGAATATTTTTTGAAATAGATAGAATAATATTAAAATTTCTTAAATCTGCCTGCTCATATAAAGAATCAACTAATAATTGTAAATAACTATTTTTTAGATTCGGAACAATAAGACCAATTAAATTTGATTTGAGATTAACTAAATTTTTTGCCCAATAATTTGGCATATAACTTAAATCATCGGCTGCTTTCAGAACATTTTTTTTGGTTATTTCTGATATTCCGGAATTATTACTTAACGCTTTTGAAACAGTTGCAATAGAGATGTTTTGTTTATTGGCAATATCAAAAATTGTAGAACTTTTTCCCATATTTTTATTAAAACTTTAAACCAAAAGTAAATAATAACATCTCCACTGGTTTTTCTTCAGCAGCAATAATAAAATTTCTTGTGGATATTTCCGGAAATAATTTTTCGTTTAAATATCTTGTGCCTTCATATCTTGGAGAATTAAGATTTATATACCTTACACTTAAAGTATAAAATTCATCATAATCAATGCTTATTGCCGTTTCAAATGCAAAATCAACTAATGTATTATATTTAACTTCTTCAACAATAACATTTTGATAAGTTGCCTTTCTTTCCGGTTGATCACTTATATTAATTCCAGCTTGAAGTTGTAAATAAAAATTAAACTTTGAAAATAAGTTGATTCCATAACTGAAACCTGAGACAATCGGAATATTAATCCAATTACCAGTTTTTAAAACTAAATCGTTAAGTATTCTTACATCCGAACTAAATGCTTCAGTAACATCAGAATTATCAGTTGGATTTAAAAGAAACTTTGTACCAAATTGCCAAGCCAAACCATCAATCAATACTGGTGAGCTTATTTCGGCACCAATCCCATAACCAAAAATTGCCAACCCTACATCTGAGCCGTAATCAAGACCGCTTTTTCTTGTTAATTCAATTGAACTTCCAATTGTCTCGCCATAAGGTCCAATCGGGATTGATCCAATTCCATAAACTTGAATTTTAGTTTCAGAGTTTTGGGCAATAAAATCAAAAGTAAAAACTATTATTATTATAATTGTCTTTAGTAAAGATTTGAACATCACTACCTCAATTAATCTTAAAATTTTTAAGTGCAGCAGAGGTTAAATTCTGCTGCACCAAATGATTATTTAATCAGCATCATTTTTTTAGTTATTACGTTATTATTAGCATTTAATCTGTAGAAATAAGTACCACTTGCTAATGCATTACCGTATTGATCTTTTCCATTCCATACAATTTGATGTTTACCGCTATTTTGTAATAAATTATCTACAAGTGAAACTATTTTTTGCCCTAAAAGATTGTAAATATCTAAACTAATCTTACTTGATTTGGGTAAATTATATGAGATTAATGTTGAAGGATTAAACGGATTCGGATAATTCTGATTTAATGTTAATTCAGTTGGTGTTAATTTGACATCTTCTTTCACTGCAACTATCCATTCTGGCCACCAATTTAAATCTCCCAATGGTGATCCTTCATCTCCTGCAGTATAAGCTATAGAAGAAGTGTTATAACTAAAATCATATTCATCATTTGCCGGACCCCAAGTAGTTGGATCTTCACCTATTCCATTTCTATCCGCCCAAAATTCTGGAACATTTTCTTCAGTGAATCCATTTGCTCTTCTATATGAGGCATAATTTACAACTGGATCAGGTGATGGTGCATCAGTAAAAATTACATTTTCTGAGAAATTATTTTCATTAATCCACGTTTGAGGATATTTATTAAAGAAATTATTTATAGAATATGAATTTAAGAAAACTGGGGGTTTCACAGTATCTACAGAAGCATAATAATCTAACAATGCCTGAGTTGTACCATGTGCATTATTTCTCATTACAATATTTCGGGTATCATCCGTTATTACGGAATCATCAAGTGATAAAAATCCAAAAATTGGGTAATCTAATGTATCATCAGTTTCATATGTATTTATTTCATCACCATGAAAAACTACATCCATAAAAAGGCAATTTGTTACCGAAACATTTTGTGCACGTTCAACAGAAAATAATGGAGTTTCTTCAAAATCTACTGCTCCTCTAGATCCATCACCATTTCCAATTTGATAAAAAGTACAATGGTCAAGTACAAAATTCTTATAGAAAGAACCACCTCCCGTTCTAAATGCTCGGCCTGTTGAAGTATGTAAAGTTGAATTTTGCATCATAATTAATTCTTGAACATTTGAACGAGTATCGATAAATTGATTATCACTGCCATCAGCTAAATCGCCTGCATTTCTTAATATTGAATTTTTAATAATTACTGATTGCTCGCTTGCATTCATTCTTACAAAATCTTTCCATTCATGTTCTAAAAAGCAACCATCAAGAGTAAGTGTAATACCTTCTTCTTGTAATCGAATCATATCTTTTGAGTCATCTGTATAAATTCCAAGATTATTTCTGCCAGATATATAAATATTTTTAAAATACGCATCTGCTGTTGGTGCAAATGGACGATAACTTGTACCAGCATCATCAGCTGTAGCCATAATCATTGGTCTGGGACCTTCTCCTTCCTCAGCAAATATTCTTAAAACACTTCCGCCAACATTTTCTATTGTCCCATTTAGTAAATAAACATCTCCGCGTTTAAGTCTGTAAACACGATTTTCACTAACTGGTTCTCCCGAAGAAGTAGTATCACTAGAAATTGCCAGATTAAGTGTCTCGTAGCCCGGGGCAACATCTAAATAATCAAATTCTTGGGCATTAAGTTCAATAGAAAAAACCAGAATCATAAAAAACAGAAATGCAAATAGTAATATTTTTTGTTTCATTGTCTTGCCTCCTTTAAGTTGTTTAACTTATTATGTTTATTTTAACCTAATATTCAAGCCTAAATCAGCTGTCCAGTTATAATATTCTTCAGCTGTTTGATAAATTTGAGATAATGTATAATTCCTATCTGGAGAATTTGTGAAGTTATTAACATTTAGATATAAACCAATATTTTTAGTAAAATTATATTTTAACAGAAGATCCCATCGTAAATAATCATCTGTAAAACTATCCAACTCTGGTCTGTCTCCTACTTCAGCTAAAGTTTTTCCCTGGAATAACATTGAAATTCTGCCGGAAAATTCTTTGTAATCATATCCTATTGAAATATTTGCAATATCGTTTGCTTGATTAATCATTTTACCAGAACGACTTGTATCATTAACTGTGGTTGTTACGTATGGGAAAACCGGTATTACTGTTTTTTCAACAATTGTTCTAGGGTATTTAGTATCCGACCAAACATGTGTATAATTGATATTCAAAACAAATCCATCAAATGGACTTGGAAGCCATTTAAAATTTGTTTGCCATTCAATTTCAAATCCGGTAATATTTGTAACATATGGACTATTCTCTGGTTTATCTAAATAATATCCTTTCCAATTTGCTTCATATCCATCTGCTACTGGATCAAGCAGTAATCGTTGTTCTCTATCATAAATAAGATTATCAATTTTCTTAAAAAATACACCGCCTGTAAAAAGACCTATGCTGTTTGCATAAATTGACAAATATGTATCGAAATTTGAAGATATTTGTGGTTTAAGTTCTGGATTACCAAGAGTGATAGTTCTTGAACTTCCATTTAATCTTAATTTTGGAAGTAAATAATCCAATCTTGGTCTAGAAATAGATTGTGTATATGCAAGTCTTATATCAAACCAATTTGTTGGTTTTATTCTTAAATGAATCATTGGGAACCAATTTGAAAAAGTTAAAGTTCCGCTAGTATCTGATATTTGAGGCGGACTATCTAACGGCAAATCGGAATAGTCATCAGGAACATTTCCTTTTCGACTGGTCATATCGACAAATGTATTTTCAAATCTTATACCAGGGAGAAACATTATATATTGACCGAAATTTATTTCAGTCATTATATAACCTGAAGTAACTTCTTCACTTAATTCGTAATCATCAATATCTCTTACAGCTGAAGAATGTGTTAATGAGTCTAAAATATATGATGATAAAGCATGATTCAATTCTTCACCATTTACACCAATTCCAAATTCTCTTGTTCCATTCAGAAAATCATCAGCCTTAAAATTTGGATCAATATAATTAACAATTTGAGCAAAACCTTGCGTGGTAAACATATATTCGAATCCTTCTTTACCATAATTAGTGTGATGAGGTGCTAGTAGATTCGCAATACGTGTTCCATATGCACGTTCATCAAGTCTTGTGCTAAGTGATCCACGATCTCTTTCTTTTTGTTTATTTTTAATTTTTGCGCCTGCTTTAACCTTTCCAACAACACTGTTTGAAAAATTAAACGGCATTTGAATATTTAATTGACCAGCAAGATCTCTTTCTAAGGATTTTTCTGTATCAAACCAGATTTCATATAAATATGTTTCTTCTAAATTATTTCTTGCCGCATCAACAATATTATCTGGTGTCTTAAATTCTGGCAATAAGGAATAATCAAAGGCACTTTGCTCTCTAATTTCAACTAAATTACTATATGGCAATCTTGAATAAGATTGAGATCTGGAAATTCTCCAGTCAACTAAAAAAGCAGAAACGACATGTTCGCCGCTAATTGAATTTGTCATAATATCAATTTGAGTATCTTCATCAAACCAATTGTGGTATTGATAATTTCCGGATAATGCAAATCTTCGTTCTTGTGTTTGTCTGCTTCTATCTAATCTGCTAAAAAAATTACTAATTAATATTTTACCATTTTCAAGTTGATAGTCCATTAATACTGTAAATCCTAGACGTTCCCTAATATCTTCAATATACTTATATCGTACACTAGAAGCAGATAGTGGAGCAAATTCTTCATCATCTCGTTTTTCTCTTAACATATCATATGCAACTTTATATTGATCTGATCCTCTTTGAGCTTTTTCTGCATTTCCAGTAATTAAAAGACCAAGTTTTTCAGTAAAATATCTATTACTAATTGTTAAACTACCACGATATTGACCTAATTCTTCCCTTTGATTATTGTAACCGTTTTGCATCCTCAAATTATATTTGAATCCGCCCTTAGGAGCTTCAGCTAATTTAAATTCAATTGTTCCACCCAAAGCATCTGCTTCTTGATCAGGAGTCAATGCTTTTGTAACCTCAATGCCAGCAAGAATTTCTGAAGAAATCATACTCATATCAACGCTTCTATCATTAAAATCTGTCGATGGTATTTTATCACCTCCAATTGTAACTGAATTATAAGTAGGTGCTAAACCTCTAATTGTAACTTTGTTACCTTCACCACCTTCTCTTATAATTGAAATTCCCGGTAAACGTCCAACGGATTCTGCGGCATTTGCGTCTGGTATTTCCAGAATTTTATCCGAAGATACAACATTTGTTATTGTATTTGAGTTCAATTGTTGATTTATTGCAGCCGCTTGACCAAGAGCTTGTGCGGTTACAATTACTGTATTTCCTTCCAAAACATCTAGCACAAGTTCAAAATTAATGATAAGTGTTTTATTATCTTCTATCTTAACTTGAATTGTTTTTGATTTGTATCCGACATAAGAACATCTGATTTGATAAATTCCCTCTGGTATTCCAGAAATTTCATAATCCGCATTTTCGTAATCAGCAACACCTCCAAATGCAGTTCCAATTATGTATATATTTGCTCCACCCAATGGAGAATTTGTTAGCGAATCAGATATTTCTCCCTTTAGTTTTCCGGATGCATAAATGCTAAATACTATAAATAGTTGGAATAAAATTAAATTAAGTAATAAATATTTTAATTTCATAGTTAACCGTTGATTATTGTTAAGTCTTACCTAGTTGTTTTGGTATTATAGGTATACCTGCTTGAAAATTAGTTAATTAATACCTTTTTGTCAAGTATAACATTTTGATACCTTATTTATTTAAAATCTATAAAATTAGTATCCAAGTTTTATCATTTCGGTCGTAGCAGTCAGAACTGCACCTAATCCTCTCGGATCATTTTCGAATCTTTTACGATTGAAATAAAAATCATAATCGTAACCAACAGATGTTCCTCTACATATATCTTTTACTATTCCATTAGAACTTATTTTCGTCTTTAACGATTGCCATGCAAGAGAAGCATATTTCTTATTGTCTGTATCAATCCAATTATTTTGTACTCCTCTGCTAATTGCAATTATATACATGGCCGTACAAGAAGTTTCTTCAAAAGATTCTGGTTTATCTAAAACTTGATGCCACATACCGTTTTTTTCTTGAAATTTAATTATTCCATTCAAATGATTCCGAAATAAATTTAAAATTTTACTATAGCTTGCATGGTTTTTAGGTAAATACAATAGTACCTCAGAAACTGCCCATAACATCCAACCGTTTGCTCTTCCCCAATATGCAACAGATTTTCCATTTGTTGGACTAAACCAAGCATGTTTACATAAACCAATTTCTTCATCAAAAAGATAATTATAAAAATTTATCACTTGGGTTGAAGCGTCATCAAAATATTTATTCTCGTTGGTTAATTTTCCCATGCGAATTAAAAATGGAACACTCATAAATAAATCATCTGCCCAAATCGTCATTTCGATTGGTTCCGGTCTGCAAAAAGTTCCATCTTCTAGTCTAATCTGTTGTGATGAAACATATTCACACATTTCATCAATAAGATATTTTAGATTCTTATTTTTTGTTTCTAAATAATTTTGAAGATACGGTAAAGCTGGTGCACCGGTATCATCCAGCATTGTTTTCCTAAACATTCTATGATTACTTCCTCTGAAAGCAAATTTGTTAAAATACTGCTTCTTAAATAATTCATAATTTTGTAATGTATAGTTAAGTGCTTTATCAACAAAATCCGAGTACTTTGAATCATGCAAAACTTTAGCAACTTCTTGCATTCCGAATAAAACAGTTCCGTTTGCATAATGCCATTCTAAATATGATTCTCTTTGATAAGTATTTATTTTCGGTATAAATAATTCTTCAACTGATTTTTCTTCAATTAACTTCCATTCATACTTTTTATCACCAATTACATAATTATCTTTTATTTTATTTTCTAATAACTCAGGCAATAGATTAAAAGATTGATCAATTGGGCCAACAATTAACCATTGATTCAAAAGATTTTCATTACTCAAAATATTCAGTTTAAATTCTGCGGTTAATTCATCCTCAGCCATTTTAGGTATTTCTCTTAGAAAAACAATTGGTTGATCATTATTAGATTTCAATCTACACAAAATTGTGTTTTTACCTTTTTCTAAATCAACAGTGAAAGTATCTGAGAAATTAAATAATGTATAAGCAATTTCTTTTATAAAAGTTTCATTGCCATTTTTTCTATCGAACACTGATTTGTTATTTATATAAATTTCTAAATCACCTGAAAAATTTAAACCAAAATTTAATGATGTATCTGAGGGGCAATAAATATTTGTAATTGAGTAATAATGATAATTTTTCTGAGTTGTATTCAAATCATCAAAATTTAAAACTTGCATTCCTAATTCTGATAATAACTTAACAGTTTTAGTTTCAAAAGAACTTTCACTAATTATTTTATCAACAATTTGTCTTGCAACTTGAGATGCCGATCTTATTTCATCATTTTGGCTGTAACCAATATTAAATGGAAAACCTGATAAAATAATTATTCTAATGAACAATGTATAAATAATATTTTTATCAACTTTTCTCATACTATAATTTTTTTTATGATAATTATGTAAGTTCAATAATCCCTAAAAAACCAATGATAGAAATATAAATGGTAAATAAAGTAATTAGTCCAATTACAATATTTTTAATTCTTGATGCTGAATATTCGCCAAGTATCTTTTTATCATTTATTTGAATCCACATTAATATTAAAACTATTGGAGTAGCAATTAATGCTAATGCTTGCGATACAATCATAACAAGAACCGGACTACCTCCAAAAATTGGGACCACTAATCCAAGTAAGGCATAAAAAATTATAATTCCTCTATTCCTAAATGTCGAAAGATCCAATTTTTTATTTTGATAATCTGAAAATAACATTGGCACAAGCATATAATGTGGAAAAAGTGATGAAACTCCAGCAGCAACTAATCCGGCAACAAAAAGTGAAATTGCAAATCTTCCTGCTAAAGGTTCCAATAATTTTACCATATCTATTGCATTATCAATTTTCAATCCTTGTGGATGTAATGTTCCGGCGGCTGCGGCCATAATTGCGGCACTTAACAAAAACATTAAAAATGCAGAAAGTAAAGCATCTTTCTTTTCATTTTTTAGATCTGATATATTCCATTTTTTTTCTTTAACAGTAACCGATCTGATTACATATAGAACGCCACCCATTGTTGTGCCAATCATTCCAGCAACAATAAGTCCGGCATTTGCTTCGTTAGGAATATTGGGGATCATTCCAATTAAAATTTCAGAGGGATTATCAATTACTATAAAAGATGTAAGAAGAAAACTAAACCCCATAATTGTAACAAAAACAATTGATATTTTTTCAACTAAAGAATATTTGCCATTAAAAAGAAGTCCTACAATTATTACAGCTATTACTATAGTTATTATAATAGTGCTAATTCCATCTCCGGAGCCGGATAGAATTTTTGAATACTCGTGGATTACTTCAGAAACAATTGCCATTACACCAATACTGGAAATCATTTCTGAAATAATTAATGACCATAAAACTATTTGAGCGGGTACTTTACCAAAATTTTCTTTAAAACTTTGAATTGCTGTTTTGCCTGTAATTAAAGTATACTGACCAAAAGTGACAATTAGGATGAATGTAAAAACACAAGATAAAAGAACTGCCCAAGTTAAGTTCATTCCATAACTAGCTCCTGCAGAAGCCATTGATGTTACACTTCCCGTTCCAATATTATAACCAACTAAGAAAATTCCGGGTCCCATTGCGGTTAAAAATAATGCTATTTTTTTTATCATAGACTTTTTCAATTTATATAGAATATTTCGTGTATTTAAAATTTTTAATTAATAATCTGTAACAATATCATTTTATAATAAATTTCATTTTCTTTAATATATTTCTCAACCAATGTTTGCAGAGAATATTCCAAATGCCAGAATTGCCAAAACAAATAGAATTGCAAAACCAAAACCTTTCAAATCTATACTATATTTATTAAAGTTAAATTTTTTATATAAACTCATTAAATCCACAATTAGCAATCCATATCCTTTATCTTCAAGTGCAATATCTGAGTTCTGTAAAGAAATAGATTTTTCAGCTTGACCTTCCAACAAAATTTCAATACCCTTTTCTTTTAATTTATACTCTTCGCCAACGGGCGTATGCAGTAATGTATAAAATTCATTCAATTTAACTTCTGATTCTGGTTTAGTTAGCAAACTTGTTATTATCATTACTAGAAATCCCGCAGGAAGATATAATGCAATTTGATATTCAAATGGAAATTTTAAAATCCATGGACCCGTAACAATTGCAATTATACTCATAACAATAATACTTGCTGCGGCTCCAATTCTATTAGCCTTTTTCCACATTACTCCTAACCAAAACGATAATCCAAAGAATGAAGTAATCTGCCATAAAAATTTAATACCTTCAAGAACGCTTGAAAGTGTAAGAGCGATAGTTACACCGCCAATAACAATTATAAGCGATGATATTCTGCCAACAGCTAACAATTTATCATCAGATGAATTCTTATGAATGTATTTTTTATAAACATTTCGTGTAAATAATGCTGAACCCCCTACCATAAAATTATGACTTGCCCCAAGAACCATTGCAATCATTGCAGAAATCATTAATCCTAGTAAACCAACAGGTAATAATTTTGAGACTGCAATTCCAAAAGCTTGCTCACGATTTGCATGATCTAAACCAGGATACAATGCTGCAGCAAATACTCCGATAAATGCCCACCCCAATGTTGCAAATCGTTTTACAAAATTTCCATAAGTCCAACCAGTTCTGCAATTAAGTTCAGATTTACCCGCACCGCCAATTGCCATATGATGTGGTTCTACTACAACACCAACAAGTCCATTAAGAACAACCATGACGATAAAAAAAAGTGTAACTTCTTTTGGAGCCACAAAGCTGAACATATATTCTGGCAAACTCGATTTAATTTCTGTTATTCCACCACCGGCAAAAAGTGCAAAAGGAATTAATAAAAAAGAGAGTATTACAACAAAAAATCCCTGCAATACATTTATTCTAAGTGCAGAAACTAATCCTCCAAGGACACTATAAGCCAAAAAGAAAACTGTTAACCCTAAGACAATCAATACCGTTGATAATTCTCCTCCTGTTATTGATTCTAAAACAGTACTTGTACCTTTAAGTAATAATCCAATATTTAGTGTAAAAAAAAGTAATCCCATAAATGCATAAAGAACACCCATTTTAGAACCGTATCTTCGTTCAAAGAAATCTGCCATTGTTATGTAACGTAATCTTCTATATATTGGTGCAATAAGCCAAAAGAAAGGTGTTGCAAATAAAAAAAACCATTGATACCAAACACCTGCCAGTCCAATCTCGTATGTTGCACCTGCTACTAAAACAGCCTGATTCGTATGAGTGCCTGCACCAATTGCATTCGCAATCATCATAATTTTACTGCCACGTCTGTTGCCCATAAAATAATCACCGGTGGAATTAACCTTTTTCTTTGATTGCCATCCTAACATCAATATTACAAAAATGTAAATGCCAACAACTAAAATATCCCAAATAGAAAGTCCAAACATTTTATAATTCTCTTCTATTTTTATTTTTATTCCAGATCCTCTTAAGAACAAAAGCAGCTTGTTTTGGATCGCGAGTTCGAGTAAATACACCTTTCAGATTATTTACAACTCTTCTAAAATTCTGAGGAGTTTTGAAATCGGCAAAGTTCCAAACATGTTCACCAACTGTATAATTTTTGGATTCAATTAAATTACAATAAAGCTCTAAGAACTTTGACTGATATTCTTCCGTATACATCTGATCTGAAATGGAGTGAAATCCAGGTACAGTATCAGTTCCAAATTCCGTAACAATAACAGGTTTCTTGTATTTATTTGCAATAACATCCATCTCATCTTCCATACGGATTATTGCGGTTTCTAAATTACCCGGATTTTCATACCAGCCATAATATCTATTTAGTGAAATAATATCTGAATATTTGAATACTGGATCCTCAATTCCAGCCCGTTGGCAATTTGGAATTGTAATTGGTCGTGAATCATCTAAAGATTTAGTATAGCTGCAAATTTCTTTCCAGTAATTATCTCCGCTTCCATTATAATAACTGCTCTCACCAACCAAATTTGGTTCATTACCCGGAGCCCACATTATTACAGAAGGATGATTATAATCCCTGTCGATTAGTCTTTTAATAAAATCTTTATGATTGCTTAGAGTATGCTCAGTTATTTTTCTAAAATCCAAACTAACTGCCGGAATTTCATCTATTACCAAAATTCCTTTTTTATCTGCAAAATCAAGCCATTCTTCAGCATATGGATAATGCGAAGTGCGAAAAGAATTTGCATTTATCCATTTTAATAATGAAAAATCTTTTACTAATAACGGTAAATTAAGTCCTTTACCAATTATTGGAAAATCCTCATGCTTACCAAATCCTTTAAGAAAAATAGGTTTGTTATTAAGTAAGAGTTTAACACCATCAACTTTAATTTCTCTAACTCCAAAATCCATTTCATATGAATCGAGAATTTCTTCATCTTTCAGTAATATAATAGTTATTTTATACAAAAATGGATTTTCAATTTCCCAAAGTTGACAATTTTCAATATTGATTTCATTTGAAGATTTTTGTTTTAAAATATCAAATATGCTTTCAATCTTTTTACTTCTATGTGATATTTCATATCTAATTAAGTTTGCTTTTTCAGATTTAACTAAAGTAGTTACTATAATTTTAGCGTTTTTATCGCTAATGATTTTTGATTTGATTTTTACATCATGAATAAAATCCTTTGGAGTTGAATAAATATAAATTGGGCGATGAATTCCGCCAAAGGGAAAATAATCAAATCGTGTTGGAGGGTAAGTTTCCTCTCTTATTCTATCTTCTTTTTCATAATCTAATGAACTAATGCCTTGCGGAATTGTATTGCAATTTAATTCGTTATCAACTTTAAGAGAAATTAGATTTGTTTCATCAGTTTTAATAAAGTTTGTAATATCGAATTCAAATGGTAAAAATCCGCCAATATTTTCACCGACATAAGTTCCATTTATCCATAATTTAGAATGATAATCAGCAGAGTCAATTCTCAAAAATATTTTACCTTTGTTAAAATCTTTTGGAATGAAAAACTCTTTTTGGTACCAGACATCACCTAAATAGTTCATTAATCCTTCGGTTTCTAACTGTTCATTCCAACTTCCCGGAACAGCGATATCAAATTCTACTTTATATTCTTTATACCAATTTTCTTGTTCGCCTATTTTAAGACGATCAACTCTAAAATTCCATAATCCACATAAGTTAATTTTTGTTCTGAATTTGTTTTCTTTAATATTTAACATCATTTCATCCGTTTGTATATTCAATATTATTAGCTAAATATTTAATATTATTTTTAATCCAAAAATGTTAATTATTCGAAATTATTTTACTTTCATTTTCAATACTAATTTTTTTGCTCCGCAAGATTCACGTATTATTAATTCCGGTTTTAGTATTGTCCTATTTGGCTGTTCTTTTCCTTCAATTCTGCTAATTACAATTTCTGCTGCTAATTTTCCAATTTTGGATGCATCTTGTTTAATAGTTGTTAATGGAACAGCCGCGTATTTTGCTAATTCTATATCATTAAATCCAACAATTGCTACATCATCCGGTATCTTTAAACCTTTTTCCATCACGGCTTGCTGAAATCCTAAAGCAGAAGAGTCTGTATAGAAAAACAAAGCTTCGGGTTTATCATCAATTTGAGTGAATATTTTGCCGAAATCATTTCCGGATTCGAATCTACTTTTCTGCTGATCCAGATAATAAATATACTTTGAGTTATATGGAATATTCTTTTCGGATAAAGCTCTTGAGTAACCATTTTTTCTGATTTCCCCTAATACATTTCCCTTTCCTCCGTGAACACAGCCAATTTTTTTATAACCTAAATTAATAAGATGTCTTGTTGCTAGATATCCGCCAAGTTCTTGCTCAATTCCTACATACCAATAATCCGGGTCATGCATATAAGAAATCATAATATAAGGGAAATTAGTAATCTGAAGTTTTTTGATATAATCTGAAGCATTATAATCTAATGACATTGAGGCAATTATTAATCCGCTAACACCAATTCTCTTAAAATGGGTAATTTGATTTTCTTCTTTTTCTATATCACCGGAAGTGCTTGCTAATAATAAATTATAACCCAAATCTGATACTTTTTTTTCAACACTTTTTACAATTGGAGAGAAAAATGGATGATTTAGATCTCTTAGTACTAATCCAATGCTTTGATGTTTGGATAAATCTAATTTTTTTTCACCGGAACTAACGAAAGTTCCTTTACCAATTCTACTAATTAATGCGCCATCTTTTATTAAATTTGATAATGCTTTTTTGATTGTAATTAAACTTACACTATACTTTCCGGCAAGTTCATTGTGTGATCCTATTTGATCACCTTCTTTTAAAACTCCAGTTTTAATTTCGTATCTGATAATATTTTCAATTTGCTCATAAAAAGGAGTCGGATCATTTAAATCGATTTTCAAGTTTCACCTCTTAATATTTTTACTTTTGCAACTATTTGATTAATTAAATATGAAAAGTTGTCAAAAACTTCCAATTTTTTCTAATAACCAAATTAATTACATTTTAACCAAATAGTATAAAATTGATTTATTCTATTTTACTGTTAATCCTGCAAAACATACCAAGCTACCATTTGGTTTATTGGATATATTAGGTATACTAAGTTAATGAATCCCTCAAATTATTCAAAGTAAAATTTTATTTTCTTTGTCAAATGTTTACATATTTAAAATTCAATAATAATAATTAACAAAAAAGTTCTTTAGCAATTTTTTGACTTAATTTATTTAAAATTGCTTTTGGGTGTTTTATTGATTCATTGTATGAAACTTTTGAATTTACCATTGAATAAAGATAATTGAAATTTTTACTTAGAATTTTTTCTTCGTTATCTTCAATTTTTCCGGCGATTCCAATAATTTTTTTATCATACTTTTTTGCAATTTTCATAATTCCCCATGGAGCCTTATTATAAGTTGTTTGGATATCCATTTTTCCTTCGCCGGTAATTACATAATCAAATTGTTTTATTACTTCATCCAAATTTAGCTGGTTAATCAGAAATTCAATTCCATTTACAGTTTTGGCATTGAAAAATGTAACTAATCCATAAGTTAAACCACCACCGGCACCAGTACATGGTAAACTCTCAATATGAAGATTGAGATCTTTTTTTACAACTCTAACCAAATTTTTAAGATTTTCTTCAAGAATTTTAATTGTATCATTAGTTGCCCCTTTTTGTTTTGCATACACAAATGAAGCACCATTTTGGCCAAGTAAAGGGTTTGTAACATCACTAAGTACAATTAATTGGACTGATTTAATTAATTTATTTCTATCTTGAATATTAATAAACTCCAGTTCACTTAAAACTTCAGCATTAATTCCAATTTGTTTATTATTTTTATTTAGAAATTTTATTCCAAGAGCAGAAGCTAATCCAATTCCACCGTCATTTGTTGCGCTTCCACCAATTCCTAAAATAATTTTATTTACATTATTCTTTAAAGCTTTTAGAATCAGTTCACCGGTCCCAAAAGTTGAAGAAAAAAGTGGGTTTCTTTCTTCAGGTAAAATTAAATTGATCCCGGACGCGGCAGACATTTCAATTATTGCAGTTTTTTCATTTTCAATTAAACCAAATTTTGCTCTAATCCTTTTTTTTAAAGGATTACTTACATAAGCTGAAACGTACTTCCCGCCAAAATTTTCAATAAATGCTTCAACAGTTCCTTCTCCTCCATCAGCAATTGCAACTGTTTTAATTTCCAAATTTGGATTAATTTTTAAAAATCCTTTAGAAATAATTTTTGCAGCATTACTTGAGGATAAACTTCCTTTAAATGAATCAACTGCAATAAGTATTTTTGTGTTTTTCAATATTTTTTACTTACGATGTTTTATTAAATAATTTTTGAATTTTATTACCGCGAAGAAAACTAATCCACATTCATATAATCAAAATATTTAGAACTTCCGTAATTAATTTTTGGATTTTCCAGATTAGTGCGCATTACCTTATCAAATAAAACTACTCCTTTTTCAGAATAATTATTATTTATTAGAATATTTTTTAATGTAAGAATATTAATACCTTTAAAAATCATTGAATACCTAGTGTCTTTCTCAGTTAATCTAAAATCAATATTATCTAATTTCAAATTTTCAATGTTTCTAAAATAAAATCCATATGAAGGAAGTATTCCAAACATGTTACTTTCAGGATACTCATTCTCTAATTCAGGAACAACCAAACTTATTTCTTCTGTTATTCCGCCTTTATAGTGAATGCTAATATTTGATAATGAAATATTTTTTATTGGATAATTTTCTAAGCCCGTAACTGAACAACCGAATTGTCCAGTATTTGAAGCAATTATATTAGAAATATTTACATTTTGAAATACGCCAACATTTGGTTTTTGCATATCATCTCTTATTGTTCTTCCTCTATTTCCTAATCTTAAAAATATTGGAACTTGCGGTCCATCGATTATAATATTATTAATCATCACACCGTCTAAAATTCCACCATCTACCATTCCTAATGTTATTCCGCTAATTCCAGCGTGATAGCCAGTTATTTTTGTTTTAGATTCAGACGGCTTTACAACAATATTTGAAATTGTGATATTCTTAAATCCGCCAATTGATTCTGTGCCTAATTTAATTGCATTACAATGGCTACTAACAACACAATTGGTAATTGTTACATTTTCTGTAATTCTATTGCTTGTACTTTTTAAAGTAATTCCATCATCATCAGTATCTCCAAAACAATCGGAAATAATTACATTTTTACATCCGTCAATATCCATCATATCATTATTATAATTTGCATGGTTATAAACTTTTATTCCTCTAATCGTAAGATATTCGCAAGCTAAATATTGCTGCATCCACATTGCAGAATTCTGCATATTAATATTTTCAATTGATACATTTTTACATTCAACAAAACGTATCACATATGGTCGATTCATATATCTCTGCGGTTTTTCTTTGGTTGTTCTGATAAAAGATGAACCTTGACCATCAATTGTACCATCTCCGCTAATTTTAATATTTTCAGCTTTTTCAGCATAGAACAAACTGTAACGTAAAAAAACATCATTATATGATTGAAGTTCAGGAATATGTTCTTCATAATCCGTTAATTTTGTTGAACCTAAAATAGCAGCTCCATTTAGTATTTCAATTGTCACATTGCTTTTGATTGTTAAAGATCCAGTTAAATATTTACCGGGTGGAATAATAATCTTTCCTCCACTAATCGAACAGTCATTTATTGCTTTTTGAAAAGCTTTTGTATTTAATTGTATACCGTCACCAATTGCGCCATAATCTAAAACATTTAATATTAAGCTTAACTCTCCAAAGTTTGATATTTTTTTTTGATTTTGAGCAATTGAAATTGATTTAATGAGTAAAATCAAAATTATCATTTTTGTCATTAAATTAAGAATTTTTAAAGTCATCTTATTCCTTAGATATAATTTAACATATTAAAGCCTTTGGTTAACAATATTGTTATATATTGATCCAAAGGTATATTTTAATCCTATAGATGATTCCATGTTAAAAGATGTTTTAAGTTGTTTTTTTTTTAATAATATTTCTTCAAAGGAAGCGTCTCCCTTTGCCAAATAAATCTGGTCATGTATACTTTGAGCTGAAAGTTCTATTTCAAATGCAAAACCAGAATATACATTAAGATCAAATTCTAAATTAAATTCAATATTATATTTTTTATCAAGAAATGGATATTGAGAATAATTTATTTCTCCCATTACACTCCCCCAATTTGATAAATATTTTGAACCTAATTTTAATGAATGGTTAAAAAGAAATTCTGTGCTTTTATTGAAGATAGTTTCATCAATATAGTTAAATCTGGAAAAACCCACATAGTATCCAATTGTTAAATATTTTGTGGACGATTCTCTCCAAGGTAAATAATTATATTCAATTGCAGTAAAAGTCTCGAAAGAAGTATTAATATTGTGAAACGATGAAGAATAGACTTTCCCTTTGAAGCCTGTTGACCAATGTTCAGATAAGGATTTTATAATATTTAGATTAAATGAATTGCTTAAAAGTGAATTTTCAATAGTTCTATTATCATCAATAAATTTTTCCTTTTCGATTTCATAAGTATAAATACCTTGAATTTTCAAATCATCTGTAATTTTTTCAGAAGATAGCTCGCCTTCAATATTAATTAAACTTTCATTTTCTTCAAGTTCATACCCACCATTAAATTCGATAGTAAAAACCCACGCTTTCCATATATCATTTACGACATTATATGTAAAACTTGAGTCGGATTTTATTGTATTAACATTATATAATTCAACAATAGCATTTCCGTCAAGATAATTAGATAATACAATAAGTATTAATTTCGTTAACTTTTTATGAAGATCGAGTTCTGATTCATCATTTGGAGAGTTAAAATTGTATTGGTAATCATTTTTTTTAAGATTTTTATAATCATAAAAATTAATTGTAATATTTTTACCATCAGAAGCATTTTTTTGCATTATTACTTTTATATGAATATTTGCTAAGGTAGGGTCTCTTACAATATCAAATAAGGATAACTGTCTGATTATAAAATCTTTTTCACAATCCTCACAATCAATAAATATTTTTAATTTTTCATATGGAAAATTTGTTAAGTAATTGTTTCTATATTTACAAAATGCATTGCTAAAATTAATTGTAAAAATGAAAGTATATATAAATATTTTCTTGAAGCAGCTATCAATTGAAACAATTTTTATCATTGCAATAATAATAATTTTGCAGAATCTCTATCTAAGTAAAGCTTAGCTGATTTATGTTTTCTTAAAATTGTTGAAGGACATTCTGTTGATACAGAATCTTCAAGTGTAGATTTAACTGCCTTAGCTTTTCTTTCATTAGGAACAACACAAAATAAATTCTCAGCATTTTTAAATACTGGAATTGTAAGGGTGATAGCGTGTTTCGGTACTTGATCGAATGAAGCAAAGCATCCGTCATTAACTTGTTGCTGTCTGCATATATTATCAAGTTCAACTATCTTGACTAATTTTTTATCTTCAAAATCGGCAACCGGGGGGTCATTAAAAGCAATATGACCATTTTCACCAATTCCCATACAAATTATATCAATTGGTCTTTCATTTATCTTTGTTTCGTATTTTGAACAAATTTCCTCAGCTGATAAATTAGGCTGATCGATATAGTGAACTTCTTTAAATGGCAGATGATCAAAAACTTTTTTCTTTAAATAATTTCCAAATTTTTGAGGAGCATCTTGTTCCAAACCAATATATTCATCCATATGAAATGCAACTACTCTATTCCATTCAACTTCTGTATACTTAATTAATTCTGAAGTCATATCATCTTGAGAAGGAGCTGCAGCAAAAATCATTCTCACTTCATCTTTTATTTTTAGTAACGATTTCAATTTCTCAACAATATCAATCGCAGCTTTTTTACCCATTTCTTGTCGATTTAAATAAATGTATACATTTAAATTATCACCTAATAGTTCTTGCATTAAAATCCTTATTTTATTTTTATTTCAAATTCAATTGTATTGATAAATCCATTTTCATTTGGCGGAATTACAATCTTTATAGGATATGCTCTTAGTGCCGGATATGGCGACCAATAATTTTCTTTCTCTTCTCCTAAAATTAATTCAAAATCACCTTGCAATATTTTAAATTGAAAACTTTTATTTTGTGAGCTTATATCAACATTTTTGGAATCAAGTTTTTCAAATTCCACATTAGGATATTGAATAATTGGTTCAACAACAAATACGGTATCAGAATAGTCATGATATCTTAATTCAATATTTTTAGTAATTGTATTATTTTTAAATGTATGTGAAAGCTTATATGCTATACCTACTGCTTCCCATTTATTGTTTTTCAATTCACCATAAGTTGTTACTTTAAAGTTATTATCTGCAATTTTTTCCGAAACAATACGTGAGTCGAATTCATATAAATTTGTAAAATATCCGTCTTTAGTTTTTAATTCAATTCTTGGTGTTAATGCTTTAACATTTTCTGCTTCCGGGAAATGCATTGGTTCCCATCTGTGATATTCGGTTTGAGAACCGGCTTGCAAGTAACCGTGTCCTTCAATCCACAAATTCGATATAGATCCACCGGCTGGTCTATACATATATTTACTTTTATTAACTTTTTCATAATCTTTATAATTATATGCTGTAATTGTTGATACAATTTCATCTGTTCTAAAAAGCACAACATTTAATGTATTGAAATGCTTTATCCAATTTTTATTTTGAGTATAAATATTTTTTATTTCAAAAGGTTTTTCATCATCAAGTTCATATGCCATTGCTAAATTTTTGGCTTTAGCAAATGTTGGATAAATACACGGTGGATCATTAAATATTTCCCAGTATAATGAGCCATAACTTACAATTCCATCTTTTATATTTTTTCGTAGAAATTCCAAATTTAATTTTGATGCATTGGCGTAAATTGGATCTTCATCTTTATATAATGCCATTAAAACTTGCATTCCATCAGATGTTGCACTTCCGTAATTCGTCCATTTATTTGATCTAATTCCCCAAGAATTATCAAGTGATCCATCGGGATAAACAAAATAGATATGATTTGCCAGAGCTTTTTTAACGTAATTATTAACCAATGAATCATTAGTAAGCTTTGAATAATACCCTAAACCCCAAAGTGACATTTCCATATCGTAACCTAAATCAACGCCGTATTTATTATTAAGACTTCTGCCGCCTTCACCCTCAATGAAACCATCTTCATCCATTTTTGAAATTGTTCTGTGTGCTAAACTTTTAGCTTTATGCAAATATTTTTCATTTCTTAATAATTTATTAGCTGCAGCCAAAGTTGCCGTGGTTGTTGCCACATAATTTATACTTGCAAATTCGGGTGACATTACTTCAGTTAAATAATCGGCGGCTTTTATCATTGAATTTTTCCAACTTTCATTTTCAAAATCCGATAAAGATTTTTCCAATATTGAATAAGCAAGTATCATCATTAAAAGCTGATCTGTAGTTGTTCCAGTCCATTCTTCGGGAGTTTCTTTCCACGAACCATCTTCTTCTTGATGTTTAATTAACCAATTACCTAAACTAATTGCTGAATTTAAATATTTATTTTCTTTCGTAATTTTAAATGCAACAGATAATGGATAAACAGCTTCCGCTGCTCGAGTATGAAGAATATTACAATGAGGACATTGAATTGAGCCAAAATCTATTTGAGTAGAATCTTTAATTTGAAGATTTAATAATGCATTATCAAGTTCAATTAAAGTTTTTGCTAATTCAGGTTTTAATAAAATGTCTTTATTTTCTTTATTTGAACAACTAATGTGTATTATTAAAAATAAAATTACTATCAAAAAAATATTTTTTTTCATTAAATCAAATCCTACAATTTTATAATTTTTAGTTTAGTTACTACTTTTAGAAATATCTTTTGCATTAACTAAAAGTTATTTAATTTTTTCTAAATTAACTTTCACAGTATAAACTTGGGCATCACCAGTTTTATCTGTACTAAATAAAATATACTTTCCATTTGGACTAAATCTTGGATGCGGATGTGAATCTTGTCCATCCCAGCTTGATCCGTGTTCAAATAGAATTTCTTCCTTTTCCATTTTATCTTCACCTCGTGTAAACATAACTAATTTACGATCGTCGTGATTATAAAGATCAGAAATCCAATGTTTGTTATCCTTAAAAATTGTTTGATGTGCATGCCATACCGATGCATCATACATTTTATTTACAGTACCGTCAAATGATTGAAAACCCAGAATCTCCCTTCCTTTTTGAAGCCCGAATCTAAAATCGCCGGAATAAGTAACAAATTTCCCATCAGGACTCCAAGCTTCATGTGTGGCGTGTAACCCAAAAGCTTGTTTTAATGGTCCACCATCTGTGCCATCAATGTTAATCCACCACATTCTGATTGGTGTATCACCAACTAATTTTTGTCTGCCTAAAGCTTCCCACTGCCAGCAGTATAATATTAAATTTGGATCAACTGGATTAGCTTGCAAATGTCCAATATTAAAACCGGTTATATGAATTATTGGAGATATTGATTTATCAATAAGATTCAACTTATAAATCTCATATGGACCGTATTCACAATCTCCATCTTTTTGTTCTTTTCTGTTAGATGAAAAAACAAACCATTTACCATCACAGGTAACAGTGAAAGAACCAACGGAATATGGAAAATCTTCGAAATTAAATATTTCATTTGTTTCTAAGGTTTCTGTATTTAGTGAAATAAGGTTTTTTTCATCAAATAACCAAACTGTTTTTAAATCTGGTAAATGCTCAATATTTCTGAGTCGGTTTAGATTTGTAATTTGAATCATTACTCCGGAAGTAAGATTTAATTTATATAATTGTTTTTTTCCAGATCTTTTAGAAAAGATTAAAACATTTTCTTCATCAATAAATGAATTAATTGTAAAGTAAGGATGAGAGCTTGAGCCGTTTGAAGTCCATTGCGTAATTTCATACCCGGAATTTTCATCCTTCCACGAATTAAACTCTGGAGATATTTTTTTCCCGACAAAGCTTGCTGTATCGTCTTCAGAAATATTACCAGAATTATTTTTTGGTAACCTGCCAAATACAAAACTGGTTGAAACAAACAGCATAATTATTATTTTGATTTTTAATTTCATTTCAAATCTCTGATAAATACTTCTAAAAAGTTTTGTTATTTACTGTTTAGATACGCATAATAATCACAAAGAAATCTTAGGCAGAATGATGTTCCAACATCTCTGTTATAAACATTTAGAATTCCTTTTTTAGATTTGGAACGAATTTCAGGAAATGCACGAGCTAAATTTTTATCGGGATGATCTTCACTAATCTGATTTTCTAAAATCCAATTCAATGATTTATTTATGTTTTCTTTGAACTCTTCACCTACTCCATATTTTAACAATCTAAGCCATATTATTCCAGCAAAAGCAGAAGTTGAACCACTGATTGAATAAGGATCATTTTCTCCGTTAATGTAATTCTTATAAAAAAAGATTCCGTTTTTCTGCTGAAACTTTGTATAAAACCTAGCTGTTTTTAGTGCAGCTTCAAGATACTTTTTATTGCCTGTTAAATCATATCCTTCAAGAAGTGATTCGGCATACCAAATATTAAATCTTGGATGAAATGAACCTTCCGATTTATCATTTGGAGTAAAATCCATCCACAAACCTTCTTCACCCTGCTTTTCTACTAAACTTTCGCATAAATCAATAAAGAGATTTTTGTATTCTTCATTGCCAGTGTATTCATACATATCTTTATAAATAGAACCTTCGTTGTTTGGTCTTGCAACATCATTTAGAACTTGGTTTTTACGGTCTGACCAAAATGGACTCCATTCCTTTTTCACTTCACCTGTTTCAGGATCAACAGCATCATAAAACATTCTTGAGTGTGGTTCATACATATTTTGCCTCATCCACTCACCAGCTTGACTGGCAATTTTGGCATATTTCTCGGTTTGAGTTATATCGTATAATCTAAATAAACCAGCTGATCCATCTGTAACAGTTGCATAAATTATATAGTCTACTCCTGCGCCGTGAATTGCACGTAACATTCCTTTCAGTTTTGGATGATCTTTAATTTCTAAACTTACCCACCAATCACCGGCTTTTTTTGCTGCATCAAGGTACCTTTCATTTTTTGTTATATTATAAACTCTGGTCAGTGCATAAATCAATTGACCAGTATGCCAAGGAGGTTCATAATCATACCATTTACCTTCTACGATGTCATAATCACAACGGCTTTTTCCATTTTCATCAAGTAATATTTCCTCAGTAAAATCTGCTCCCTTTATGATTGACTGCATTATTTTATCACTTAAATCTGCAGTGATCTTTGACTGTGGAAAAAGTGAAACTTGAGAAATAATAATAAAAATAATTGTTTGATTTAAATATTTTTTCATTTAGCACCAAAAACTAGTTTAAATAAAATTCAATGTGATTATTAATTTCCGTTATTTCATTAATCTTATTTTCATTATCAATGATAATTCTATACTTACCAACTTTATTATTTATTATAAAATTAATTTGAACTGTCTTTGATTTTAAATCAAAAGGAGCCGAAATATTTTTTATACTTTCACTCTGTATTAAATGGTTTGTACCATTATGCAAATAATATAAATTAACATTGAAATCTTTTGCATTTTCAATACCAATATTATGAATCGGAATTTCAACATTAATTTTATCATTATTTGTTTCAGATATTTTTAATTCAGAAAAATTAATTGCTAAATCCGGACGATTGTTTTCATCCGTTTCCATTTTTTTTATTTGTGAAATATCTACAATCATTTCAGAATTACTTTTAAGCTCAAATGTAAATTCAGTATTTCTTTTTCTTATTTCAAAATTTTCATCCTTGTTAACTTTATTAGATTTTTTTTCTGCTAAATTAAAATTGTATAACCCGTCTTTAAGTTGATTAAACATTATAGTAGGAAATATTTTTTCTTTTGAATGATTGAACACAATAATCGAAATTGCAGAATCTGATGACTCTTTAACAACTGCAGATAAATTATTACCTACATTATTCCAAGAAATTGGTGAGAATGGATAGAAAATATCAGCGAATGAACTGCCGTTATACATTGCCTCAATGTGTGAAGTACCTTGATCTTTCCCCCCCCTTAAATTTTTAAGTTCAACTCTATCTGTAAAATATGCTTCTGTAGTAATTAAATTTCTGTTATAATAAGAATTATCAATTATGGTTATACTTCCATCAATTAAATGCTGTTCATTTCCATTAAGTCTAAACTTTAAATAATCAGAACCAATTTGTTCAATTAAATTATCAAAAGAATTATTGCCTGTTAATAATCTCCAAATTTCCACTGTCTCAGCAAAATTATCAGATTCCAATAAAATTTTTGTGATCCATTCTTCGCTGCCTTTTTCAACTTCATCCAAACTTTTATTAATATTTTTCTCAATTAATTTTAATGTTAATTCAAGGGGTTCCAAATATTTTTTATCATTAAATAAAAGATAGCTTGAAAGAAATTCGTTTAGCATTTTAGTTCCGCCGGTATAATCATAATAATGCCAGAACATTCCCGATTCATACCAATTATCTGTATAAATACAAATTTCATCTTCTTCAAAATGTATTGCGGCTGGTACAATTCCTTTTGGCTTTCCTTTATCAGTTCTTAAACAATCCTCTAACCATGAATCACTCCATTCTCTTAAAAATTTCATTGCTTTTGGATGTCGATTATACCATGCAAGCCATCTAATTGCTTTTACTGTTCTGGTATTCATTTCTACATCGCAGTCTTTTGGTTTGGCAGTATCAATATCTGTAGCTGAATACCAACTTGATTTAAAATGTCTATGACCATTTTTATTAATGCCGGTCCACAAATCAACTTTATCCAAACTTTGCATACACCTTTCAATATAAACAGGATTTCCATAATCGAGTGCGATCATCATCGGTTGTGTATCTGCAACAGGCTCAGAAGAATGCTCAACATCTCTTAATTTTTTAGAAAATCCATTTTCAATCCATCCGCTTTCCCAAATACCGTTAACCAATTTTTCCATTCCGACTAAAGTTAAAGAATCTTTTGCTACTGTTCTTGCAACAGGCCACCATCTCATCATTTCAACATCATCATCAAATTTACCGCCAAATTCTCCATTTTCTGCTTGCCGGTTTTCAACCCAATAATGAATAATATCAGTTACTCCATCCAAAGCAATTTTTTGTAAAAAAGCCCACTCTGGTACACTATCAATATTTTGTGGTATTTCATTTGACTGAATATTTTCGCCCAAATACATCTTTAATATTTCATTATTAGGATAAAACTTTTTTACTTTTTTAAAATGTTCATCAGCTTTTATAATTAATCTCTCTCCGTGCTGTTCAACCCAATTCCAATAACAGACTTTTGCTAATTCGTAAGATGCTCTTAAATTTAGAGGGTGATCTGCAATTTTAGTAATTTCTTCGAAAGCCATTCCGGCAAAATTTATGTGATCAAATATTCCCGATTCTGTAATTTGCTTATTCCAATCCCAACCACCTCTATTAAATGATTCAATTCCGTATGTAAATAATTCTGCAATTCTTAGATTGAATTTTAATCCAGAGTTTGGATTTTGCTGAATTTCTTCTTCAAGTAAATATTTTGCATATTCAACAAGTTGTTTCGGATTTTCTGTTTCAAGTCTTCCGGCAATTGACATAAGAAGAAGCGCTTTTTCATATCGAAAATCTTTATCCGGAACAGCATTGACAAGTCGCAATGCTTCTTTAACACTGCCTTTATTTATTAATTCTACCACAAGATTAATGTTGGGAAAATTCATATTTTCATTTTGAATTTTTCCCTCTGTCAAAAATATTTTTTCAACAATTTTTGGATAAAATGAAATTGAGTTTATAGCTGTTGTTTGATTTTCTGCAATAATTGAAATTATTGTTGTGCTTTCAGTTATTTCAATTTCGTTTAAATATGACCAATATTTTGGCGGTTCATCAGATTCAGGATCAGCCGTAAAAGAAACTAATTCAAAAGGTAATATTTTTTTGTTTAAACCAATCTTCCCTTTCCATTTTCCGAAATTTCCACCCGGCATTATTAACTCTAAATAATATTTACCGGGATTCAACTTAATTTCAAATTGAATTTCATTTTTACAGGCGATACCGTCTGTTAAAAATGGATGATAATTTGCCCATTTTGAGTTTTGATGAATAATCTCAAAATCTTTTGTATGGATTTTAAAATTTTGAAAACCAGTACTTTTGTTAACAATGGTTTGATTCCCAAAATCAATTACATGAGTGACTGATTTGGTCTGAGCAAAGTAATTTAAACTTTGTGTAAGTAAAATTATTATCAGATAAAAAAATTTCATAACAAAAATAAATAGTTATACTTGGTATACTAAGTTACTAAAATTATTGAAATAACCAAACATTTTATTTCATTTTACATATTTTTAAAAATGTCTTAATTAATCACAAAATATTTTGTAAATCCATATTATTTTATTTGCTAACAAATATTTGATAGAAAAAGATCAAAATAAATCTTCATAATTAAGAACATTAGCTTATCATCATATTTTAATTATTTTTTGAAATCCAAGCTATTAATGATAAAAAGAAACGTAGTTTATAAATTAACTTGAATCTCTTTTAATTTACAGTAATTTGATTCTTTAAGTGCAGCTTGAATTCTCTTTCTTTCAAAAAATATTCGCTTTCCTAATCGTTTGTATGGTATTTTGTTTTGAGCTTTCCATTTGTTCAATGTTGATGGATGGATTCCTAGAAATTCGCATGTTTCTTTAAAATTCAGTATCTCCTTTTGCTGGTCCTCGTCATCTTTTTTCTTGATTACTTCTAAAATTGCTTGCTTTATGATAGCATAAAGTTGATCGATTTTTATTAAAACTAATTTGTTTTCCATTTTCAATTTGATTGTTGATTTTCAAAATTATTTTACAAGTATTTAAATTTTATCGTTTATTTATTTTGCATTTTGAATCGCAGAAACTTTTTATTATAGGTGCTTCACACCCATAACCTTTATAGTCTTTTATATATGCCCATTTGACTTGTTCTATTATTTCTTCCCTTGTGATTATTTTTTTTCCATTTATTGGTTTGTTTTTTTGCTTCCAATCATTTAATATCTCAATTACTTTTCCTTTTGAAGTTCCTATTCTTTTTAGGTTTATTGCCAATCTGAAACACGTAATTCTTTGATCAAATGTAACTCCATCTCGTAATATTTTTTTTGCACAAATTGGTAACCCAAATTTTGAATATCCATTGTTTGTACTATTGGTTTTCTTTGATCTGCATTCATTTTTTATATCATTGTTAGATATTATTGAGTCTAATAATTGTTCAGAGTTGTTTTTTATAGATTTTAGAAATTCCCATTGATCTTGGTAAGGTTTTAAAGAAAAGTTTGGTTCGATAAAAATTGTTTTATTTTTTGAAATTTGTTTTCCAAATATTGGTGCATTGATAAAATTTCCAAATGATCCGCTATCTGTGATTGAATCTTGTTTGGGAAAAACTTCTGTATTTATTGAATCAATTTCCATTAAAATAAATTTTATAACTTGCCTTACTTTTTTAGCATTTATTCCATCCTTTGGGAAGAACAACCAAACATGATATCCTTTTGATTTGCTTTTTTCCAGATATGCAGATAATCCATAGTGTTCTGCTTTTTTAATGAACTCGATAGGTGGTCTTGGATCAAGATTATCAAAGTCTGCAACTGCAACAGATGTTTTATCACTAATCAGTGGATAGAATCCATATGGTTGTTTTCCCTTCAGATGGTTTTCGATTACCTTTTCTGTAACTTTCCCTTTGATCTGCCAGTGTTTTCCGCTTTGTGTACTGTATGTACCATATACACTTTCTAATCCATGGAAGAGTGAAAAGAATAATCTTATTTTTTCTTTGTCCGATAATTTTTCGTTATCAATCATTTTAATCAATTGTTTTATTGATTTGTGGTATCAAAGTCTAAATCGTTTCACTGTTAAAACGATTTGGGCTTCAACAATGATTTTATGGCTTGACTTGTTTCAATTTGTTGTTGAATTATTTCTTTTAGATATAATGCTTTTTGAATATTAGTTAAGCTATGTATTTCTGAAGAATTATTTGATGTTTTATTTATTTGTTCTACAATTTTAAGTTTCGATTCCCAATTAGTGTGTTCTATTTTCGAAGTGTAAATCCATTGTAAATATTTTTCTTTTTGTTCTTTTTTGAGTGATTCTGAAGTTGTTTCTAGTATATGTAATATTCCTTCTTTTTTGTAATTATTTATGTCAAAGATTGCTCTTTCGTAACCTTGAGATCCTTCTGCTGAATAATATTGGTTTAAGAACCAAACTAAATCCGAGTATTTATTATTCGTTGTAAAAATTATTTTATTCTTCTTTAATTTCTGAATTAAGAAATAAATTATACTTTTTAGTTTCCTTTGTGAATTTAATTGCTCAGTTATTGAATAAACTTGATTAAATATTTCATCGATTGGTTTATCAATTTTTTCTTGTATTGTTTCTTCATCAAGAAGTTGTAGTATTTCAGTCAAATTCATCATATTCAAATTTGAAGTCAGATTTATCTAATTCTAATTCTTCAATTATTCTTATTGGTTCCGTATCTATTCCGAATCTCTTTAATCTTTCATTGACAATTTTCTTAACTGTAGTTATTGGTTTGTAATATTTTTCTATGGATTTTTTGATTATTTCATTTTTATAATTTTCTTTAAGTATTTGTTCTGGTTTATTAGTCTCAAATTTTATTATTTGTGTTCCGATTCTTGAGAATGCTTCACCGGTTTTAAGTGTTAGTATATCTTTTACTTCTACTTTGGTTTGTAAATTGTTTGTGAGGTTTTTTGCATCAAATAAATCAACGTTGAAAATAATTGTTGATCCCATGCTTAATAATGCATCTCTTTGATCTGTATTGAATTGATTTAGAAATTGATGAGCAAAAATTAAATTTATTCCAAATTTTCTTGCATCGGTTATCATTTCTTCTAATGTATCCGGTGTGAATTTGTGGGCTTCATCGCAATAAATACTAAAAGGATTTCTGTTATTCATATCTATGTTATTTCTTGAAATTGAATAATTATGTAAAGTTGATAGCAAATATGATCCTAATATCTTTCTTGTATCCGGTCCTACATTTGATAGATCAAGAAGTATTATTTTATTTTGCTCAATTATTTCATTAAAATTTAATTTGTTGTCTGGTTGTGAGAGCATTAATGAAACTGTTTCATCTGAGTTTAACAGCATACTCAATTTGTGGTGTGAAGGTGCAAAATCGTCTCGTTTATAGCTTGGAAAATCTTTCTGCCAAAATCTTTTTGCTACCTCATTTTCAACTGCATTTTTAATTATGTCGGTTAATATTCTTTTTTCTCTGCTCATGTTTCTTGATTGTTCAAATATTATTAGAAGATCAAATAATGTTGAATTTTCGATGTGTAGTAATCCGTTAAATCCGTTTCTTAACAGATGTTCAAGTCTATGTCCCCACATATTAGTTTTAATTATACTTTTAAATGAAGCTAGTAAATCGTCTGCCGTTCTGCCGATACTTTGATTTGACCTGCCCCCCAAAAAGTGATCCAAATGTTATATTAGGATCGAAAGGAGAAAAAATATGGGAAGGGTTAAATTTACAACAGAACAAATCATAAATAAACTTCGAGAAGCCGAAGTAATGCATTCGGCAGGTAAGAATATAGAGCTGATATTTAAATACATGAACAGACATATTACCGATGGCGGAAAGAATATGGAAGCATACGAATAGATCAAGCAAAAAAATGAAAGTATTGGAACAAGAAAATAGTCGATTTAAAAAAATAGTAGCAGAATTGACATTAGATAATTCAATATTGAAGAAAGCAAGTCGGGGAAATTATTAAGCCCGGCAAAGAAGCGTCCACCACGGCGGATAAATCGGGCAATAAAAGAAATAGTGAAAATATTAAGTGTTTCAGAACGGAAGGCGTGTCGAGTATAAGGTCAAGCACGTTCAACCCAAAGAATAAGAGAGAAAAAGAGAGCCGATGAGGAAGCATTAACAAATGATATAATAAAGCTGGCAAAAGACTATGGAAGATACGGTTACAGACGAATAACAGCATTACTAAAAAATAAAGGGTGGAAAGTAAATCATAAAAGGGTTGAAAGAATATGGAGAACAGAAGGACTAAAAGTTCCACAAAAACAACCCAAAAGGAAGAGATTGTGGTTAAATGACGGATCATGCATAAGACTAAAACCGGAATATAAAAATCATGTTTGGAGCTATGATTTTGTGTATGAAAGAACAAGTGATGGAAAAGCAATGAGGATGTTGAACATAATTGATGAATATACAAGGGAATGTTTAGCGATACATGTTGAACTTCAAATCAAGTCCTCTGAAGTTCTGTATAAGTTATCAGAGTTGTTTATTACACATGAAGTTCCAGATTATATACGATCAGATAATGGGAGTGAATTTACAACAATAGTACTTAGAAAATGGTTAAGAAGAATAGGAGTCAAGACAGCCTATATAGAACCGGGTAGTCCATGGGAAAATGGATATATAGAATCATTTAATGGAAAATTAAGAGATGAATTATTGAATGGAGAGATATTTGATACTATATTAGAGGCAAAAGTTTTAACAGAAAGGTGGCGGCAAGAATTTAATGAAATCAGACCGCATAGTTCATTAAATTTTTTACCTCCGGTACCGGAGGTAATACTCCTACACCAAGTAGCCAATGCTTGATGATAGGTATAACTAACTTTATCATTGGTACATTTATCGGGGGCAGGTCATTCTCTCAACTCTTTGTAAAAGCCTAATTTAGTAATTCTATAACCAATTTACGCAAAATAAGTTATTTGGTTTTGGATTGAACATTGATTTAAGGTTTGTCAAAAAAATTTTAACACAACTTCAAAAATTATAATTCTGCTTTAAAGTTTTACTGATTAAATTTATCAATTTTACAAGATGGAATAATTATTTGGTATATAAATATTTTATCTTCCCATCCAGCCGCCATCAACTGTTACCACACTTCCATTTAAATAATTTGATGCATCTGAACTTAGGAAAACTACTGTTCCCATTAAATCTTCCGGTGTTCCCCATCTACCTTGCGGAATTCTATCCAAAATTGCTTTATTTCTTACTGCATCTTCTCTTAATGCTTTAGTATTTTCAGTAACAATATAACCCGGAGCAATTGCATTAACCGTAACTCCTTTTGAAGCCCATTCATTTGCAAAAGACATTGTGATTTGTTTAATTCCGCCTTTTGATGCAGCATAGCCGGGGACAGTAATTCCACCTTGAAAAGAAAGTAATGACGCAATAAATACAATTTTACCGTAACCTCTTTCTGCCATATCTCTGCCAAGCTCACGAGTTAAAATAAATTGTGCGGATAAATTTATTTCAATTACTCTATCCCAATATTCATCCGGATGTTCTGAGATTGGCTTTCTCATTATTGTTCCGGCATTGTTAACCAGTATATCAATTTTTTCAAAATCTTTTTTTACGTTTTTGATAAATTCGTAAAGTGAATCACGGTTTGAAAAATCACTAACGTAATACTTGAAATTCCTTCCGGTTTTTTTTATCAATTTTTCGGTTTCTTCAAAATCATCGGTGTATGAAACGCCAATAATATCAGCACCGGCTTCGGCTAATGCTATTGCATACATTTGTCCAATACCTTGATTTGAACCGGTTATTAATGCAACTTTTCCATCTAATTTAAATTTATCTAAAATCATAATTTGTCCCCATTTTCCTTAGATATTATTTCCTTTAGAAATTCCAAAAATTCTTCTCTGAATTCTTTTCTTTTTAATCCAAATTCTACAGTAGTTTTTAAATAATCAAGCTTATCGCCAATATCATAACGTTTTCCTTCGAATGTATAAGAATATACACTCCCTCTTGATAAAAATATTTTTAAAGCATCGGTAAGTTGAATTTCATTATTCTTTCCTGCTTTAGTTTCTTCCAAAGCTTTAAAAATATCGGGAGTTAAAATATATCTGCTTGCAACAGCCAAAGTGGATGGGGCTTCTTCAATACTTGGTTTTTCTATCATTTCATTTAATTGATAAAGCGAATCATTAATTTTTACACCTCCAACAATTCCATATCTATGAACTTTTTCTTTTGGAACTTGCTCTACACCAATTACGATTTGCTTATATTGTTCATAAATATCGATAAGTTGTTGAGTAGCAGGAATAACTGATCTTACAACCGTATCTCCCAACAAAACAGCGAAAGGTTCATTACCAACATGATGTTTTGCATGATAAATTGCATCGCCTAAACCCTTTAATTCTTTTTGTCGGATATAATGAATTTTCGCCATGTCAGAAATATTCTTAATCTCATTTAGTGCTTGCTCATTTTTTTCTTCGAGTGCAATTTCTAATTCAATGTTTCTATCAAAATGATCTTCAATTGCTCTTTTTCCTTTACCGGAAATAATTAAAATATCTTCAATTCCGGAATCCACAGCTTCTTGGACGACATATTGAATTGTTGGCGTATCAATAATAGGCAGCATTTCTTTTGGTTGTGCTTTTGTTGCCGGTAAAAATCTTGTACCAAGTCCTGCTGCCGGGATTACAGCTTTTTTTATCATTAAAATCTCCTAAGAAATAAATGGTTTTACAACTCTTACATTTACTTTTTTTAATTCCATAATTAATTTATGTAACATTTCATCGTTTGAATAAGTACCAATAATTGAACCGCCGGAACCGGCAAATTTTGCCGAAGCTCCGCATTTACGAGCTATTTCAACCATTTCAAGATTCTCTTCGCTAATATTCATAATTTTTGTGCGAAGGTCGAAATTTCTGTTAATTAACTCTGAAAGAAGTTTGAAATCCTTTTTCATAATTGCATCTTTACCTTCAGCAGCGCAATTTGCTATTTCATTTAGAGTATCTATAACAAGCTTATCACCGCGTTTATATCGACTTGCAATATCGTTTAACACTACACCGGAAATCTTACCTAACGAATCCTTATAAGCTAAATAAACTTTCGGTAAATTTTCAATTGGTAATTGCTCGTATTTTCCATGATTATTTTTTTCCACAAAATCTTTCTCAAAATCCATATAGACTAAACCTTCATAAACTTGAATTACTCTATCTTGAAGTCCAGCATTAATATTAAGTTCTTTTATTTCAGCTGAAAGAATAAGAGTGGGAAGAATTTCTTTGCTAATTTCAACTTCAAAAAATTTAAGCAAAGCTTTCATTGTTGCAGTAATGATTGCACTTGAGCCGGCTAAACCAACTTGTCTTGGTATTGAAGAATTATATCTGACAGAAAAATTTTTGTTGTTAATTTTAATTTCTTTTTCTCTACAATAATCAAAAAAAGCTTTTATACTTGCTTTTATTAGTCTATCGCCGCCATAATATCCATGTAGTTTAATTCTATCAACAAGATCATAGATATTTTTAAATACATTTTTATCTTGATCAAGAATCTCAATAATTAATTCTGGGGATTCATATAAAGAAATATGCGCACCAAAATTTTTAATAATTAGCGATATTGTTTTCCCAAAATATCCATCTGAAGGATTTCCGAGTAATCCGGCTCTTGCATATGCTCTTGATTCAATTATCAATTTTAACCCAAAAATATATTTAATAAATTTTTATTTTATTCAATTACAGCCGGTTCAAGTTTAGGAACCAACACGTGCATAATCAATAAAGCAATGAGATAAATAACCGCAGCAATGGCAAACATAATTTCATAGCTTCCGGTATTTTGTTTTAACCATCCAGCACCTAAATTCATAATGAAACCTCCCATTGCACCAGCGAAGCCTCCAATTCCAACAACCGAACCAACTGCTTTTCTCGGGAACATATCTGAAGTAGTTGTAAAAATATTAGCTGAAAATCCTTGATGCGCGGCGGCTGCAACACCAATTAGAATTACAGCAATCCATTTATCTTCAACATATGGTGAAGCTGCAACAGGTAAAATTAATAATGCACAAATTAACATTGCAATTTTTCGAGCGGCATTCACAGTCCAATTTTTCTTAAGTAAAAATGAACTGAGCCATCCTCCGCCGACAGATCCAAAATCTGCAAGAACATAAACAACAATCATAGGTAACCCGATAGAGCTTAAGTTTACGCCAAATCTATCATTCATAAATAATGGAAACCAGAATAAATAAAACCACCAAATAGCATCGGTAAGAAATTTTCCAGATGCGAAAGCCCAAGTCTGTTTAAATTGCAATAATCTAGACCAAGATATTTTTATTGCCGGATCAGGCGGATCGCTTTCAATATGCGCTAATTCTGCTTCTGAAACTTTTGGATGTTCTGATGGTTTTTTATAAACTGGCCACCAAAATACAATCCAAATTAATCCAGATAATCCTGTAACAATAAAAGCTGATTGCCATCCCCAATTTAATGCAAGCCACGGAACAACCAATGGAGCAATTACGGCTCCAACATTAGTACCAGCATTAAATATTCCCGTTGCTAATGCTCTCTCTTTTTTGGGAAACCATTCTGCTACGGTTTTTATTGCAGCGGGAAAGTTTCCTGATTCACCAATGCCCAAAGCAAAGCGTGCAATACCAAAACCGAAAGTTGATTTGACTAATGCATGTGCTGCGGCAGCTAATGACCAAATAGTTAAATATAAAGTATAACCTAATTTTGATCCAACCTTATCAATAAACCAGCCGGCAAAAAGAAAACCAATTGCATAGGCTAATGTAAATGCAGCGCTAATATAACCATATTCTTGGTCGCTCCATCCTATTTCATCTCTAAGAGTTGGGGCAAGAACACCCAAAACTGCTCTATCAACATAATTAATTGTAGTAGCAAAAAATATTAATGCAACTATAAGCCACCTGTAATTACCAATTTTCTTTTTTTGATCATCGTCAGTTTTCGTCAATTCTGTTTTTGTTTCAAGCATTGTTCTTCCCTTTTTAAGTGAGAAAATAATTTATTTTAACTCTTTCATATCTATCCAATCCATATCATCAAATACTTGATTTTCACCGCCCATTGCCCAGATAAATGAATAGTTTTGTGTTCCGCAGCCGGAATGCATTGACCAGCTTGTAGAAAGTACAGCTTGCTCATTACGAATAATTACATGCCTTGTTTCTGAAGGCTCCCCAAGTAAATGAACAACAATAGATTCCGGACGTAAATTAAAATACATATATACTTCTGAGCGTCTCTGATGTGTATGCGCCGGCATTGTATTCCAAACACTTCCTTCATCTAAAATTGTTAATCCCATTACAAGCTGGCAACTTTCAACTTTGCCAGGTAAAATGTATTTGTGAATTGTTCTTTTATTAGAATCTGCCACACTTCCCAAATTTACAGAAACTGCATCATCTATTTTTATTTGTTTAGTTGGATAAGAAGTATGTGCAGGATAGCTTACAAAATAAAACTTAGCTGGATTTTTTGAATTAGTGCTTTTGAAAGAAATATCCTTTGCCCCTTTACCAATATATAGAGCATCAATGTTGTTCATTGCATAATTTACTTTATCAACAGTAATTGTTCCTTTTCCACCAATATTGATTATGCCAATTTCTCTTCTTTCTGTAAAATAATCGGCAGCCATTTCTTTTTTTGTTGCAACCAATTTTAACATTTTACCAACCGGAACTGCGGAACCGGTAATTGATCTATCAACATCGGAATACACCAACGGAATTTGATTTTTCACAAATAACGAATCTATCAAAAAACTTTCTCTTAATTCATCAGTTGATAGATAACTAAAGCCGATTTTATCAGGTGAATTTCGAACTTCCATTTTTTCTCCATTTTTATTTTACAATATTCTATTTTTCAATTATACAGTATAAGTCGATGATGCAGTATCGCCACCACGTCCGGTCCAGTTTGTATGGAAAAACTCTCCCCTTGGTTTATCAATTCTTTCATATGTGTGTGCACCAAAATAATCACGTTGAGCTTGTAGTAAATTTGCAGGTAATCGTTCATTTCTAAATCCATCAAAATAATTTAGCGCAGTACTCATAGCCGGAACCCAAATACCATTAAGTATAGAAGTTGATATAACTTTCCTCCAACTTTCTTGGGCTTCTTCGATTTTTGATTTAAAGAACGGATCGAGCAATAAATTAGATAAATTTGGATTACGATCAAATGCTTCTTTAATTTTGCCTAAAAATACCGAACGAATTATACATCCGCCTCTCCACATCAGCGCAATTCCCCCGTTATTTAAATTCCATCCATATTCTTCGGCGGCGGCTTTCATTAAAACAAATCCTTGTGCATAAGAAACAAGTTTACTTGCGTATAAAGCTCTTTCAAGATCTTTTATAAATTCTTTTTTATCGCCACCAAATTTTGGATCTGGTCCGCTTAAAATTTTTGATGCTTCAACTCTTTCCTTTTTTTGTGCTGATAAACATCTTGCAAATACGGCTTCGCCAATAAGTGTAAGTGGAACGCCCAAATCTAATGCAGCTGTTCCGGTCCATTTTCCGGTTCCTTTTTGTCCGGCTGTATCAAGAATTTTATCGACAAGAGGTAAATTATCTTCATCTTTATAAGCAAGAATATCCCGAGTAATTTCAATTAAATAACTATCTAACTCTCCTTCATTCCACTTTTTAAAAACTTCATGCATTTCATCAGCTGACATTCCTAATAATTCTTTCATAATTTGATATGCTTCAGTAATTAATTGCATATCACCATATTCAATACCGTTGTGAACCATTTTAACAAAATGTCCGGCACCATTTTCGCCAACCCAATCACAGCAAGGACTTCCATCACTTACCTTTGCAGAAATAGATTGGAAAATTTGTTTTACATGTTCCCAAGCTTTATGCGAACCTCCCGGCATTATTGAAGGTCCCTTAAGTGCACCTTCCTCTCCACCGGAAACTCCCGTACCAATATATAATAATCCTTTGCTTTCAACATATTTTGTTCTACGAGTTGTATCTGGAAAATGAGAATTCCCTCCGTCAATAATTATATCGCCATTTTCCAAATAAGGGATTACTTGATCAATAAAATCATCAACTGGTTTACCAGCTTTAACCATAATCATTACTTTACGTGGAGTTTTAAGAGATGCAACAAATTCTTCAACAGAATGTGCTCCAATAATATTTTTCCCTTTTGCTCTTCCATTGATAAAATTATCAACTTTTTCAACTGTTCGGTTATAAGCTGCAACAGTAAACCCTTTGCTCTCCATATTAAGTATAAGATTTTCACCCATTACTGCTAAACCAACAATTCCAATATCAGCTTTTTTTTCCATTGTCTTTCTATCCATATATTTTTTTGAAAATATTTTATTTGATGTTAAATCCTAGTTTAGAAAGTTTACATATCACATCATTATTACAGTTTTCAATATTTAAAATATAATTATTGAATTCTCTTCTGACTGGATAGTCCCCTCTCTGCTTTTCAAATGTATGAGTTGAGTTTCTCAAACGATAATCATCTTCAACAATTGAATAAGTTTGTTCAACAATTTCAAATAATAATTCTTGATCTTGTTTATTTGAACAGTTTATATTTATTTCATTGCCATTTTGGGGTAAAGGAATATTTTTAGGATACCATTTTTTTTCTAAACCCAAATTGAAATATTCATTTATTTTATTTACGCAAACAGATGTTCCATTTGCTTTACCATCAGCTGAATAACCCGCAATATGTGGAGTTGCAATATCAATTAGATCTAATAATTCCAAATCAATATTTGGTTCATTTTCCCAAACATCTAAAATTACATTACTAATTTTTTTATTTTTTATTGCAGATTTTAAAGCATTGGTTTCAACAACTTCGCCCCGAGAAGAATTTATGATTATTGGTTTTTTCTTTAGTTGATTGAAAAAATTATCATCTGCTAAATGATATGTTTTATCAATCCCAACTTTATTTAACGGCACATGAAAAGTAATAATATCTGCTTCAGCAATTATTTTTTTTAGTGAGGAAAATTTTTCGCTTCCTTCTTTTCTTTCTCGTGGTGGATCATTTAACAATATTTTCATTCCCAAAATTTCTGCAACTTTTTGAATTTTACTTCCAACATTACCAACACCAATAATTCCAATTGTATTTTCTTCTAAATTTATACTTTCTTTTTTCGCAATGGTTAATAATGCAGAAGTAATATATTGCATAACAGACGATGAATTGCATCCGGGTGCGTTTACCCATTTTATATTAATTTCATCACAATATTTTGTATCGATATGATCATAACCGATTGTAGCAGTTGTAATTAATTTTATTGTTGATCCATCAAGAAAATCTTTGTTACACTTTGTTCTTGTACGAGTAATTAATGCATCTGCATTTTTTATAATTCTATTTGTAATTTCTTTACCAGGATAATATTCAATATCAGCAAAGGGTTCAAGCACTCCTTCTAGAAATGGAATTTTATCATCTGCAATAATTTTTATTTTTTTTACCATAATTTTTTTTATAAACGAGATTCCTCATCTGTTAGCCAACGGATTCGAAATGACAACTCCTCTTTTCATATCGAATCAGCGATTTTGCAATTGAGATATCTTTATTTTTAATCAATAAATTTATTTTTCCATGCCCACAAACCTAAAGCGGGGTTTGAGATGAAAAAGATTTCTTCTCCATTTGGCATAGTGTTAAAACCATCTTTTAGGTTTTCTGGATTATAAATATTTAACATTTCATTAAGATCAGCATAATTAAAATTTACGCTTTCAATTTCTTTTTGAGAAATATTTCCGGGACAGTAAGTAATTTTAAATCTTCCTTCTGAAGAACCGTGAATTAAATGTGCAGCTGCACTTAGATTATTTTTTAGGTCATCATTTTTTTTTACTAACTCCAAAACTTCGGGAGTTGTTACATATCCATATTTTCTAATTAATTTATCTATCCCGGGATCTTCACCAAATTCTCTTAAACCCGGAGCAAGTACAATTAATTCACCATCATCTTTAATAGCCATGCGGGTTCTGTAAATACTTTTATTACCAAGCCAAGTTGATTTAAATTCTGATGGATCTAAAAAAACTATGACTTTTTTTAATGGATTATCCAGCATTTGAAAATTTACTTTTAAAGATAATTCTGCAGCAAGTTTAAAACATTCAAAATCATCTCCAATATATAATCCTCTTACAACTAATTTACCATTTTCATCTTTACCAATAACCGTCTGCACATAAATAATTGGTAGTTGATTAGCAAAATTATCTGATGCATAATTTAAAACTTTTCTCACCGGTGTATCAGCTCTGCCCATCATTCGTTCCATTCCATATGCAGCACCAAGGAAATGACTTTTATTAATACCTTCAGCTCCGCCGGTTCCGACAAATATATTTTTATTATAATTTGCCATACCCACAACTTCATGTGGAACTACTTGTCCGATTGAAAGAATTAAATCGAAATTTCCTTCAACTAAAAGTTTGTTTACTTGAGCTGGCCAATCATAATCAACTTTTCCTTCAGAAACATTTTTTATATATTCCGATGGAACTTTTCCCAATGTAACTAAATCATTTCTCCAATTATGAACTCGAAATAAATTATGATGAATTCCCGGAAACATTTTATCAATTTCTTTTTCCGTCATTGCAAAATGAGTTCCAAGCGCAGGAAGAATATCAGTTAAATTTTTCTTATAATATTCATATGAAATGGTTGTAAGTTCACCGGCACGTGAATGATAACGAGTAAAATCGGGAGGTATAGCAAGAACTTTATTTTTATTTCCTAATTTTTCAAAAGAAGTAAAAAGCGCTTCCCTCAATATTTGTGAATCAAGAACATCATTTTCTGATCCGCGAGCAAACAATAACATTTATACTTACCTTTCCATCATTTTATGTTTAAATACTATCTTTTAACTCTAGCATTTCCTTCCCAAACACTCCAAACCATTTCCTCATCTGCCGGTTGGGCATAATCGGTCAAAAATGTTGTTGCCAAAGCACCGGAAGCCCAGCCGAATTGAATCCATTTTTCCGGTTCCCAATTTTTCAGAATTCCATAAATCAATCCACCGACAAATCCATCTCCGCCGCCAATTCTATCTAACACACTTATTTCTCTTGGGTTTACAATATGCCAATTTTCACCCTCAAGCATAATTGCTCCCCACAAATGTTTATTGGCATTTTCAACTTCACGAAGAGTTGTTGCATAAACTGAAGTATTTGGATATTTAGCTTTCACTTTATTTATCATTTCTTTAAAGCTTTCGATTTTTTTTTCCAAACCTTTTCCACCAGCTTCCGGTCCTTCAATATTTAAACAAAGTTGAAAATCTTCTTCATTACCAACTAGAATATCTGACACTGAAGCAATTTCAGAAAATGCTGATGATAATTCTTTTTCTCTTCCTTTCCAAAACGATGCGCGATAATTTAGATCAAATGATATTTTAGTTCCATACTTTTTTGCTGCTCTTGCTAACTCCAAACAAAAATTACTTGTCTCCGGAGAAAGCGCTGCAATCAATCCGGATAAATGTAAAATTTGAACTCCATCTTTATTAAATATCTTTTCAAGATCAAAATCTTTTGCGTTTAAAGTTCGACCAACTTCTCCAGCTCTATCATTGTGAACTCTAGGTCCGCGCGAGCCAATTCCGCTATCTGCAATATTAAATTGATGACGATATCCCCAAGGACCGTCTTGTGAAATTTCTTTGCCTTCAAAATCCATATTTCTAGATTTTATATTTGATTTAATAATTTTTGCAATTGGGCTATCTTTTACAAAAGTTGTTAAGACTTTTACCGGCATTCCTAAATATGAAGCAATACTTGCAACGTTTGTTTCTGCACTGGTAACATATAAAGTAAACTGTTCGCTGCTATGAACCGGCTGACCATTCGCCGGTGTAATTCTAACACCCATACTTGTGGGCACAACCAAAGAATATTTGTAATTATTTTTTAATTCTATACTCATTTATTTTCCATTTTATTTTTAAACACCACTATAAATATTAAATCCGCCATCAATCGGTAAAACAATTCCCGTAATAAAACTGGAAATATCTGAAAGCAAAAATAAAGTTCCGCCGATTAAATCTTCCGGTTCACCATATTTTCCCATAGGTGTATTATCAATAATTTTTTTACCTCTTTGTGTAAGTTCATTTGTCTTTTCATCAATAAGTAAAAATCTATTTTGATTTGTAAGAAAAAATCCCGGTGCAACTGCATTAACTCTAACATTCATTTTTGCAAAATGAACAGCAAGCCATTCCGTAAAATTATTTATAGATGATTTAGCTGCAGAATACGCTGGTATTTTTGTTAATGGCCTAAAAGAATTCATTGAAGAAATATTTAGAATAACTCCGGATTTTTTTTCTACCATTTCTTTTGCAAAAACCATAGTTGGCAAAAGTGTACCAAGAAAATTTAAATTGTATACTTTTTGAAATCCTTCAAGTTCTAACCCAAAAAAAGTATCATTCAAAGAATTAATATTTTCATCAGTTATAAATTCATCTTTTGTTGTTGCATTTGGAGAATTTCCGCCGGCTCCATTAATCAGAATATCAATCTTTCCAAATTTTTTTAATACAATTTTCTTAGCATTTTCTAAAGATGATTTATCTAATACATTTGCTTCAACTCCAATAGAATCAGTATGATAAATATTGTTAATTTCATTTGCAACATTATCTGCTAATTCTTTTTTAATATCAAGAATTGCAAGTTTAACACCAACGCTTGCTAAACCTTTTGCAAGAACTGCTCCAATTATTCCACCGCCGCCGGTTAATACACAAACTTTTTCGTTTAAATCTTCGAATGAATATTTTTGCATAATTTTCCCTAATTAATTCCCAGATTTTCACAAAGTTTTATAGCATTATTTGTGAGAGTTAAAAAATCATTATTTTCAATTGCTTTATTATCAACCAGCGCTGAGCCAATACCAACAGCACTTGCACCGTGGTTTATCCAATCGATGGCGTTTGTCAATGTTACACCTCCAGTTGGAATTACTTTTAAATGTGGCAACGGAGCTTTTATTGATTTAATAAAACTCATTCCCAAATTATCTGCTGGAAATATTTTTACAAAATCCGCACCTTGTTCATATGCAGTTTGTATTTCTGTTGGTGAAAAGCATCCTGGAATTACTACTAAATTTTTATCAATTACAGTTTGGACAACATCCGGTTTATAAATAGGTGAAACAACAAATTTTGCACCGGCATTTATTGCATCAATTGCGGTTTGAGAATTTGTAACTGATCCAACTCCTAATAATATTTCATCACCAAATTCTTTGTTCGCAATTTCAATTGATTGAATTGCATTTGGGATAGTCATCGTTAATTCAATTCCAGAAACTCCGCCAATTTTAATCGCTTCTATAACTTTTAATAATTGCGAAGAATTTTTCATTCTTATAACCGCAACAACTTTTCTCGCAATAATTTTATTTCTAATTTCTTCTCGCGTCATATTATTTAAATGGATTTAAATGATTTCTAAAATGGTTAATTAAATATTTATAATGAACTTCTTCATTCTCCTTTAGGCATTTTAAAATAGTATCTTTAAATAATGAATCTCCGTTTTCATCCAATGTGGTAAGCGTTTTGCCAAATGTTACATGAAGAACTTGTCTTGCATCATTTTGACAAAACAATTCGAGCAGTTGCTCATTTGTATAATTTTCTGATGAATGAATATTTTCTAAAATAGCGGAAACATGATACGAATGTTTTTCTTTTTCAAATTCAATTCTGGCAAAATCTAATATTTTTCTAAATTCGTTTGGTTGAGCAAAAGCCACAACTTTTAAAGCTTCCAGATAACTTGTACCGGCAGTTTTAACATGTGTAAATCCTCGCTTGAGCTGACCAATTGCTTTATACACAGTAAATTTATCACTTCCGGAATGTAAACTTATTTTATATGACCCAAAATATTCTGCAATTTTCACATGCTTTAAATATTCTTGTTTGAAAATTTCAATATCACCTTTATAATCAATTCCCTTTTCAAAATCTCCAATAAATCTTGGAGCGAGACTAATTATTTTTACTCCCAATCTGTTTAACTCAGAAACCATAAAGAAATGCTCAAATGGAGTAGTTACAGATTCGGTTTCATCCACTGATATTTCAACCTCATATGGAAGATGAGAATATTTTTTGCTCAAATGATCAAATAAATATTTGATGTGAGCAATTGCATTTCCATATTTTACAATAGCTCGAAGAACATTTTCATAAGTGGGATGAATAATCAATCCTTCCTTCAAATCGAATTCAATGTGAGAATAACGATTTATTAAATTTGAAAAAGTATCTTCTAATTTTTCCCAATTTAAATCATTTGATTTTTTCTCAAGCTCATCAATTGAAATAGAATCTGCTTCATTTATAACAAATTCACCGGGATCAAATGTAAACATTGTAAATCCGGCATTGATCATCAAGTCAATATCTTCAATAGTTTTTAAATGATCTGCATCTGCACCAAATCCGTTTTTATAACCTTCTTGAAAAACTGCCCAGATTGCCGCATCCATAACTTCATCTGGAGTTCTTTGAGTTCTTGTTAATTCACGAATTGATTGCTGAGCAATAATTGGTTTAAAATCACTTCCTTCTAAAGCTCGAATGTGAGCCGGATTTGCTAAGCCAATTCTATCGCCAAGTCCAAATGAATTTGATAGACCCAATAAAATTGGTTTTGTAAAAGGAAATATTTTTTGAAGCTGAATTGCATTATTATGATTTAACGGACATTGTTTTAGTAAAATATTTATATCAGACAAATCGTAATTATTACCTTCAAAATTCTCCATAAATTCTGAATTATTTTTGCAACCTAAAAAAAGATATTTCTCGTTATTTTTCTTTCCAATAAAAAACGTTACTTCTCCTAAATGATTTATAGATTTGGGATAGATAAATATTTCTTCGCCAATTAAATTTTCTAACTTCAATAAATCATTATTACCATTTTTTGCAGCTTCTTTTAACTCAATAATTTTATCCAATATCATTTTCATACCTTTATAATTTATATGCTTTTTTAACCAAATTATAAGTTAATTCTTTAATTAATATTTGTGCATCACCAATGCTGATAATATGTTTGGCAACCAATCCGGCTAAGAAATTTGAATCAACTCTACGAGCAACATCATGTCGTGCTGGAATAGAAACAAACGCACGAGTATCATCATTAAATCCTACCGTATTATAAAAACCGGCTGTTTCCGTAATATTTTGGCGGTAACGAGTCATGCCTTCAATACTATCATGAAACCACCATGCTGGGCCTAATTTCATTGCGGGATAATGTCCGGCAAGCGGCGCTAATTCTCTTGCATAATTTGTTTCATCAAGCGTAAAAACAATTACCGTAAAATTTTGATTATTACCGTAAGTGTTCAACAATTCTTGTAAATTATTTGTGTACTCTGTCTGCTTCGGAATATCGCAGCCTTTATCAGCGCCATATTTATCAAAAATTAATTTATTATGATTTCGATTTGAACCCGCATGAATCTGCATTGTTAAACCATCTTCACAACTCATACGTGCCATTTCCATCAACATATTTGCAGTAAATAAATTAGCGTCTTTTTCGTTCACATTATTTTGTAATGCACGCGAAAATATTTCATCGGCTTCATTTTGGCTTAACTTATGTGTATTTGGTGAAACAACTCCATGATCAGTAGATGTAGCATCATTTTTCTTGAAATATTCTCTTCTCATTTCAAGAGCAGAAATGAAATTTTTATAATTATTTATTTCGAGTGATGTTAATTTTTCAAGTTCAGCAATTTCATTTTTCCAATTTGGATTTAAAAGATTTGTAAGTCCATCCGGTCTAAAACACGGAACAATTTTTCCTTCCCAACCGGATTCTTTAATTTTCTTATGATTTTCCAATTGATCAGTTGCAGCATCAGTAGTAGATAAAACTTCTATTTTAAACTGCTTAAATAAATTTCTTGGTAAAAATTCCGGAGTTTGTAATTTTTCATTAATATCATCATAAATTTTCTGAGCATTTCTTCCGTTTAATTTTTCTTTGATTCCAAACACTTTGTTAAATTCATAATCTAACCAAACGCCGGAGGGCGTTCCCGCAAATAAAAAATAATTTTCAGCAAAAATCTGCCATACTTTTCTTGGATCCTTTCCTAATCTGCTTCCATCTTTTTGAGGAATATCCAATTCTTCTAAAGAAATTCCTTGCGAATATAACATTCTAAAAACATAATGATCTGGAGTTATAAATAATTCGGTTGGATTTGGAAAAGGTTTATTTTCAACAAATATTTTTGGTTCAACATGTCCGTGCGGACTTACAATTGGTAAATCTTTTACTTCAAAATATAATTCACGAGCAATATTTCTAATTGCCGGATTCGCATCAAAAAATCTGTCTTCATTCAAAATAAATTCACTCATTTAAATTCTCTATTTTATTTCAACTTTTAATGGATTATTCAATTTTGTTAATTCATCATTTATATATTTTTCGAATTCTATTTTATTTTTAATTCCGTTCTTCTCAAGCTCCCATGCGGCTGCAATGGCATATTCAACTTTTTTATTGTTGGGTTTTAACGAAACGAAATAATTTAATTCATCTTCACCTTGATTTATTAAATCAGAATTTTTATAAAATAGAACAATCCCAACATTATCATTATTTAAAGTTTGATTTCCATAGAGTGCAAAATAATTCCAATCGCCATTTTGATTTGATTTAATAAACTCAGCATTAGCATGTTTTGCTAAACCAGTTGTAATATTTTCTGCATTTTCATAAACTAGCAAATTCGATTTTGTAATTCTGCTTCCGGCAGAAATAGAATATTTTGAAACAACATCAAATTTATTTTCACCAACAAGCCAGCCTTTATAATTTGTTTTCACTTCGGAAAGTATTGGTCCGTTATGAGTTATTTCGCAAATTACATCATCGGTTTTGTGTAACATTTCAATTTTATTATTATTCATCATTCCAATTGAACCAATTCCCAAACTATTGCCGACTTTAAAAATATCCATTCCCCATTCTTGCATATTATGATATGAATCATCGTTTGCAATTACATCATTAATTCCGACTTTGTGCAAAATTAATTCATTATTTTTTTTCCCGAAAATATCAGTCGCATTTCTCCAATCGAGATAAAATCTATAGCCAACTTTTTCCGATTCCCAACCTGGACCTTCATATTTAAATAGAGCATCGTGGTCTGTATGTATTTTTGGAACTACAACTTTTGTAAAATTTTGAAAACGATCTCCGTTAAATTTTTTATCCTTGTAAATTGCATCAAACTTCATTGCTAATTCAGCATAAGTTCTATTTTTATAATCTCTTCTTAATTTTCCATTTTCTAAATATTTCACTGAAAATGTTTTTGATTCATTCGGTTTGAAATTGTATACAAAAATTAAGTTGCATGCAAAATCATCGTTATTAAGCTGAGAAGGAATTTCATTCTCGTTTTGATAAATTATAAATGCTTCTTTGTTGAAATTACTTCTAACCGTTTTCAGATCATCGATATAGATCGAAACCAATTCATCATTTCGCTCAATATTTGTGGGATTAGTAACATCAATGTTTATTTCTTCATAAAGATTAAATTCTGTATTTTGGGCAGAAATATTTATTGATAAAATAATTAACAAAATAATTTTGGCAATATTTTTGATCATTTCTTCACCATTTTAATTTTTATATATATCATTATTTATAAAAACATTTTCCATTGAAATATTTTTCACATTATTAAGAATACTTTTTTCTGATACGCCGTTTAAGTTGGAATTTTTAATATAAATATTTTCAATTTGCGATTGTTCCAAACCATCAAAATAAAACGCGTATTTACTTTTTTTACTATTTATATTTTCTATAAAAATATTTTTTACAATGGGAAAGTGAATATCACCACTTTCAGTTTTTTCATCATATTTTAAATTTAATTTTACAACAGCTTCGAAAACTTCACCGATTGTGCAATCTTTCATAAAAATGTTCTCTATAATTCCACCGCGAAATTTATTGGTCTTGAGACGAAGTGCCCGTTCTAAATTAGGACTATCCATTTTGCAATTTTCTACAAAAATATTTTTACACCCACCGGAAATTTCACTGCCGATTACAATTCCTCCGTGTCCGTCTTTCATTTTACAATTTCTAATAACAATATTTTCCGATGGAATATTGATTCTTCTTCCGTCATTATTTCTTCCAGATTTAATGGCAATGCAATCATCACCAGTATCAAAATCGCAATTTTCGATTAAAACATTTTTACATGATTCAGGATCAAGCCCGTCATTATTAGGTCCTTTGCCTTTAACAGTAATTCCTCTAACTGTAATATTTTCTGAAAGAACCGGATTCAAAAACCACATTGGTGAATCAAGAAAAGTTACATTTTCAATCAATATATCTTTACAATTTATTGTTTGAAGAAAATTTGGTCGCAAATATTTTCCTTCACCAAAAATTCTTTGTTCAAGATTTATATTTTTATTATTCATTTTAAGCAATAATGGTCGGTTTAAACTATCAAGCTGAGACGGCATTCCATCTTTAAATCCATATTCTTTTTTACCTTTCCACCACCACCAATTTTTATTGTTGGAATTTCCATTTAAAATTCCTTCACCGGTAATTGCAATATTTTTTTGATCCTTTGCATAAATAAGTGCCGAGTAATTATATAACTCAACTCCTTCCCAACGTGACAAAACAAGTGGAAGATAATCTCTTGAGTTTGTACTAAAAATAATCTCTGAATCTTTTTCAAGATGAAGATTTACATCACTTTTTATAAATATTGATCCGGCGCAAAAATATTTTCCCTCTGGAATTATAACTTTTCCGCCTCCATTTTCATTGCATTTATCAATCGCATTCTGTATAGCTAATTTGCTATCAAATAATAAATCTGATTTTGCACCGAATTCTATTACATTATAATTTTTTTTCGGAAATTTTGGAATTTCAATTTGCGAAATTATTTCGTTAGCATAATTCCAATCGATATTTTGTTCAATTGAATTTGTTGAACAACTAAAGCAAATAAAAATTAAAAGCAATACAAAACTTAGATAAATTGTATTTTGTTTTATTTCAATATAATTGTTGGAATTGATCATTTTTTATTAAATGTTTTACAAGTTCCGCGAATAACCAATTCTGTTGGAATTTCAATATTTTGACTAGGTTTTTCTTCGGGATAATTAATTCTATTTAATAAAATTTCCATCGATTTCTCTGCAATTAAATTTGTCGGTTGAGTAATACAACTCAACGGTGGTGAAAGAAACTTTTGAACTTTTGCATCACCAAAACAAATAACATCAATCTCATCCGGAATTCTTACATTAACTTCACTTGCTGCCATATAAATTCCAAGCGCAACTGGATAAGTAACTGAGAAAATTACATCAGGTAAATTATTTTCTTTATATAATCTCATGAATGCATCGTAACCATATTTTTCTCCAAACCCACCATGACAAACCCACTCTTTTTTAATTGGAAGATTATATTTTTTCATTGAATCCTCAAATCCAAGATATCTTTGTCGACCAATATTAATTTCCGAATAACCGGCAAAGTGCCCAATTTTTTTGTATCCTAATTTTATAATATGTTCAACAGCTCTAAATGCACCGCCTCTATCATCAACAAAAACGGTATCAATATTGGGGATTTGCGGAATTCTATCAATGAATACAATTGGTATTCCGCGGGATTTAACAGTTTCAAAAATTTCATAATTTTTTGTTTCTTGTGAAATTGAAATTATAATTCCATCAACCCGCATAGAAAGTAGAGTTTGAATATGTTTTTTTTCTCGTTCTTCGTTTTCTTGAGAAACAGTTAAAATAATTTCATAACCGTTTTTAAATGCAATATCATATATTGATTCAATGATTGATCCAAAAAAGAAATGTGCAATTTTGGGAACAACAATTCCAATTGTATTGGATTTTCTTGATGATAAATTTCTTGCCATGAAATTCGGAGTATATCCCATTTCGGCAGCAGCTTTTGAAATCATTTTCTTTGTCTGAGGAGAAATATCCGGATGATTTCTTAAAGCTTTGGAAACCGTTACGGTAGAAACATTTAATTTCTCCGCTATATCACTTAATCTTATTGATTTACTTGTCATTTTATTTCTGTAATAAATTTCATAAAAATTATTTACTCAAAACTTTTGCTTTCTCTAATTCAATTGCAGAATAAATAAGCGGACCGTAACCTTTAAAATCATTTATTCGTGTTGGTTCACTGATGTAATATGCAAAAGAACCATCGCGATAAGGCTTTCCGCCTAATCCGGCAGCAGCACAAGTATTAAAAAGATTTACAAAACCGTTCTCATCAATTTTAACATGATATTCAATTATTGAATAAAAATTCTCTTTTGCAATAACTAAAAACTTTTTATCCAAATAATTTTTATTTACACCTTTTGCAAAGACATAAGTAAACATTGCTGCACATGAAGCTTCCAAATAATTTCCTTCTCGTTCGGGCATATCAATTATTTGATACCATAAACCGGTTTTGCAATCTCTAAATTTTAACAATGCTTCAGAAACATTTTGCAAAATATTTATTAAATTATTTCTACGACTATCATTTTCATCAATAATATCAAGTGTTTCCACAATTGCCATTAAATACCAGCCGATTGATCTTCCCCAAAAATGTTGAGATTTTCCGGTTACTTTATCTGCCCATTTTTGTTCTTTATTTTCATTCCATGCATGATGAAGTAATTCGGTTTTTTCATCAAAAGTTTTTTCATACATCAAATTAAATTGCTTGAAAATATCATCAAAATTATCTTCTTTAAATTGTTGTGAATAATTTGCATAAAAAGGTTGAGCCATAAAAAGTCCATCAAGCCACATTTGATATGGATAAATTTTTTTATGCCAAAATCCTCCACTTAACGTTCTTGGATGTAATTCAATTTGTTTTCGTAAAGAATCAATTGCAAATTTATATTTTTCTAATTTTTCATTTTCATACAAATACAGCAAAGCCCTTCCGGCATTGATGTGATCTATATTAAACTCTGAAATTTTATAAGTTTTAATTTCACCATTATCATTAACAAATTGATTAATATTTTCTTTAATGAATTTATAATATTGTAAATCGCCGGTAAATTCATACATTTTTTTCATTGCTTCAAGCATAACGCCTTGCTCATAATTCCAATTATTTTTTGTCATGTATTTATCATAAGTTACTGAGCCGGGATGACGCAAAACAAATGATTGTGCAATTCTTTCTGACCAAGATAATTTTGGTGAAATTTGAATTTCAGGATTTAGCGAATTTTCGATTTGAGCGTTTGTAGAAATTGAAATAAACAAAATTATTATAAAAATTAATCTTTTCATAAAAGCCTTATGTCAACTAACATAAATTATTATTATTCAACACAGAAAAAATTTAAGTGAATTAACTTTATCAGTAACTATATCGATTACTTAAACGGTTACTAAATTCATCAAATTTTGATAAAAAGTCAAGAAATTATTGATTTTTTCTAGAACTTATCATTATTAAAATCAATCAATATTTACTTTTTTCTGTAAAAATTTTATTCAGAAAATTTAAAATAATTTCATTTTTTGTGTTAAACCAAGGATTAAAAAGCCAAAAAGTATGAGGAGAATTTTCAATTTTATGGGCTTCAAAATAAATCTTTAAACTGACGTGCCCCCCAAAAAGAGATCCAGTTAGTATATTAGGATCAAAAGGAGAAAAAATATGGGAAGGGTTAAATTTACAACAGAACAAATCATAAATAAACTGCGAGAAGCAGAAGTAATGCATACGGAAGGTAAGAGTATAGATCTGATATGTAAACAATTAGGAATACATGAACAGACATATTACCGATGGCGGAAAGAATATGGAAGCATACGAATAGATCAAGCAAAAAATGAAAGTATTGGAACAAGAAAATAGTCGATTTAAAAAAAATAGTAGCAGAATTGACATTAGATAATTCAATATTGAAGAAAGCAAGTCGGGGAAATTATTAAGCCCGGCAAAGAAGCGTCCACCACGGCGGATAAATCGGGCAATAAAAGAAATAGTGAAAATATTAAGTGTTTCAGAACGGAAGGCGTGTCGAGTATAAGGTCAAGCACGTTCAACCCAAAGAATAAGAGAGAAAAAGAGAGCCGATGAGGAAGCATTAACAAATGATATAATAAAGCTGGCAAAAGACTATGGAAGATACGGTTACAGACGAATAACAGCATTACTAAAAAATAAAGGGGTGGAAAGTAAATCATAAAAGGGTTGAAAGAATATGGAGAACAGAAGGACTAAAAGTTCCACAAAAACAACCCAAAAGGAAGAGATTGTGGTTAAATGACGGATCATGCATAAGACTAAAGCCGGAATATAAAAATCATGTTTGGAGCTATGATTTTGTGTATGAAAGAACAAGTGATGGAAAAACAATGAGGATGTTGAACATAATTGATGAATATACAAGGGAATGTTTAGCAATACATGTTGAACTTCAAATCAAGTCCTCTGAAGTTCTGTATAAGTTATCAGAGTTGTTTATTACACATGAAGTTCCAGATTATATACGATCAGATAATGGGAGTGAATTTACAACAATAGTACTTAGAAAATGGTTAAGAAGAATAGGAGTCAAGACAGCCTATATAGAACCGGGTAGTCCATGGGAAAATGGATATATAGAATCATTTAATGGAAAATTAAGAGATGAATTATTGAATGGAGAGATATTTGATTCTATATTAGAGGTAAAAGTTTTAACAGAAAGGTGGCGGCAAGAATTTAATAAAATCAGACCGCATAGTTCATTAAATTTTTTACCTCCGGTACCGGAGGTAATACTCCTACACCAAGTAGCCAATGCTTGATGATAGGTATAACTAACTTTATCATTGGTACATTTATCGGGGGCAGGTCAGAAAATAATTTTTTTTAATAATTTTAATTATTGAGAAGAAAATAAGGTTAGCAATATTTTTATTGTTATAAAATTAAGGATAATTTGTTGTTCGTGAAGTGAGATATGAAAATTACTATGTCAATTATATTGACTGTAAATCTTTTTTAGTTTATAGTAATTGGATTCTTTAAGTGAGTTAAGTATTTCTTCTCTTTGAAAAAATATTCTTTTACCTAGCCTTTTATAAGGAACCTTATTCTTTGCTTTCCATTTATTCAGTGTAGATGGATGAATTCCTAAAAATTCACAAGTTTCCCTAAAATTCAGTAAATCTTTTTGTTTTTCAGATTTTTCTCGTTTAATAAGTTCTTCATTTAATGCTTGTTTAATTAGAGAAAAGAGATGATCTATTTCAATGACAACTAATTTATTTTCCATCGTCTACCAAATTGTTTAATTCTTTAACAATTAACGTGGTAGATACTATGTTAACGTTTCACAAAATTAATAATCGAAATTCAATTAGATTTTATTTTAATATTCTATTCCAATGATTTAGATTTACTTTAGAATTCTTTTACAATGTCCCATTTTATAAAATATTTTTTATTAGAAATAATAGCTTAAAATTGTTATGAATAGTTTAAGAAAATAAGAAAAATTTATTTTTTTGATTTACTGCAGCTTTCTACCAAATAAATAATTGACTGATAATTAATTCCACTGTTTTTTGTTAATCCAATTTCACAAGTTTTACTTGTTGAAAATCCGTTTGTACATTTATGTTCTTCCACAAAAGTGTTTAAATTTTGGAGAGCAGATTCATTTAATTCAGGGAAGGTAAATCCTCTATCACCAGCAAAACCGCAGCAATTTATTTCTTCTGGGACATAAACATTTTTACTGCATTTTTTAGCAATTGAAACTAACTTTTCTTGTAATTCCATTTTAGTTGCACTGCATGTACTATGAAGCGTAATTGCTTCGTCTGTTGATATTATTTCTAATTCATTTAGTAAATAGTCATGTATAAATTCAATACTATCAAAAACATGCAATTTTTTATCTTCAATTTTTTTTAAATAATCTTTAAATGTTTTTACACATGGACTTGTATCAAAGACAACTTGAATATTTCCATTATTTGAAGATTTTAATAATTGAAGATATAATTCATTACTTTTTTTATTTGCTTCATTAAAAAATCCTTTACTTGAAAATGGCATACCACAGCATAGTGAATTTATGTTGTCGGGATATATAACTTGATAACCAGATTTCTTTAATAAATTTTCCATAGCAGAATTTAATTCATGTTTAAATTTAGTATTTGGTTGATTGCCAAAAGTTCTGCTTATGCAGCTTGGAAAATAGACAACTGTTTTTTCAGATTGTGAAATTTCTTCTCTATTGAATTTAAACTTTGCGCCTTTAGGTAATGCATTGTTCCAAATAGGAAGATTTTGTTTAAATTTTGTTCTGAGTTTGTTTGATGTTTGATATAAAAAATTATCGCCAAAAATCTTACGCATCACTGAGGCAAAATTCAACATCTTTCTTATCAAAAAAGTTAAGGTACTAAAATATTTCGAACTAAATTCGGCAATGGATTTTTCATGTTTTGTTATGATAGAGTTTCGGATTTCTTTAATGAGTTTTCCGGTATCAATATTTACTGGACAGCTTAACTCACACAAGCCGTCTGTTGCACAAGTTTGTTCTCCATAATATTTATAAGAGTTTTCCAAACTCCTTAGTTTAGTTTCGTTTGTTCCAATAATTTTAAGATTATTAATTTCTCTCCAAACTGTAATTCTTTGCCTGGGGGTTAGTGTTAAATTTTTTGATGGGCAATTATTTTCACAAAATCCGCAATCAATACATTTATCAATTATATCGTTTACAATTGGCGTTGGTTTCAAATTTTTTAAGTGAACTTGATCATCATAATTTATTAACACACCTGGATTCAGTATTCCTTTTGGATCAAATAAATTTTTAACTTCACACATAATATTATAAATTTCTTCACCCCATTCATATTTAACGAATGGAGCCATATTTCTTCCTGTTCCGTGTTCTGCTTTTAGTGAGCCGTCATATTTTTTAATAACTAATTCCACCACCTCATTCATAAATATTCGATATCTGTCTATTTCGTTTGGAATATTAAAATCTTGAGCAAATACAAAATGGAGATTTCCGGAAAGAGCATGTCCCCAGATTATATTTTCTGAATATCCATGTTTAATAAATAGTTTTTTTAAATCAATAACTGCATCGGCTAAATCTTCAGTATTGAAATTAAGATCTTCAATAATAACTGTAGTCCCTTTTTTTCTAGATTTACTTACTGAAGGAAATAAACCCTTTCTAACATTCCATAGTTTCAAATATTCAAATTTATCTTTGGTAAACTCAATTGGATAAATAGTATTAACGGTACTTAACTCATTTATTATCTTGTTAATATTAAAATCAAGGATTGTTTCATCCGGTGCAGATGTTTCAACTAAAAGTGCAGTCGCATCAATATCAAGTGATTTAAGATAAATCGGCATTCCTTCTTTATTTTCTACTGATTTTAAAGAAGCCCTATCCATCAATTCTGCTGCATCAATCGGAAGTTCATTTAAAATTTGAATTACTGAACATGCTGTTTTTATATTTGGGAAAATTATTAATGCTGTTCCTTTATTTGGATTCGATTTAATAGTACTAAACGTTATTTGAGAAATGAATCCAAGGGTTCCTTCAGAGCCAATCATTAAGTGTTTTATAATTTCGATGGGATCTTTAAAATCTATTAATGAATTTACACTATAACCAGTTGTATTTTTAATTTGATATTTATTCTTAATCCTCGTCTTTAGTATATCATTATGATTCAAATCAAATGAAATATTAAAGAGCCCGGCAATAAACTCTCTATTATTTTCAATAAATTTTACTTTTTGTACAGAATCAGAAGTATCTAGAACTTCTCCATTTGCAAAAACAATTCTCATATCAGAAATTGTATTATAAGAATTATATTTTACACCACTTGTCATTCCACTTGCATTATTAGATGCAATACCACAAACAGTTGCAGCATTTATAGAAGCGGGATCCGGCCCAATTTTCTTGTTGAATCTAGCTAATTCAAAATTTGCTCTGGCTCCCAGAACGGCTGGATCTAATGTTATTTTTGATTTATCCTCTGAAATTTTAATTGTATTCCAAGATCTATCTGCAACTAATAAAACAGAATCAGAAATTGATTGTCCAGATAAACTTGTTCCAGAAGCGCGAAAAGTTATTGCAATGTTTAAGTTATTACAACTTTTTATAACTTTTACAACTTCGTCTTCCGAAATTACTTTAACAACAATTTTAGGAGTAAGTCTGTAAAAACTTGCATCGGTTCCGTATGCTAGAGTATTTAATTCATCTTGAAATAATCTTTCATGCGGAATAATGGTTTGTAATTCTTGAAATAATTTAATGTAATTATTATTTAACATTTTATAAAGTATTTTTGTATTAAAACTATTAAAGTTAAAAAATCAGCTTATTTAAAAATTTTAGATATAATTCTATTATTCTTTAAATAGTAAATAAAAACTAAAAATAAATCTGCAATACTTTCGCTAAAATTTTCATCATCATTTCTAATATATCGTACCTTTCTTATCTAACTCATTTTGTAACAATAATACTTTGTAATCAAATACTATCAGTTCCTCTACTAAGGGTTTAAAGATTTTTTTGAGCTCCACATGCTCGGGATGCATTAAGTAGTTACGACGATATTCATCATTTTCAAAAGTAATCATAACTAAATGTGTGTAGACTTTATTTTTATTATCAGGATTATCATTCACTCCACACTCGACAGATAGTATTCCTTCTATTTTATTAGTCAATGATTCAAATAAAACCATAATTTCTTCTAATTCAGAGAATTTTGCTGATTGTTTGAATTTAATGAGCAATAAATGTCTTATCAATACTTTTTTCATTTTTACTAATTCTAAACGATCAATATCAAATATTTTTTAATTAAAAATAATAAGTGATTTGGGCATTCTAATTTTTGTTTGGACATTAATTTGTGTCCATTATGAATATCAAGTTTATTTTAATACTTTATTTCTTTAAGAATGGTAGAGTGGGTATATTGAATATTTTTTAACTATACTTTCCATTGAATCTTTTTGAATTTTGATACTCTCAAGTAATGCGATTTGAGTTCTTGTTCTTACAAGATTATGTTCAGGATATTCAATATTATAATAAACATCATTAAGAATATAATCTGTTAGGAATCTGACTGCTTGTTCATAAACTATTATCATTGCACCATAAACTAAATTACTAATTTCTATTTCCAATAAAACATCAGCTAATTCTTCAAGATAACCTTTTACAAGTGCTTCAAAAGTAGATATATCCATGAATACTTTTGTTGCATCTTTTTCATCCTCTTCAACGGGACTAGTTGATGTGCGCACCATATCGCCAAAATCATATAAAACTGTACCATGCATTAAGGTGTCAAGATCTATAACACATTGTCCTTCGTGCGTTTCTTTATTTAGCATTACATTATTAATTTTAGTGTCGTTATGTGTCAACCGAATTGGCAGCTTCTTGTTTTTTAAAAGCATAGTTATTTTTTCCGATAAAAATCGATAAGAATTAATTATTTCTATCTCTTTTCTTACATAATTCACCCTACCAACTGGATTTTTTTCTAAAGATATTTCGAAAGAATTTATACGGTTCTGAAGATTATGAAAATTTGGAATTGTATCTTTGTAATCATGTAAATTTACATCTATCAAATATTTTTGAAAACGTCCAAACGCCTTTGCAGCTTGATAGGCTTTTTCATTAGAATCTGTGTACTCTACTGTATATGCATTTTTAATAACGAACATTAAACACCAGTAATCATTTTTTTCATCTATATGATAATATTTTGAATCTTTTGTTTCAATTAATTGCATAACATGATTTGTGATTTCTTTTATACCAGACTCTTTTAATTTTTTTGTAATATGATTTATTACATTTTCTGTATTTGAAATAACTATTTCCGGATTTTTAAAAACAAATTTGTTTATCTTTCTTAAAATATACTCTGTTTTTATTCCTGCTTGGTTAAAAGATACTAAAAAGGTGTCGTTTATATGTCCCTTTCCAAAAGGTATTGCAGACATAAAATCACCATAAATTTTAAAATTTGATAATATTTGTTCAATCATTTTTTAATCCCATAATTTTTGAGGATAAATTCCTTTTTCAACAAGTTCATTAATACGTTCTGTTACTATTTTTTTATCTTCTTTATAAGTTAATCCAAACCAAGAATCCGGTGTTTCTAGTATTTTTACTTTGCCGATATTATTCTTTATTAATTCATCGACCACTGAAGGCAAATAAAACTCAGCTTTTAGATCATTCCCATAGTTTTTTAAAAACTTACTAAAGCTTTCCTTATACATTTTGAATATTCCATCTTTAAAGGCAAACATATTCATAGAAACTATTTCACTACCAGTTAGAGGATTCCAGTGACCAAATTCATTCTTGAAAAGAATTTTTTCTTTCTCTTTTTTTATTTCCGGTCTTTCGATGATTGATGTCATAAAATTATTTTTATCTGCCTCACAAACACCGCGAGATACAGATCCATAATCTGACAACGTGTTATTTAACTTAAATCCAATTAATGCATGTTCTGCAGACTGTTTATTTGATGTCAAAAAATCATAAGCTAATTTGAATGATTCTGCTCCGTAAAAATCATCTGCATTAATTACCGTAAAAGGTTCATTAATCACTGATGAAGCAACTAACAATGCATGCCCGGTTCCCCAAGGTTTAATTCTTTCCTTAGAAAATCTGATTTTTGTTGGAACCGCATTTAGTTCTTGGCATACAGTATCAGTGTAAATTTCTGAGGGAAGTTCATTTATTATTACTTCATGAAATTCTATCTTAAAGTTTTCTCTAATAACATATACTATTTTTCCAAAACCAGCCTTGATCGCATCAAATACAGAATAGTCAATTATCCTTTCTCCAGAAGGTCCGATTCTATCAATTTGCTTTAAACTTCCATATCGAGAAGCTAAACCTGCAGCAAGTATAAGCAAAGTTGGTTTTTTTTGAATAATCATTAAGATCCTTTAAGTTTTGTATATTAATATCTGTTCACAATTTTGAAATATTTAATCAATCCAATTAAATACCAAATAGGTATATGATAAACGGTATTTCTGAAATCTATTTTTCAATAACATAAATTTCTAAAAATTAAATAACTATTTTGAATTTTATTATTAATACTTAATTAGGATTAATTTGTAGAATTTTTAGTTGCTAATTACCAGCTTTTATTATGAGAGGATTATTTAACTTTGCACTAATACTTTCAATTTCTTCGTAATTATCAGATCTTGGGGTAAAACGAAATAAGGTAAAGGCACCAGTATCATAGTATATAATGTTAATATATTGTATTATAAGCACTTATGGAACTGCTGAATAAAATTTCGTAGATATGATATATTTCAATATATATATAGTTCGAGTCCGGCCTTCGGTACAAAAATAATTTCTGTTTCATCTTTGTGTTATATTCTATACAGGTAATATAACTGTAACTTTGCTTCCTTTTCCTAAACTGCTCTCTATTTCAAAACTTCCTTTATATTGTTTTATAAAATGTTGACATAGATTTAATCCAATTCCAGTTCCCTTTTCACCAATTGTTCCATCAAAACTTACTTGATAAATATTTTTCATCAATTCATCAATTTTACTTTTACTCATTCCAATTCCGAAATCTTTAATGCTAAATTCAAAGAAATCATTTTTCCATTTATACGAAATTTCAATTTTCCCATTTATATTTGAAAATTTAATTGCATTCGAAAGCAAATTTCTAATTATAAAAATCATCATGCTTTCATTTATTTTAATATCTGCATTATTATCCAAATCAAGCATAATTAAGAGCTTTTTCTGATCAATTTGAAATTTATAAAATTCAATAATTTCTTTAATGATATTATTGATATTTATATTTTTTATATCATTTATAACAACATCTGAATCAATATTTGATAACTGCAAAAGCTTATCAAGCAAATCAAAACTTTTTGTTGAAGTTGATTGAATTAACATAATTAATTCACGTACATCCGGATCTTTAATTATATTATCTCGCAGGATAAGACTGCTAATTCCATTAATTGTATTAAATGATCCACGGATTTCATGAGAAATAATTGATAGAATTTTTACACTCGCTTCATCAAAATGTTCAAACTCATCAATTATTTTTAATTTTTCCATTAAATAAATCCTAACTCTTATAAAATTATAAGTTTAATTATTTTAAAATTAACTAAAGATTTATTATTGAAACTAAAGAACTTAAAAAGTACAAAATCATAATGAAAAATAAATACCTAATTGAGTTTAATAAATCATCCATAAAAGTAGTTCCATATTTTGAATAAAGTATAGGGAACTAGTTGCCTAATTCCCTACTTAGTGACATTCACGCTTGGAGAAAAGGGGGAGTTCTCCATTTGTTTCAGTCACAATTTTTGTTTTCAATTCTGATTTATTTATTCATTAATAATGCCAAAAAGTAATGAGTGACTATATTGCATTTTTGAGTTATTTAAGCTTTTTATAGAATGTTTTAGGAATGAATTTGGTGAAATAACCAAACATATAACCTAATTTGGTTTAATAACTAAAATGTATTTATTTAAGTAATTTTTATTTACGAAATTTTAAATTTTTTCAATCTATAACGGAATGTATCCAAAGAAAGATTTAATAATTTTGCAGCTTTTGATTGATTTCCATTTGATTTTTCTAACGCATTTTTTAGATATTTTTTTTCAATATCCAACAAAGAAATGCCTTCATCCGGAATTTCTGAATTTAATTTTATTTCACTTTTTTTACCACTTTCGGAAATAAAAATATCTTCCGCATCAATAATATTTTTTTCGCAAAAAATCATTGCCCTTTCAATAACATTTTTTAATTCTCTAATATTTCCGGGCCAAGAATGATTTATTAATTTTTTCTCTGCATCCCTAGTAATTTGAATATTTGTTTTGCAAAATTCATTTGAAAAATGTTTAATAAAATGATTTGCTAAAACCATAATATCTTCATTTCTTTCACGCAAAGCCGGAACTTCTAGTGATACAACATTAATTCTGTAAAACAAATCTTCTCTGAATTCTTTTTGCTCAACTGCTTTTTTCAAATCGCGATTTGTCGCAGTAATTATTCGCGTATTTACTTGATTTTCTTTTGTAGAACCTACCGATCTATATTTTTTAGTTTCTAAAAATGTTAATAATTTTGGCTGAAGAGAAATAGGAAGTTCACCAATTTCATCTAAAAATAAAGTTCCGCCATTTGCTTCTTCCAAAAGTCCCTTTTTATTTTCAACCGCATTTGTAAAAGCTCCTTTTACGTGACCAAATATTTCGGATTCCAACAATGTTGCGGGAATTGTTGCACAATTAATTTCTACAAACTGTGAATCATTTCTGTTGGATAAATTATGAATTGCGCGTGCAATTAATGTTTTTCCGGTTCCACTTTCTCCGGTTATTAAAATTGAAGTATCTTTTACGTTTGAAACTTTTGTTATAAATTTTTTTACGGAATTTATTAATTCAGATTTACCTAAAATATTGTTAATGGAATCATTTTTTATTTGAGTTAAACTTTCTCTTAGAATTTTTATTTCATTTTGCTGTTGTTTTATTTTTTGCTGAAGTGACGATTCCGATGTAGAATCTGAAACAATTACTAAAATGTAATTTTGATTTTCACTTGATGGAATTACTGTAAAATCTAAATATTTTATTTCGCCATATTTACTTAATTTATTTACCTTTTCAATAGAAAATTTAAATTTCTTTTTTGATTGAACTTCATAAATTTCTTTCTCAGATCCAAAAAATTCTGGGAAAGTATCAAAAATAGAATGTTCAAATTTTATTTCGGTAGTTTGAAGAATTGATGTAAGATTTTCACTTTTTTCTACTAGGTTTAATTTATTATCATAAAGCGCAAAACCAATTTTTTTTTCACTTAAAAGCTGGTTGTAAATATTTATCAAATTATAATTCCTCTGATAATTTTTCACCAATTATGCTGAAAATTTGTTCAACATTTTCTCCGGTTTTTGCACTTGCAAAAAGGAAGTGAGTTTTATAAAAATTAAAATTAGAAATATATTTTTCTTTATCAATTTGTAAATTTTCTACTAAATCTGATTTATTTCCTACGAAAATTATTTTAGCTTTTGGATTTAATTCTAAAAATATTTTGGCATAATCCAGTGATTGCTGAATTGTATTTTGTCGCGTTAAATCCGTAACTATTATTGCTCCATGAGCTCCGTTAATGTAACTTTTTGTAACCGAATCAAACTTTTCAATATTTGCAATATCCCAAATAAAAAGTTCAATTTCTTTGTTGTACTTATTACTTTCGCTTTCGTTTATATAAATTGTTTTTTTGCTTATATGAACGCCTATTGTGGAAAGATATTTTTCTTCAAATTTGTTGAAAACAAAACGGCGAACTAATGAAGTTTTCCCAACTCCGTATGAACCCAGCAAACAAATTTTCTTTTTTGTTATAACTTGTACCGACAAATTTTCCTCAATTCTTCACTTTAAATTCTACGCTTCTAACATATTTATCTGATTCAGAATTTTTCTTAATGAAAATATTTTTTGAAATTCCTTGAGTATTAAAATAATTTATTACACTTTCAATTCTTTCATTTGATTTTTGAAGATTTACATTTTTATTTCCGGTTTTATCTAAAATTCCAATAATCTCAATTTTTAGATGATTATTTTTCTGCAAAAATGGAATTATCTTTTCTAAAATTTCTATATGAGTTTTTGTTAACGAAGTTTTATTAACATCAAAATTTATTACGGTTTCATTTAAAATTTTTATCGCATCAGCTTCACTTAAATTTGAATTTTCTAAAACTTCAAGGTTGTTTATTAAAACTCTAATTCCATTTATTTGAGAAATATCAAATCCTAATTTCAATTTTTCTTCAATTGTGGAAATATTTCCCAAAAGTGTAACTTCATCGTTATCAATTTCAAATGTTATTTTTTGATTTTCAGAAATTTCAGATTTTGAAAGAATATTTTTAACATTTTCCGAAATTATTTTTTCATCAACAATTGGTAAGATTATTCCCAAATTATTATTAATTTTTTCTATTTCAGAAATTGTAGAAATTAAACTATCAATTTTATTTTTTACTGAAAAAGACGGAATTACTCCGTTTAAATTTAAATCTCTATTTTCAACTTCCCACTTTATATTTTCAATTTCTGCTTTATTCAGCAAAGTAAATTTTTCTTCAACTTTATCAGAAATTGTTTTTTCTCTAAAATATTTTGGCAATGTGAAAATTGCAATTATCAACAAAATAAATCCAAATAAAATTCCAAAAGCATATAGTACAAGCGGTTTTTGTTTAGGTTTTTCTTGAGAAGATTTTTCACTTTCGTAAATATTGATGAATTCAATTAATGGATTTTCAACTTTACTAAAAGGATAAATATTTCCATCAAATTCTCTTAGCTGTTTGTGAAATTTTTTATGAATTTCAATATTCAGATCTGATAATTTATTATTTAAACTTGTCGGCTCTTGTCCGGAAATTACAAGTGCCAAATAAGAATATCTTCCTCTTTCCAAAATAATTTTAGAATCGCCGTATTGAATTTCATATAAATTCTGATTTTCCGAATTTATTTTGAAAGACTCCGAAACGAAATTTTTAATTGCTGTTAACATTCCGCTAATTAAATCTGCATCAACTGTTTTCTGAAATTTTAAAGAAGAAACATGTGAAATTAAAATTCCGGTAGATTCATGAATTAAAAATATTTCTTTCATTTCAAACGGAAAAACATCTTGCAGAATTAAATCTGTTGTAGAAACACCGGAAATTTTTGATTTAACAATTTTGGATAAAATTCCCTTTTGCAAAGATGCTTCAATTTTATCATTTAATGCTTGGTAAATTTCCTTAATTTTTTCAGCAATTGATTTTTGAATTGTAAAACCAATAATTGGATACAAAGCATCAATTACATCTTCTCTTGATTCAACAACTTGCTGTTTAATTGCTTGTCCCATAATTGGCGATAGAGATCTAACCAAATCGCTTTTTGAATCAATAATTTTTCTATCAATTAAATCAGTAAGAATTGGGTACAAAGTTGTAATTTGATATTCTTTATCGTTCAGCAAAAATTTATAATCGGAAAATTCTTTTTCAAGATCTTCCAATTTCTTATTGTTTTCGTTTAATAAAATTTGCTTAATAATTTCTAAAGATTTTTCTTCATCAAAAATCATAATTTAATTGCCTATTGTTCTTCCTGTTTAACTTTCATTCCCCATTCAATAAATACTTGACCAATTTGATTTTTATCAATTTTTGTTAATTTCAAATCTTTTATTTTACTTTCAAATTCTGCACGTAATTTATCAATATCGTCATTTGTTTTTTGAACTGTTGTATCCGAATTTTTACTTTTTGAAAACAAGTCAGTTATTTGCGTTGAAGATTTTTCAATATTTTTATCATGTGTATTTACTTGTTGCTTTAAAAGTTTATTTTCTTCACGTAACTGGTTGATTTGATTCTGCAAATTGTCTAAATATTCGCCAAAAATAATTTCACGTAATTGTTTTAATCCGCCAATAGAATTTGTCGGTTCGTTTTTTTTGTCTTTCATATTTTACCTTTCTAAGTTTTATAAAATAATATATAAATATCTAATTTAATTAAACATTGAAATTTAACAAATTTTTAAATTATTTAACTTGATTAAAAATAATTTGAAGCGTTTCAGTTGTTTCATTTTTAAGACTTTTATGAAAATAAATTTAAATTTCTACCTTTTGCAATTTTATTAAATTGTAACTAATTTTAAGAAATTTCGTTGGAATCTTTATGAATAAAAAAATGAAACAAATTATGGATTGGAAAGCAGCACTTTGGTCTGGATTGATAGCAAGTTTTGTTTTTTTGTTGCTTAATATTTTTCTTATTCCCTTTTTACTTGGTGGAAATATGTGGGTTATAATTAGATTATTCGCTTCAATATTTTTAGGTGAATCAATTTTAGCTCCACCCGCAACTTTTGATTCGACAGCACTAATTGTATGTGTAATTACAAATTTTGTTTTATCAGAATTATTTACATTAATAATTGCTTTCGTTCTACATAAATATGGTTTGGTAACAGGAATTATTGGCGGTGCAATTTTTGGACTGGCAATTTATTTAATTAATTTTTACTCGTTAAGTTATTTTTTCCCGTGGTTTTTCGTTTTGGGAAGTTGGCCTTTTGTACTTACACACATTTTGTTTGGAGCAATTGCCGGCGGAGTTTACGAATTATTAGAAGTTGAAGAATTTGTACCAGCTGAATAATTATTAGGAGTTAAAATGATTGGCGGAACTGGAACATCAAGAAGCTTTGGAAAATCAAGAATATTTATTGCATTACTTTTTATTGGATTTTCTCTGATTTCTTTTCTTAGCTCAAAAGAATATAATCCCGTAACCGGTGAAGAACAATATATTGGAATGACACCGAAGCAAGAAATTGCATTGGGATTACAAGCCGCACCTCAAATGATTCAGCAATATGGCGGGCTTTATCCTAATCAGCAATATCAAGATATTGTTGATAGAATTGGAATGAATTTAATCAAAAATTCTAAAGCTTCAGAAACAGAATATCAATTTGATTTTCATTTGCTGAATGATAGACAAACCGTAAATGCTTTTGCTCTTCCGGGCGGACAAATTTTTATAACTGCCGCATTGTTTGGAAGATTAGAAACCGAAGCACAATTAGCTGGAGTTTTAGGTCATGAAATTGGACATGTTGTTGCAAGACATTCAGCTCAGCAAATGGCAAAATCAAATCTAACACAAGGAATTTTAAACGGAGTTTTGATTGCCAGCGATCCATCAAGCAGTTCTGCGCAAGCTGCAGCTTATATTGCACAATTAGTTAATATGAAATACGGAAGAGAAGATGAACTTGAATCGGACAAAATTGGAGTTCACTTTATGTCAAATTCAGGTTATAATCCGGAAGCATTAATTGGAGTTATGAAAATTTTGGAAGAAGCATCCGGTGGCGGAAATCAAGCAGAATTTTTCAGCACTCATCCAAATCCTTCAAATAGAGTTTCACAAATTAAATCCGAAATAAATAAATTATTTCCGAATGGTGTACCAAACCAATTAGTAGAATAATTTTTATTTGTAGAATAATTTTAAGAATTCAAAAAGAAACATTATTTTGAAATCAAATCATCTAAATTTATTGAGGATGATAAACTGTATTTGAGCCAATCCACGTTTGGTTTTTATTGAAATCAACTCCCATCATTTTACCTTTACTTGTACGCAATAAATTATTAACCAAAATAGGGTTTTCATTCCAAATGTACATCATTCTAATTTCTGCTTTAGCATTTCCTTCAGGAGTTTTAATCAGCGGAAAGTAATCAACTTTTTTCTGAAGTATATAATTTTGTTTATCATTAATTGAATCTAAAATTTCTTTGGTTAGATCAATTACAACTCCGGAACCGGCAAAAGAAAACAATGGTTTTAAAACATAATTTTCCAAATCACTTGGATATGTTTCCAATTCATTTAAATAATAACTTTGTGGTGAAAATTCACTTTTAATTTCCGGCAAACTGAATTTACTAATTCTATAAAACCAATTTGGGTGCCCAACCCAATTAAGATTTAACTCATCTCGGAAATCAAAATTAAAAGTTAAATTCTTTTTTTCTAATTCATCAAAAATAACTCTGTTGTAAATACGTTCAATCGGAATTTCAAATCCCTTTTTTTTATAATAAAGTTTTCTTTTCTTTTTAATTATTTCCGTAATGCAAACCGATTCAACATCTGCATATTTTTCGGTTAAGTAAAAATCAATTCTCGTTTTTTGTTTATCGGGTTCAATTTCTAAAAGTATAACATTTTCCGGATTAGAATTTCCAATCAAAGTTTTTTTAAGTAAATCTACATAAGAATTAAAATCAAATGAATTATAATAAGTAGTAAAATTTTTCGGAATATAAAAATGTTCTCTTAATTTTTGATCGAGAAATATTTGATATGCATAAAGTGATGGAAATCCTTGAAGCTCAATTAATTGCGGTATAAAATCACCATTTGAATTTTTTGTAATTCCGAAATCAATCTGTAAAAATATTGGATGATCATCTTCATTTGGGACAAAATATTTTTCCGGAACTGCATTTTTAGATTTTTCAAGAAATTCACTTTTCTGAATTTGTTTTAAAATATCTTCACCAGCAAAAATTAATTTATCGCGTAAGTTTTCATCAATAAATAAAGGTGTTTCGGAGATTCTGAAATCCAATCTATTATTAGTTTCTAAATTAATTTTCTGAATAAATATTTCATAAGTTTTATCATCAAATAACGAAATATATTTTTCTCTAATTTCTTTAATCATATTTTAATAACTCAATCCTTTATAAGTTTCAGAAATTACTAAATCAACAACTGAATTCAAATTTTGCGTTTGATCCCATACAGCAATTTGTTTATCGGCTCCGGTTCCGTTTTTCAAAATTTCCCTTACATAGTTTACTTCTTCGCGACTATCTAAAACATCAACAACATCATCAATAAATTCCAAAAGTTCTTCAATTAACAACGGAGTTTCAATTTCAGCTTGTTTTCCAAAATCGATTAATTTTCCGCTAATACCGTATCTTGCAGCACGCCATTTATTTTCATTAATGTACAACCTTCTATAAAGTCTAAAACCTAAATTTTGTTTTATTAACTTGTACAATTTTGCTACTACAGCTTGACACAAAGCAGCAAGTGCAACAGTTTCGTCAACAGTCATTGGCAAATCGCAGACTCTGAATTCCAATGTTGGATATTTTGGATGCGGACGAATATCCCACCAAATTTTACTTGCGTCTTCAACGCATTTTGTTTTAATAAGCATATTTACAAATGATTGAAATTCCCCATGACTTGCAAAATAATCCGGAATTCCGGTTCGAGGAAATCTATCAAAAATTTTTGCACGGTAAGATTTCAATCCGGTATTTCTACCTTTCCAAAAAGGTGAGTTTGTTGATAATGCAAAAATGTGCGGTAGAAAATATCTCGCAGCATTCATTATATGAATAGCCAATTCCTTATCGTCAATTCCAATATGAACATGAAGACCAAAAATTAAATTTGCTCTTGCAACTTGCTGCATATCTTGCACAACTCCGGCATATCTTGGTTGATCTGTAATTTCTTGATCTTCCCATCTTGAAAATGGATGTGTTCCCGAAGCGGCAATTTTTAATTTTTCTTTCTCTGCAAGCATTGCTAATTGCGAACGCAAATGAACAACTTCTTGTCGGGCTTCTTTAATATTTGTGCAGATTTTTGATCCCGTTTCAACAACCGATTGATGAAGTTCAGCTTTAATTTTTTCTCTAAGATGAATTGTCCCGCCGCTTAAAATTTGCTCAATTCTTGATCTTAATTCTCTGGTTTCCGGATCAACAATTTGAAATTCTTCTTCAATTCCTAATGTAAAAGTTTTATCAGAAAGCATAATTGCCTCAATTATTTTTCTTCTTATTTGAAGTTAATTTTTGATCAGATGTATACGCAGTAACGAAATCTCCCCATGTTAAATTATTTTTTCCTTTTTTATGATTTTTCGCTTTTCTAATTGCCATATTTGCCGCAGCTTCAACTACCCATTCAAAATTTTCTTCACCAACAGAATTTATATCTGCATCCGGTGCGGGATTTCCAAAATCAATTGCATAAGGAATTCCATCTCTCACAGCAAATTCAACAGTGTTAAAATCATAACCTAATGCGTTATTAATTTTTAAAACATCTTCTTCAATTGTTTTTAATAATTTGCTTTCTATTGGTTTTGGATTTTGCACGTATCTCAATTGATGCGGCTGTTTAGGATCATACTGCATAATTTTTACTTCTCTTCTATCCAAACAATAACATCTAAAATATTCAGTAAAATCAATTGCTTCTTGCAGCAACATTACTAAAGTTCCGGTTTCGTGATAATCTCTAAAAAACTCATTTATATCTTTGGGATTATAAACATTTTTCCATCCGCCGCCGGCAAATGGTTTAAAGAAAGCCGGAAATCCCACATAATCAAAAATGTAATTCCAATCTAATGGATAAGCTAAATTTCTCATTGAATTTGCATTTGTATCCGGCGGATGTTGATTGGAAGGCAGTATTACGGTTTTTGGAACATTTACACCAATTTTTGTTGCAATTGCATTATTGAAAAATTTATCATCTGCACTCCACCAAAACGGATTGTTAATTACGGCAGTTCCGGTTAATGCAGCATTTTTTAAATATGCTCTATAGAAAGGAATATCTTGGGAAATTCTATCAATTAGAACATCATATTGAGTTGGTTTACCTTGTTCAACAACATTAATTTTTGCTAATTCCGCAATAATTCCCTTCTCTTTTTTTGAATTTACTCTATCAACAAATGCTTGTGGAAAAGTATTTTCTTGACCAAATAGAATTCCAATTTTTTTCATATATCACCTAAAGAATTTAATGATTTGAGAATTTCAAATTTGAGTAAATATAATTAAGTATTTTCATAAAAACATAATTTAAAATAAAAAAGCTCTTCATTTTAGAAGAGCTTTTTAAAAGTGGTAAATAATATTTTATCTATTTTAGTAATATCATTTTTTTTGTATCAATAAAATCATCGGATTGCAATTTGTAGAAATACACTCCACTCGGTAAATTCCTTCCATCAAATTCAACTTCATAATTTCCGGGTTTTTGTTTTTGATTTACCAATGTTTTTACTTCACTACCAAGAATATCATAAATTTTTAGCTGTACAGACGCAATATTTTGCGTCTCTACATTTGTTGATACACCTTTCACGTTTTGCGGAATTGTATATTTTATTTTTGTTGTTGGGTTAAACGGGTTTGGATAGTTTTGGAAAAGTTCTGAATTTAAAGGTATTACTGAAGTTTCTTTCGTTTTTATTGAAGTCGGATTATTCCAATCTAAAATATTTGCCCAAACATCACTATCATTATCATTTTGACTTTCAGTCCAAGTTGAATAAATCTTACTATTCAAATGTGTTTACCTCAAGAAACCTTAATATTGCATCACCGTATTTACAGACAGTCCCATATTGGTTATGTAATTATTGACATTAATAGTATAGAACATAAGGAAGAAATTATTCGCGAACTGAAAGCAATTCCAGAAACCATAAAAGCAAGAGTTCTATTGTAATTATAAATAGTTTTACAAAGTAGCGTATTTACACATCAAAGTCTTTACGCAGTAATCTGGCTGCATATATTTAAGCTGATGTATTAGACTGTTTCTTACTTGCTTTGAAGTTTTTCTAATTTCTTTCTGGTATCAGGATACTCTTTAATTAATAAAGTTTTTTCAAAAAATTTAATAGCATTTGATTTATCACCTATGGCTTCATAATAATCCCCCATAGAGTCATATACATTATAACTTTCGGGGTAATTTTGTAAATTAAGTTTAAAAAAACTTTCTGCTTTTTTATAGAATTTTCTTTCAAGTGCATCATAACCCATTGAATTGATCTCTTCTTCATCCGGTTTTATTTCATAGCCCATTTTTTTCGAGATTTGGGTAAAATGGCTTAGATATTTGTTAACTAAAGTACTTGTAGAATCAGTAAAGTCTTTTTCGGAGAGTTTTAAAGGATAAAAATCGAAGAAAAAGCGTAAAGCATCGTAAGTTGTAATAAGAGGAACAGATCCATGCGTGTCATCATCGTAATACTTCCCTTTATATTTTAATCCATTTTGTTTGTTTTTCTCTAAAGTGACTTGCAATGCTAATATTGCACGTATGTGCTTCAAGCTGCTAGAAGTATCATTCTGAACATTTTTAATATCCATATCTGCATTTAAAGTATTTGCAATGCCCAAATACAAGGATTTCCCATCAAAATTATTCTCTGACAAAACCTTTTGTGCTTGTTTCAATAGTTTTTGTTTATCCCACCACATACTCGGGTCGATGCAAATATAAGAATTGAATAGATTTATATGATGAACGAAAGATTGCATAACAGCTAAGCCTCCAAAAGAATGTCCAATAAGCATTTTATATGGAGCTGTTGGGTATTTTGCATCGATTTGTGGCACCAATTCCTTCTCGATAAATGCGATAAAATCTTCGCCACCACCTGATGTTTTATAGAAAGCACTATCAGAAATAGTCACATATGGTGGGTCTGGATCAAGCTCTACATTAATATGAGTAGGAGTTAGGTCTCTGGTTCGGTCTTTGTTCAGTATACCCACCACAATCATTTTGGGGCACTTCATATTGCCATTGACACTGCTCAACTGTTGAATCATACCCACTACTGAATAAAAATGCGCATCCCCATCCAATAAATAAACTACTGGATAATGCTGTTGGCTAAAAATTCTACTCGCACCCTGGTCAGGAACATAGACCCAGACTTTTCTTTGTTCATTCAATATTTTTGATTGAATACTATCAATACACCCAATAACTATTCTATTATCTGTCTGAGCTATGATATTGAAATAGAAAGCAATAATTGTGAATATAAAAACTATTTTTTTCATTTTATCACCTTTATTTTAAAAGAATCATTTTTTTCGTTTCCGTAAATACTCCGGTTTGTAGTTTATAGAAATAAACTCCGCTTGGCAGATTGCTTCCATCAAATTCAACTTCATAATTTCCGGGTTTTTGGTTTGCATTTACTAATGTTTTAACCTCTCTTCCAAGAATATCATAAATTTTTAGCTGTACAGACGCAATATTTTGCGTCTCTACATTTGTTGATACACCTTTCACGTTTTGCGGAATTGTATATTTTATTTTTGTTGTTGGGTTAAACGGGTTTGGATAGTTTTGGAAAAGTTCTGAATTTAAAGGTATTACTGAAGTTTCTTTCGTTTTTATTGAAGTCGGATTATTCCAATCTAAAATATTTGCCCAAACATCACTATCATTATCATTTTGACTTTCAGTCCAAGTAGAATAAATTCTGCTATTTTTTATCTCAATATTAAACCCTCCAGCTGTTGTATTTTCATGATTAAGAAGTTTGAAATTTGAGTTAAGTTTATTTCCATCATTATCAAAACGTTGCGCATAGTAAATGTAATTATGTAAATCAATTTCTTGTAAATCTAAAATTATAAAGTTCCCATTTTCATCAATTGCATATGGCTCAAAAATACTATTATAAATGCTATTATTTACTTCTAAAGTTTTAACTGATTCTTGAATATTTCCTTCATTTGTAAACTTTTGGAATTTAAGATACCTTTTCTGATTTATTGCGTCTGCTTCAACCCAATAAATTTTAAAACTTCCATCAGAGTTTACAGCAACTTTATTACCGGCAATATATAATCTTTTGTCGCTACTAGAGATTTTATACTTTTCACCAATTCTATTACAATCTGCAGAAAATATTTGAGCAAACAAAGTTTCCGTACTATCTTTTTTGTCCAAAGCAAGCCAACTAATTATAAAATTATTATTAGGAAAAACAGAAATTGAAGGTACAAATTGATCTTCAAAATTAATATCATCATCCAATAATATTTTATCAGATTGTGCAATTCCACTATTTGAAAAAAGTTGAAAATAAATTTTTATATTATTTGTTGAATCATCAGCTGTTCTCCAAGATATAATATAATTTTCCAAACCATTTGCAGAAATTACACCGATATCGTTTTGATAATTCAAAGGAAGTTCTGAAAGAATAATATTTGAATCAATTGCTTCGCCTTTAGAATTATAAAATTGCCCGACTATTTGTGTTTTGGGAAAATCATTTGGATTTTGTGTTAAAGGATTTTGGATCCAAACAATTACAAAATTTTCATTAGGAGTAATTGATATTTTCGGAGAGGAAAAAATATAACTTTTTTTATTACTTACTTTGAAATTATTCCCAATAAAACTTCCATCATTTAAAAATCTTTGTGCATAAATTTCTATTCCAGAATTATTTCTAAAATCAAGCCAACAAATAATGAAATTTCCATTTTGGCTCACAGCAATATCCGGCGAGGATTGTTCTGCAACTGGAATTCCATCATCATCATTTACTTTAATTTCTTCACTAAGTTGATTATTATTAATATCAAAACTTTTACAGTAAACATCAAAATTATAATGTCCGCTTAAATGCTCTTCTTTTACCCAAGCTACAAAGCAATTTCCTAAACAATCAGATGTAATTGTAGGCATAATATTTTTCATGCTATCTTGGATGGAATTTACTTTAATATTATTTCCTATTAAATTTCCATTTTCATCTAAACGTTGATACCAAACATTGTTTTTAAAGTCTCCAGAATGTTGAGTCCAAGTAATTAAATATTCATTGAAATCTGAGTAATAAATTTCAATAGTATACGAATCATAAGAATCACTTGTATTGATCTTAAAGTTGTTTCCTATTTTTTCACCTTCTTTATTGAATCTTTGTGCATAAACATCAACTGAGTAAATAGAATTTCTGGAGTCAAACCAAGTTGTAATGAAATTACCGCTACTATCATTTGCAATGGTAACATCACATGGATTAGAATTAACTGCATTGTTATCAATTACATTAACTTCTATTCCAATCTTTTCACCTAATTCTGAAAATCTTTGAATTAATAATTTTGGTGTTCCACTTTTCCATTCTTTCCAAGCAAAAATAAAATTATTAAGATTATCAAATGAAATTGAATAAGATCCAATGTATAGATTTTCCGTTTCATTTTTAAGAAGTATTCTTTTTCCAATAGCTGTAAAATCTGAAGAAAACATTTGAGCAAAAATACTTTTACTTTCATCTGCATTATATTCCATCCAAGCTATTAAGATTTTTCCCGATTCATTCATAAATATTTGAGACTCGGCACTATACAAATTACCAATTTCAAATTTTATTGTATTTCCAATTTGCTCAAGTTCTTTTGAATAATGATTAAAACAAATTTCATAATTTGAATTACTCAGTTGAAACCAAATTATTATAAAGCTACCATCGTTTAACATTAAAACCTTTGGAAATTTGCTTATTGTGGAAGGAGAAATATTATCTAAAATTTTTATATTTTGTTTAATTGGAATAGCTGAATTAGAAAAATATTGAAAATAAATCCCCTTCCCTGCATTTCTATCATCTTCCCAAACAACAACAAAATTGCCTTCGCAATCGGAAGCTATTTTAGGATCGGTTTGACTTGAATATTTGTAACCTCCATTTTCATTTACTTGAAAATCCGGAACAATACTAATTGGTTTATTAAAATTCTGAAAATGAAACGTAGAAATGAAAAAAAGGTATAAAACAATTGAATATTTATAGGAACCCACATTCATAATATTGATTCCTTAAAATTATTAGTATATTAAATATAACTTAAATTATTTGATTAATAACATCTTTTTTGTTTCAATAAAATCACCAGATTGTAATTTATAGAAATACACTCCACTAGTTAAATTACTTCCATCAAATTCAACTTCATAATTACCGGGTTTTTGTTTTTGATTTACTATTGTTGCAACTTCTTTGACAAGAATATCATAAATCACTTAAAGTACAGATGAATTATCCAGTCTCTACAATTTTAATTCTATTTTTCACATTCTACATTTCACTTTTCACATTTTTTGGAATTACTACTTTAAATTAAATAATTCATAATTTTGACAGTTATTTATAATTCCAATACTCACAAAGTAAAAAAAAAGCCATCCTTTTGAGATGGCTTTTAATTCATATACAATTATGAAATTAAATAAGATTTGTTCTGTATGATTGCAGAGCTTTCATATAATTTGCTCTTTCAAATGCGGCTGGTTCATTAACGGCTTTTTGACTCATACTTCCTTTCATCAAATCAATTGAATCATATTCGTTTTCTTCCATCCAAACTTTTAATTCGGAAAGAATATCAGTAATTCGTCCAACGCCATTCATTAATAATTCACTGCACATCATTGCAACATCGCCACCAGCCATCATAACTTTTAATACATCTTTGTAATTATGTATTCCGGTTGTTGCTGCCATGCTCGCTTTTATATTACTGTATAAAATTGCAATCCATCTTAGTGGAAGTCTCATTTCCCAATTTGTGCTTAATACAAGATTAGGAAAAACTTCCAACTTTTCTAAATTAAAATCCGGTTGATAAAATCTATTGAACATAACTAAAGCATCAGCTCCTGCATTATCTAATCTTCTTGCCATATTTGACATTGATGTAAAGAATGGACTAAGTTTAATTGCAACAGGAATTTTTATTTGATCTTTTACGGCCTTCAAAGTATCAACATACATATTTTCAATTTCTGAGCCGGTAAGATTAACATTTGTCGGAATGTAATATACATTTAATTCTAAAGCATCAGCTCCGGCTTGTTCAATATTTTTGGCATATTTTACCCAACCGCCGCTGCTAACTCCATTCAAACTTCCAATTATTGGAATATCAGTAGCTTTCTTTAAATTTGCAATATGATCTAAATATTCATACGGTCCCAAGTTGTAATCTTCTTGTTCGGGATAATATGAAGTTGCCTCTGCATAACTTTCCGTTCCGTAATTCAAATAATGATCTAATTCACCGGATTCATGCGTAATCTGTTCTTCAAAAAGCGAATAAACCACAACTGCTGCTGCACCCGCATCCTCCATAGCTTTCACAGAATCAACGGTTTGTGATAAAGGTGATGCTGATGGAACTATTGGATTCTTTAATTTTAATCCCATATACTTTGTTGATAAATCCATTTTCTCTCCAAAATTTTATTAAACTTTTATAAAGCCGCTAAATGAATTAGCGGCATAATTTAGACTTGTTTAGATTTAGAATAATCCATTGATGCCAGTTGTTCGTAATGGCTCCATTTTTTATCAACTTCAGTTTGTGCCAAACCAAGTAAATACTTTGTTCTTTCCGGATCAATTTTTTGCAGCATTTTATACCTTGTTTCAGTGTAAATGAAATCTTCTAGTTTAATTTTTGGAGCTTTTGAATCAAGTTTTAGTGGATTTTTGCCTTCTTTCACATTTTCTGGATTGTATCTGTATAATGGCCAATGTCCACTATCAACTGCTAATTGTTGATGTTCCATACCTTTTGCTAAATCATAACCGTGTGCAATACAGTGACTATAAGCAATAATTAAAGATGGACCATCATATGCTTCAGCTTCAAGAATTGCTTTTAAAGTTTGTGTATCATTTGCTCCCATTGCAATTTGAGCTACATAAACATTTCCATAACCCATTGCCATCATTCCCAAATCTTTTTTAGGATTTGGTCTTCCAGCAGCAGCAAATTTTGCAACTGCACCTAATCCGGTTGCTTTTGACATTTGTCCACCGGTATTTGAGTAAACTTCAGTATCAAGAACTAAAATATTAACATTTTTTCCTTGAGCTAAAACGTGATCCAAACCACCGTAACCAATATCATAAGCCCAGCCGTCTCCACCCATAATCCAAACTGATTTTTTTACCAAATAATCTGCAATCATTAATAAATTTTGAGCTTCATCTGTATTTATGGATTTAAGTTTTTCTTTTAATTCTGATACTCTTTGTCTTTGCTCATAAATATCTGCTTCAGAATTTTGAACAGCATTAAGGATTGAATTCACTAAATCATGACCAACAACATTTTCAAAAGCTTTCAACAATTCTTCTGCGAATTCTTTTTGCTTATCAATTGATAATCTCATACCAAAACCAAACTCAGCATTATCTTCAAAAAGTGAATTTGACCAAGCAGGACCTTTACCTTCATGATTTACTGCCCATGGTGTTGTAGGTAAATTTCCACCATAAATAGATGAACATCCTGTTGCGTTTGCAATTATTGCTCTATCACCAAATAATTGTGAAACTAATTTAACATATGGAGTTTCTCCGCATCCAGCGCATGCTCCGGAATATTCAAACAATGGTTGTAATAATTGACTGCCTTTTATCGAACCAACGTTTAATTTAGTTCTATCAAATTCTGGAATATTTAAGAAATAATCATAATTTGCTCTTTCTTTTTCTCTTAATGGAATTTGTGGAACCATGTTAATTGCTTTTTTACCGGTTTCTCTTTTATTTTTTGCTGGACAAATATCAACGCAAAGTGCACAACCAGTGCAATCTTCTACTGCAACTTGAATTGTATAAGCTAACCCTTCATATTCTTTTCCACGAGCTTCAGTCCATTTATAAGTCTCTGGAACATTATTGGTTAACTCTTTATCATAAGCTTTAATTCTAATTGTTGCGTGAGGACAAACCATTGCACATTTTCCGCATTGGATACAAACTTCTGGGTCCCATTCCGGTACCTCTAAAGCAATATTTCTTTTTTCCCATTGTGTTGTTGCTGAAGGGAAAGTTCCATCTAATGGCATTTGACTAACCGGAATTAAATCACCTTTGCCTTTCATCATCATTGCCAAAGTTTCTTGAACGTAAATAGGAGCTTTATTAGAAACAACTGGAGGTAAAATAATATTACTTGTTACTTCATTCGGAATTTCAATTTTATGTAAATGAGCCAAAGTGCTGTCAACAGCTTCATAATTTTTATTTACAACAATTTCACCTTTTCCACCGTATGTTTTTTTAATTGCATATTTAATTTGTGCAATTGCTTCGTCTTTTGGTAAAACACCGGAAATTGCAAAGAAACAAGTTTGCATAATTGTATTAATTCTTGCTCCCATTCCGGTTTGTTTTGCTACAGCGTAACCATCAATTACATAAAAGTTTAATTTTTTATCAATTATTTGATGCTGCATTTTTTGCGGAAGTTTATTCCAAGTGTCTTCTTTTGAATATGGACTATTCAATAAAAAAGTTCCTCCATCAACAATATTTTCTAGAACATCAAAATTTTCTAATAAATTGAATTGATGAACACCAATGAAATTTGCAGTTTGGATTAAATATGTTGAATGAATTTCTTTTTTACCAAATCTTAAATGTGAAACTGTTGTTGAACCGGATTTTTTCGAATCGTATACAAAATAACCTTGTGCATAATTTTCTGTTTCTTCCCCAATAATTTTAATCGAATTTTTATTTGCACCAACAGTTCCATCCGCACCTAATCCGTAAAACAATGCTCTTACAACATCTTCCCCTTCAGTAATAAAATTTGGATCATAATTTAAACTTGTAAAAGTTACGTCATCATTTATTCCAACAGTAAAATGATTTTTAGGATTATCATTTTTCAATTCATCAAAAACTGCTTTAACCATTGCTGGAGTAAATTCTTTTGATGATAATCCATATCTGCCGCCAACAACTTTTGGTAATTTTTCAAATCTTGGATTAGCAGAATTCATATTTTCAATAAGCGCGGTAACTACATCTAAATAAAGCGGTTCACCAATTGCACCAGGTTCTTTTGTTCTATCCAAAACTGCAATTTTTTCAACAGTTTTTGGAAGTACTTCAATAAATTTATCAATTGCAAATGGTCTATATAATCTAACTTTTAAAACTCCAATTTTTTCTTCCATTCTTGTTGTCATATAATCAATTGCCTCAAGGGCAGCTTCACTTCCCGAACCCATCATCACAATTACTCTTTTAGCATCCGGAGCGCCAAAATAATCAAACAAATGATATTGTCTTCCGGTCAATTCTGCAAATTTATTCATTGCGTTTTGGACAGAATCCGGACAAGCATCATAAAATTTATTTACAGCTTCACGACCTTGGAAATAAACATCCGGATTTTGTGCTGTTCCTCTAATAAATGGATTATCCGGAGTAAGTGCTCTTTTTCTGTGTTCTCTTACTAATTTATCATCAATCATTGATTTAAGATCTTCAAGAGATAATTGTTCAATTTTGTTAACTTCGTGAGATGATCTAAATCCATCAAAAAAGTGAATAAATGGAATTCTTGATTCTAAAGTTGCTCTGTGTGCAATTGCAGCCATATCCATAACTTCTTGAATTGAAGATGAAGCCAACAATGCCCAACCGGTTTGACGAGTTGCCATTACGTCACTGTGATCTCCAAAGATTGATAAAGCAGATGCAGCCAAAGATCTTGCAGAAACATGAAATACTGTAGAAGTTAATTCACCGGCAATTTTATACATATTCGGAATCATTAAAAGCAAACCTTGAGAAGCTGTAAAAGTTGTAGTTAATGCTCCACTTTGAAGTGCTCCGTGTACTGCTCCAGAAGCGCCACCTTCGCTCTGCAATTCCGAAACGTGAGGAACTGTTCCCCATATATTTTTCTTGCCTTGTGCGGCCCAAGCATCCGACATTTCACCCATTCCTGATGATGGTGTAATTGGATAAATAGCAATTACTTCACTGTTATGATAAGCAACATAAGCAGCGGCTTCATTGCCGTCTATTGTTATTTTCTGTCTTTCCATTTTATCCCTTATCTATTTTTATTTTAGATTATAAAACGATTTCGAATTTAATTCCAAAATTATGCCAATTATGCAACAAAACTTTTTGTTGATTTTTACACTAATTATATATTTTTCTATAACTTATCTCTTAATTTTTAGAAATACCTTTAATATCCTCTTATTTTTAAGAATGGATTAAAGATAAATTTGAGGTTTTAAGAAAGAAATGAAATTGGGAAGTAACTTTATATTTGTTAGGTAAACTTGATATTTATGATTGAAATATTTTTGTTTAATTAGTCGATTTATTTATTAAAACTTTACAAATAATTTGGTAACTTCTTCCAATTCCATCAATTCCGCTGCCGTGAGTTCTGTAAGCTTCATTAAAAATGTTATTTACACCAATTCCTATATTTAAAAATGCGTAAGAATATTGAGAATAAAAATTTAGTATATTCCAGTTTGGTGTTCCGCTTTTATCAATTCTATGATCATCCAAATCTCCGGAAGATAATCTTTTTTGTTTACCAGCAAATAAATAATCAACCTTTAATTCAATGTTATTCGAAAGATGATATGAAATTATAAATGCTCCGTAAATTGGTGGAATTCTTCTCATTGGTTCATTTAAGGTGGTATTTTGTCCGTAAGTGTAAGTTAGATTATTTGTCAAAAATAAATTTTCAAGTAAAATAAATTGCATATCAAATTCAAAACCTTGAATATAAGCTTCGCCATAATTCACTTTTGTGTAAACATTTTCACCATTATTAAATTCACTTTCATTATATGTTGATTTAATTCTTTCAATCAAATCAGTGAGATTATTTCTAAACAAAAAAATTGAAGAATATATTTTTGGATGTAAAAGTTTTAACCCAATTTCATAATTAGTTGATTTTTCGGGAGCAAGTTTATTATTTGGGACTTCAATACCAAAATCAAAAAGTCCGAATGTACTAACATCATTGATATTTGGAATTCTATAAGCTGAATTAACTTTCGAAATTATTTTTAAAATCTTATTCAATTTATATGCGACAGAAAAATATCCGGTAATTGCATTTGGATTTATTTTTGGTTTTCCAAACTCTTCATCATTTATATCCAATTTTGCTAAATTAAATCTACCTCCAACGCCAAATTCAAATTGATTTAATTCATAATTTGCTAAAGAAAAAATTGAGAAATTGTGGAATTTACTTTTATCGGAATATAATCCTCGTTTGGTTGCAACAGTATTATTTTCAAGATTATTTACTTTTGCAAAACTATTTACAAAATCATAATAGTATTCAATTCCAGAATTGATTTTCATATTTCTAATTGGCTGCGAAAGTACTAATAAATTTACTCCCCAAGTATCAATTACATCTTTCTCATATGTACTTTTTAATTCATTAAGTTTTTTAATTTTCCGTACTTCAGAAGATTTTTGGCAAGAAAAAGTTAAACTTATATTTTTATAAAAATCATTTTCAGAAAATATTTCATTTTTGATATACGCAAGCTGTCTTATTTGCGGATCAAATTTATAATATTCATAACCTCTTTCATCAACTTGATCAAATCTGTCAACATCATTTTGCTGTAAATATTGATAATTATAAGTAAGTAAAATTTTTTCATTTATTAAATGAGTATTTTTCAAATTGAATGAATATTCATTATAAGAGGACGGTGACTCTTTACCAATTCCCTTACCGGCAATCACATCTCCATAATTTTTAACTGAAAAGTTTGCAGAATATCCGCTATTCACACTAGAATATTCAATAAAAGCATTTGCAGATTTTTCCATATTATCAGATAAACACTTTAGTTGTATTTCGGATGATAAATTATTTTTCAATCCAATTTTTGGTGATTTTGTAATAATATGAACAGCTCCTCCAATAGCATCGCTACCAAATTGAACAGATCCAGACCCACGTAAAATTTCTACTCTTTCAATTTCTGCAAGATTGATTGTATTTAAATACTGATTTGGACCATAACGGAAGGTAGAATTGTTTAATCTAATTCCATCAACTAAAATTAAAGTTTGATTTCCGGTTAAACCTCTTACAAATGGCGAACCAGCTCCATGATTAGATTGTTGCATGAAAATACCGGATGTTCCAATAAGTGCTGATGCAAGATTTGTCGGATTATTAAAATTAATTGTATTTTTTGATAAAATAGAAATTGATTGGTTTACAGAATCAAAATTCTCTGCATACAATGATGAAGAAATTACAACTTCTTTTGTAGTAAAATTAATTTCAGATTGTGCAAAATAATTTTCAAAGGTCAATATTGAAAAAACTATAATGAAAAAGTATACATAAAATATTTCCTTTAGGGAATTAATCTTTAACATGCTTGCTTAGATTTTTATTGAAGAAAATTAATTAACAAACTTATTTTACAATAAAATCATAATTACCGGAAACAACAAATAATCTTGTAAATTCGTTTGAAGATTCAAGAAGTTTTATTTCGCTTACTTTATTTATCGGAATATTATTTTCAAAAATTCTTTTACTAAATAAATTGGGAATATAAATTTCAGCAGTTGAATTAACCGGAATTTCTATATTAAGTTTTAAATAATATTTATCTTTTTGCCAATTGACTTTTAAATTACCATTTATTGTTTCGATAGAAGAATTTACGAAATATAGATTTTCCGGAAAATAAGGTTTAATAATTAAATGTTTATTTCCGGGTTTTTTATCATCGAATTTAATTCCAGCTAACGTGTTATAAAAAAATGCATCAATACTTCCGGTCATTATGTGATTATGTGATTGTTTTAAAGTCCAAAACTCACACATTGTTGTATATTTTTCAACCATATCGCTCCAGCTTGGGTAACCGGTTTGTGTTGCAAGCAAATAGGCAATATCTTCTCTTTCAAATTTTGTTAAAACATCAATCATATATTTTGAACCAAGAACACCGGTTGTTAGATAACCGTTATTTTCTACAACAATATTTTTTACAAGATTTTCTAAAACAGAATTTACATCATTTTCCGGAACGAGATCTAAATACAGCGGAAATGCATTCGCCATTTGGCTTCCATCATTATAATTCTTTGTTTCAGAATTGTAAAACTTATTGTTGAATTCCAATTTTATTTTTTCACTAAGATTATTAAAATAAATTTCGTCTTCTTTATTATTTAAAACATTTGCAATTTTTGATAAATTTTTTGCATTCCAAAAATAAAATGCAGTCGGAACTGATTCCGGTTCACCTTCTTTCCAACCTTTTACTAAGCTTCCCCAATCACCAATCCAACCTTTTTTGATTATAAAATTTTCCGCAATTGAATTTAGAAATTCCAAATACTTTTTCATTGCAGAATAATGTTCAATAAGAATTTTCTTATCACCAAAATTTTGATAAAACTTCCAAACGAGAATAATATAAGTAGAACTCCATTCAACGCCTTCATCCCAAATATATGGGCGAGGAGAAATGATTGGAATATCGCCATCTGAATTTTGATTTGATCGAATTCCGCTCAACCAATTCATATAAAATTGCGGAGTGTCAAAATTTAACATAGCTTCATCAATTGTAACTTGTGCATCACCGAGCCACCCAAGTCTTTCATCTCTTTGCGGACAATCCATTGGATAACCAATTATATTGCTTTTCTGAGACCAAATAGTTGCGTTATGAATTTTATTTATTGTTTCATTGCTGCACTCAAATTTCCCGGCATTTTCAATTGCCGTATGAAGAACAAGTCCATCAATATTTTTAATTGAAAAATCTTCATTGCTTGAAACTTCAACATACTTGAAACCAAAATATGTGAATTTTGGTTGGAAAGTTTCAATTGAATCACCACTTAAAATTACCATGTATTGAGCTTTTGCATTTTCATTACTAGTAATATTTATAGTACCATCATCATTTATATCTTCTGCAAATTGTAATTTTATTTTTGCATTCTTTTTTCCAGAAATGGAAATTTTTATCCAGCCGGTAAAATTTTGTCCGAAATCAAAAACGAATTTTTTATCAATTAATTTAATTTGTTTTATTGGTTTCAAAGTTTCAATAATTTTAACAGCCGGCATTGTGTGTGATTTTAATTTTCCATCCGTTGATGAAAGAATTTTTACATTTTTCCATTTTGAATCATCAAATCCAATTTTATTCCAACCTTTAATTTCCAGATTTGCATCGATTGTTTCACCATCGTAAATGCAATTATGTAATACCGGACCTTTTTCATATTTCCATTTTCCCGACGATGTAATAATTTCAGTTTTACCATTTTCATATTCAATATGCATTTGCATCAACGCCCGCTTAGCTCCAAACCATTGCATTCTATATTGTTGCCACCATTTTTTGTAAGGATTAAACCATCCATTTCCTAAATGAATTCCAATAGCATTTTTTCCATTTTCTAAATTGTTAGTAACATCATATGTAACATATAAAACTTCTTTTCTATAATTAGTTTTTGCCGGTGCAAGAAAATGATCGCCAATTCTCTTTCCATTAAGGTAGAATTCGTAAAAACCTAAACCGGTTACAAAAACTCTTGCAGTTTTAATTTTATTTTTTATTTCAAATTCATTTCTTAGATATATCGAATTTCCTTCGTGCTGAATTGTATCGGGCAATTCATATTGTTCATTTGGATCTTGAAAAAATCCGTTTTTAGGAAAATATTCTGTATGAGAATTTGCCCCAATCCAATTTGCCTTCCAAAGTGTAGAATCAAGAATTGAAGTCCAAAATTCTTCAACACCACTTTTGTATTCCTTTGCATATTTATCCCAAATTTTTATCATCCAAAAATATTGAGAATTGGATTTTAGATTTTTTCCATTGTAAATAATTTGTGAATTATCCGATGAAAATATTTTCCCCGAATTCCAAACTTCGCTAGTTAATTCCTTGTCTGAATAAACGAAAATTTGATATGCAGTTTGAGTTTGCCCTCTTTCTTCAGATTTGATAATCCAGCTTAATCTAGGATTTGTAACATCAATATTAATGGGAGAAGAAAGGTATTCACATTTTAAATTTCTTATTTTCAAATTTTCTTGTGCGAAAATTGAAATACCAAAAAGTAAAATATGAATACCTAAAAAGTAGATATATATTTTTTGCAAAACAGTTTTCAAGAAAATATTTTATGCAATTCCTGGAATGTGAATTATTTTTTCAATATTAACTTTCCCTAATTCATAAACATCCGGACCTAATTTTAAATCAGAATTCATAACTTCATCCCATGTAACTTCTTTACCGGAATAAGCAGACATTCTTCCCATAATTGCACACATTGTTGAAATTGCTGTATTTTCAGCTTCGACAAATGGCTTATTTTCTCTTATGGCTTGAACAAGATCAATATGTTCTTGCACATATGGCGAAACCTTTACGGATTCGTTTTTCTCAACCCCTTCAATTTTGGGATATTGATATTCCCAAATTACATTTCCTTTTGAATCAAATATTTTATTTCTGCAATTTGTATAACCTTGAGAACCAAAAACTAATTCAGAAACATTATCTGTACATCCGTTTATTTGTCTGCACATGCTGTGAACATGCATGCCACTTTCATATTCAAAATCAACGCTAAAATTATCATATTGATCACCGGTAACTCTTCTTTGCCTTGATCCGAAACCAACTGCTTTAATTGGGTGTTTTTCAGTAAACCAATTAATTACATCAATATTGTGCACATGTTGTTCAACAATATGATCACCGGAAAGCCATGTCCAGTTTACCCAATCGCGAATCATATATTCCATTTCAGACCATTCCGGTTGAGGATTTCTAAACCATAATTGACTCTGATTCCAATAACAATTTGCTGAAACTATTTCTCCAATTTTTCCTTCATATATTTCTTTGAAAGTTGCAACATAATCTCTTTGATGACGTCTTTGAGTTCCGGTTGCAACTACTAAACCGAGAGCTTCTGCTTTTTTTGAGGATGCAATTACTGATCTTGCACCAACGGGATCAACGGCAACTGGTTTTTCCATAAACACATGTTTTCTTGCATCAACTGCAGCTGCAAAATGTAATGGTCTAAAATGAGGAGGCGTTGCTAAAATAATTACATCAACTCCGGAATTTATTACTTTTTCGAAAGCATCAAATCCCACAAAACAATTTTCATCTGCAACAATTTCTTGTTTTTCATTTTTGAGTTTTAATTTACATTCATCAACACGATCTTTAAATACATCACCAATTGCATGAATTTTTAAATTTGGGCCAGCACTTAAGAAATCAATTGCAGCTCCGCTTCCTCTGCCTCCACAGCCAATTAAACCAGCTTTTAAAACTTTACCATCCGGAGCTTGATCAAGAAAAACTTTTTCTTCCATAGTTCTTTTTTTATCAGAAGCAACACTACATCCAACAATTATTCCAGTTGCTGCAACTGCACTCATATTAAGAAAATCTCTGCGGTTTAATTTTTCTGACATGATTTTACCTCTTTTCTTTGTTCAAGTAAAATATTTAATTATAATTCGTTTTATTTAATACTTTCAGAAACTTCACACACAACACGAAATCCTACATCTTTACAATCTGAATACCACCAAATACTTTTAGGAACCTGCGGATCTGTACGCAACCATGTTTTTTGGTTTGTTGATTCTCTTGCTGTTATTCTTAAATCAACCGCATCGCTAAGGTATGATCCACCACGAATTACAAATTCTGTTCCTTCTAATGGTCCTAGCGGATTTCTAAATGTATTATGATTTTTTAAACTCTCATGAATATTATCTGAGTAAAAATCGGAGCAAAATTCTTTTACATTTCCAAGCATATTAACTAATCCAAATTGATTTGGTTTAACTGAATTTGGCATATTTGTTTTGTTAAAACTATTTTCCTTATAAATGCAATACGAATTAATTACACTTGTATCAACACCAAATATTGATTTCCAAAAACCTTCACTTGTATAATCTAATGACGTACCATTAAAAAAGTATTCCCCTTTTACATTTGCTCTAGCTGCATATTCCCATTCAGCTTCTGTAGGAAGTCTATATTTTTTGCCGGTTTTTTTTGATAACCATTCGCAGTATTTTTTTGCTGCAAAATGTGTCATTGTAATAGCTGGACGATCTTCTTTTCCCCAACCTTGTCCTGGATCACCATAAGGCGGAGTTGGACCAGAAATTACATCAACATTATTTAACCTTGATTTTATTAACTGATCTTCAGTTCTTCCTTCTGTGCCGGTTTCTTTCATAAATGCATAATATTCATTCCAGCTTATCTCAGCTTTGCCAATCCAAAATTTACTTATCTCAATTTCAACTTCGGGTTTTTCATTTTCTTTTACGATTTCAAGATTTTGAGAACTACCAAATAAATATTTGCCGGAAGGAATTGCAATCATCTCAAAATCAACACTTGTTCCTGGAATTTTTTCAACAAAATTCTGGAATGAATCTACTCTTGATGCTTCACTATAAATAATTTCATATTTGGAAATATCAACAGCTTCCTCTTCTATTTTTTCATGATAATGACCGGTTTCGAGATGACAATTTATACATCTAATTTCTTCTTTATTCTGATCAAAATACAAATGTGCATCTTCACCCTTTTTTGAAAGCTTTGGTGGGAAAAGATTTTTATGGCAATTTAAACATCCTTCTTGATAAACATGTTTATCTGCAAATTCTCTCTGAGACATTTTTTCCCAATTGAAATCTGAGGAATCCTTAAACAAATAACCATATAAATCTCTAATTCCCGTTGTGGCTTTTGCAGTAAATTTTTCTATTCCACTTGGCGGTAAATGACAATCAACACAATTTACGGCAACCCCGCTTTCATTATATACATGCGGACCAATTTTCCAAGATTGTGTTGCTTGAGGATGTACATGACATGATTCACAAAATTCATTTGATGAAGTTTCTTCGTATCCATAATTTAGAATAAGAAATAAAAACATACCAAAGATAATTAGTGATAATTTTAAATAAACCGATTTTCTTTTTTTATCTGATGACATAAAATGAGTAAAATTTAATCAATAGGTTCAATAAATATTTCTTTAAATTGAATTGGTTTTCCTTCGCTTTGTAAGCCGATTGTTCCATTTGATACAGTACAATTAGTAGCTTTATTTTGAAATACTCCATTTACGAAAAGTTCGATCGAATTTCCTTTGCATAAAATTTCGTATTTATTCCAATCTCCGGGTTTATTTTCACTATTATTGTTTTTCTTCTGTAATCGTCTGGAATTTTTATCTGTTAATTCAGTAAAATCTGTTCCATTTATTACATAAAAATCACCGGCATTTTCATGCATTAGTTGAGCTTCAATACATTTAGGCCAAACTTCATCGGGAAGTTGAGCATGAATGAGTACACCGCTATTTCCCGGTTCAGATGGCCACCGCCAAACAACAGTAAGTTTGTAATTTGAATAATTAACATTTGTTCTGATATAAGATATCGGGATTCCGGAACAGTTTAACAAATTGTCTTTAACATTCCAAACTGTTTTAACATCAAGATTTTTATCGGGAATAAAAATTGTCCAATTTGAAAAATCATTTCCATTCCACAATGTAATTTTTTCTTTTGGTGGAATAAAATTCCTTTCATCCGCAGTTGATTTTTCTGTTTTAGGAATATTGAAACATGAAATTAGTAAGGTTGAATATAAAAGTAAAAATGACATATTATTCAACATATTGATTTCTCCTTAAATCAATTTACATCACACTTTCTGTATGCTTCGATTACGGCAATTTCACCTTCTTTACCTTTTTTACTATTCCCGTGTTCCATTCCTAAAATTCCTTTGAATCCTTTATTATAAATATGTTCAAAGATATTTTTATAATTTATTTCACCAGTAGTTGGTTCATTTCTACCAGGATTATCACCCATCTGGAAATACGCAATTTCATCCCAAGCAGCATCAATATTGGGGATTAAGTTACCTTCTGTAATTTGTTGATGATATAAATCATCCAATATTTTACATGCCGGACTATTTACAGCTTTACAAATTTGATAAGCTTGAGGAACTTTTTTCAAAAATAATCCAGGATGATTAAAGAAGTTTAGAGGTTCAAGAACCATAACCAATCCGTGAGGCTCTAATATTGCACTTGCTTGTTTCAAACTTTCTACAACATTTGCAGTTTGATAATCCATTTCTAATTTTAGATCAACATGACCAGGAACAACAGTCATCCATTTAGCATTTACCCGTTTTGCAACTTCTACAGATTCTTTAATATCTTTTAAGAATTCATTTCTTAGTTCAATATTTCCACTTGCTAAATTTGGTTTATCCCAATAAATATTATGAGCAACAAATACACCCATGGCCAAATTTAGATTTTCCATTGTTTTAGCAATTTTATTCTGATCTTCAATCGATTTTGATTTCATTCCATTATCTTCAAGCGCTGTAAATCCTTGATCAGCAATATATTTTAACTGATCGATATTATCTTTTCCAGCACTATTTTCAAACATTCCAAAATGCGGAGCGAAATTCATTTTAAATTTTTGAGTATTTGATTTTGCTAAGTTAGTATCTTTAGCGTTTATTTTACTTGCTCCAAAAGTTAATGCGGCAGCTGAAAGCGAAATATTTTTAATAAAGTTTCTTCTGTCAATGTTTTTAGTTTTGTCAAAATTTTTCATTTTAATTTATCCCGCTGGTTATTTAAAAATTAAGATTACATAGTATTTTGATTAGTTATAATTTATCTGAAAATCTATTCAGAATAATTCTTCATTTAATTGTAATAATAATGAAAACGTTTGTTTAACACAAATAATAAAGATTCTAATTAGATTTTTTTTTAATTTATATTCGCGGTTATTAAAATAGCATTTTATATTTATAAAATTTTGAAATATTATAAAATATTTTCCACAATAATTTACTAATGAATTTAAATTTGCTGAAAAATCTATCAATTAGTTTCTTCACATTTATTCTTCTATTATTTCTTTCAGAAATTATATTAAGATTATTTTATGAACCGCTTAACTCCGGCTGGGGTTGGAATGATTCGCCAAGAAGAAATTTGTCAAATTGCAAAAATGATGAACCAAATCAATTGGGATTACGAGGACAAAAAATAATGTATAATCAAAATGATTTTGTTATACTGTTACTTGGTGATAGTCAAGTTGAATCTGCAACTTCTTCCAAAAATAAAATGCCAGAAATTTTGTTAGAAAATTATCTTACAAAATTTACAAATAGAAAAGTAAAAGTTTTTTCATTAGCTGCATCCGGTTGGGGTCAAGATCAGCAAATTATTGCCTTAGAAAATTATTTTACAAAATATAAAGCAGATTTGGTTTTAATTTGGTCAACTCCCAAAAACGATTTTTGGGAAAATACATTTCCCGATAGAAACGTAGGAAAAATTGCCGGTCATTTAAAACCAACATTTAAACTTTTCAACAAGAATTTGGAAGGACCATTTTATACTCAAAATAGTTATTATAAGAATAGTGTTATCATACAACTTTTTTATTCTGCAATCCAGAATTATAAAAAACAAACTCTTGAGCAATTAATACTTGAAGATTGGGTTAAAGATTTACCAAATCATAATAAATTTCCAAGGAAAGAAAAAATTAAATCCTTTGAAATAGATTTAAATCTATACTCGCAAAAAATTTTACAACTTACAGATTCAACAAATATTACAATTTTAACTTATGAGGATTTTGTAAATGGAAGAAGTCATTTTACTCCTTACATAATTCCTAAATCCGCTCGCGATAATTATTCAATTGACATAACGAGGGCTTTGATAAATCGAATTAAAGAAATTTCAAATAAAAATAATGCAGAAACGGTTGTCTTTTATCCAATACGAAATGATTTTGATAAAATTAGCAGTAAAAATGTTAAGTATGTTAAAAGCTATTATTTCCGGGGTTATTACTTTAAAGTTGAACAAAATTTTATTGAACTTTTGCAAAATACAGTTTCAAATGAAAATTTATTTATGTTTGAGATAAGCGGTAATGATGAGATTTGCGTTGATTTTAAAGATCGTCATTTAAATGACTTAGGAAATTCTCAAGTAATGAAAAATGTAGCTGAATATATTTTAAATAACTTTCAAGAAAATTTGAATTAAAGTGAGGTGTAATATGAAATTAAATTTCAAATTATTTTCAATGATTTTAATTATCATTTATCAAATTACATTTTCTCAAAAAATTTATAAACATGATAATCCTCAATGGAGAACGGTTGAAGATAAAGTTTACTTACAAGAATATTCAACCAAAATTTTTACTGAAAGTGAAATTACCTCAGTAGCTTCATTCAAGGAAAAATTTTATTTAGTTATGAATTCAGAATTATTCTGGATTGAAAAAGATAGAATTGAAAAAGTTGAAAATTCACCGAATAGAATTAATCGAATAATTTCTCTTAACAATTTATTATTTGCGCTAACTGGAAATGGATTATTTCAACTAAATCATGAATGGAAATTAATTGACAAAAATATTTTTGTTGATTTATGTTTACATAACAATGAAATTTATGCAGCAACCACAAATGATGTTTTTCGTTTAAATGATGATAAATTACTAAATATAAAACCGGAAGGCGGATATTATTCAAGTAATATGACAATGCTTATGGAAGATGGAACGCAACTCCATGCAGATCCGGTTGATATTGGTCCAATTCAAAAAATTACTTCTTATAGTGGAACATTATATATTTTAAGATTTGGTGAACTTGCATTATTTGATGGAAAAATTGTTAATCAAGATTTCATTGATTGGGGAAAACTACCTTCAACTAATACTAATGATTTTTTAAGTGTTGCGAATAAGATTTATATAAGTACAGATCGTGGAATTGGTATTTTAAGAGGTGCTTCTATTTATACAATTAAAGGAGAAAATGGTTTACCTTTCGAAAATACAACTTGTTTAGAAAAAGGGTTTGATAATGATGTTTGGATCGGAACAAAAAAAGGTTTAATCAGAAAGTTGGAAAATGATTGGCAGTTTTTTGGTGCAGATCATTGGCTCCCTGGAGAAAAGGTAAATGATATATCTGTAATGAATGAAACAGTTTGTGTTGCAACTGATAAGGGAATTGGAATTATTAATTATGAACGATTTACGTTGCAAAAGAAAGTTGATTTTTATGAACAACATTTGGAAACTTGGGGACATAAAAGACTTGGATTTATTCATATGTTATATAAGAAAAATAATAAATGGATAAGGGAAATAAGTGATAATGACGGAGGACATACTGCTCCATATCTTGCTGCAATGTGTTATAAATATTTAGTTACCGGAGATGAAACTGCAAAACAAGAAGCACTAAACTCATTTTATGCAATGATCTGGCTTGAAAAAATCACTCCAATTGATGGATTTATCGCACGCGCAATTTGGTCACCAACTGGGGATGAAGATGAAAGAAGTAAACATGGGTCCGGGGGTTTACCAGCTAAATGGTATCAAACAAAAGACGGAAAATGGTACTGGAAAGGTGATACTTCAAGTGATGAAATTATGGCGCATTTTTATGCAGTAACATTATTTCATGATTTAATTGCAGAAGGAAATGATAAAAAATTAGCCAAAGAACATATCGAAAAAATAGCAAGGTATATAGTAGATAATGGCTGGAAATTAATTGATATGGATGGAAAGCCTACACGTTGGGGTCGGTGGGATGCTAATTATCTTCTCAATCCATACGGCTGGGTTGATAAAGGCTTAAATGGATTAGAAGCACAAGCAATTGCAAAATCTGCATTGGCAATTTGCGGAAGTTCAAAATTCACAAATGCATTTCAGCAATTGGTAGATTGGGGTTATTTAAATCATACAGTTCGTCAAAAAAATACTTTCCCACCTGAGAATATTGCTCCGTGGGATGACAATCTAGCATTTTGGTCATATTTTACCTTGCTCCGCTATGTAGATGATCAAAATTTAAAATCAATTTACTTAAGAAGTCTGGAAAGATCTTGGGAAACTAAAAGAATTGAACATTTAGCTTGGTTTAATTTTGCATATGGAGTAATGACTGGAAATGATTGTGAAGCAGAACAAGCTGTAAATTATTTAAGAAAATGGACTTTGGATTGTGTTGAACATAATTACACAAATTCACATAGAGATGATTTATTTGTTGAACCCGGTTATATTTCTTATGAAGGAGGAACAAAAATTATTTCTCCGAGAGAATCATCCGGAAATAGGAATTCAATAAATTTGGATGGAAGAGCAAATGGAAAAAGAGTTATGGATCCTACTGATTTTATTCATGATTATTGGATGGGAAGATATTTTG